>CAUJSJ030000001.1:0-20106 GCA_963422775.4 uncultured Roseateles sp.
TGTGGATCCCGCCGGGCTTCGCCCACGCTTCCTGGTCCTGAGCGAGACGGCGGACTTCCTCTACAAGACCAGCGGCCGATACGCGCCCGCATGCGAAGGGGCCGTGCGCTGGGACGATCCGAGGATCGGCGTCGCCTGGCCGCTCGCCGGCATCGCGCCGCAAGCTGTCGGGCAAGGACGTCGCGGCGCCGCTGCTGGACGCCGCGAAGACCTTCGACTGAAGGTTCAGCGCCTGCCGATGCCCCGGTAGTCGATACCGAGCGTCTTCATGAGCCTGGGGTCGTAGGAGGTTGCGGCCGTCCAGCACGACAGGCTGCTTCAGCGAAGACTTGATCGCGGTCGAAATCCGGCGTGCGGAATTCCTTCCACTCCGTCACGATGAGCAGCGCATCGGCGTCTTGCAGAGCCGCTTCGGCGCGGTCCATCAGCGTCACGTCGTCACGCGGGCCCAGCACGCGGGCGGCCTCGGGCATCGCCACCGGGTCATAGGCCGCCAACCGTCGCGCCACGCCGGGTCAGCTCGTCAATGATGACGAGCGACGGCGCCTCACGCATGTCGTCAGTGTTGGGCTTGAACGCCAGGCCCCACAGCGCGAAACGGCGGCCCTGGAGGTCTGCGCCGAAGCGCTCGACCACCTTGTCCACCAGCACCCGCTTCTGGCGCTCGTTGGCCGCTTCCACCGCCGACAGCACCTGCAGCGGGATGTCGTTGTCGGCGGCCGCCTTCACCAGGGCCTTCACATCCTTGGGAAAGCACGAGCCGCCATAGCCGGCACCGGCGTACAGGAACTGGTAGCCGATGCGCGGGTCGGATCCGATGCCGCGGCGCACCAGCTCGATGTCGGCACCCACCTTTTCGGCCAGCAGCGCCAGCTCGTTCATGAAGCTGATGCGCGTGGCCAGCATCGCGTTGGCGGCGTACTTGGTGAACTCGGCACTCCTCACGTCCATCACCAGCATGCGGTCCTGCGTGCGGTTGAACGGTGAGTAGATGGCACGCATCAGCAGCGTGGCCTGCTCGTCGTCGGAGCCGACGATGATGCGGTCGGGCTTCATGAAGTCCTCGACCGCCGCACCTTCCTTCAGGAATTCCGGGTTGGAGACGACGGCATAGGCCATCTCGGACAGGCCGCGCTTGACCAGTTCTTCCTTGATCGCGGCGCGGACCTTGTCGGCCGTTCCGACCGGGACCGTGCTCTTGTCGACGATGACCTTGTAGTCGGTCATGCGCTGGCCGATGGAGCGGGCCGCGGCGACGACGTATTGCAGGTCCGCCGAGCCGTCTTCGTCGGGCGGGGTGCCCACGCCGATGAAAAGCAGCGTGCCGTGCTGCACGGCCATGTCGACATCGGTCGTGAACTGCAGACGACCCGCGGCGACGTTGCGGCGCACCACCTCCAGCAGACCCGGCTCATGGATCGGGATCTCGCCATCGTTCAGGATGCGGATCTTTTCCGGGTTCACGTCCAGGCAGACGACGTGGTTGCCCATCTCGGCCAGGCAGGCGCCGGTGACCAGGCCCACATAGCCGGTGCCGATGGCGGTGACTTTCATGCTTCTTCCTCTTTCTCAGTTCAATGGTCGGCGTTGTAACCGAAGCCCGCGACTGTGCGGCGCCCGGCGGGGTTCAAACGCGGTAGTAGTCCCGGTACCAGGCGACAAAGCGCTGGATGCCCTCCGGCACCGGCATGGCGGGCCGGAAGCCCGTCCCAGGCGGCCAGTTCCTCCACGTCGGCATGCGTGGCCGGCACGTCGCCGTCCTGCATGGGCATGTAATTCTTGACCGCCTCGCGGCCCACTGACTGCTCGATGGCCTCGATGAAGCTCATCAATTGGATGGGAGCGTGGTTGCCGATGTTGAACAGCCGGTAAGGCGCCGCTGGAGCGCGCCGGGTCGGCCTTGGCGGGGTCGTAAGCAGCGTCGGCTGTCGCCGTGCGGTCCAGCACGCGCACGACGCCCTCGGCGATGTCGTCCACGTAGGTGAAGTCGCGGATCATCTTGCCGTGGTTGAACACGTTGATGGGCCGGCCTTCGATGATCGCCTTGGTGAAGAGGAACAGCGCCATGTCCGGCCGGCCCCAGGGGCCGTAGACCGTGAAGAAGCGCAAGCCCGTCGTCGGCAGGCCGAACAGGTGCGAGTAGGTGTGCGCCATCAGCTCGTTGGCCTTCTTGGTGGCGGCGTACAGGCTGATGGGATGGTCGACGCTGTGATGCTCGGAGAACGGCATCAGCGTGTTGCCGCCGTACACGCTGGAGCTGGACGCATAGGCCAGGTGCTGCACGCCGTTGTGGCGGCAGCCTTCCAGGATGTTGGTGAAGCCGACGATGTTGCTGTCGATGTAGGGCGTGCGGGTTCTCGATGGAGTAGCGCACCCCGGCCTGGGCGGCCAGGTGCACGACGCGGTCGAAGCGCTCCTCGGCGAACAGCTTGGCCATGCCTTCGCGGTCGGCCACGTCCATCTTCACGAAACTGAAGCCGGGCTTGCCGGTCAGGCGCGCCAAGCGGTCATGCTTGAGCTGGGGGCTGTAATAGTCATTCAGATTGTCCAGACCCACGACCTGGTCGCCGCGCGCCAGCAGGATCTGGCTGACATGCATGCCAATGAAGCCGGCCGCGCCGGTGACGAGAACTTTCACTCGAGGACCTCCGAAGAACAGCGCGGGATTGTCGCTGCTTCAGCCGCGCAGCAATTGCTTGGCGGCCCCCCAGATGAAGAGGCTGTTCGTGACCAGATACCGCCGCCAGAGCCGCCGCGGTTCGCTCACCAGGCGGTGCAGCCACTCCAGGCCAGCACGCTGCATCCACAGCGGCGCGCGCTGGATGGTGCCGGCGTGGTAGTCGAACGCGGCGCCCACGCCCACCATCACCGCCCTCACCTGGCCGCGCCGAGCCGCCATCCACTGCTCCTGCTTGGGGCAGCCCAGCGACACCCACAACGTGCCCGCCCCGGAGGCGTTGATGGCTTCGACGTCGCGCGCCAGTTCCTGCGGCGTTGCCTTGCGAAACGGCGGCGACACGGCCCCGGCGATCACCAGCCCCGGGAAGGCCTCGCGCAGCCGCTGCTGCAGCAGCACCAGCGTCTCGTCGGTGCCGCCGTACAGGTAGATGGCCTCGCCGCGCCGGCCGGCCTGCTCGCAGTAGCGCCACATCAGGTCCGGCCCGTTGATGCGCTGCTGGCCCTCCACGCCCTGCCTGCGCATCATCCAGGCCACCGGCGCGCCGTCGGGCGTGACGAGGTCGGCCTCGCGCAGCACCTGGCCAAAGGCCGGATCCCGGCCGCCGGTCACCACGGAATGCGCGTTGGTGATGCAAACGTAGCGGCTCTCGCGGCCCGCGGCCCAGGCGCCGATGCGGCCGAGCGCCTCGTCCCAGGTCAACGCGTCCAGCGGCTGGCCCAACACGGCGATTCGGCGGCGTTCAGTCATGGCGGGGGCCTTCTTCAATCGCTTCCTGATAGATCGTCATCAACTGCTCATGATTGCGTGCGGCGGTGTAATTTGCCTCGTAAACGGCGCGAGCGCGCTGCCCCATCGATGCGAGGTCAACCGGATGATCAAGGGCCCACAACAGGCACTCGCGCAGCGCGCCGGCATCTCCAGGCTCGAACAAAAGCCCGGTGACACCGTCCTGCACCAACTCCTCCATCGCGCCCAGTCGACTGGCAATGACGGGAAGCCCGCAGGCGAATGCCTCCACCAGCGTGCGGGGAAAGTTCTCGTAGCAAATGCTTGGCAGCACGAGAGCGCTGGCTCGTCGCATCGCAGCAGCAACACCGGCGGGGCTCTGGGCGCCGAGAGCATCCAAGCCTTCGGCTCCAGCGACCACGTCTGACATGGGACCTTCGCCGATGACCGTCACTGGCGCAGGCAAGCCGACGGCGGCTGCAGCAAGGGCGTCGACTCCTTTCTCCGCTGACAGCCTACCCACGAACAGCAGCCCGCGTCGGTCGGCCGCGTCGGTGGCTGGCAGGTCGGCGAAATTCGGCTTCACCCGCAGTCTCGCGGGAGGCAGTCCGCCTTCAATGAACTTGGCGCGTGCAAACTCCGTCAGTGCAATGAAGCGATTCACCCGCCGGTGCCAGGTGCCCAGGCCGCGATGCAGCGTCAGCATTCCCGCCAGCACGCTGCTCTGCGCCACCGAGCCGCGGTAGCAGCCGCGCACCGCGCCACGCCAAGGCAGTTTTCCCACACAGTCTTCACAGACCTTGCCCTCGCGCAGCAGCATGGCCTGCGGGCACATCAGCCTGAAGTTGTGCAGCGTCTGCACCACCGGCACGCCAGCCGCCTGGGCCGCCCAGTGGATGGCCGGCGACAGCAGCGGAAAGCTGTTGTGCACGTGCACCACGTCAGGCTGAAATTGCCGGCAGCGCTCGCTCATCTGCTCGGCCGCGGACCTTGACCAGAGCGTGCGCCCGAGCAGCTCCGCACGGCCCATGCCGGCGATGTCGTCGTTGTGCATCTGCAGCAGCTCGACCTCGGCACCACGCCCGCGCAGCAGCGCCAACTCGTCGTCCACCACGCTGTCCTCGCCCCCGCGTTGCTGGTAGGCGTTGTGAGCGACGAGCACTCTCATGCGCGCCCCCGCCGAATCGGTGCCGCCAGGGCAGCCAGCACACCCTCGGCAAAGTGCCGCGACATGTTCTGCAACGTGTAGCGGCGACCATCGGCGAGGCACTCCGCTCGCATGACGGCCTGCCGCTGCGGGTCGCGCAGCAGAGCAACGCACTGCTGAACATAGGCTGCAAGCCCGTCCGCGGTGATCAAGCTGTTTCGCCCGGCGTCGAGATAGGCGATTTCCGGCCCATGCGTGGCCATTGCCGTCGTGACAAGAGGCAGCCCAGCAACGAACGCATCCTGCACGGCCAGGCCAACGGCACCCGGGTGCAAGTAGATGCTGGCAAGCGATAGCGCAAGCGCCTTGTCGGCCCCGCGCCGCACACCAAGGTTCTTGACCCACGGCTCGCGTGCTGCTGCCTCCGCCACCAGACCGTGCTGCGGGCCGCCGCCGACGACGATCAGCTGGAAGCCTGGGACCTGTTCGCGGATGGCTCTCGCCGCGTCAAGCAGGAAATCGATGCGCTTCTCGGCGTACAGAGATCCAACATAGATTCCCACGGGGCCGACATCCAACTCCAGTTGTGCTCGCAATCTGGCCTGATCCTGCAATGTCACCCCATCAAGCTGGCTTCGCAGTTCACTGGTGTCGACGGCGTTCTCCAGCACGGTGATGCGCTCGGCGGGAAAGCCCAGGCTGTGCACAAGATCGCGGCTCAGTGCCGTGTAGGCCAGCCACCAGTCGGCGCGCAGGGCCACCTGCGCCTTGAAGCGCTCCCGCAAGGTGTCGCGCCGCCCCTGAAGATTGCCGCCATGGCCCCAGAGCATCACGCGCCGCTGTGACGCGCCGAACTGTTCGGCCAAGTTGCACACCAGCTTGTTCTCGGCGGTGATGACGGTGACGGCGGCATCCCGCGCAAGGTGCGCAAAGGGTTGCCAACACAGGCGGCCACCCAGCCAGTAGCGAGTCGGCAAGCGGTCGGCCCATGTCAACTCACCACCATCCCCCTTGCTTGCCTCTGCCTCCATCGGCTCGCCGCACGCGACGCGCAGGTGCAGCCCCGCGGCGCGCAGGTCGGCACGCAGGATCTCGAAAAATGGAACGCGGTAGTGGGTGAGGCGCCGCTGGACAACAAGCACCTGTCTTGGTGCGGCGGAATCGATCAGCATGAGTAGCTCGTTTGGGGCGGCGGCAGTTTAGGTCCTCACCTTTCGGACTTTCGGTTACAGCTATCTAAGCGTGTCCCCGTGCCAGGCTTCACGTCAGGCTATGGGGCAACGGTCGACAGGCCCAAGCGTGCCCGCAACAATGCGAACTGCCGTACCCGCCCGCCCTAGGATTTTCATGAAACTGCTCCCGCCTGCCCTCTCGTCCACCGTGGGCGCCGCCATCAGCCTGATCTTGGCCGCATGCGGTGGCGGCTCGGGCGGCGAGAAACCAGCGGTGGCTGCAGCGCAGGTCAGCCCCGTGTCGGAGTCGGCGAGCGCGGTGGTTGCGGTTGTGGCCGCCGATGCAGCGAGTGAGCCGGCAAGCGCGGCATCAGGCGCCGCGAGCGAAGCCGCTCCCACGGTCAAGATCGCTGCCGCCACGGCCGGGGCCGACGCCAAGCCGACGCCATTGACCAACACCTCCTCGACCACTGCGCCCGCCACCAGCGGCACAGCCGCCACGAGTACCGTCGCCACAGCGAGCACCGGCACGAAGGCCGCAACCCATTCGGTCACACCCGCCGTCGTCATCATCCCCGCCGCCGCAGCCGTGGCCATCAGCGCGCCGCTGACTGGCGCCACGGCAGCCACCGCCAAGGCAACAGCAGTCGCCACCGGGCCGGCGCGCTATTCATCGCTTTGGACTTCTCCGCCCGACGAAATGCAGGCCAAGACTGGCGCGCTGACCGGCATGGCGTTGCTGACCTCCGTGTCAACAGGCATCTTCAATGGCGCGCGTACACCCAAGGAAGACTGGGCCGCCCTCGCGTCGAAAAGCAAGAGCGACGCTGGCATCGCCAACTGGATCAAGGCGGAACAAGCACGCGTCGATGCCTGGATGGCCAAAAATTTTGAGCGCGCGGATCTGATTGGTGGCTGGGTCAACTACTACATCGATGCCAAAACTGGCCTGCTTCTGAAGTGGACCCCGGACGACCAGGAGCCTCCCAATGCCGCGGTGGAGCCTGCCAAGCGCTTCAAGGCGGCATGGGTGGCACAGGGCCGCACCTACAACATTGCACAGATGCAGACGGCTGCTCGGATCTACCGTGCCACCGGCCTGACCAAGTATGCAGAATGGGCTGCGAAGCAACTCGACTTCTACGCCCAGCAGTACACCAAGTGGCCGGTGAACACGCCTGAAGGCCGCAGCACCATGTACATGCAGGGCCTGGATGAAGCGGTCGACCTTTTCCCGCTGATCGACACCGCCCGCTTGCTCGACAGCTACGCCGGCACGACTCGCGCAGCCACCTGGCGGAGCCAGCTCTTCATGCCGATGGCGACCAACCTGAAGAGCACGAGCGCGCCGAAGAGCAACATTCAGCTCTGGCACGCGGCGGCCATTGCGGCGATTGCCATGCGCTACAAAGACACTGCGCTGCTGGACTACGCCATCAATGATCCTGCAGGTATCAAGGCCAACACGGCCGCGGGCCTGACGGCCGACAACCTTTGGATTGAGGGTACTTTTTCCTACAACACCTACGTCGTCGAGTGCCTATCGAAGCTGCTCGTGGCAGCCGGCGTGGAAGGGTATGCCGACCACTTCACGGCGCAGGCGGATGCGGCCTTGCGCATGCTGCTCGCGCCGATGGAGTACCGTTTTGACGATGGAAGCCTCCCCAATCCGGGTGACAGCACCGGGACTCAAACCGTCGTCAACAATTTGGCGCACTGGTATCTTTTCCGCAGCATGCCCACCTATTGGGGCGTGTCGGTCGCGTCCGGCTGGCGAACATGGGAAGTGCTCGCGGACCCACCGGCGGCAAACAAGCTGACCGTCGCTCCGCCGATCCCTACTGCCAGCACCAAAAACTTTGAGTCGCTGCGCTGGGCTGTGCTGCGAGCGGGGCCTTGGCAGGCATTCGTCCGTTACGGGGGCATGCAAGGCAATCACTGGGCTGACGAGGCCTTCAATTTTGAGCTCCGGCACGGTGCGACCGCGATCGCTGTAGACCCTGGCACGATCAACTATGGGTCGCCACAACACGCGGGTTATTTCCAACGCGGGCCAGCGGGCAACGTGCCGCTCGTCGACGGCGACAACCAGTCAAAGTGGGCCCCTGGCACGCTGACGAGCTTCGATGCCGTCAATGCGACGCTGGCCGCCGAGCAGCCGCTGTTTCAGGCAGACGCCTCGGTAGGTCGCACCTTCCGCCTTACCACCACCGGCTTGGTCGAGCAAACCGTGATGAGGATCCCGAGCGGCAAGACCAAGCGCCTGGGCATGACCTTCAGCAGCACTTGCGACATCGTCCCCACCGCAGGTGTCACGGCCGCCACCGGCCAGCCCGCATTGCCTGCCGTAACGGCCTTCAGCTACTGGAGCAACACGTCCGCGTACACGACAGCGCAGAACTGGCGGCTCACGTTGAAGTGCCCGAACAACAAGAATTACACGTTCCAGGTCTGGGGGCCGGGTGGACAGCGGCTGTACATAGGCAAGGCGCCCAACACGCCGATGCCCTCGACGCGCAACAGCATTTACTACGAAGTGAGCGGACCGAGCGCCACTTTCGAGAGCAGCATCACCGCGCAATAAGTGCAGGCGGGCTGGCGCCAGCTCAGACGTTGCTGATGCCGTTCTGCTGAAGCCAGACCGCGGTCATCAGGTAGCGCCAAACGGGGAAGCCCGCCTGGGCATGAGCGGCGTCCTGCAGCTTGGGCCCGAGCCGCTCAGGCCGCCACAACGAACGCTGGCGAAAGTCCGGACTGTTTACCAACTCGGCCACCAGCCGCTGCATAGGCGCATCGCCCATCCAGGACGCGACCGGCGTACTGAAGCCGATTTTTCGACCCGACTGGATGATTTGTCGCGGCACCCGGTGGGCATACGTGTCTCGCAGCAGGCGCTTGGTCTGACCGCCACTGAACTTCAGATCGTCGGGCAAGCTGAAGGCGAGTTCCATCAAGCGGTAGTCAACGAACGGCGACCGGATCTCCACGCCCTGGCTCATGGACGACTGGTCTTCGTAGTGCAGGATCTGGTTGAAGCCGTAGTCGGTCACCTGGCCCCGCAGATGGCGGTCCAGGTTGCCCCCACCCCAGACCATGCCGAGGTCGGCCAAGTGATTGCGATGGCTGCTGCGGAACGCGGGCGCCAATACCTCGGCCGTCTTGTCCTTGAAGCGAGCGCGCCACCGGGACGCAGCACGGCGCCCCAGCATGGCCTTGGCTGTTTGGGCAAGAGTGCCGCCCAGGCCCAGACCCATTTCGCGGCGAATGGCTGACAGCTCACCCAGCGCGCGGCCGGGCTGCGTGAGGGCCAGGTCGAGCAGCCGGTAGCCGCGGATGTAGAAGCCGTAGCCCGCCCAGGCCTCATCGGCGCCCTGCCCGTTGATGACCACCTTGGTTCCTGCAGCCTTGACCTGTTGCATCAGCTTCCAATGCACGTAAGACGCAGCACTGCCCATGGGCTCCTGCATGGCTGCGCAGTAGGCCCCAAAGTCGTCAGCCACGTGGCCCGCATCCGGGGACAGCATCACACCCCGGATGTGCGGGCAGGTATCCAGCAACTGTCGGATGGCTTCGGACTCGTCCATCGCGTGGCCGGGGAAGACGGCGCTGTAGGCAGTCACGTCAGTGCGCTGCAGGCTGCCGCCGTCGATGGCGTCGTTGACCAGCGTTGCGAGAATCGACGAGTCGATGCCTCCGCTTTGAAGAAGGGCCACTGGCACGTCGGAACGAAACCGGAGCCGCACGGCATCGATGAGCAGTTCCTGCAACCGCTCGCTCGCCTGCGCGTGGCTCAAGTGCAACGGCTCTTCAGGCAATGTCCAGTAGCTACTCTGGAGGGCCCGGCCTGCACGCCACTCCAGGTTGCAGCCAGGGGCCAGTTCGCGGACCCCGGCAAAGAAGGTCTCGCCGTCGTTGGTGCGGTAACCGTAGGCAAGGTAGTCGTGCAACTTGGCCTGATTGGCCTCGCGCAGATCCAACACGGCGCGCAGCGCCGCAACCTCGCTGGCAAAGTGCAGGCGGCCCGCGTTTTCGCAGTAGTACAGCGGCTTGACGCCCAAACGGTCTCGGGAAAGAAACAGGCTCCGCGTACGCCGGTCCCAGATGGCGAAGGCCCACATGCCATTGAAGCGCTTCACACAGTCAGGGCCCCACTGCTGGTAGGCCTTGAGCAGCACTTCGGTGTCGCCGCTGGAGTGAAAGCCGTGGCCAAGCGCGCGAAGCTCTGCGCGGAGTTCAACGAAGTTGTAGATCTCGCCGTTGAACACGAGCACCAGGCTGCCATCGGCGCTGTGCATCGGCTGCGCAGCTGCGTCGGAGAGGTCGAGGATGGCCAACCGCCGATGGCCCAGAGCGGCATGCGCGTCGGCGAAATGGCCAGCGCCATCAGGCCCGCGATGCGCGATGGCCGTGGTCATGCGAACCACCAGCCCCTTGATTGCCCTGACGTCTTGCTCTCTTGGGTCAACAACCCCACTGATCCCACACATGCTTCCCGCCTGACTCCCTTCTCTCGGAATCACATGGGATCGACTGCGAGAGGTTTACCGTCCTTACAAAGCCTTCGTAATGCTTTGCAATTGGAAAGCAAATTAGACGTCAGTGTGCTGACGGCAACGTGTCAAACGCTCGCTTCGGGGGGGAGGTAGTGTCAACCCCTAGGACTTGCGCGGCCACGTGACGTATCCCTGCCACCGACCCGCGAGCACGCCCGCGGCCCTGGCAAGACCCGGCAGTCCGTCAGGACGCAGCAAAGGCCAAACCAGCGGGCCAGCCAACCCTCTTGCCACGGTCAGAACCGGCAGTCGGTGCTTGGCGCAAAGCGCGCCCCAGCCGCGGGCCCGATGACGGGCATGACGGTATTCCGCACCCAGGCTCGGCAGGTGTCGAGGGCCGAAAGCGTGGTGAACATGCGCCGTCAGGAGGCGCTCGATGCGCGCGCCCTTCTTAAGCAGCCGCAGCAGGATATCGGTCTCCTCACCGGCACCACACCACTGCCCGACGCCCATGCTTTCATCGAACCCGCCTACCTGCCGCACGAGCTCAGTGCGCAGGAAAAGGGTGATGGAACTGGCGTCGCTGCCCTTGAAGCGCCGCCACGCCTCCATGCGAAGCGGTGTATCCGTTTCGGGCGCCACCCGGTGAACCTGTTCAAACCAATGAATCGCCAGACCGTCGACGGTGGGCGCCGAAGCCAGGCGCGCAGCGACAAGCGCCAGCGTCTGAGGGTCATACCAGCAATCGTCATCGGGGATGGCGAGCCACTGGCCTCTTGCAATGCGGGCGCCCGCATTGCGCGCCGCTGACAGGTTCGGCTTGCTCAGGCGCAGATGCTGCACATCCCAGCCCAGATGTCGCGCCCTGTCCACAAAGGGCACCACGCGATCGTCAGCGTTCTGGTCCGCAACGATCAGCTCGAAGTCCGGGCAGGTCTGCGCCTGCAACGAATCGAGCAGCCGGCCGATCTCGTCGACGCGGCCGTAGGTGGCCAGAATCAGGCTGAACAGCGGCGCCGACAAACTCAACCTCCTGCAGCCGCGCGGCGCCGCAGCCTGCGGCGGTAGATCAGTTCATGGAACATCCGTGCGAGCGGGTTGGCGCCCACATGGCGGCGCCGCACAGCGTGGTCTTCGTCGAAAGCCTTGTCGGCCTGGGCGGTGGACAGGCTGCCGGCATGCCGGCGAAACGCCGCCACCTCGAAGCCCAGGTACAGCGGCTCCGCCTGCTTGGCCAGGCGCAGCCAGAGGTCGTAGTCCATCGCGTACTTCAGCGCGGTGTCGAAGCCACCGCTGGCGAGGAACAACTCGCGTTCGACGAACACCGACGGGTGGCCGATGAAGTTCCCGCGCAGCAGCCGCCGCCAGGAATAGCGCGGCATGGCCCAGCTGTCCGGCACCAGGCGGCCGTCTAGGTCCGACACGATGCGGCCGAATGCCCAGCGCGCCTGCGCCGCTGCCAAGGCGGCCATCGCACGAAACACCGCGTCGGTGCCGAGGTAGTAGTCGTCGCCGTGAAGATGGGCAATGAAGTCGCCCGTGGCCAGCTTGGCGCCGACATTCATCGCGTTCGAAATGCCGCCACGCACATCGGTCACCCAGCGCACGCGGCCTTCCGCATGGCCGGGCAGGGCCTGGATGCGTTCGAGCGTGCCGTCGGTGGAGCCGCCGTCCACGAAGATGTGCTCGATCTCTACCCCTTCCTGGGCCTGAACCGACGCGATGCACTGGGCGATGTAGGGCTCGCTGTTCCAGCAGCAGGTGATGACGGAAACCTTCAAGATTCAATCCACTTTCAACTCGGCTGGCGAACGGCCGGCCACGACTTGCTGGTAAACAGCTTCGATGCGGGCAGCCATCTGGTCCATGTGATTGTCAAACGCGCGCGGCTGCGGCGCTGTAAATGAAGCACGCGGCGCCTCAAGCGCTGCAGTGGCCAGTGCCAGCAGGTCGTCGGACAGATTCAAGCTGCCCCCCGCCGACTGTGCGTAAGCCGTCATCTCCGGTGTGCCTCCGCTACGCAAGGCATAGACCGGTTTGCCGAGCGCCAGCGCTTCAAGGATTGAAGTCGCACAGGGCTCCTCCCAAAGCGAGGGCACCAGCACCGCGTCGGCGGCGAGCAACTCAGACACCACCGTGGGGTAGGCCGTCCACCCCAGGAACTCGATCTGTGCCGACGAATGGCGACTGCGCAGCTCGGCTTCCAGCGGGCCGGACCCTGCCAGCCGCAGCCGGTAGGGCTGGGAGCTGCGCTGGGCAGCCTCTTCCAGCGCCGCCAGCATCGGGCCGAAGCCCTTGTAGGGAAACAACGCACCTGCCGAGAACAAGCGCAGCGGCCCGGCCGCCTGCACCGGCCCCGGCCGCTCGGCCTGCTGGGCGACGGCGGCCAGTTGCTCGGCATCGACCGCGTTTTGCACCACGGCCCCCGGCAGCGCCTGGCCCAGGCCCCGCTCGGCGTTGCGCTTGAGGAAG
This sequence comes from uncultured Roseateles sp., assembly GCA_963422775.4. GTDB lineage: Bacteria > Pseudomonadota > Gammaproteobacteria > Burkholderiales > Burkholderiaceae_C > Pelomonas. Next base: position 12,691 of record CAUJSJ030000001.1, read on the forward strand.
TCCGAGACGAAGACCGTGGCATGGCGTTCGTAGGCCCGGGCGGTGAGCTGGCGCATGTCGCGCACCGCGTGAGCACTGATCTCGCGCTGCCACAGGTTCGGCTGCGCCGAGGCACAGCCAGCGCAGTCGCGGGAGTCAAAGCTCTGGCAGACCCGCCCGCCATCGCGGTCGAGAAAGCGGGTCTTGACCATGCAGTCGCCACCCTGGTCGTGGCGGGTCTGCACGAAGGGCAGGCCGGCGGGCAGGTCGGCGGCGACCCAGGGCAGATGCCCGTGGTAGTGCACGATGTCGTAGCCCGGCGCATGGCGCAGCAGCGCAGCCCGCAGCGGTGCGGCATTCGCGCGATGAGCCCAGGCATGGAAGAAGCCGAGGCGCTGCTGCTTCCAGCCGCGCTCGTAGCCCATCAGCTCGGCGATGAAGCGACCGGGGCCGGCCTGTTCAGGGTGGTTGGCGATGGGGTGATTCGCGCTGCCCAGCAGGTCAACCCGATGGCCGCGTGCAGCGAGCGCGTGGGCCAGGTTCAGCGCGTGCTTGCCCAGGCCGCCCAGGTGGGGGTTGGGGATGTCTTCACTGACGATGAGGACCTTCACGCCCGCCCTCCCCGCCCCACCCGCGCCCGCAGGCGCTGTCGCAGCTCCGGCGTCAGCACGCTGAACCAGCTGACCGCCGCCATGACGGCGACGGCAAGCCCCACCAGCAGCGGCGCCTTGGCGACGGAGGACGGCAATAGCACACCAGCCAGGGCGCTGACAGCCAGGCCGGCCGCGCCGACGATCACACCGGGCAACAGCGCTTCGCGCAGCAGGCCGGGCAAGGACATCGGCAACACGGATCGGCAGAAGTAGACGAGGAAGAGCATCGTGAACAGCAGCGAAACTGCGAGATGCGAGGCAGCCACGCCGACGATGCCGCCCAGCCGCGCGCCGACATACAGCGCCAGCAGGCCGACAGCCGCGCGGGTGATGGCGAACAGGCCGGTGTCGCGCGGCCGGCCGGCGCCGTCGGTGACCAGGGCCGGGGCATTGGTGAGCGAATCCACCAGCGCGCCCAGGGCCACAAGGGTGAGCACGAGGCCCCCGGTCTGTGCGTAGTCGCGGCCCAGCCAGTGGGCGAGGAACCAGTCGCCCAGCAGCAGCACGCTCACGACGGCGATCGCGTTGATGCCGAACACCAGCCGCATGCCCAGCGTCATGAGGCGGCGCACCTCGTCGTCCCGGCCCTGGGCCAGCAAGGCGCTGCTGGCCGGGAACAGCACCTGCGTGAGCCGGAAGGTGGTGCCCATGATGCGGTTGGCCAGCAGCACTGGCACGGTGTAGAGGGCAACCTGGCGCACGTCCAGCACGGCAGCGATGACGAGCTTGTCGGAGTGCTGGTAGGACAGCGCCGCCAGGCGGTTGAGGTAGGCAAAGCCGCTGAAGGCCAGCAGCTCATGGCGCAGTTGCCGTTCGGGCCAGCGCCAGCGCAGGCCTGGGAGCAGGCGCCAAACGATGCGGACCAAGGCCGCCACGACGAGCAGCGCCGCCACGTTGCGCAGCCAGGTGACGCCCACCAGGCTGGCCCCCAGCAGCACGATGCCGGCCGTAGCCAGCGGCACGAGGGTGCCGTTCACCATCTCCACGCGTGCGCTGAGGTCGTAGCGCTGCAGGGCCTGAGGCACGCTCAGCAGGAAGCTGTACAGCTGGCCCAGCAGAAAGCCCAGGGCCGTGATGCGCAGCACCTGTTCGGCCTGTTCGCGGGCGTAGAACTTGGGGTCGACCAGCATGTCCACCAGCGGGCCAGCAAAGGTCCAGATCAGCAAGGCGCCGAGGATGCCGATGCCCAGGTAGAAGGCCGCACCAAGGCTGAGGACCTGCCAGGACTGCTCCTGCTGCTCGCGCGCCTGCGCCGCCGCCAGAAAACGCACGGAGCCGGCGGTGAGGTTGAGGTCGAGCACCGCGAGATAGCCGGTGACGCTGCTGAGGATGACGAGCAAGCCGTACTGGGCATCGCCCAGGCCGTGGATCAGCACCGGCACGGTGAACAGCATCACCAGCGCCGGCAGCACGGCTGCGACGAGATTGCTCAGCGCGCTGCGCGCGAGGCCAGCCATCGGCGGCCGCCGCTGCGTCAGCCCGCCGCCCGCGCGGCCTGCGCCCGGGCGACGAAGAACGGCAAGGCGAGGCATACGCCAATGAGTTGCATGGTGCGGAACTGCGCAATCGGCGTGCCGCCCAGGAAGTCGGGCAGCATGAACAGCAGGCCCATGCAGCCGGCGGCAACGAGGGCATGGCCGCTGGCCTCGTTCGGCACCAGGCTGCGCGCGCGGCGCACGAAGGAGAACAGCAGGCCGCCGAGCAGCAGCACACCGATCAGGCCGGTCTTCATGGCGATGTGCAGCAAGCCGCTGTGCAGGAAGTTGCCGGGGCGCACCGGGTCCTGCCAGGGGATGAGGGTGGTGGCCGCGTAGCGGCCCCAGGCGCCGTTGCCCCAGATGGGCGACGCGAAGAACTCGTGCGCGGCGAGCTTGATTTCAAGAACGCGGCCACCGTCTGCGCCAAAGCGCGGACCGATGAAGTCGTAGAACACGGCAAACACGCCGAGCTTGGACGCCTGCGCTCCCAGCCGTTTGTTGGCGACGAAGCCGATGGCCACGATCAGGACGGGCAGGGCCAGGCCGATTGCGGCGAAGCGCTGCGCGGGCTTGAGTTGCCAGATCAGCCACAGGAAAGCCAGCACCAGACCGATCCAGGCGGTGCGGCGGAACGACAGCACCACGCAGGCTAGCCCCAGGCCGAGCACCGCCCAGTGCAGCGCGCGCCGCCAGTTGGGTTCTTGCTCGGGGCGCTTGAGGAACAGCATCGACACCGCGATGGCCATGCCCATCAGGCAGATCAGCGAGTCGCCGATCTCGAAGAAGGTCAGCTTGACGGCAAGCTTCTCGACGTTGGCGTAGATGTTGGTTGGGTCACCACCGAAACCCAGGCGGGTGAGTCCGAACGCGGCCTTGGCCAGCGCCGCGCCTTCGATGAACAGGGCCAGCCAGTGTTCAGAGCGGTTGCCCACGGCGCCAGCCAGCAGCAAGGCCACCAGCAGGCCGACGATGGGAATCTGAATGAAGCCGTTGCTGTCCAGCACTTCAGCCAGCGGCTGACCGAGCAAGGCTCCGACGCAGATGTGGCAAAGCATCAGGACGAACCACCAGAGGAACCAGGTCTGGATGGAACTGGGCGGCAGCTGCAGGGCTCGGCGCCGGATGGGCGCGTACTGGGCAAAGCTCATCCAGATAGCGCCCAGCAAGAGCATCCAGATGACTGCGGGGAAAAAGAGCTGGCCGCTGCCGCGGGTGTAGATGGTGCTGGCGGAAGCTTCGAGCGCGCCGTAGCGGGAACTGGAAAAGGTGAACACCAAGGCCAGGTAGAGGAAGGCCGGGAACATTGGCTGCTTCCAGGCCATGCCGCCCACCGCTGCAAGCAGGACCGCCGCCCCAAAGGCCATCAGCAGGGGCAGCGAGTAGTAGTAGGCGAGCAGCAGGTATTCCATGGCTTCAGTCGGAACGCTTCAGGTAGTCCGAATAAGCCAGCGCGATGCCCTCGCCCAGCCCCGTGCGCGCGCGCCAGCCGCGGCTGGCCAGCAGGCTCACGTCCATCAGCTTGCGCGGCGTGCCGTCGGGCTTGCTGGTGTCGAACACGAGTTCGCCCTGGAAGCCGACCACTTCACAGACGAGCGTGGCCAGTTCGCGGATGCTGACGTCTTCACCCACGCCGACGTTGACGAGCACGTCCGCCGCGCCGGTCTCCATGAGGTGCACGCAGGCATCGGCCAGGTCGTCCACGTACAGGAACTCGCGCAGCGGCGTGCCGGTGCCCCAGACGACGAGTTCCTTGTCACCGCGCTGCTTGGCTTCGTGGGCCTTGCGGATCAGCGCGGGCAGCACATGGCTGCTCTGCAGGTCGTAGTTGTCGTTGGGGCCGTAGAGGTTGGTCGGCATCGCGCTGACGTACTGCCGGCCGTACTGGCGGTTGTAGCTCTCGCAGAGCTTGATGCCGGCGATCTTGGCGATGGCGTAGGGCTCGTTGGTGGGCTCCAGCGGGCCGGTCAGCAGGCTGTCCTCGCGCAGCGGCTGCGGCGCGAGCTTGGGGTAGATGCAGGACGAGCCGAGGAACATCAGCCGCTGCACGCCCGCCAGATGCGCCCCGTGGATCAGGTTGGCCTCGATCATCAGGTTCTGGTACAGGAACTCGGCGCGGTAGACGTTGTTGGCCTGGATGCCGCCGACCTTGGCCGCGGCAATGAAGAGGTAGTCGGGCTGGTTGGCCTGCAGCCAGGCCTGCACGGCGCGCTGGTCGAGCAGGTCGAGTTCATCGCGCGAGGCGGTGAGCACGTTCGTGTAGCCACCGGCCTGCAGCCGGCGCACCAGGGCCGAGCCAACCATGCCGCGGTGGCCCGCGATGAAGATGCGGGCGTCCTTGAGCAGGGGCGCCACGGCCTCACTCATGGTGGTCGTAAGCCTGGAAGCCGGCGAGCTTGACGAGGCTGTCGCGCTTGGCGGCCGTGTAGTCGGCCTGCACCATCTCGGCGACGAGCTCTTTCAGCGTGGTCTTGGGCGTCCAGCCGAGCTTTTCCTTGGCCTTGGTGGGGTCGCCCAGCAGGGTCTCGACTTCGGTCGGGCGGAAGTAGCGCGGGTCGACCTTGACGATGACGTCGCCGACCTTGCACTTGGCCTTGCCGCCTTCGACCTTGGTGACGCGGGCGACCTCTTTCTCGCCCTCGCCTTCGAAGGCGATGCTGATGCCCAACTCGGCCGCGGCGAACTCGACGAACTGGCGCACGCTGTACTGCACGCCGGTGGCGATGACGAAGTCTTCGGGGGTGTCCTGCTGCAGCATGAGCCACTGCATCTCGACGTAGTCCTTGGCGTGGCCCCAGTCACGCAGGGCGCTCATGTTGCCGAGGTACAGGCAGTCCTGCAGGCCGAGTGCGATGCGGGCGATGGCGCGCGTGATCTTGCGGGTGACGAAGGTCTCGCCGCGCAGCGGGCTCTCGTGGTTGAAGAGCACGCCGTTGCAGGCATACAGGCCGTAGGCCTCGCGGTAGTTGACCGTGATCCAGTAGGCGTAGAGCTTGGCGACCGCGTAGGGGCTGCGCGGGTAGAAGGGCGTGGTTTCCTTCTGCGGGATCTCCTGCACCAGGCCGTAGAGCTCGGAGGTGCTGGGCCTGGTAGAAGCGGGTCTTCTTCTCCAGGCCGAGGATGCGGATGGCTTCGAGGATGCGCAGCGTGCCGATGCCGTCGGCGTTGGCGGTGTATTCGGGCATCTCGAACGAGACGGCCACGTGGCTCATCGCGGCGAGGTTGTAGATCTCGTCGGGCTGCACTTCCTGAATGATGCGGATCAGGTTGGTGGAGTCGGTCAGGTCGCCGTAGTGCAGCTTGAAGCGCTGGTTGTCGACGTGCGGGTCCTGGTAGAGGTGGTCGATGCGGTCGGTGTTGAACGACGAGGCGCGGCGCTTGATGCCGTGCACTTCGTAGCCTTTGGACAGCAGGAGTTCGGCTAGGTAGGCGCCGTCCTGGCCCGTCACGCCGGTGATCAGTGCGATCTTGTGGGTACTGCTCATGATGGAAGAGGAAAGGTGAACTAGCCGGCCAGCGCGCTGCCGAACACCTTGGCCCGCGAGGGCTGGGGCATGGCGGCGCGCATGTCGGCGATGAAGCGGGCCTGGGCGCGGTAGCCCGCGTCGGCGTCGGGGTCGATGCTGGAGACGCGCACCAGCATGCCGTCGGGGATGAGGCCGCGCAGCCCGTAGCTGAGCTGCGCGATCTTTTGCTGCTGGCCCGATGCGGCGATGCGCTCGCCAATGACGAACCAGAAAGTCACGGGCTCATAGCGCTGGCCCAGCTTGGCGAACATGTGGCGCACGGGCAGCTGCGCGCCGCCAACGTCGACGCTGGTGTAGCTGCTGGAAACGATGTCAAAGCCCTGCGCTGGGTAGCAGACGTCGGGCCGGTGGGCGCGCGTGGCGTCAGACTGGTCGCCGCCATAGGCGATGGACAGCATGATTCGCTCGCCCTTGGGGCCGATATAGGTGCGGTTCAGTGTCTGAGCGTAGAGGGACTTCAGCATCGCCTCGACGTCGGGCGAAACGATGCTGACCGGCACGTTGGTGTCGAGGCGCCAAGCCCCGAAGGCCTTGGGGAAGAGGGTTTCCAGATCGACCTTGGCCTGCTGCTCGGCGAGGTGCACCGTGGGCCGGGTGACATGCGCCAGGCCCGACGCCGAGACGAGCAGCAGCGCCGCGAACAGCGCGCGAACGCGTACCGGCGTGAGCATGCCTTTCATGCGGCACCCCGCTCAGGCCTGTAGAAGACGTTGAGCAGCTTGTCCAGCGCCAGCATCAGCATCAGCGCGATCATGAACAGCACCATGCCGGCAAAGCCGTGCACGAAGCCCTGGCCGGCGGCGTCACCGTAGTAGTAGGTGACGAGCACGAGGATCATGACCCGGCCGATGTTGGCGCAGAAGGCGATGGGCACCAGCATGACGGCCAGCGTGGACGTTGCGCGCCACGGACGTGTAGCGCATCAGGTTCATGTAGAGCATGCCCAGGGCTTCGAGCGTGAACATCGAGTTCAGCCCGGCACAGGCATCGGCCACCATCAGCTGGTACTGGCCCACGGTCAGCATGACGCCCGAACGGCCGACCGGGTAACCCAAACGCGTAGAGCAGATTGCTGGCGACCAGTGAGACGGCTGACTTCAAGGGCGCTGTGACCGAAGCGACCAGAGCCTCCGGCAGCGGGACCATGAAAAGCATGAAGAAGATCGGGAACCAGATCAGCCGCAAGCCACGCCAGCCCTTGAACAACAGGGTCAGGCCGGCCAGAACCCAGATCTGCGAACCAATGGAAAAGATCCAGATGTCCTGCGAGCGACCGAAGGCATAGAGCAAGGCGCCAATGGCGAGAATCAAGACGCCGCTGAAGGTCGCCGGCCGGGAGGGCAACTCCGCCAGCGCATGGCGAAGCCCATAGAGTAGCCAGAGGCTGACCGCAAAGATGATCGGGCCGTGTCCCTGCTCGTCGCTGCGCCAGATCGTCTGGCTGAGTTCAACGTACTCCGGGATGTAGACCACCAACAGCCCAACCAGCACCAACAACAGAGCTGGAAGGTCGACGTTGCTGGGCAGAAGGGGCTGGCGGCCGGCCTGGGGTGCGGTCGCGGACATCACGGCAACACTCGCAATCAGAACTCGTTGACGACGGCGCCCAGCAGTTGCACGGAACTACCCGCCAGGCTGGCGACGAGATCCTGCAATGCTGCGACCTTGTTCTCGTGCTTGCGCGTCAGCACGAGGGCGGCGCCGCATTTGGCAGCGACGACACAGGCGTCGGAACCCAGGGAGGCGGCGGCGGTGTCGATGACGACATGGTCGAACTTCGAG
>CAUJSJ030000002.1:0-36283 GCA_963422775.4 uncultured Roseateles sp.
AAAACTTCATGCTGGCGCGGGCCGCGCAGATCAGCGTCGACGATCAGCGTACGCCCACCTAGCTGCGCCAGTGCCACTGCCAGGTTGGCGGCGAAGTAGGTCTTCCCATCTCCGCTGTCGGGGCTAATGACAGCCATCGCCTGGCGGACGGTCTCAGGCTTGCTGAGTCGCATCGTGACCTGACTACGCACTGCCCGGATGGCCTCGGCCTGCACCGAAAAGGGCTGCAACAGCGTGACCAACTCGGGGCTGGCCAGGCGCCGTTCCGCACTGGCGAGCGGGTAATGGAACTGCTGCGCCAGCGCATTGAGCACGTCGTCCGGACTTGCCAAACCGAGCGTAACGGCGGCCTCGCCGAAACGCACACCATGTTCGCGCTGATAGCTCAACACCTTTTCCACCTCAACGGCGCTGAGGTTGCGTGCATCGCGGATCAGGTCGCCAATCGGGCGGTCATGCAGGTCGGCAGCGGCGTTCACGGAAGCTCCAGAGGTTGCGGCATTCATCGGATCAGGCTCCCTTGCCCGGCGCATGGCCGAGCAGGCGTTGCTGCATCAGATTGGCCGTGGTGGCCTTGCGGAACAGGCGTCGGGCGTTGGGGGACGGCAGCACCCCAAGGATGGGCAAAGCCACAGCCTGGGCGACGTCGTCTGCACTGCGCACGCGGCGGTCGAGCATCTCCATCGCTACTACGAGGGCAATTGCCAGCAACGTACCTGCGAAAACGGCGACAGCCAAGTTCAAGGTCAGCCGCGGCGAGGTCGGTTCAGTGGGCGCCACCGCCTGCGACAGCACGGACACGTTGCTCTGCGTAGCCATGCTCTCCATCGTGGCCTGGTTCAGGCGGGCCATGATCTGGTCATAGGTACGCTGCGCGTTCTCGACGTCACGCACCAGCACGGCACCGTCGTCACGCACTGCCTTCATCTGCAGCACCTTCGCGCGCTGGGTCTCAAGCGCTGATTTGATCTCGCCAGCACGCTGCTGGTTGATGTTGTTGGCGATGCCCAGCGAGCTACCGATCTTGACGGTCTCGCTGTCGATGCGGGTCTTGAGCTCGGCCAGGTTGGCGCGCACCTCGATGACCTGCGGGTTCTTGTCGCCCAGCTTGGAGCTCATCTCCTGCAGCCTGGCTTCCAGCCGCGCCTGGTCGGCCTTGAGGCCGGCGATCAGTGGGTTGTTCAGCACTTCCTGCATACGGTCAGCGCCGGCACCGCGAGCGGCGGTCTGGCGGCTGACGGAGTCCGAGGCCAGGGACTGCAGGCCGACGTATTGCGAGGAAAGTTCGCTCAAACGAGCGTTCTCGACGTCCAGGCGCTCATCGGTCGCGATGATGCCCTTGTCCTTCTGGAACTCGGACACCTTGGTCTGAGCCTTCTCCAACGCGTCACGGGCTTCCTTGCCGCGCTGATCGAAGAAAGAGGAGTACAGGCGCGCCGGCTCGACGCGCATCTCGATGTTGGTTTCGAGATAAGACTGCACAAAGGCGTTGGCCAGCGCGGCGGCGAACTTGGGATCGGCGGCCTTGTAGGTGATGGTGACCACGTTGGATTCTCGCGAGGGTTTCACATCGAGAGCCCTTTGGAACACCGTGCCGAGCCACTGTTCGATGGAGCCCTCGCCCTTGGTCGCGTTCTGCCATTGCTCGCGGATCTGCGGGTTCTCGGTGAGCTTGAGGTTTCGCACGACCTTGAATGCCACCCGGTCACTCTGGATCACATCGATCTGGGTCGCAATGACGCTGGGATTCATGCCGCCGGGATAGAGCACGGCAGCCAGGGGATCAGGCTTGGTCGAGTCGATGACGACGGAGGCTGCCGCCGTATAGCTCTTGGGCCAGAGCAAGCTGGTTACGAGGGCGACGATCACGATGCCGGCAAAAACGCCGAGCGCCATTTTGTAGCGCGCACGCAGGATGGCCAGGAATTGGACGAAGTTCATTGCTGGATCCCCAAAATCAGAACAAGCTCTCTTTGACGTAGACCACGTCACCGTCCTTGAGGCTGTCGTCCATGCTCGGCTGCACGATCTGCACCTTGCCATCGGCCGACTTGCGGTGCACGCGCAGGCCGCGTTCGGTGCCGCGCTGGTTCAGACCGCCGCCAGAGGCCAGGGCCTGCATGACGGTCATGCCGCGTTCCAGACGCATCGGGCCGGGGCGCTGCACTTCGCCGTAGATGTAGACCAGCGGCGCACGGTCGACCCAGAGCACGTCGCCGTTCTGGATCAGCACGTCGTTGGCACGGCCGTTCTCAGCGCTGGGGCCGAAGACGCTGGGCAGGTCGATTTCAAGGCGGTAGGGCTTGCCGGCGCGCGTGCCGCTGAGCACGAGCAGGTCGCCGCCCGTCGTGGCCACGCCGCCGGCGTTGGCCAGCAGGTCAGTCATGCGCATGTCGGTCGTCTCGATCGGATAGCGACCCGGGCGGTTGACCTGGCCCAGCACGCTGGCCTGGTTGCCCTTGACCTGCAGCAGGATCAGCGTGACCTGGGGCGACTTGACGAAGTTGCCGCTCTTCAGGCCGTCAGCGATGAGCTTCTCCGCGGCGCTGACGCTCAAGGCCCCGATGCGCACGCTGCCCAGCAGCGGATAGCTGACGACGCCGGTCTCGGAGACCCGGGTCTCCAGCGTCAGGTCGGGGTTCTGGTAGACGACGATGCGAACGACGTCACCGGCGCCGAGGCGGTATTCGGCAGCTGCCGCGGCAGCCGCGGGAGCGCCGGCCTGGGCGTGAGCCCCCAGGGCCCCCAGACCGAGAGCGGCAGCGAGAAGCAGTTCTTTGATGCGCATCATTTCAAGCCCATGCCCTTGGAGATGGAAGCGGAATCGAGGCCGCTCGCAGCCGGTGCCACGGGCGCCGCAATCGCCGGAGCCTCGGAGGCGGCAGGCAGCACAGGCGCCGCCGGCGTACCGGCGGGGGCAGGCTGCGCGAACTTGCCGACGTATTCGATCTTGGAGCCGTCGCGCAGGGCCTTGACGTCCTTTTGCACGGCTTCGCCCTTGCGCTGGTTCAGCAGGAAGGCCTCGATGGCCGGGCGCGCGCGCGCCTCGTCCACCGGCTGGCTGCGCGAGCCGACCAGGAACAGCACCGTCAGCCCGGCGGGGTTGGGGCTGAGCATGGAGTCACCGTCCTTCATCTTGGAGATGGCGTCCAGGCTGGCCAGCGGCAGTTGCTCGGCGGCGCGAACGGCCTGGTTACCGTTGAAGCGCAGTTCGGCGGACTTCAGGTATTCGGCGAACTCATTGAGGCTCTTGGCGGCCGACAGCTTGGCGCGGATGGCTTCGAACTGCTCGGGCTTGGCCTCGATCTGCAGCTCCTGCAGGCTGTAGATGCGGCGCTCCTTGAAGAGGGCCGGCTTCTCGTTGTAGTACTTGGAGACTTCTTCGGCGCTGGGCTTGGCAACGCTTTCACCGACACGCTCGGCATAGGCGCGGGCAATGATCTCGCGCTTGGCAGCTTCGATCTGCTGCACGACGCGGGGATCGCGGTCGAGCTTTTGCTCCTGGGCCTTCTGAACGGCGAGTTCCTGGTCGATCAGGCGCTCCAGCACCTGACGGCTCGCAGCCTCGGCCTGCTCGGGCTTCAGGCCCGGCTGGCGCTGCAGCACGAAGTTGATCTGGTGGACGGTAATCTCTTCCTTGTTGACCTTGGCTGCCGTCTGGGACGCCTTGTCACCCTTGTCGCCACCACAGGCCGTCAGCAGTGCCGCAGCGGCGACGACGGCCAGCAGCAGGGAGGCTCGGTGATTGATCAGTCGCGTTGCCATCTTTTGAAGGTCCTTGTTATCTAGAGGAAGGGCTCCCCGCCTAATGAGCGGACGAGTGTAGCGGCGGCATATGTCGCTTCTAGGGCGAGCACGAACCCATTACCGGCTTCGTGAGCAGCCCGCGGTTAGAGCGAAATCAAGCGAGAAGTTCCACCGCCCCCACGTTCTTGGGGGGGGGTATTTGAAGCGAGCAAGGATAGCGCCGTCACGGCGCGGCCCGAACCCTCGGGCGAGGGCCGGTAAACCCTAGGGAAGCGCCGACGGCGCGCCGGCTAGCACTTGATGCCGGCGTGCAGCGCGACGATGCCCGCACTGAGGTTGTGCACGTCCACGTGGCCAAAGCCGGCCGTCTTCATCATGGCCTTGAGCGTGGCCTGGTCGGGGTGCATGCGGATGGACTCGGCCAGGTAGCGGTAGCTCTCGGCGTCGCCCGCGAACAGCGAGCCGAGCTTGGGCAGGATGTTGAAGGAGTACCAGTCGTAGGGTTTGCGCAGCGGCTCGGCGATGCGGGAAAACTCCAGGACGAGCAGCCGCCCACCCGGCTTGAGCACGCGGCACATCTCGGCCAGGGCCAGGTCCTTGTGCGTCATGTTGCGCAGCCCGAAGGCGACGCTGACGAGGTCGAAGCTCTCGCTCTTGAACGGCAGCTTCTCGGCGTCGGCCAGGCTGGTGGGCAGGATCAGGCCTTCGTCCAGCAGGCGGTCGCGGCCCTGGCGCAGCATCGCTTCATTGATATCGGTGTGCACGACCAGGCCGGTCTCGCCGACCTTGCGGGCAAAGGCGCGCGACAGGTCACCCGTGCCGCCGGCAATGTCCAGCGCCCGCTCGCCGGGCTTGAGGTTGGCGACCTGCACGGTGTAGGCCTTCCAGGCCCGGTGCAGGCCGGCCGACATGACGTCGTTCATCAGGTCGTACTTGGACGCGACGGAGTCGAAGACGCCGCGGACCTTGCTGGCCTTTTCCGTCTCGTCGACCGTGCTGAAACCGAAATGGGTCTGGCTCATTGGCGCCCCTCGTCCGACGGGTACGTCGGCCGATCCCCCGAGGGGATGCAGGCCGGCTTGGGAGCGGCCCGGCGCTCGGCCTGCTCGCTGGTTGAACAAATTGGTTTCATCGTCAGTGTGAGTGGCAGCTGCCGCCGCCCTTGACCGGCATGGCGTCGTCGCGGCCCTTGCCGGCGGCGGCGAGCTTGGCCTCGTAGTCGCGCCACAGCGCGTCCTGCTGGCTGCCGAGCTTGTAGAGATAGTCCCAGGTGAACAGCCCACTGGCATGGCCGTCCGAGAACTCGGGCCGCACGGCGTAGTGGCCGACCGGCTCCAGCGCGGTGACGCCGACGTCGCGCTTGCCGGTCTGCAGCACCTCCTGGCCCGGGCCGTGGCCCATGACCTCGGCCGAGGGGCTGTAGACGCGCATCAGCTCGAAGGGGATGCGAAAGCGCGCGCCGTCGTCGAAGGCAATCTCCAGCACGCGGGACTGCTGGTGGACGGTGATCTCGGTGGGCGCGGGCATCTTCTCAGTGTAGGCCGTGGACCCGTGCCGGCGGGCCGGCAGGCCGTCCGGCCTTCGTCAGGCGTCGGACAAGCCGCAGGGGGTGTCCTCGCTCCGGACTCAGAGCACCAGATAGGACGGGACGACGCCGTCCTTCGGCCTGACCTGCGTGAAACGCGCGGCCAGGCGCGACTGCACGCTGACCGGCAGCGGTGCGAAGCCGCTGCCGCGCGTCAGGTCGTCGCCATGCATGAAGCACCAGTAGAGGTATTTCAGGGTCGGCGCGACCTTGGCCGAAGTGGCCGGCTCGGCGTCGACGAGGACGAAACTGGTCAGCGTGATCGGCCAGGTCTCGTTGCCCGGGCGGTCCAGCAGCGTGGCGAGGTCATCGCCCTGACGGTGCATGTCGCTCTCCAGGATGGCGGCGCGAAAGCCGAGCTCCGAAGGCAGCACGAAGCGGCCGGCGGCGTTGCGCAGCTTCACGCTGGACAGCTTGTCGCGCAGCACGCGGTCGAAGGAGACGTAGGCGATCGAGCCCGGCGCGGCACGCAGGGCCTGCACCATGCCGTCGGTACCCTCGGCCTTGACCGGCTCACCCGGCCAGACCGGCGCCTGGCTGATGCCCACATCGGCCTTGAAGGCGGCAGAAGCGCCAGCGAGATACCGGCTGAAGCCTTCGGAGGTGCCCGACTTCTCGGCGCGCACCACGCGCTTGATGGGCAGGGCGGGCAGGCCCACGCCGGGGTTCAGCGCGGCGATGCGCGGATCGTTCCAGGCCTTGGCGCGGCCCATGAAGATGTCGGCGAGCACCTCGCCGTCGAGCTGCAACGGCGCCCCCAAGCCCGGCAGGTTGACGACCGGCACGACGCCACCGACCAGCATCGGGATCTGCACGAGATGCTGCTTGGCCAGCTCGGCCGGCGGCAACGGCGCGTCCGTGCCGCCGAAATCGACCTTGCGGGCCGTGATCTGCTTGATGCCGTCGCCCGAGCCGGTGCCCTTGTAGCCGACCGTGCTGCCACCGGCCTTGGCGAACGCCTTGGCCCAGGTCTCGTAGACCTTGGAGGGAAAGGTGGCGCCCTGCCCTTGCACGGGCTGGGCGATGGCGGCGGCGGACAGCAGCAGCGGGGCGGCGAAAGCCAGGGTCAGGCGCTGGAAAACGGGCATGGCCGGGAGCAAGGATTGGTGTAAACCCGTAATCATGCCTTGTGTCTTCCGGCCCAGCACGGGAGCGGGCGCTCTAATCTGCGGTCTTCCTGGCTTATTGCTCGCCTCATGCCCCGATTCACTCTGCACCGTCTGGCTACCGCCGTCGCCCTGATCGGCCTGGCCGCCGCCGCCCAGGCCCTCGACCTGAACGGCCTGTCCAAGGACGTCCAACCCTGCGACGACTTTTACAGCTTCGTCAACGGCAACTGGGAGGCGGCGACCGAGCTTCCCGCCAGCCGCGCCCGCATCGGCAGCTTCGAGCAGTTGCGCCAGGCCAATGACGAACTGCTGAACAAGGCCCTCAAGGAGCTGGCCGACCAGCCGGCGCTGCAGACCTCGCCCGGCCTGAAGCTCATCGCCGCCTACTACGCCGCCGGCATGGACGAGGCCGCCATCGAAGCGCGCGGGCTCTCGTCCATCACGCCGCTGCTGAACCGCATCGACGGCCTGCAGCGCCGCGAAGACCTGCCCGCCCTGCTCGCGCTGCTGGCGCGCAGCGGTGTTGCCGCGCCGCTGGGCCACGGCGTGCAGCCCGACCGCAAGGACACGCGCCGCAACGTGCTGGGGCCTGGGCCAGTCCGGCCTGGGACTGCCGGACCGCGACGACTACTTCCGCACCGACGAGCGCACACGCAGCCTGAGCACGGCCTACCGCAGCTTCGCCAAGACGGCGCTGACGGCTGCCGGCCGCCCGGCCGGCGACGCCGAGCTGGACGCGCTGATGGCCTTCGAGACCCAGCTGGCCGACGCCACCCGCGAGCGTGCCAGGCTGCGCGACCCCAACGCCAACTACAACCCGATGAGCCCGGCCGAACTGACGGCCGCAGCACCGGGGCTGGACTGGAGCGGCTATCTGGCCGTGCTGACGGCTGGCGCCAAGATGCCGCAGCGCCTCATCGTCGGCCAGCCCGAGTTCGCCAACCGCGTGGCCAAGCTGGCCGCCGACACGCCGCTGGAGGTGTGGCGCAGCTACCTGGCCGTGCGCGTGCTGGACGCCGCCGCGCCACGCCTGCCGAAGGCGTTTGCGAATGCGTCGTTCGAATACCGCGGCAAAGCCATCACCGGCCTGCAGGCACCGCCGCCACGCAACGAAGACGTGATCATCCAGATTGGCGGGCGCACTGGCGGCGAACCGGTGGCGATGGCCCTGGGCGAGCTCTTCGTCGCCCGCGCCTTCTCGCCCGAGGCACAGCGGCGCTCGCTGCTGCTCGTCGAGGACGTGCGCGCCAGCATGCGCGAGCGCATCGAGAAGCTGGAGTGGATGACGCCGCCAACCAAGGCCAAGGCACTGGAGAAGCTGGCCAAGATGCAGCCCATGATCGGCGCGCCCGACAAGTGGCCGCAGTACGAGGGCCTGCAGCTCAGCGGCAACGACTACGCCGGCAACTGGCTCAAGGTGGCGCTGTGGAACAGCGACCGCCAGATGAAGGACCTGGACTCCCCGGTGGAGCGCGGCCGCTGGCGCACCAGCCCGCACATCGTCAACGCCTTCGCGGGCGGCCTGAACCAGATCATCTTCCCCGCAGGCATCCTGCAGCCGCCCTTCTTCGACGCCAAGGCCGACGATGCCACCAACTACGGCGGCATCGGCATGGTCATCGGTCATGAGATCACCCACCACTTCGACGACAGCGGGCGCAACTTCGACGCCGGCGGCTCGCTGACCGACTGGTGGACGCCCGCCGACGCGGCAGGCTACAAGGCCCGCGCGGACAAGGTGGCCGAGCGCTACGGTGCGATCTCGCCGCTGCCCGGCTACAACATCAACGGGCGCCTGACGCTGGGCGAGAACATCTCCGACATGTCCGGCCTGCCCATCGCCTACGAGGGCCTGCAGCGCGCGCTCAAGCGCTCGGGCGGGGCCGACAAGAAGGTCGACGGCTACACGCCTGCGCAGCGCTTCTTCCTCAGCAACGCGCTGGTGTGGCGCAACAAGGTGCGCACGGAGTTCCTCATCAACCAGCTGCGCACCGACTCGCACTCGCCGGCCAAGTACCGGGTGCTGACGCCGATGAGCAACTCGGCCTACTTTGCGCAGGCTTTCTCGTGCAAGGCGGGGAGCGCGATGGTGGCGGCGGACCCGCTGACGGTGTGGTGATGACGTAAAGATTGAGCTGACTCGCGGGCGGACTTTTGCAGTCCGTGTCAGACGGCCTGCAGGTCAAACTCAGCAAGCGCCTTGGAAACGCTTTGAAAACGCCTTGGAAATCCAAGGCGTTTTTCATTGGGGGCGTCAGCCAGTTCCGGCCGTGGCCTGGAGAAGTGCACTCCGGTCCTTGGGTGCGCTGCCGCACAGTCGCAGCCAACGCACCGCCCTAAGGTCGCTTCGTCCTGGTCAGGAATCTTCGTGGCCTGGACATCCCCTCTGGAGCACGCCATGAAGCCATCTGTCGAGGCCAGGCGAGGAGTCGCCGAACCCGTGGGCCACCCTGCTGTGCTGGACATCGAGCCCGACCTGCCAGGGCCATCGGCGCAAAGGCCGCAGTGCCGCAAGCTCATCGGAGCGAAAGGCCGGGAGGAATCGCAATGAGCGACACCCTCAAGCCCAACCAAGCTTCCCACGTTCGCATGCGCACGGACGGCCCGCCGGTGCCGATTTACTGGGGCGAGGACCCGCCGAGCTATAGCTATCGCCCGGAGAGCTTCATGGCCATGTCTCGACGTCGCCTGCCCTGGCTGCTCGTCGCCACGGCAATGGCCGTGTTCGTTGGCATCCTGATCGGCCAGGCGCTCTCCTAGCGGTCTGCCTTTGATTCGACAGTCAAATGCCCAGCAGATGAGTCATGTTGATGCAGGGAGGAGACGGGGCCGAAGCCCCGTTCCTCATTCAGCGGCCGCTCACCACTGCAGCTTCAGCGTGTACGCGCCCGTGCCGCTGTAGCGCTGCACCTGCACGTACAGCGTGACCGCGCTGGACCCACCGTTGGCGTAGGTCGTGCTGTCAGCCTGGCCGGCCGACTTCTCGCTGCTGGCCAGCGTCGTGCCCGAGCTGTTCTTCACGTAGAGGTCGAAGTCGTTGCTGCTGCTGGCCGCGGTCAGCGTCGCGGTCAGCGTCTTGCCGGCCGGCAGCGTCACCTTGAAGTAGTCGGTGTCGGTGGACGAACTCACCGTACCCGCCACGTTGGCCGGCGCCGGCACGGTATTGGCCGTCGCGATGCTGCCGTTGGACTCCGTCTCGTTGACCGTCGGCAAGCCGCCGGTGCCCGTGATTGCAGCCACTGCCGCCGCCGCATCCAGGATGCCCGAGCCGCACTGCGAGCAGGTGCCGGGGAAGGCGCGCGCGCTGCTCTGCAGGGCCGCCTTGACCTGGTCCGGCGTTGCCGTCGGCTTGGCGCTCAGCATCAGCGCGACGACACCGGCCACGTGGGGCGTCGCCATCGACGTGCCCTGGTAGTAGGCATAGCTGTCGGCACCCGGTGCCTTGGTGCCAGCGTTCAGCGTGCTGAGGATGCCGTTGCTGCTGCTGGAGCGCACGTCGCCACCGGGGGCGGCCAGCGTCACGAGGGCGCCGTAGTTCGAGTAGTAGGCGCGCGCGCCGTTGCGGTCGGTCGCCGCCACGGCGATGACGCCGGAGCAGTTGGCCGGGTTGGAGTTGCTGGCGTTCTGGTTCTCGTTGCCCGCCGCGACGACGACGACGGTGCCGCGCGAGCGGGCGCTGTTGATCGCGTTCTGCGAGGTGGTGTCGCAGGCGCCGCCGCCGCCCAGCGACATGTTGATGACCTTGGACGGCGTCGCGTTCGCCGGCAGGCCGGAGACGCTGCCGCCCGACGCCCAGATCATGCCGTCCGCGATGTCCGAGGTGTAGCCGCCGCACTTGCCCAGCACGCGCACCGGCTGGATCCTCGCGTTGAAGGCGATGCCTGCCACGCCCGACGCGTTGTTCGTCTTGGCCGCGATGGTGCCGGCCACGTGCGTGCCGTGCCAGCTGGAGTTGCCGGCCGGCTCGCCGGCGCCGCATTCGCCAGCCGCGACCCAGTCGCCGGGGTCGCTCGGATCGTTGTCGCGTGCCGTGCCGTCGTTGGAGATGGCCGTGTCGGCAATCATGTCGTAGCCGGCCACGATCTGGCCGGACAGGTCGGCATGCGGGCGATAGCCCGTGTCGATGACGGCGACGACGACGCCCGAGCCGGTGGCCAGGTCCCAGGCCGCCGGGGCGCGGATGCCGCCGGTCGTCTCGTAGAGGTCCCACTGCGAGCTGTAGCTCGAATCGTTGGGCGTCATCAGCGGGTACATCTTGCGATCGGGCTCCGCGTAGGCGATGTTGGCGTCGGACGCCTTGAGCTCATTGGCCAGGCGTTGCAGGTCGCTGGTCGACAGCGCCTTGTCGAGCTTGAACACATGCGCGCCGGTGCCGGTCTGGCGCAGCAGGCGGGCCGTGGCGCCGCGCGTGGCGAGCGCCGCGTTGACCGTGCTCAGGCGTGCGTCCATCGTGGGTGCAGCGATGCTGCGGGCGCGCAGCACGCTGGCGTCGCGGGTGTCGGCCTCGGAGGCGTCGCGGTAGCCGACGATCAGGCGGTCGGTGCTGGTGGCACGCGGCGCGACGCTGACAAGTCCGTTGTCGACCAGGGTGTTCGACACGCCGGCTTGGGCCCAGCCCGCGGTCAGCAGGCCGCAGGCCAGCGCGAGCAGGGTCCGCTTGTTGGCAGAAGAAAGTCTCATTTTTGGTGGTTCCGAAAAGTCGCCGTGGCGGACGGCAAGCCGGCTCGGCGCATGGGATCTCCACGCGAAGCACCGCCGTTTCCTACAGCTTGCCGGTTGCAGGTCGTCGTCCCAACGACGCCAACGTCTACCGCCGGCAGGGCGCCATCCGAAGCGGTGCGCAGTGTGTCCAGAGCACGAAGGCAGCCTTGTCACCCGCCGCAGTGACGGAAGTTACCCGACCGGGGATTCACGGATGACAGGGCCCGTGACGAATGGCATGCGCATGCTCAAGCGCGCGACTCGGCCCCTCTGCAATTCAGCCGCGGTTTTCAGCGGGTCGTCGCATGCCACCGGCAACTCATCGCTTGTGCCTTGGGGCCGCTCAGTCGGGCGCCTAGCCTGAGCACAGGTCGACGCGTTTTGCGTCTCCTTTTTGCACAACCCCACCAGGAGCTCGTCATGTCCACCCGCTACTCGATCGCGCAGCGCACCCCCCTGCTCAACAGCTTGTTCGCCGGCATCGCCTGCGCCGTCACGCTGACCCTGACCGCAGGCCCTGCGCTGGCTGCGCCCGGAGATCTGGAGCGCGTCGAAGTCAGTGGCCGCGTCATCGAAGCGCCCGTGCGCTACGACCTGCATGCCGGCTGCGCCACCATCGACGAACAGCTGCAGAACGCGCTGCAAACCACCTGGGAGCGCGAGCGTCGCGAAGGACAGGTGAAGGTGCAGGTCGTCATGGACGGCGGCGACATCACTGCTGTAAAAGCCGATGGCATTTCGAACAGCGTCGAGCGCTCGGTGCGCAACGCCGTGAACAGCCTGCAGTGCGGCCAGCACGCGGCGGCCGGCACGCAGATCTACCGCTTCCGCGTCGACTTCATCGACCCCGATGACCGCCGTCAGCGCATGGCCGGCGCCACGCGTGCGGGCTACCGGCTCGCGCTGCTCAAGGACTGAGCGACGGCTTCGTCGACACGCTGAAGCGGCAGTTGCAAGCGGGCAGCTGCTTCAGTCGTCAGCTCGCGCTGCGCAGCGGCCCAGACGGGCGCCGGGAAGTGGCCGTCCCAGTCAAAGCGCGCGATGACATGCCAGTGCAGGTGAGGCACCACATTGCCCAGGCTGGCGATGTTGATCTTGGTCGGCGCCAGCAAAGACCTTAAGACCCGCTCGATCTCGGTGACAGCGTCCATGCAGGCGTGTCTATCCGTGACCGGGAGGTCGCTGAACTCGGCGACATGCTCGGCCCAGATGAGGCGATAGAAGGCCGGGAATCGCCGCGCCTCATCTCCGTCGATGACGCGCACGACGCGGAACTTCGGCGTGCGCGCGACGACGAGGCCGCCGTCGCCATCGCACAGCGGGCACGGCACACGGCTCACACCAGCACCCGCTCGATGCCGCCGTTGTTGGCCTTGGCCACGTACTCCGGCATCCAGTTCTCGCCAAGGATCTGGCGCGCCATCTCGACGACGATGTAGTCGGCTTCGAGAAGGCCGTTCTGCAGGTCGTCGCCGTAGCGCGTGAGGCCTTGCAGGCAGCTCGGGCAGGAGGTCAGGATCTTCAGGTTCTCGTTCGCGCCGACCTTGCCGCTGGCACGCAACTCGCCTTCCGTCTTGCGCAGCTCCTCTTCCTTGCGGAAGCGCACCTGCGTCGAGATGTCGGGCCGCGTGACGCCCAGCGTGCCGCTCTCGCCGCAGCAGCGCTCGTTCTTCACGACGTTCTCGCCCACCAGCGCCTTCACCGTCTTCATCGGCTCCTGCAGCTTCATCGGCGAATGGCAGGGGTCGTGGTACAGGAAGCTCTGCTTGGAGCCCAGCGTGATGCCCTTCTCCAGCAGGTACTCGTGGATGTCGATGATGCGGCAGCCCGGGAAGATGTCCTCGAACTTGTAGCCCTGCAACTGGTCGTAGCAGGTGCCGCAGCTCACCACCACGGTCTTGATGTCGAGGTAGTTCAGCGTGTTGGCGACGCGGTGGAAGAGCACCCGGTTGTCGGTGATCATCTTCTCGGCCTTGTCGAACTGGCCCGAGCCGCGCTGCGGGTAGCCGCAGCAGAGGTAACCGGGCGGCAGCACCGTCTGCACGCCGGCATGCCAGAGCATGGCCTGCGTGGCGAGGCCCACCTGGCTGAACAGCCGCTCCGAGCCGCAGCCGGGGAAATAGAACACGGCCTCGGTCTCGCTCGCCATCGACGGCGGGCGGATGATGGGCACGTAGTCCTTGTCCTCGATGTCCAGCAGCGCGCGCGCCGTCTTCTTGGGCAGGCCACCGGGCAACTTCTTGTTGATGAAGTGGATGACCTGTTCCTTGATCGGCGCCGCACCCAGCGTGGCCGGTGGCGCGCTGGTCTGCTTGCGCCCGAGCTTGCGG
The DNA here is from genome assembly GCA_963422775.4 of uncultured Roseateles sp. Taxonomy (GTDB): domain Bacteria; phylum Pseudomonadota; class Gammaproteobacteria; order Burkholderiales; family Burkholderiaceae_C; genus Pelomonas. Next base: position 13,473 of record CAUJSJ030000002.1, read on the forward strand.
AACAGATCCACCGCCAGGCGTTGGGCCTTGAAGCCCACGCCCACCATCGCTGTGCGAGCCAGCTTGATGGTCTCCGGGTTGGTCGCGTTCAGCATGAACATGGCCGCCGCGTTGCCGGGGCGCCAGGTCTTCTGGCCCATCTTGCGCAGCAGGTTGCGCATGTTCATCGTCACATCGCCGAAGTCGATCTTGACCGGGCAGGGCGACAGGCATTTGTGGCAGACCGTGCAGTGGTCGGCCACGTCCTCGAACTCCTGCCAGTGCTTGATCGACACGCCGCGGCGCGTCTGCTCCTCGTACAGGAAGGCCTCGACGAGCAGCGAGGTGGCGAGGATCTTGTTGCGCGGGCTGTAGAGCAGGTTGGCACGCGGCACATGCGTCGCGCAGACCGGCTTGCACTTGCCGCAGCGCAGGCAGTCCTTGATGGACTCGCTGATCGCGCCGATGTCGCTCTGCTGCATGATCAGCGACTCATGCCCCATCAGCCCGAAGGAAGGCGTGTAGGCATTGCGAAGGTCGGCGTCCTTGAGCAGCTTGCCCTTGTTGAAGCGGCCTTCGGGGTCGACACGCAGCTTGTAGGCCGTGAAGCTGGCCATCTCGTCGTCGGTCAGAAACTCCAGCTTGGTGATGCCGATGCCGTGCTCGCCGGAGATGACACCATCCAGCGAGCGCGCCAGCGTCATGATGCGCGCCACGGCCGCGTGGGCCGTCTGCAGCATCTCGTAGTTGTCGCTGTTGACGGGGATGTTGGTGTGCACATTGCCGTCGCCGGCGTGCATGTGCAGGGCCACCCAGACGCGGCCGCGCAGCACTTCCTTGTGGATGCGGCGGCACTCCGCCAGCAGCGGCTCGAACGCGGCCCCGCTGAACAGCGCCTGCAGGGGCTTCAGGATCTGCGTCTTCCACGATGCCCGCAGTTCGTGCGTCTGCAGGCCCTCGAAGAATTCGGTATCCAGCCCGTTGAGCCATTGCTGCCACTGCGCGCCCACCTCGCGCAGCAGCGCCAGGGCCTGCTGCACGCGGTCTTCCAGCAGCTCGGCGCTCGGGATCTCGCCGGCGTCGTCGCTCTTGCCCAGCGGCAGCCGGCCTGCTGTGAACAGCGCCTGCAGCGCCGTCACCAGCGCCAGCTTGTTCTTCAGCGACAGCTCGATGTTGATGCGCTCGATGCCCAGCGTGTATTCGCCCATGCGGTGCAGCGGGATCACCACGTCCTCGTTCACCTTGAACGCGTTCGTGTGCTTGCTGATGGCCGCGGTGCGCTTGCGGTCCAGCCAGAACTTCTTGCGCGCATCGGCGCTGACGGCGACAAAGCCCTCGCCCGAACGGCCGTTGGCCAGGCGCACGACTTCGCTGGTCGCACGCGCCACGGCGTCCGCGTCGTCGCCGACGATGTCGCCCACCAGCACCATCTTGGGCAGGCCGCCGCGCTTGCTCTTGGTGGCGTAGCCGACTGCCTTCAGGTAGCGGTCGTCCAGGTGCTCCAGGCCCGCCAGCAGCACGCCGGTGCCGGCGATCGAGAACATGTAGTCCTTGATGTCGACGATGCTGGGCACGCAGTCCTTGGGGTTGCCGAAGAACTCCAGGCAGACCGTGCGCACGTGGGCCGGCATCTTGTGCACGATCCAGCGCGCGCTGGTGATGAGGCCGTCGCAGCCTTCCTTCTGGATGCCCGGCAGGCCGGCAAGGAACTTGTCCGTCACGTCCTTGCCCAGACCCTCCTTGCGGAAGACGCGGCCAGGAATGTCCAGGCGCTCGGTCTTTTCCAGCTTGGTGCCCGAGGCGTCGAAGTAGCGCAGCTCGAAGCTCGCCAGCTCGATGTCGTGGATCTTGCCGAGGTTGTGGTTCAGGCGGATGACCTCCAGCCACTTGGCTTCGGGCGTCACCATCTTCCAGCTGGCCAGGTTGTCCAGCGCCGTGCCCCACAGCACGGCCTTCTTGCCGCCCGCGTTCATGGCCACGTTGCCGCCGATGCAACTGGCCTCGGCGCTCGTCGGGTCCACCGCGAACACGAAGCCGTTCGCCTCGGCCAGGTCCGCCACGCGCTGCGTCACGACACCGGCCTCGCTGAAGATGGTCGGCACCTCACGGTCCAGGCCCGGCAGGCGCAGCATCTCCACGCCGCGCAGGGCTTCCAGCTTCTCGGTGTTGATGACGGCGCTGTTCCACACCAGCGGAATCGCGCCACCCGTGTAGCCCGTGCCGCCGCCGCGCGGGATGACCGTCAGCCCCAGCTCGAAGCAGGCGCCCACGAGGCCGGCCATCTCGGCCTCGGTGTCCGGCGTCAGCACGACGAACGGGTACTCGACGCGCCAGTCGGTTGCGTCCGTCACATGCGACACGCGCGACAGACCGTCGAACTTGATGTTGTCCTTGGCCGTGTGGCGGGCCAAGGTTTTGGCAGCGCGCTTGCGCAGCGCACCGACGCTGTCGAAGAACTTGGCGAACTCGCCCACCGCACCACGCGCGGCCTGCAGCAACTCGCCCACGGCGGCGTCGCGCTGCGCGTCGGCGGCGGCGTCGCGGCGCTTCTCCACCTCGCCCAGGCGATGGTGCAAGGCCTCAATCAGCTGCCCGCGACGCCTGGGGTTGTCCAGCAGGTCGTCCTGCAGGTAGGGGTTGCGTTGCACCACCCAGATGTCGCCCAGCACCTCGTAGAGCATGCGTGCAGAGCGGCCGGTGCGGCGCTCGCCGCGCAGTTGGTCGAGCAGTTCCCAGGCCCGGGAGCCGAGCAGGCGGATGACGATCTCGCGGTCCGAGAACGACGTGTAGTTGTAGGGAATCTCGCGCAAACGAGGCGCTTCGGCGTCCGTCGCAGCGGCGGCAGACAACAGGGGATGCGGGGCGTTCATAGAGGAGCGGGATCGTATCCGAGGGGGTTTCCCCCGCAGAATCAAGGCCATGCAGACTTGGCCTTACCCCCTGTGGCTTGCGCATCGCGGCGCGGGCAAGCTCGCCCCGGAGAACACCCTGGCGTCGTTCCGCCTCGGCGCCAGTTTTGGCTACCGAGCCTTCGAATGTGACGTCAAGCTCAGCCGGGACGGCGAAGCCTTTTTGCTGCATGACGACACGCTGGAGCGCACCACCGGTGGCCACGGCTCACCGGCCACGCAGGATTGGACCGATCTGGCCAGGCTGGACGCCGGCAGCTGGCACAGCCCGCCCTTCGCGGCCGAGCCCCTGCCTCGCTTCGCTCAGATCGCCGCCTTTTGCCAGGCCAACGCCTGCATGCTCAACGTCGAGATCAAGCCCTGCCCCGGCGAGGAAGCCCGCACCGGCGCCGCCGTCGCCCGGGCCACGGCGCGGCTCTGGGCAGGCGCACTGCCGCCGCTGCTCAGCAGCTTCAAGCCCGAGGCCCTGGCCGCCGCGCGCGACGCCGAACCCTCCCTGCCCCGCGCGCTGCTGCTGGACCAGCTGTGGGATGGCTGGTTCGAGTGCGCCGAGGCGCTGGGCGTCGTCGCCGTCATCACCAACTGGCGGGTGATGGACCGCGCGCTCATCGAACGCTTGCACGCCAAGGGCTGGCGGGCGCTGGTCTACACGGTCAACGACGCGGCTGTCGCTCAACGGCTGATTGCCGACGGCATCGACGGGATCATCACGGACGCCGTGGATCGCCTCGGTCCCGGTAGCAGTTGACCAGCGCCGCCACGCGGTAGAAATGACTGCCCGGCCGCAGCCGCGCGCCGTCGCAGGCCGGCCTGAAGTCGGCCTCGCCCTCGTTGAGCAGCATGCGCACCAGGCGCTCCCCCGCCACGCCACGCCAGACTTCCCACTGCACGTTGGCGGCCATCGGGACAACGTTCTCCGACCGCCACGGGCTGCTCGCGTAGCTGTAGGGCCGCCCGCGCGGCAGCGGCTCGTGCACACCGGCAATGCCGATGGCCGACACCAGCGGCGCGACGATCTCCGCATGGGCAAAGCGCAGCGCGGCGCCCTCGCCGGTGGTCAGGCGATCCAGCATGTCATCCAGCAACTGGGTCGCGACGTCGTAGGTCACCGGGCCGGCCTCGGCCAGGCCCGGGCCCTTGCGATAGAAGTCCTCGGCGTCGTCATGCTCGGCGAACACGGCTGCGGCCGAAGCCGGCACGTAGGCTGAGAAGTCGCGCGCCAGCTCCAGCCTCAGGTCGGCCGCCGCGCCGCGCAGGTCGACGACATGCCGGGCGGTGTCGATGGGCTCTGGAACGCGCTCGGCGAACTCGGCACCATAGATCCCGGTGAGCACCTGCTGAGCCGCCACTGCCAGGCGGGGATCGGCGTCGATGCGCCGTTGCTGCTCGGCCAACTCAGGCCCGCGCAGCCAGGCCTGGTAGGCCAGGCTGCGCTTCATGGTGGCCTGGCGCGCCGGCGTGTCGGCCACGTCGCGCGACTCGCTGAGGCGGTGGAAATACAGCAGGAAGCGGTCCGCCCCCCAACTCGCAGGCACCTGCGCCTTGGGCGCTGCGTGCCGCAGCGAGTCGACAAAGCTGCGTGAGCTGTCCACGGCGCGATCCACGCCAGACGTCAGGACCTCGACCCGCGGGCCAACGTCGAAGAACGCTGGCAGCCGCGCCACCAGCCTCCGCGCCAGCTGCTCGTGCTCGACGACGCCCAGAGCACTCAGATTGCCGTAGCCGACGCGCTGCTGCGCCTTGATGAAGCGCAACAGGTCCGCGCCGAACCGCTTGCCCAGCGGCGTCAACGCGCCTTGCGCCTCGGCCTCGCGCCACAACTTGAGTGCGGCCTCGTCGCTGCCCGCCTTGGTCAGGCCGCGGCTGCCGTGGCGGGCCACGAGCTGCACAGCCACCGGCACATAGCCTGGCGGCGCGGCCTCGTAGCGGACCGCGTCTTCGCGCGGGGCATAGGGTGTCTTGGAACCCAGGTGCTCGCTTGCTTCGGTCGTGTGACAGGCCAGCAGGAGGCCGACGCATGACAACAGCCGAGCGATGTCATCGCCGATTCGCATTGGTTTTCTAGGCTGCGCGGTTTTCTTCTTCATTGCCATGAGCCTAGACATCTTCCATGACAAGAACTCGACGCCGTTGACCGCACTGGCTGCCGCCGTCGCCGCGTTGCTGGCCTCATCGGCCCACGCCCAGACCGCACCCGAGAAGGTCGAGACCGTCGTCGTGACCGGCCAGGCGTCCAGCCTGCGCAAGTCGCTGAAGATGCAGGCCAACGCCGACAACATCGTCAGCGCCGTCGTCGCCGATGACATCGGCGCCCTGCCCGACGTCAACGCGGCCGAGGCGCTGGCGCGGCTGCCGGGCGTGTCGGTGCAGCGCGACCAGGGCGAAGGCCGCTACGTCGTCGTGCGCGGCCTGGGCCCCGACATGAACACCATCACCATCAACGGCTCGCTGGTGCCCTCGCCCGAAGCCAGCCGCCGCGGCGTCAGCATGGACGTGCTGCCCTCGGGCCTGATCCGGTCGCTGGAAGTCATCAAGTCGCTGACGCCCGACATGGATGCCAATTCGCTCGGTGGCACCGTCGACGTGAAGACGCTGTCGGCCTTCGACCTGCCGGTCAGCCTGCTGAGCGCCGGCGTGACGGTCAGCCACGACCAACTGACGCGCCAAAGCAGCCCCGCCGCCAGCCTGCTGGGCGCGACGCGGCTGATGGGCGGCACCCTGGGCGTGGCCGCGGCGCTGAACGTCGACCAGCGCAAGTTCGGCTCCGAGGACGTCGAGACCGATGGCGCCTGGAGTGCGGGCAAGCTGACTGGCGTGGAGCTGCGCCACTACCGCCCCAACCGCGACCGCACTGCCTTCGCCGCCAACGTCGACTACAAGCCGGCCGCGGGCAGCAGCTTCCACCTGCACGGCATCCTGGCCCGCTTCAGCGACGACGAGGAGCGCGACCGCCTGACGATCAGCAACATCACCGGCGGCTCGGTCGCCGAGGGCGCCACCGCCACGGCGCGCGCCGAGCGCCGGCTGCGCGACCGCCAATACACCCGCTCCATCGCCTCCCTGGTGCTGGGCACCGAGCAGGAATGGCAGGACTGGCTGCTGCAGGCCAGCGTGGGCCTGGGCAAGGGCAACGAGCGCACGCCTGAGCAGATCAACGACGCACGCTTCCGCCAGAACAACGTGGCCGGCGTGTCTTTCACGGACACCATCAAGCCCCTGGTCACCGGCCCGGCCGCGCTCTACGACGCCAGCAAGTACGCGCTGAACGCGCTGACGCTGCAGAAGCGCCGCAGCGACGACGACGAGCACAACGGCCGCGTGGACCTGACCCGTGCCTTCAGCTTGAGCGACGGCGGCAAGCTGGACCTGAAGTTCGGCGCCAAGCTCAGCCGCCGCGAGAAGCGCAACGACACCGACCAGTGGACGTACACCAGCGCTTCAGCCACCAACCCGAACTACTGGGGCGCGGGCTCGACCTCGCTGTCGGCCTTCGTCAAGGACTCGCAGCTCGACTTCGGTACCGGCGCCATCGGCTCGGCCATCGACTCCGCCGCCGTCTGGGCCCGCCTGGCCGCGCTGCCGCGCGATCCGGCCAAGGTGGCCGGCGCCTCGGCGCTGGCCGACTACCGCCTGAACGAGAACATCGACGCCGCCTACGCGCAGGCCTCGGTGGACCTGACGTCAGCCTGGAACGTGCTGGCCGGCCTGCGCCTGGAACGCACACGCTTTGATGCCAGCGGCTTCGCCAGCTCGGTGGCCGGCGTCATCACACCCACGCAGTACGCCAAGGGCTACAGCCACTGGCTGCCGGGCCTGCACAGCCGCTACAAGCTCGACCGCGACACCAGCCTGCGCGCCGCCTGGACGAACACGGTCGTGCGCCCCAACTTCGACCAGCTCTCGCCGGCCGTCACGCTGGCCAGTGCCACCGAGGCCACGATCGGCAACCCGCTGCTCAGCCCCATGCGCGCCCACAACCTGGACGTCGGCGTGGAGCACCTGCTGGGCCAGGACGGCGCGGTGTCCGCCTATCTCTTCCACAAGGACATCAAGGACTTCACCTACGCCACCAACCTCGCCGGCACCGGCAACTGGGCGAGCTACACCAGCGTGACCGGCTATGCCAACGGCCCCAAGGCCAAGGTGCAGGGCCTGGAGCTGTCCTGGCAGCAGCAGTTGCGCATGCTGCCGGGCTGGATGAACGGCTTCATCGTCGGCGCCAATGCGGCCTTCACGCATTCGAGCGCGGACGTCGGCCGCTACGACGTCGCCAGCAAGACCGCGCTCGTGCGCAGCACGCGCCTGCCCGGCCAGTCCGACACGACGATCAACCTGATGCTGGGCTACGAGGCCGGCCCGCTGAGCACGCGCCTGGCCGTCAACCACAAGTCCAGATACCTGCTGCAGTTCGGCAGCGACGTGACCAACCCTGCACTGGACCAGGTCGTGGCCGGCCAGCGTCAGCTGGACCTGTCGGTCAGCTACAAGATCACGCCATCGGTGCAGCTCACCTTCGAGGGTGTGAACCTCAACAACGAGCACTACTACACCTATGTCGGTGTGCCCTCGCTGAATTACCAGTACGAGCAGTACGGCCGCACCTACAAGCTGGGCTTGAAAGTGGCGATCTTCTAGGCAATGCGCGAGTAGACGCAGGTGTCGCGGGGATGCCCGTCGACACCCAGCGCTTCCTTGCGCAGGATGCCTTCCAGCTCGAAGCCGCAGCGCTCGGCGACCGCGCGACTCCGGGTGTTGTGCGGGTCGCAGCGGATCTCCACGCGGCGCGCGGCCAACGCGTCGAACGCCAGCGCCGTCAGCAACCGCACCGCTTCACTGACATGGCCCTGGCCCGCCGCTTCCGGGCGAATCCAGTAGCCGATCTCGAACTTGCGCACCGTCCAGTCCATGCGGTGCAGGCCGGTGCCGCCGAGCAGGCGGCCAGGGCTGCCATCGGCGCGGCGCGCGTAGATGTGAAAGCACAGGTCGCGGCGGGCGATGAAGTCGGCCTGCATGCGGCGCACGACCAGCTCCGAGCTCTCCGCCGTCGGCGCCTCCTGAGCCCAGGGCATCCAGGGTCGCAGGTGCGAGATCGACTGCGCGACGACGACGGCCATCTCCGCGCCGCTGCCGGTGCGAGGCGCCAGCAGCACGGTGCGCTCGCCCTCCAGGCGCTCGGGGATGTCGATCAGGACGGGATCTTGCAGCTTGTTCATGCGGTCACCACCTCGACAGGCTTGGGCAGTTCACGCACAGCGCGGATGACCGGGTGCCGCCAGGCCAGCGCGGCCAGCAGGCAGGCGCCCACACCCGAGAAGCCCAGCGCCGCACGCAGGCCGATGTGCTCGCCCAGCCAGCCGCCGATCAGCGCGCCCGGCCCGGCGGGCAGCAGGATGAGCCAGCGCATCGTGCTCGTCATGCGGCCCAGCATGGGCGCCGGCGTGACGGCCTGGCGCAGCGACAGGAAGTTGATGAAGATCAGCACGGCGCCGACGCCGAAGGCGAACAGCATCACCCCGAAGCTGACGATGCCCAACTGGCCGGCCGGCGCGACCGCCAGCTGAAGCCAGCCCGCGCCGCAGGCCCCATAGCCCAGCACCAGGCAAGGCCCCGGCCCGATGCGGCGACTGATGCGGTGGCCGAAGATGCTGGCCAGCACGGTGCCTGCGCCCAGTGCGATGTAGGACAGCCCGACCGTCTGCGGCGACAGCTGCAGCTCGCGCGTCGCGAACAGGATCTGCACGACCAGGGCCGCGTTGTGGAAGAGCTGCCAGCCGCCGGTGGCGGTGGCCAGGCTGACGAGCAGCCGGCGTTCGCGGACAAAGCGCAACCCCGCCTTCAGCTCCACCCAGAACGCCTTGCCGCTACGCTCAGCCAGTGTCTCCTTGACCTGGATGCCACGCAGGATGGCCGCCGACACGAGCAGCAGCAGCGCGTCCACGGCCAACGCCAGCGGCGCCCCGAAGAGCTTGATCAGCGCGCCGGCCACCCCCGGCCCGGCCACTTCGGCACCCGAGGACGCCAGCGCGTTCTTGGCATGCGCCTCGACCAGCCGCTCGCGCGGCACCACCTGCGTCAGCACGATCTGCGCGGCGCTGCCGGCCACCGTGTAGACGCAGCCGAGCACGAAGCCGACGACGTACAGCCAGCTCATGCTCAGCACGCCCAGCCAGGCCGCGAGCGGCACGGTGGCCACCGCAACGGCGAGCAGGCTCTCGCCCCAGATGTAGACCGGCAGTTTGCGCACCCGGTCCAGCAGCACGCCGGCGGGCAGCGAGAACAGCACGAAGGGCAGGATCTCCATCGCCTGCAGCAAGCCCATCTGCGTGGGGCTGGCGTTGAGCAGCACGGCTGCGGTCAGCGGCAGCGCCAGCATGGTGATCTGGCCGCCCAGCGACGAGATGAGGATGGACGACCACAGCCGCCGATAGACCACGTCGCGCAGCAGGTCGCCGGGCGCGAGGGTGAACAACTTGGAGAGCATGACGCTTGAGGCTCCGACAGGACTCGACGGGCGGGTCAGCCCCGCCAGGATGGAAGGACGCGCAGGGGCGTCAGTCGAGGTCGAGCAGCTTGGTCATGCGCGCCATCCTAGCAGCGCCGCCGGGCGGCGTCGCGTGCCGGCGGTCATGGCTTGACGATGCGCAGCTCGGCAAAACCCGTCGCCGCGTCGAAGGCGCGCGACAGCGAGCCGGCCGGCAGCGGCGCGATCAGCAATTCAGCCGTCGTGCGCACCTCGCAGCCGGCGCAGACATGGCCGCCGAACACACGGCCCGACGCGTCGGACACGCTGGCATGCAGATGGGCGCCGTCAGGCGTCAGGCTGCCACTGAGCGTCAGGATTTCGAGCGGGCCTTCGACGCGCGTCGGACCGGGCTCTCCCGCAAAGCGCAACTGGGCATAGGCGAGGCTGCCGAGACCCGCGACGACAAAGCCGGCCCGCCGGTCCGACTCCAGCCTGTGACGCAAGTCGTCGCCGGGGTTCAAACGCAGCGGCTCAAAAGGCATTGGCACTCCCCTCGGGTTCGCAGCGAGCCTACATCTGCTTGAAGCGGTGCGCATGGCTCTCGGCCACCAGCAGGGTCTCGGGCCTTTCCTTGAGCCGCAGATGCAGCCTGCCGCGCAGGTCGCGCGACGCACCGGCGATGGCCGTCAGGTTGACGATGGTGCCGCGGTGCACCTGCCAGAACTGCTGCGGGTCGAGTTCGTCGAGCAGTTCCTTGAGCGGCTTGCGGATCAGCGCCTCGGCCTCACGCAGCGCGACGCGGGTGTATTTGGTGTCGGACTGGAAATACAGCACCTCGTCCACGGTCAGCAGCTTGACGGTGTCGCCGATGGCCGCATTGATCCAGCGCAGCGGCGCGGCCAGTTCTGGCGCCGCCCAGGGTGCCATGGGCTCGGCAACCGCGCGCGGCAGGGCCGGGTCGGCTGCCAGGCGCCGCTGCAACCGGGTCACGGTAGTCATCAGGCGCGGCATGGACAGCGGCTTGAGCAGGTAGTCGAGCGCACCCGCCTCAAAGGCGTCGATCGCGTGCTCGTCGTAGGCCGTCACGAACACCACATGGCTGTCGACGCCTGCCTGGCTCAGCTGGCGCATCACGTCCAGGCCGGTGATGCCAGGCATCTGGATGTCCAGGAACACCACGTCGGGCCGGTGCGCGGCGACCAGGCGCAGCGCGCCGACACCGTCCTCGGCCCAGGCCACGATGCGCAGCTCCGGCCAGGCCTGTGCGAGGCGCTCGATGAGCTCCTGGCGCAGGGTGATCTCGTCTTCGGCGATCACGGCGGTGGGGCGGGGTCGACTCATGTCAGGGATTGGATCTGGATGGGGAGCGCTTGAGCGCCTCGCGCAGCGACATCATGAGCCGCTCCAGCTCGGCCGCGGCTTGCGGGGCGGCGCGGGGATCTTCAAGCTGGCGCTCAACGGCGCTGAGGGTATCGAACAGGGCGCGCGGGTCGACCTTGGCCGCGCGCGCGATCAAGCGAGTCTGGCTGGCCTCGCGCGCCAGGCGGGCCTGCTCATCAAGCACTTCCTGCAGCAGATCGGCGTGGTGGTGGCGACGTGCCAGCAACTCCGCACCGGCCGCCGCCAGGCCCGCCAGCGCTGCGACGATGAGCGCCTCGCCCAGGGACTCCAGCCAGGGCTTGCCGGCCTGCACGGGCTGGCCGCAGACATCGCACAGCGGCACGGCCCAAGCCTCGGCCAGCGTCGGGGGCAGCGGCGATCGGAGCAGCGTCGCGCAGGCCAAGGCGCCCAGGGTCACCGCCAGCATCAGGCGTCGCCCGCGCCAGGGGTGGAGCGCCTCGCTGCGTGCAGCCGGCAGCCAGCACAGCAGCACCAGGCCGGCCTGCATCAACAGCAACAGCGCCTGCAGACCCAAGGACGCCGCCGACTGGGCGCCCATGCCGAAGTCCATCCAGACACCCAGGCGCTCGCCCAGCAGGCACAGCGCCAGCAGCGCGGCCACCGCCGCCTCGACGCCGCGCAGCGAACGCCAGCTGCGCCACAGATGACGCAGCGCGCCGGCCGCCAGCGCAAACGCGGGCCTCATTGCCGGACCCCAGCTGGCACGGTGATGCGCGCCCGCACGCCACAAGGACGTTGTGCCTCCAGGTCGAGCTCGGCCTGGGGCCCGAAGAAGGCGCGCAGCCGCGCCCGGGTGTTGGCCAGGCCCAGGCCGCTGCCACCCGCGCTGGCGCCAAAGCCGGCGCCGTCATCGCGCACTTCCAGCACCACGCGCAGCGCATCTTCCCGGTGGGCCGCGACCCACACCTGGCCGCCTTGCGGCAGCGGGCTCAGGCCATGCTTGACGGCGTTCTCGACCAGCGTGGTCAGCACCAGGGGCGGCAGTTGCAGCGGCAACAGCCCTGGATCGGCCTCGATCTCAAAGCGCAGCCGCCTGCCCATGCGCATCTGCTGCAAGACGAGGTAGTCGGTCACCGCCTGCAGCTCCTGGGCCAGCGTGGTGGCGCGCTGCTGCAGATGCGGCAGGCTGACACGCAGGTAGCCGATCAGGCGCTGCAGCATCTCGCGCCCGCGCTCGGGCTGGGTCTCCACCAGGCGCTTCACCGTGGCCAGTGTGTTGAACAGGAAATGCGGCTCGATCTGCGCGTTGAGCGCCAACAGCTGGGCCTCCACCTGCCGGGCCCGCTCGTCGTCGCGCTCGCGCTGCGCCTGCGCCAGCTGGCCGCGCAGCGCGGCGTCGCGCAGACCCAGCACCAGCAGCGCATACACCGCCGATCCGAGCAGGCCGTACAGCGCCGTGCGGCTGGCCAGATAACCCCAGTACAGCGGCGTGCCGGCGTCGCGCAGCAAGGCCAGCCGCAGGCCTTGCGACACCGCGCAGGCCAGCAGCACCGCGCCCACCCGCCAGAACCAGTCGCGGCCACGCGGGGCCTGGCGGGCCAGCAGCGCCTCGGTACTGGCGGCCGCCAGCAGCATCAGCAGCCCAGGCAGCAGCAGGGCCTGCAGCAGGGAGGCCAGCGGCGGCAATGAGGCCAGCGTCCTGAACTGGCCCACGCCCCAGCCCATGAACAGCCGGGCCAGCGTCAACAGCAGGCTCAAGGCCCCAACAACCGCCAGCGTGCGGCGGTTGAACACGGACACGAAGGCCCGCCGCATGACAGAGCCAGATGCGCGCGAAGCGGGCATGGCCATCGCGTTCACAAGCTGCCGGCTTGCGCGCGGCGGGCGCGTTCCCGGGCCTGCGCCAGGCTCAGCGCCGTCAGGAAGCGCCGCGTCTCGGCCGACGGCGCGGTCACGGGGCCGGGCTCGTCCAGCACGACCCGCAGGCCTTCGAGAGAGCCCACCATGTCGGCCGGGAAGCCGCCCCGGCGAGACGAATTGAAGACCGGCCAATGCCAGGTGCCGCCACGCAGGCCGCGATCCTTGCAAGCGGCCGAGCCATCCATCCACGCCGATCCATCCGTGGGTGCGCCTTCATAGTTGTCGTGATGGCAGTCCTGCACATACTCCTGCACATTGCCCAGCGTGTCGTGCAGGCCCCAGGGATTGGCCTCGTACAGGCCCACCACGCTGGCGTAGTCCGCACCGTCGTCGCAAGCCACGACGCCGACGTGGTCCTTGGACTCCAGGCCGTCGAAGTCGCGCTTGATGGCACTCTCCGCGCGCCGGTCCGCCACATTGCCCCAGCGGCAGGCCTTGCTGTTGGCGGGGTCGGCGTCTTCACCGAAGAAGTGGGTGCTGGTGGTGCCGGCGCGCGCAGCGTATTCCCATTCGGCCTCCGTGGGCAGGCGGTAGTGCTTGCCCGTCACCTTCGCCAGCCACTGCACGTAGGCGTCGGCCCCGGCGGCGCCGATGCAGGTCACCGGCTCGAACTCGCCAGCCGTCAGGCGGTGCTGGCGCCAGCTGCCGGGGACGTCGTCGAACCATTCCTTGCCGGCCATCTGCACGCAGCGCTGCGGCCCCTGGTAGCCCGTGGCGGCAGCAAAGCGCGCGAACTCATGCACCGTCACTTCGTACTTGCCCATCTGGAAGGCCTTCATCTGCACCTGATGCGCAGGAGAACTGCTCTTCTTGGCATTGCTGCCCATCGTGAACTCGCCCGCGGGTACCGCGACGAGGACGGGCTCGATGACCGGCGCGGCGGCCCGGACCGCCCCGTGAAGAGCCAACGCTGCTGCCATCGCCAGCATCGATGTCTTGGATTTCCACATGCTTGATTTCCGTGTCTGTTGGGAGAACGGGGCGCATTGTTTTGACGCGCCCTTCGGCCCACCAGACCGGAGTAACCATGTCGCGCCGGCGCGGATGAAATCGGAAAAATCGGCTCTGAAAGGGAAAACCAGGCTCAGAACCCCACTGCAGCGCCGTCACGCCGGGGATCGCTGGCCGCGACATAGCCCTCCACGCTCGGCTCGCCCAGCCGCCAGATGAACTGGCCGGCGCCGAAGTCCTGGTAGCTGTCGTGGATGTCGCCGATCTCGTGGCCACGCGCGCGCAGGGCCTCGATGGTGGCCGCGGGCATGTGGTGCTCGACGTTGATCGACAGGCCCTCATTGAAGCGCCAGCGCGGCGCATCGCAGGCGGCCTGCGGGTTCTGCCCGTAGCAGAGCATGCGCACCAGCGTCTGCATGTGGCCCTGCGGTTGCATGTTCCCGCCCATGACGCCGAAGCTCATGACGGGCGCGCCGTCCTTCGTCAGGAAGGCCGGGATGATGGTGTGGAAGGGCCGCTTGCCGGGCGCGACCTGGTTGGGGTGGCCGGCCTCCAGCGTGAAGCAGTGGCCGCGGTTCTGCAGGCTGATGCCATGGCCCGGCAGCACGAGGCCAGAACCGAAGCCCATGTAGTTGCTCTGGATGAAGCTGACCATCATGCCGGACTCGTCGGCGGCGGTCAGGTAGATGGTGCCCCCCTTGATGGGGTTGCCGGCGCCGAAGACCTGGGCGCGGGCCGGGTCGATGAGTCTGGCGCGCGCGGCGAGGTAGTCGGGGTCCAGCAGTTGCGCCGCGCTGACCTGCATCGCGCCCGGCTCGGCCACAAAACGATAGACGTCCGCGAACGCAAGCTTCATCGCCTCGATCATCAGGTGCTGGGCCTCGGGGCTGTCGGCCTCGTGCGCCGTCACGTCGCAGTGCTCGAGCAGCCCGAGCGCCATCTGCGCCGCGATGCCCTGGCCGTTGGGCGGGATCTCGTGCAGCGTGTGGCCGGCGAAGTCCTTGGCCAGCGGGGTGACCCATTCGGGCTGGTAGGCGGCCAGGTCGGCCTCGGTCAGCGCACCACCGGTCTGCCTGGAGAAGCGGGCCAGTGCCTGGGCGATCTCGCCGCGGTAGAAGGCCTCGCCGCTGGACCCCGCGATCAACCTCAGGCTGCGCGCCGCGTCTGGGAAGCGAAAAAGCTCGCCGACCGCGGGCGCCCGGCCACGCGGCAGGAAGGCCTCGGCAAAGCCTGGCTGCGACGTGATCTCTGTCAGCGCGGCGGCCATCGCCCATTTGCCCTGCACGATGGGCGGCACGGCATAGCCACGCTCGGCAATCTCGATGGCGGGCTGCATCAGGTCGGCAAAAGGCAGCTTGCCAAAGCGCTCGCTCAAGGCCATCCAGGCGCTCACAGCACCCGGCACGGTGACCGAGCCCCAGCCGCGCCTGGGCATGACCTGACCCCCGAAGAACTCCGGCGTCCAGGCGGCGGGCGCCGGTCCGGACGCGTTCAGCCCATGCAGCTGCTGGCCGTCCCACAGGATGCAGAAGGCGTCAGAACCCAGCCCATTGCTGCAGGGCTCGACAAGCGTCATGCAGGCCGCGGTGGCGATGGCCGCGTCCACGGCATTGCCACCCGCCTGCAGCATGCGCAGCCCGGCCTGCGCCGCGAGCGGATGCGAGGTGGAAACGACGTTGCGCGCGAACAATGGGCTGCGCCGGCTCGGGTAGCCGGCTGTCCAGTCGAACTTGGATGCGGTGTTCATGGGCTTGATTCTGCCGTTGTAAGGCTTTGCAACCCGGTCAACGCGGCCCATGAAGCCGTCGTTGTCTCCACAAGCTTTCGCGAAGCCCGCAACGAAACCCAAACCACCCTGGAGCCCTCAAGATGAACACGCTGAAGACCACGATCGCCACTGCCCTCATCACGCTCGCCTCTGGCGTGGCCCTGGCGCAAAACCCGACCCCGGCCCCGGTCACCACCACCGCTGCCGCGAAGACGACTGCCGCTGTTGCCGCCACGCCGGCCGCGACGACCACCGTGGCGCAGGCCACTGCACCGGCTACCAAGCCTGCCGCGACGGCCACGGTTGCCGCAATGCCTGCCACTGCCACCACCGCGGCCGCACCCGCCGCGCCGGCCAGCGCACCCGCCAAGCACGGCCACAAGCATGCGAAGAAGCACGCCCAGGCCAAGGTCGCCGAAACCGCGGCCGTGAAGACCGAGACCAAGACGCAGTAAGCGCCGCAGCGCTGTCGCGCGAGGCCGCAGCCGTGACCGGCTGCGGTCTTTTTGTTGGCCCAGGGCATGCGCGCCGTGAACTGCTTCTCGAAGCGCTCGGCCACCCCCCGCGTCAAGGCGTGACGCTGCAAGCGCCGGCTTCCTAGACTGCCGAGCTTTGCCGTTTCACCCACCCGCCCGATGCGCCGCCTTGCCCTGATCTCCACCCTGTTCGCCGCCGCCACTGCCCATGCAGGGCCCATCACCCTCGGCCTGGATGCCAGCCTCAACCTGCTGGCCTTCGGCAACATGAACGTGAGCAGCAGCGATGTGGAAGGCCGGGTCGCCGTCGGCGGCAACGCGACGATCAGCGGCTATTCGATCAACACCAAGACCGGCTCCGGCGCGCTCTACGGCGGCACGGGCCTGACGGTGGGCGGCAACCTCAATTTCGCGAGCGGCTCGGTCTGGGGCGGCGCCATCGTCGGCGGCAGCTATGCACCCAGCGCGTCGGGCAACGTGATGGGCGGTGTCGCCAGCGGCCAGGGCTTTGCGTTCGCGAGCGAGTACCAGCGCCTGACCTCGCTGTCGTCCGCGCTGGACGCCATGACCAACACCGGCAGCGCCGTCGACCAATGGGGCACGCTGCACTTCAACGCGGCCGGGCAGACGCTGGCCGTGTTCGACATCCTGGCCGCCGACGCGCTGCGCAACATGCAGATCGACGCCTTGGCCGATGGCGCGCAGATCCTCATCAACGTCCACGGCGCGTCGGTGGACTTTGGCAACCACGGCTACACCGGCTTCAACAAGGGCCAGGTCCTGTTCAACCTGCCTGAAGCGGCCAGCGTGCTGCTGAACGGCGGCATCAACGCGTCGCTGCTGGCGACGAACGCGAGCGTCGGCCAGGGCTGGGGCCAGATCAACGGCCAGGTCGTCGTGAAAGACTGGAGCAGCAGCGTGCAGGTCAATGACGCGCCGATGCCGTCCACGGGCCGCACGCCAAATCAGGTCCAGCGCCTGCCCGAGCCGGCATCCCTGGCCCTCGTCGGCCTGGGCCTCGGCGCTGCGGGCCTCACGCGCCGCCGTCGCCACTGATCAAGGCTTGACCACGGACAGACGCAACTCCCGCAAGGACGAGCGCGCAGCGGCTTGACGACGCGTCCAGCCGGCTGCTGACGGCAGGCCCGATGCGCTTGCCGCCGGGGCGCCCCTGCGGCCAGGGTGACTCGTATAGTCGCCCATGACCACCCCCTTGCTAGCCACGAAGCTGTTCGCGCCTGCGCTGTCGTCCCGCAGCTTGGAGCGCAAGCGCTTGACGCAGCGCCTGGATGCTGGGTTGGCTGGCAAATTGACGCTGGTATGCGCGCCGGCTGGGTTCGGCAAGTCGACTCTTCTGGGAGCCTGGGTCCAGGCTTGTGAGTACCCCAGCGCCTGGCTGTCGCTCGACGCTGGCGAGCGCGATCCGAACCAGTTCGTGGCCTATCTGACGGCCTGCCTTCGGTCCGTGTCGGCGGATCTTGGCGATGCGGCGTTGGCACTGGCCCAGGCCCGGCCGCGGCCCTCTCCTGAAACAGTGCTGATCGATCTCATCAACCGGCTGGCCAAGTGGCGTGGCAGGCTGGTGCTGGTGCTCGACGACTACCAGTTGGCCAGCAGCCCTGAAGTCGATGCGATGCTGATATTTCTGCTGGACAACCTGCCGGCGGCATTGCATCTGGTCGTCGCTTCCCGCGAAGTTCCGGCGATCGCGCTGGGACGGCTGCGAGCGGGGGGCCACTTGCTCGAGATCGGGCTCGACGATCTGCGCTTCAAGGCCGAGGAGATCGATCTCTTTCTGAACCGGTCGATGGCACTCGGATTGACAGAGCCTCAGGTTCGGGCCCTGGATGCGCGCACGGAAGGTTGGCCTGCAGGTTTGCAGATGGCCGCTGTGTCGTTGGCGGGGCAAAGTGAGGCTGACAAGTTCATCCAGGCCTTCACCGGGAGCCACCGGTTGGTGCTGGACTACTTGCTTGAAGAGGTGCTGCAGCGCCAATCGGCGCAGGTCCAGGCGTTCTTGATGAACACGTCGATCCTGGACCGCATGTGTCCGGAACTGTGTGATGCCGTCATGCAACAGCAGATTGGGCGCGACGTGCTGCGCTATCTGGAACTGTCCAATCTGTTTGTCGTGCCGCTGGACGACGAACGTCGGTGGTACAGGTACCACCATCTCTTCGGCGCCATGCTGCAGCAGCGCCTGCGGGAAACGCAGGCCCTCGCAACCCTGTCGCACTTGCATTTGCGAGCCAGCGCCTGGTACGAAGCGCAGGGCATGGTCCGGCAAGCCTTGCACCATGCCGTCGCGGCTGGCGACACACCGCGCGCCATGGAGGTGGTGCAGGGCAAAGGCATGCCGCTGTACTTTCTGGAAGACGCCGAGCCGGTGCTGCAGTGGTTGCAGGATCAGCCGCCCGCGTTTCGTGATGCGCATCCGCCGCTGTGGCTGATGCTGGCTTGGTCCTACCTGGCGACCAGTCTGCACAGCGAGATGCGGGCCCCCATGATCGGTGCTGAAGCGGCGATCGAAGCGGCGGCGCGACATCCGTCGTCTCAGAACTGGCGAGCCGAATTGAACGCTGTTCGCGCGTGGGAAGCAGTGGCTCGGGGAGATGTGGCCACCATCGAGCGGGAGGCCGTCTTGGCGCTGCAGGGGTTGCCCGCGGACAACCCGGCCGTGCGCACGGCGGCCCACTGTGCACTGGGTGTAGCTCACCAGTTCAAGGGCGACCGCCAGGCAGCCAAACAGGTCTACGGCGAAGTGCTGGCGATGGCCGACGCGTGCGGCAACCGCATGATTGCGGTCGTGGCTTCCATCGCGCTGGGGCACCTTCAGGAAGCCGACAACCATCTGCATTTGGCGGTACGCACGTACGAGCGAGCGTTGCAGACATTGGGGGACCAGCCTCACGGCGTGGCCTGTGAGGTCCACCTGGGGTTGGCGCGCATTCGCTACGAATGGAACGACCTGGACGCCGCAACCGCCCACGCGCACAAGAGCAGCCGACTGGCAGCCGTCTTGGAGTGCGACCCCGGGTTGGGCGCCGACGTGCTTCTGGCTCAGATCCTGTTGGCCCGAGCGGAGACGGATGCGGCGATGCGCCTGCTGACCAAGACCAGCACCGCCGCACAAACCAAGAGCCAACACGGCGGACGGCTGGCCATCGCTCAAGCCCAGGTGCAGGCACTGTTGCAAACCGGGGAGGTCATCGCCGCCGCTCAGATTGCGCAGGACCCAGCGCTGCCCTTGGCCCAGGCCTGGGTCCTGCTCGCCCGCGGGCAGGCATTGCAGGCGCATGAATGTCTGAACGCGTTCTTGGCTACCGCGCGTGAGAGTGCCCCCGCATCCGAGGTCCTGCGTGCGCTGCTGCTGAACGCGCTCGCATTGGACGCCTTCGATCCCTCAGAACTCGCGCTGACCGTGCTGGAAGAGGCGATGGCTTTGGCGGAGCCGCAGGGCTGCGTGCGCGCGTTTGTCGACCTTGGCGGGCCGATGCAACGGCTCTTGTCCAAAGCCACCCAGGGCGTGCGGCCACGCTACACGGCCTTGTTGCTGGAAGCGATACAGGTCCAGCTGTCGGCTCTGGCGCCCGTTGAGGCGCCCGCGAAAGCGCAGGAGCCGCCGGACAGCGCGATTCGCGCCATGGCAGAGCCGCTGAGCCCGCGCGAACTGCAAATCCTGACCCTGATCTGCAAAGGCCTCTCGAACCAGGAAATCGGCGAGCAGATCTTCCTGTCCCTGAGCACGGTGAAGTGGCACAACCAGAACATCTTCGACAAGCTGGATGTGCAAAGGCGTACTGAAGCCGTCGCACGGGCGCGGGAGCTGAATCTGTTGTGAGCCAGAGGGCGGCCCAGCAGAACCGCACTTAAGTGCGGCGACACGGGAGGGGGCGGCGGTCAACACTGCAGGCAACCCCATCGACTTCATCCGGAGATGATTCCCATGCGCCCTTCCCTTTTGCCCTACGCCGCCGTCTTGTCATGCGCGGTGCTCTGTTCCTGCGGATTCATGACGCCTGCTCAACAGTATGCGGGCGAGAAGAAAGACGCGGCCGAGATTGCCGTCATCCAAAGCTACGTCGGCAGTCCTTTGGGCCTCGAGTACCACGCGACGATTTCGGGCTACTCGGCCAGGCCCGACGCGGGTCCATCGGTCGTCAAACACTTTGGTTTGGCCGGCTTCACCGACTACCCGAAAGAGATCCAGCTCGACCCCGGGAGTTACACCCTCGAGCTGTACTGCTTCAAGTCGCTGACCAAGCCGACGTTTCGTCCCACCCTGGATGTATCCGTGAAAGCAGGCTACGCCTACACGGTGAAATGTGATGCTGCTGACGGCAAGGCTTCCGTCTTCATCAGCCAGGTGACGCGCATGCTTTGACCAGTAACGCCGCCAGCGACGACGGCACCAAGGCGTCTGAGCGTCACGCACTGGCGTGACCTACGCGCCGAACCCAGCGACCTGACAAACGCTATGCGCTGAGCGTGCACCTCGGTGGCGCCCGCAGCGAAATGCCCCCTTCTTTCAAGACGGCTGCCCATGGCGGCCAGCCCCCGGCGTGCCCACCCTCTCGGCACACACCATTCAACTTTGGATTTCCACATGCCCCACGGCCACCAACCTCTCAAGACCGTCGCCCTGTGTGCTGCACTGGCCCTTGCTGCATCCAGCGCGTTCGCCCAATCCTTCGACGCTGTGCGCCTGTACGGCGCCACGCCCGGCAAGGATGGGGGCACTGTGGGCGCCGCCGTGGTTGCGGGCTATGAGTACCTGGGATCCGACGAGCGCAGCGCACTCGTCTTGCCCGTGCTGAACTACCAATGGGCCAACGGCTGGTTCGCCGGCGTCACCAACGGCATCGGCTACAACTTTTCCGACTCACCGCAGTTGCAGTACGGACTTCGATTGACCGCCGACAAGGGGCGCAAAGAAGGCCGCGCGAGCGCGTTGAGCGGGATGGGCAACATCCATGCCGCTGCCGAGGGCGGTGCCTTCTTCAACTACGCCATGCCTCAGGGCCTGTTCTTGACCTCGTCGATTCGCTACGGCGCAGGGTCCAACCACAAGGGGCTGGTTGTCGATCTCGGCGCTGGCTACTTGACCCAGATCGCTCCTCAGTGGCACCTGGGCACAGGGGTCGCGGTCACATTGGCCAATGCCGACTACATGCAGTCGTTCTTCGGCGTGTCCGGCAGTCAAGCCACCAAGTCCGGGTATGCATTTCACACGGCGGGCTCGGGGGCTCGCGACGTCCGCGCCAACCTGGCACTCACCTATTCGATCGACCAGAGCATGTCCGTCACAACGGCGCTGTGCGCGAGCAGTTTGTTGGGTGATGCGAAAGACAGCCCGCTGGCGCGCAAGCGGACAGCGGGGTCAGCTGTCATCGGCGTCACCTACGCATTTTGAAACGGCACGCTGAGGGCGCTGCTTCTTCTGGCGGTTGTACGGCGCGTCATCAGCGTGACCAGCGCCAGGCATCAGTGCACGCGATGCCCTGGGTCTGCGCACTTCGGGTTGCTGGATCTGGCGTGACCCACAGCGTCCACGACAAGTTGCAAGAGAGGGCATCGCTAATCTGTTGGGGATTTCGTTGGACTCAATTCAGTCATCGCGAATTCATTGTTGTGCGGCCAAGCCATGTTTTCCCCTTTTCTCAATCAAGAACTGGATATCCTGGGATGGCGTTTGGCCGATGCCACACTGACTTTCGCGGAGTATCAAGTCGCGCTGGCTGAAATCCTTCAGCGACTCTTCAAGTGTTCGGCTGTTGTACTTTGGCAGGTTGACTGTCGACATGGAAATAGGACACTCGATTGCCTGCCACGCTGCCCTGGCATGAGTGGGGAGCTGCCAGGCACAGGAATATCTTCTGAAAATCGGCAGGCCAAATGCTCTGTGTTGTTGAGTGATCGCCACGTGAACGCCAGCGCTGACACCCTGAACGATCAAGGCTTTGATGCGCTAGGAGAATGGTACGGTCGCAAAGATGATTCGCGGGTTTATCTTGATGCACTCGTCGCCATCAATGGCAAGGTATTTGGCCTGCTGAGTTGCCACATGGAAGCCGGCCAACGCCGATGGGCCATCAAGGAAGAGACAACGCTGAAGCGGCTCAGTGTCAGGGTAGCGATCCATTTGACGCGACTGAATGCAGCGCGGTTCTCCGCCAATTTCACTGACCTCGTCAAAGATGTCGTCAATTCGTCGAATTGAATGGCGGCATTTCAAACTCTCACCCGCTCTGTGTCTTGGGGCGAGCAGATCAATTTCGCCCGTCAAACCCTGGACAACTCTTCCAAATGCAATCGCCCACCGAGCGTCAGCGTCCAAACCAGCCTGATTCCACCCCGCGGTGGCGCCGGATCCTGCGCCATCCGCTCATGCGCATGCTCGCCGTGTCGCTATCGATGTTTCTGGCATTGGCGCTGAGTTTTTGGTTGATCGAGTCCCTGTTACCGAAAAACCGTCTCGTTGCCTGGCCCAACCTCGTGGCGGCGCTCGCATGTGCCCTGGGCTATTGGGTTTACGCAAACCGGGTCGAGCGGCGTGAGGTCACCGAATTGGGACGCTCCCGCGCACTGAGCGAATGGGCGCGTGGCGCATGCTGGGGCGCGTTGCTGGGGCTGCTCACCTTGATGCCACTCTGGGGTCTGGGCATCTACCGCATGGAAGGCTTGGGCGATGGGCTTGCACTTCTCAAGCAGATGCCGGAAATGTTTTTGGTCTCCGTTTTTGAGGAGTTGTTGATTCGCGGCGTGGTCTTCCGCATCGCCGAGCAGGCCTGGGGAAGCCGACGAGCATTGGTGCTCTCGACGCTGGTTTTCGTGGCGGCACACCTGCCCGGCGGGATAAGCCTGATGGGCGTGCTGGTGACCGCAGCGGCGTCTGTCGCCTTCACTGCTGCGTATCAACTCAGCCGACGACTGTGGCTGCCCATGGGCATGCACTTCGCCTGGAACTACCTGTTCTCGGCCGTTTTCTCGGTGTCGGTGTCCGG
>CAUJSJ030000003.1:0-24112 GCA_963422775.4 uncultured Roseateles sp.
TTCGAATCTCATATTCACCTCAACGACAACCCTTAAATCTTGGGGGAGCGGGCAGGCAGCGCCGCAACCGGATGTAAGCCGCCGACAATCCGCTTTTCCCCGTTTCTCTTCCTTCACGCATGCCCATCAACTGGTTTCCCGGCCACATGAACTCCACCCGTCAGGCGATCAAGGATCGCGTGAAGGCGGGGCTGGACGTGGTCATCGAACTGCTGGACGCGCGCCTGCCGGGTTCCAGCAGCAACCCGTTGCTGGCCGCGCTGACGACGGGCCGACCCTCGTTGAAGGTACTGAACAAACAGGACCTTGCCGACCCCCTGATCACGGGCGGCTGGTTGGCTCACTACAACGCCCAGCCCCATACCCGTGCAATCGCGCTGGACGCTGGTGACAGATCGCCCGCGCGTGCGCTGATTGCCGCCTGTCGCGAGCTGGCGCCGCAGCGAGGCGACATGCACAAGCCGCTGCGCGTGCTGATCTGCGGCATTCCCAACGTGGGCAAGAGCACGCTGATCAACACGCTGGTCGGCCGCAAGGCCGCCAAGACCGGTGATGAGCCTGGCATCACGAAGCTGGAACAGAAATTCGTGCTGGAAAACGGCTTTTACCTGTTCGACACACCCGGCATGTTGTGGCCGCGCATCGCCATCGAGCAGAGCGGCTACAACCTCGCCGCCAGCGGTGCCATCGGCCGCAACGCTTTCGACGAGGAGGAGGTGGCGCTGGAGCTGATCACCACACTCAAGCACCGCTACGCCGACCGGCTGCAGCAACGCTACGGTCTGGCCGAACTGGGCACAGACGACGCCGTGCTGGAGGCCATCGGCCTGAAGCGCGGCGCCAAGGTGCGCGGCGGCGCGGTGCTGATGCACAAGGCCGCCGAGGCGCTGCTGATCGATTTCCGCCAGGGCTTGCTGGGCCGCATCACGCTGGAGACGCCGGAGGAGATGGCCGCCTGGCGCCGCGCCGCGGCCGACGAGGAGGAACGCAAGGCCGCCGCGCAGGAAGCCGCCCAGGTGGCGGACAAGGAGCGGCGCAGCGGAAAGAGAAAATCGTCCAGTGGTGACGAGGGTACAGGCACGTGATTCCCCGGCCTTGACCGTCTGACCGGCGCGCCTATGCTGGGTCGCCCAAAACGACAAGAGACATCATGAGTCGACTCTCCCTGCTCGACCTCGCCTTCTTCATCGCCGAGACCGAGGCCAGCCCCAAGCATGTGGCGGGGCTGCAGATCCACCAAATCCCCAAAGGTGGCGGCGCGAACTTCGCCAGGCAGATCTTTGACGAGTTCCTGACCCGTACCGACGTCCAGCCGCCGTTCGACCAGGTCATCAACTTCGTGTCGGCAGGCCTGATGCCGAGCTGGGTGACGGCGGAGTCGGTGGATCTCGAACAGCATGTCTTCTTCCACAAGATGAAGGCAGGCCACAACGACCGAGACGCCCTCTACGCGCTGACCGCCAAGCTGCACGAGCCCATGCTGGACCGCAGCCGGCCGCTGTGGGAGGTGCACGTGATCGCCGGCCTGTGGGACAAGCAGTTCGCGCTTTACTACAAGATGCACCACGCCGTGGCCGACGGCATCACGATGACGCGCTGGGGCGTCGACTCGCTGCGCACGACGCCCGACGACGACACCGTCACGCCGGTCTGGACGATTGACCACACACGCCGCGGCAGCAGGCTCGGTGCCAAGAAGCGGTTGGATCAAGCCGTGGCCGGCACTGTCTGGAAGCAGCTCACCGCCAACAGCAAACGCGCCGTCGGCATCGGCCGGCTCACCGCCATGCTGGCGCTGGAAGCCGTCAAGCTGACCAAGAATGCCATCGCCCTGCCCTTCATGGCCAGCGGCGGCACGCCCTTCACCGGCAACGCCAAGCCTGGCCGCCAGTTCGCCACCGCCGCCGTGCCCATGGCCCGCATCGACGCGATCCGCAAGGTGTCCCGTGCCACGCTCAACCATGTGGCGCTCACCTGCCTGGACGGCGCGATGCACCGCTACCTGGCGGACGAAGGCATTGAACTGGACCGGCCCATCACCATCCAGATGCCGGTCAACCTGCGCCGCGAGGGCGAGAAGGGCGGCGGCAACAAGATCGGCATCATCCTGGTGGATCTCTCGCCGCCCACCGACGACGCGTACGTGCGGCTGCGCAACGTCGGCTACTCGCTGCGCAATGTGCGCGCCATGATCGACGCCGTCGCGCCCGAGGCGGTCGAGACCTACACCATCCTGACCGGCCTGCTCGGCCAGATCGCCGGCATGCTCAACCTGGCCGACAAGGTCACGCCCATGGGCAACACGCTGGTGTCCAACGTGCCGGGGCCGGCCGAGCGCCTGTACCTGAAGGGGGCCCCGCTGCTGGAAATGCACCCGGTGTCCACGCTGCCGGCCACGCACCTGCTGAACATCACGCTGTTCAGCTACGCGGGCACGCTCTACTTCGGCCTGATCGCGACCGACGCCCTGCCCAACCTGGGCCGGCTGACGGCCTATGTCGAGGAAGAGATCGCGACGCTGGAAAAGGCCGTCGGGATCTAGGGCCGTTTATTGCGGCGGCGGCGGCGGGATCTTCAGCTCGCCGGCCATGCGCTGAGCGGACTCCATGCTCTTGTTGTAGTCCTCCTTGCTCATGCAACGCCGAACCTTGCGATTGGTGCCCGTGGCGGCCTCGAAGAAGCAGACCACATCGGCCTGCGGTCCGTCGGCCGCGGCCAGTTGCTGAGACTGCTGCTCCGGCACCGCGCAGGCGGAAAGCAGGGCCAGCAAGGACATCGACGCAGTGAACTGAAGAGCAGACCTCACAACGAACTCCCTGATTGAGCGAAAGCGCGAATGTAGCCTCCCGGCGGCACCGACTGCGCGCTGGCATCATCAAAACTGACCCATCGACTCGCCATGCCCCTGCCCCTGTTCGAATCCACCTGGATGAGCGCCGAGCACCGACTGCTGCGCGACAGCGCCGCGCGCTTCTTCACCGAGCGCTGGCTGCCGCGCGCGGCCGGCTGGCGTGCCGCGGGCATGATGGAGCGCGACACCTGGCGCGAGGCCGGCGCGCAAGGGCTGCTGTGTGCAGCCATGCCGGAAGCCTTCGGCGGCAGCGGCGGCGACTTCGGCCATGAAGCTGTCATCGTCATGGAGGCCGCGCGCGCCAACCTCGGCGGCTTCGGCGGCAGCGTGCACTCGGCCATCGTCGCGCCCTACCTGCTGCGGCACGGCAGCGACGCGCAGAAGTCGCGCTGGCTGCCGCTGCTCGCCACGGGCGAACGCGTCGGCGCCATCGCGATGACCGAGCCGGGCACGGGCTCGGACCTGCAGGCCATCCGCACCCGCGCACGGCTGGAAGGCGACCACTACGTCATCAGCGGCCAGAAGACCTTCATCACCAACGGCCAGAACGCCGACCTCATCGTCATCGTCTGCCGCACGGGCGATGCGCCCGGTGCCAAGGGCCTTTCACTGGTCGTGGCCGAGATCGACACCGGCACGACGGGCCTGACGCGGCGGCGCCTGGACAAGATCGGCCTGCACGCGCAGGACACCAGCGAGCTCTTCTTCGACGAACTGCGCGTGCCCGCCGCCCATCTGCTCGGTGAACGCGAGGGTCTGGCCTTCGGGCAGTTGATGCAGGAGCTGCCGCAGGAGCGCCTCGTCATCGCTGTCCAAGCCGTCGCGATGATGGAGCGCGCGCTGGACGACACCGTCGCCTACGCCAAGCAGCGCGAGGCTTTCGGCCAGCCGATCTGGAACTTCCAGAACACCCGCTTCGTGTTGGCCCAGGCGCAGAGCGACGTGCTGGCCGCCCGCGCCCTTGTCGATGCGGCCATCTCGGCTCACCTGAAGGGCGAGCTCGACGCCGCCCGCGCCGCCCTCGTCAAGGCCTGGTGCAGCGACCTCGCTTCCCGGCTGACCGACGCCTGCCTGCAGCTCTTCGGCGGCTACGGCTACATGCTGGAAAGCCCCATCGCCGAACTCTGGGCCGACGCCCGCGTGACGCGCATCTACGGCGGCACCAACGAGATCATGAAAGAGCTTGCTTCCCGGAGCATGTGAGGAGATCACGAGATGTTTGACGCCTATCTTTACGACCACTGCCGCACCCCACGCGGCAAGGGCAAGCCCGACGGTGCCCTGCACGCGGCCACGCCGATCTGGCTGGTGCGCACGCTGCTGCAAGCGCTGCGCGAGCGCACGCGGCTCGACACGTCCCTGGTGGACGACGTCGTGCTCGGCTGCGTCACGCCGATCAGCGAGCAGGGTGGCGACATCGCCCGCACGGCCGTGCTGGACGCCGGCTGGGCCGAGACGGTCGCGGGCGTCACGCAGTCGCGCTTCTGCGCGTCGGGGCTGGAGAGCGTCAACCTCGCCGCGGCCAAGGTGGCGAGCGGCTTCGAGCGCCTGGTGGTGGCCGGCGGCGTCGAGAGCATGAGCCGCGTGCCCATGGGCAGCGACGGTGGCGCGTGGCTCCTGGACGAGCGAGTCGTCAATGCCATCGGCTTCGTGCCGCAGGGCATCAGCGCCGACCTGATCGCCACACTGGAGGGCTTCACGCGCGACGAACTCGACGCCTACGCCGCCCGCTCCCACCAGCGCGCCGCGGCGGCCCGCGCGGCTGGCCACTTCAGTCGCGCCCTGGTCCCCGTGCGCGACACGGCCGGCGCGCTGCTGCTGGCCGAAGACGAAACCATCCGCCCGCAGACGACCGTGCAGACGCTGGCCGCGTTGAACCCCAGCTTCATCAAGCTGGGCGTGAGGTTCGACGCGCTGGCGCTGCGCAAGTACGCGCAAGCCGCCACCATCGAGCATCGCCACCATGCCGGCAACTCATCGGGCATCGTCGATGGCGCGGCGCTGGTGCTCGTGGGTTCCAAGGCCGGTGGCGAGGCAGCCGGGCTCAAGCCACGCGCCCGCATCCGCGCCGCCGCCGTCACCGGCAGCGAGCCGACCATCATGCTGACGGGCACGACGCCCGCCTGCCAGAAGGCGCTGCGCCAGGCCGGCATGCAGGCGAGCGACATCGACCTGTGGGAAATCAACGAGGCCTTTGCCGCCGTGCCGATGAAGACGGCGCGTGACCTCGGGCTGGACCTGGACCGCGTCAACGTGAACGGCGGCGCGATTGCGCTCGGCCACCCGCTGGGGGCGACCGGCGCGATGCTGCTGGGCACGCTGCTCGACGAACTCGAGCGCCGCGATCTTCAGACCGGCGCGGTGACGCTGTGCGTCGGCGGTGGCATGGGCATCGCCACCGTCATCGAGCGGGTTTGATCACAGGCGGATCCAGCCGCCCGCGTGCAGATGCCAGCGCCCGCTGCGGTTCTCCCAGCGGTGGGGCTCGTAGCGGTAGCCCGACCGCGGCCGGTCGTAGTAGCCGGGCACCCAGCGATGGCGGCCGCTGCTCCAGCCCCAGTAGCCGTTGATCCAGACCGCGCCCGGGTAGGGCATGACGGGCACGACCTCGGCATAGGGCGCCGGTGGCGGCGCGTCCACGACGATGCCTGGCTCGCCGACATAGCCCCCGCCACGATGGGCGGGCACGACGATGCAGGCCGACAGCAGCGCGGATGCCGCCACCGCCAGCGCCAGGGCGGGCCGTTTCATCGCCGCGGGCCGTCCTGGTAGCCACCTTGGTAGTGGCCGCCTTGGCTGTTTTCGTAATGGCGGTAGCCACCACCGTCGCGGTAGCCGCCGTGGCGGTGCGGCACGATGATGCAGCCCGACAGCAGGGCCGCGGAAGAGATCAGCGCGATGGCCAGGGCCAGTCGTTTCATGAGGCAACTCCAGGCCGCAAAAGCGCGACCGCAGGCCTCTAACCTTCCGGCGCCTCGGCCGGATGACCGCGTCACACAGAGTTACTTCGTGGCGTACTGCGTTTGCGGCTTCAGGTGGCGGTCCATCCAGGCGATGAAGCGCGTCTCCCAGTCGCGCTGGTAGCTCGGCAGCGACAGCCCGTGGAACTGGCCCGGGTAGATGACGAGCTGGGTCGGCACGCCCAGGGTTTTTAGCGCCAGATACATCTGCTCGCCGCCCGAGATCGGCACGTTGAAGTCCTTCTCGCCACCCAGAAAGAGGGTCGGCGTCTTGATGCGGTCGGCCTTGAAGAACGGGTAGGACACCTTGAGCCAGCGCTCGCGCTGCGCCCATGGCGGGCCCATCTCGCGTTCGTACTGCACGGCGTACTGGTCGGCGCCGAACATGCTGAGCTGGTTGCCGCTGCCGGCACCGCTGACGGCAGCCTTGAAGCGCGTGTCGCTGGCGATCAGGTAGTCGGTCAGCAGACCCCCATAGCTCCAGCCGCCCACGCCCAGGCGAGCCGGGTCGGCAATGCCCTGCTTGACGGCCCAGTCCACGGCGGCGTGCAGGTCCTGCACCTCCAGCCGGCCCCAGTCGGCGTGGATGGCGCGCTGGAAGGCGCGGCCGCGGCCGCTGCTGCCGCGGTAATTGACGAGCAGCACCGCGTAGCCCGCGGCCACCAGCCGCTCGCGCAGCGCGCTGCGCGTGGACAGCTCCTGCGCGTCCTGGCCGTTCGGGCCGCCATGGATGAGCAGCACGGCCGGCAGCGGCTGCCGGCCCGAAGCCGGCAAGGCCAGCAGGCCATGCACCTCTGTGCCATCGGCGCTCTTCACGGCGAACTCACGCAGGCTGGACAGCTGCAGGCCGGCACGCCAGGCCTCGTGGTGCGTCGTCAGCGCGCGGGGCTCCGTGGCTGCCGCGTCGAGCAGCTGCAGCTCGGCCGGCCGCTGCCAGCCGGCGGCCAGAAAGGCGACGCGGCCATCCTGCGCGGCGCTGGCCTGGCTCGCCGCGCCCGAATTGCTGAGGCGCTGCACCTTGCCATCGGCCAGGGCGACGCGCGCGAGCTGGCTGTGCCCGTCGTCATCGACGACACCGAGCACCGCCGCGCCGTCCGGCGCCCAGGCCAGCTGCGGCTGCCAGCCGCGGTCCAGCCCCGCACCCAGCACCCGCGCGGCACCGCTGACGGTGTCGTAGACGGCAACGCGCCACTGCTGGTAGGCGCTCCACTTCACTTCGTCGCCGGTCGGCAGCGCGATGAAGCGACCGTCGAGGCTCCAGGCCGGGCGGGCGTCGCTGTCGGTCGTCAGCGTCGCCAGCGCACGTGCCGTTGCACCGGCCTGCGCGGCCATGACGAAAAGGCTGGTCGCCTCGGTGCGGTCACGTTCGGGCGAGCGGTTGCTGAGGAAGGCGAGCTGGCGGCCGTCCGGGCTCCAGGCCGGCGCGGCCTCGTCGAACTCGCCGCTCGTCAGCGCGCCGAGCTTGCGGCTGGCCAGGTCCAGCAGTTGCAGATGCTTGCGCCGGCCGTCGAGATAGCCCTCGCGGTCCTGCTTGAAGTGGAAGGCATCGATGACGATGGGCAGCGGCGTCTTGCGCTGCCACCCTGCCAGCTTCTCGGGGTCCGGCGCCTCCTCCTGCACGACGAGGGCGGCCCGGCTGCCATCCGCCGCGAGCGCATAGTCCTCGACGCCGCCCTTGATGTCAGTCAGCTTCTCGGCCTCGCCACCGGCCAGCGACAGGCGCCAGAGCTGGGCGCCCTTTTTCTTCTCCTCGTCACTGCCGCGCGCGGCCAGGAAGGCTATTGCCCCGCCGTCAGCACCCACCCAATGCGGCTTGCCGGTGATGTCACCGCCAAAGGTCAGCCGCCGCGGCGCGCTGCCCGCAGCCGTCGGCGCGAGCCAGAGGTCGGTCTGGTACTTGTCCTTGGCCAGGTCGGCTGCGCGCAGGCCGTAGACGACCCAGCGGCCATCGGGCGAGATCTCAGGCTCGACGAGTCGCTGCAGCCCGTTGGCCGCGTCGATGTCGAAGGGCCGGGCGGCGGGCTCGGCCACGGCCGGCGAGCACAGCAGACCGGCCAGGCTCAGGGTTGTCAGCAGGTGTCGCATGGCATGGGGTTGGGGGGTCAGGGCCGCGGTATTCTGCGGCGCTTTGCACCCATCGAATTTCGCCATGAACCGAATCCTCCTGACACTGTTACCTCTCGCATTGGCAGCCTGCGCTTCGACAACCCCGCCCGCAAACGATGGCGCGCAGGCCGCGGCCGACAACGGCTCCGTCTGCGAACGCGAATCCCCCACCGGCAGCCTGCTGCCGAAGACACGCTGCACCACCGCCGCCGAGCGCGAGGCGGCGCAGCGCAGCACCCAGGCCGTCAGCGATGCCGTGCGCAACCAGCGCTCTGCCCCTCCCGGCAAGGGCAGCTGAGCCAGCGCTCAGTGCGGCTCGCGCAACAGCGCGGCCAGGCAGGCCATGCCGGCCGCCATCACCGCCGCGGTCAGCCACAGCGCGGCGTCGAAGCTGCCGCTGGCCTCCACCATGCGGCCGGTCAGCGCCGGCGCGCTGACCTGGGCGACGCCGTAGCTCAATGTCAGCCGCGCCATGGCCTTGCCCGGATTGGCGGGTGAGCGCCGGCCGACCAGGGCCAGCGTCAGGCTGACGATGCCGATGAAGGTGGCGCCGTACAGCAGCGCACCCGCCAGCGCGGCGGCCAGGCCGCCGACCAGCACCGGCAGCAGCACGCCGACGATCTGCACGCCGAAGGCGATCAGCAGCGCGCCGACGTCGCCACAGCGCCGCGCGATGCGGTCCCAGACGAAGACGGCGGGCGTCGCCGCCAGCCCGACCAGCAGCCAGGCCCAGGGGCCCTGCCCCGCCAGCAAGGGCTGCTTCTCGACGATGGCGACCGTGAAGGTCGCATTGATGACGAAGCCCCAGCCGGCGCAGAAATAGGCCGCCACCATCAGCGCCATCCAGCGCCGGTTCGGCGCCGCCCCTGCCGCAGCCCGCGTGGCAGGCGGCGGCACCGGCGGCCGCCAGGCCCAGGCCGGCACCAGAAAGGCCAGGCCGATCAGCGCAAAGCCCTGCCACTGTGCAGCCCAGCCCAGGCTCATGCGCGTCATGCCCATCGCACCCAGGGCCGACACGACGATGCCCAGCCCCAGGCCGATGAAATAGATGCCCAGCTCCGGGCGCCGTCCCGAGCGGATCAGCCAACCCTGCACCAGGCCGGAACCCAGCAGCATGCCGGCCGCGCCGCACAAGCCACCCAGGTAGCGTGACACCGCCCAAAGGCCGAAGGATGAACCCCAGCCCATCAGCGCCGTGATGATGAGCGCCAGCGGCAGCCCCCAGCTGTACAGGCGGTGCCTCCAGGCCGGGCTCTCGATCCACGCCGCCAGCAGCGCGCCGCTCATGTAGCCGGCGTAGTTGATGGCCGCCAGCAGCCCGCCGTCGGCCACACCGAGGCCGGCCTGGGCATGCATCTGCGGCAGCAGCGGCGTGTAGGCAAAGCGCGCCAGGCCGATGGTCGACACCAGCGCGCAGATGCCGCCCAGCAGCACCTGCCAGGCTTGCAGACGGTCGGTGGCTGGGGTGGGCATGGCCGGGGTTGTACCAGCAGGGCTTGCAAAGGGCGAAGCCGCACCCAGCTGCCGGCCATGGCCTTGCTCGTCTGTTTCTGTCTCGTCCTGCTGGCGGCTGCCGGTATCGCGCTGTGGCCGCTGTGGGTGCGGCGCAGGCGCGAGCGCATCGCCAGCCGCCCCTTCCCGCAGTCGTGGCGCCGCCTGCTGCGCCGCCATGTGCCGCTCGTCTCGAGGCTGCCCGCGCGGCAGCAGCTCCGCCTCAAGGGGCTGATGCAGGTGTTCCTGGCCGAGAAGCCCATCCTCGGCTGCCGCGGCCTGCG
Source organism: uncultured Roseateles sp. (assembly GCA_963422775.4). Classification (GTDB taxonomy): domain Bacteria; phylum Pseudomonadota; class Gammaproteobacteria; order Burkholderiales; family Burkholderiaceae_C; genus Pelomonas. The sequence goes on from CAUJSJ030000003.1 coordinate 9,693, forward strand.
CGTGACGGACGAGATTCGCGTCACCATCGCGGCGCTGGCCTGCCTGCCGCTGCTGGGCGCGGCGCGCGGCGTCTACCCGGAGCTGCGCCAGGTGCTGGTCTACCCGAGCGCCTTCGTCGTGGACCGGCCGGTGACGGAGTCCGGCGGCGTGCTTTCGGACCAGCGCCGCGTGCTGGCGGGCGAGAGCTGGAGCCAGGGCCAAGTGCTGCTGGCCTGGGACGAAGTGAAGCGCGGTGCCGCGACGCCAGGCGACGGGCACAACGTCGTCATCCACGAATTTGCGCATCAGCTCGACCAGGCCGGTGGGCCGGCCAACGGCGCGCCCGCACTGCCGACGGCCGAGGCCTACCGGCGCTGGTCCACGGTCATGCAGAATGAATTCGATGCGCTGCGCTGGCGGCTGGCGCGCGGCGAGCCGGGGCTCATCGATGCCTACGCGGCCACCGACCCGGCGGAGTTCTTCGCGGTGATCAGCGAGCTGTTCTTCGAGCGGCCGATCGAGCTGGCCGCGGGGCACCCGGCGCTGTACGCGGAGCTGAGCGCCTACTACCGCCTGGACCCGGCGGGCTGGGCCTGATCAGAAGCCGAGGGACGCGAGCAGGTCGTCCACGTCGTCCTGCTTGAGGGCCTTGTCGGGTGTCTGCACGCCGCCGAGTTCACCGGTCGAGAAGGGCTCGACGGGTGCGGGCAGGGACTGCATCAGGTCGCGCAGCGGCGGCTCGGCGCGCTCCAGCATCCTGCAGACCTTGTTGATGACCTGGCCGGAGAGATCCTGGAAGTCCTGCGACATCATGATCTCGGTGTGCAGCGACTTCTCGCGCGCCGCAAAGCTTGCGGCGTCGGAAGCGTAGGCGGCGCAGAGCTTCATCAGCGCCCGGGCCCGGTCCTGGCTGATGTTGCTGGACAGCGCCAGGCGGTTCAGCGCGTCGGACAGCTCACGGCCCTTCTTGCGCACGGCCTCAGCATCTTCCTGGGCAGCCTCGACCAGGTTGAGCACCTTGGTGGCCGCCTGCTCGGTCATGCTGCGCACATAGCCCAGACGCTCGCGGGCATCCGGCAGCTCATCGACCACGTTGTGCAGGATCTGGGCCGCGTCGGCGCGGATCATGGCCTGAATGGAGGCGTCGGACATCTTGAACTCCCTGGGTGCGCACGCCATCAGCGGCGAGCTCGGAGCAGTTTAGGAGTCTTGCCCCGGCGCGCAAATGCCTCAGACGGGGTCGAACGCGGCCTTTATCACGCTGCAGGCTGCAAACGTCTTCATTGCCTCGCCAGGCAAACCCTCAGCGCCGTGATCTGTGCCGCATCCAGGCGGCCGGCCTGCTCGGCCAGCGCGAGCTGGCGCCAGGCCAGCGCGAGCAACAGGTCGGCGTCCAGCCCGGCCGCGGCCAGCGCGGCCAGGTGGCGGCTCAGCACGCCGGCATCCCCGCGTGCGATGGGCCCGGAGACGGCGCCGGCCAGGCCCCGCGCCAGCGCCGTGTCCAGCGCACCACGGGTCAGCGGCGCCAGGGCCGGCAACGCGTCGGCCGCGGCCAGGCCGGCAGCCGTCCACAGCGCCGTGGCGTCGGCCAGCACGGCCAGCATGCCGCTGGCCGCGAGGTTGGCCGCCGCGTGGTACGCAGCCCGCGCCTGGGCCGTCATCGGCGAGGGCAGCGCCAGCGGCACCAGGCCCAGCGTGCGAGCGAGTGCTTCCAGCGCAGGCCGGTGCGCGGCGTCCGCTTCGATGCCGACGTGCGCGCCAGCCAGGCCGGCATCACCGGCCAGCAGCTTCAACGGGTGAAAGCCCGCTGCGGCGGGCGCGGGCACCAGTGCAGCCAGGGGTGTCGCGCCGCTGCAGTGCAGCGCGAGCTGGCCCGGGCGCCAGGGCAAGGCCGCCGCGGTCGCAGCGATCTGGTCATCGGGAACGGTGAGCCACGCCCAGTCGGCCACCCGGGTCGCCGCTGCAGGTGTCAGTTCGCCCGCGCCGGGCAAACGCCGACCGATGACGACCTCCTCGCCCGCCGCACGCAAGGCCGGCACCAGCGCCCGCGCAAGCCGGCCATAGCCGACAACCGCGTGGATCAAGGCTTGACGAACTTCAGCGTCATCCGGTCGCTCTCGCCAATGGCCTGGTACTTGGCGCGGTCCTTGTCCTTGAGGGCGTAGGTCGGCGGCAGCGTCCAGACGCCGTCGGGATGATCGGCCGTGTCCTTGGGATTGGCGTTGACTTCGCTCTTGCCGGCCAGCTTGAAGCCCGCGGTTTCTGCGAACTTGATGACGACGGCCTCGTGCACATAGCCATTGGGCGCCTTGGGATCCTGACTGCGCGAGGCCGGCAGGCGGTGCTCCTCGACGCCCAGCACGCCGCCAGACTTGAGCGCCTTGAAGGCCGCGTCGAAGACGGCCTGGGCCGTGCCGCCGTTCATCCAGTTGTGCACGTTGCGGAAGGTCAGCACCGCGTCGGCGCTGCCGGCCGGGGCGATGTCGAACACCCCTTTGGCAGGGTCGAAGGCCGTGATCTTGACCTTGCCGTAGACGCCCATGGACTCCATCTTGGCCTTGAAGCGGACGCTGCCGCCGTCGGCCGCGTAGAGCTGGCCGCCCTCACGCAGATAGGGCGCGAGGATTTCGGTGAACCAGCCGCCGCCGGGCACCAGTTCGACGACGGTGTCGGTGGGCTTGATGCCGAAGAAGCTCAGCGTCTCGTAGGGGTGGCGCCAGCTGTCGCGGGCGACGTTGCCCACCAGGCGGGTGTCAGCGGCAACGGCGGCCTTCAGCGGGTCGGCCGTCTGGGCTTGGGCGCCAGCGGCGGCGAGAGCGAGGGTGGCGATGAGCCAGGTCTTCATGGGCGTTGTCTCCTTGTGGGGCGCCCAGTATCCCGCCCGGAACAAACCCCTGACGAAGGTCAGCCAACCCAGCCGAACCAGCCGGCCAGCGTGTCGAACAGCAGCGTGACGACGGCGATCGGCAGGGGCAGGCCCAGCAGCGTGCCGACGACATAGTCGCGCAGGCGCACGCCGGACAGCGCCAGGGTGTAGTTCAGCGCCGGCACCGAGTGGAAGGCCAGGCGCAGCAGCACGATGCTGCGCACCGGATGGGCGTCCAGCCGCGCGAAGAGACGCCGCGCGAGGCGGTTGTCCAGTTCGCGCAGCGCGTCGGCGCCCAGCGCGCGCACGACGGCGAAGGTCACGGTGCAGGAGATGCAGGCGGCGACATAGGTCGTCAGCGCGCCCCACAGCGGCCCCAGGGCCAGCACGGCCGCAGCAAGGAAGAAGCCGCCCGGCACGTGCACGAGGTTGGCCAGCACGAACAGCGTCGTGAACGCGGCAAAGCCCCAGAGCTTGTGCTGCGCGAAGCCCTCGCGCACGGCCTGCAGGCCGAGCTTGTCGCGCAGGCCGCTGACTTCCACCAGCGCCCACAGCAGGGCCACGAAAGCGAACACCGCCAGCCAGCGCCAGCGCTTGCGCGTGGGGGCTGGGCTGGCGGTGTCGGCAGGTTTCAACGCTTGGGCTTGGGCGGCTTCTGGGAGCCGGAAGTATCCGCGGGCGCGACGACGCCCTTCACGGCGGCCTGCGCGAGCTTGAAGAACACGTCGGTGTTGTCGATGACGCCGGTGAAGGCCAGCGCGCCGGGGCCGTAGGCGGACAGCGGCACGTCGGTGGCCGTGTGCACCGCCTGCTCGCCGGGCACCTGGCCGGTGACGAGGTAGTCACCCAACGCGTCGTCGCGCTCCTGCGCATTGGCCGGGTACCACTTCAGCGGCGCCTCGCCGGCGAAGGGCTGCTGCGCGTCGCGCTGCGGTGTCTTCTTCGTGCGCCAGTCCTCGTAGCGGTCGGCGTTGGCGCCGTAGCCAACGAGCAGGCGGTAGTCGATGTCGGTTGTCTCCGGGTAGCCATCGGCGGCCAGCTTGTAACGCGGGAAGCCAGCCTTCTCGTAGGGGCCGACGACGCTGTTGCGCAGGTTGGCGACGCCCTTCTTCGCGGCCAGCTCGATCAGCTGCTTGTCGGTCACGGTGGCGCCCCCGATCAGCGCGGCGCCCGAGCACTCGTGGTCGGCCGTCACGATCACCAGCGTGTCGCCCCGCTCGGCCGCGAAATCCTGCGCCACGCGCACGGCGCGGTCGAACTCCAGCGTGTCCAGCATCCAGCGCTCGGTGTCCATCGCGTGGGCCTGCTTGTCGATGGAAGCGCCCTCGATCATCAGCACGAAGCCTTTGGGCGCGCGCTTGAGCACGGCCAGCGCCTTGGTGGCCATCTCGTCGAGCATGGGCTGGTCGGGCAGGCCGAAGTCCTCGACGACGCTGGCGCCGGACAGGCCGTTCCTGTCCGTGCCGCGGCGGCCGTTGATCTTGTCCAGCGCCACGTTCATGTTGGAGAAGGCGAACAGGCCCAGCAGCGGCCTGGCGGCGTCGGCCTTGTCCAGGTCGGCCTTGGTGGCGGCGTAGCTGAAGCCGGCGGTCTGGAAGGCGGCGATGAGATCGCGGCCCTTGTCCATCGCGCCCGGAGCGGCGCCCCAGCGCTTGACGATGTCGGCCGTGTGCGCGTCGCTGGCCGAGAAGGCGTAGTCGCTCGTGTCCGTGCGCGCCGAGCCCGGCGTGCCGGCGGGCAGGAACCACTTGCGGCCGCCGCCCATCAGCACCGTCAGGCCGGTCTGGCCGCGGTCGTCGAAGAACTGGTCGACGATGCCGGTGCCCGCGCCGCGGTTGCTGGTGTGCACGGCGTTGCCGGCGGGCGTGGCGTCGAAGACGTCGGCCGTCGTCACGACGCCGAGCTGCTTGCCCTGTGTGCGGTGCAGGTACTCGGACAGGTACTCGATGCGCGGGTTGTCGAAGGCGTCGAGCGTGTCGTCAGGGAACACGCCCTCCTCGTTGTTGTTGTTTTTGTTGCCGCTGACATAGGACGTCATGCCGGGTGCGGAGTCGGTGACGATGGAGTTCAGCGATGCGGTCTTGACGAGCGCCGTGGCGGTGAAGCTGTCCATCGCCAGCGGCTGCAGCGCCTTGCCCTGCACGTAGCCCTGCACGATGCGCGCAGCGGTGCGCTGCGAGGCGCCCATGCCGTCGCCCAGCAGGATGATGATGTTCTTCACCTTCGGGCCGAGGGCCGCCGTGAAGGGCACGACCTCGAAGTTGCCCTTGGCCACGACCTTCTGGCCGTCGGCCTGCGTCGCCTCGACACTGAACTCATGCTTGCCGGCCGCGTCGCTGGAGATGGCGCGAACGGTGGCGATGGCCGTCTCGGCGGCCAGGCCCTTGGTGCAGCCGCTGGCGCAGTCGCGCAGGGCAACCGTGGCGGCCACCGGCTTGCCGTCGACGAGGAAGCGCGCGGCGGTGATCTTTTGGCCGGCGTCGGGCTTGACGGTGGCCTGCAGGTCGAAGCGCTGGCCCGGCAGGAAGCGGGCGATGGCGGGGTCGGCGCGTCCGCTGGAGAACAGCTCGCTGGGCGGCGTCAGCCGCGTGACGGTGGGGGCGGCGATGGCAGAACCGGCGGCCAGCGCGCAGAGAAGCAGGATTTGTTTCATCGGAAGGTCTCAGTGCGATGCAGGGGTGGCGGCCAGGGCCTGGGGCGCGAGATGCAGGCGGATCCAGGAGACGCGCCCGGTCTCGTCCTCGACCGGGCCGTACTCAAGACGGCCCACCAGCGCGACGGGGCCGCGCTGGTGGGCAACGACGCTGGCGCGCTGCGCATCGGGCAGCCGCACGGTGACGGTGGCGGCGGGCAGGTCGTCGGCCTCGCCATCCGCATGTTCGGCCATGGACAGCGGCCGTGGCGCCAGGAAGAACTGCCCCGCCTGCGGCTGCTCGCGCTGGACCATGAAGCCGACGAGGCGCACCTCGCGACCTTGTGTCGCCATCAGCCGGGCCGTGGGCTCCAGGCCACGGGGACCGATGGGCTGGCCGAAGAAGTCACTGAACGCCAGCTCCAAGGGCGACTCGGCAGCGCGGGCGGTCGGCAGGGTCATCAAGCCGCTCAGGGCCAGCAACAAGGTCAACAATCTCATGCAGCACGGCGCAGCCAAAGTTGCGATCCTGGCCGCTCTGCATGACAACGATGTGACGACTGCGGCGCCGTCAGTGCGGGCTCGGAGGCGGGACAGCAATGACGGCCCGCGCTACTGCGGTCGCCGCCGCCCTGCGGAGGCGCCCCTCAAGCAGCCGCTTCGCCCGACAGCACGCGCCTGAGCGGCGCGCCGCTGACCGTCTCCTGCCCCAGCAGCAGCTCGGCGAGCGCGCCCAGCCGGTCGCGCTTGTCTTCCAGCACGCGGCGGCATTCGGCCTGGGCGCTTTCGAGCAGCGCGCGGGCTTCGTCGAGCAGCGACTTCTGCACATCGGGCCCGATCAGCTCGCGCGGCACGCCGGCCATGCTGAGCAGGCCGAAGGTCTTGCCGAAGCCCATGGAACCGACCATGGAGGTGGCCAGCTCGGAGGCGCGCTTGAGGTCGTCTGCGGCGCCGGAGGAGGCGTTGCCAAAGGCGATCAGCTCGGCCTCGCGGCCGGCCAGCATCATGGCCAGGCGCGACAGCAGCTCGCGCTCGCCGTACAGCGGCTCCTCGTGGTTGCGCGCCACGTAGGTCACGCCCAGCGCCGGGCCGCGCGGCTCGATGCTGACGCGCTCGACGCTGCCGGCCTCCAGCACGTGGGCCACCAGCGCGTGGCCGGACTCGTGGAAGGCGATGCGCCGCAGCGTCTCGGGCGTGATGATGTCCTTGGTGTTCGTCACCTCGCCGCCGAGCTGGTGGGTTTCCAGCGACTGGTACACGCGCTCCTGGCTGACCTCGGTTTCGCCGGCCTCGGCGGCGTAGGCAGCGGCGCGGTTCACGCAGTTGGCGATGTCTGCCGGCGACATGCCTGCCGACGTGCGCGCGATGGAGCCGAGGTCCATGCCCGTGGCGGCCTTGACCTTGCCGAGATACAGGCCGAACAGCTGGCCGCGCTCCGTCGCCGTGGGCAGCGAGGTGCGCACCGAGAGGTCGAAGCGGCCGGGCCGGCGCATCGCGTCGTCGACGTTGTCGACGTGATTGGTGGCACCGATGACGACGACGTTTTCCAGCGACGAAAAGCCGTCCATCTCCACCAGCAGGCGGTTGATGATGCGGTTCTGCTCCTGCTCGCCGCCACCGGGCGCGTCCTTGCCGCTGCTGCGCTTGCCAATGCCGTCGATCTCGTCGATGAAGATGATGCAGGGGGCCGCCTCGCGGGCCTTCTTGAACAGCTCCTTCACCTTGCCGATGCCGGCGCCGTAGAACATGGAGCTGAAGTAGGAGCCGTCCACGCTGATGAAGCTGGCGCCGCACTCGCCGGCCAGGGCCTTGGCGAGCAAGGTCTTGCCGGTGCCGGGCGGGCCGTCGAGCAGCACGCCGCGCGGGGCCTGGGCGCCGACGGCGGCGTACTGCCGGGGGTCTTTCATGAAGGCGGCCACACGCTTGAGCGCCTTCTTGGCCTCATCGGCGCCGATGACATCAGCGAAGCGGGTCTTGGGCTTCTCGGCCAGCCGGGTGCCCTGGCCCAGCGCGCCGCGCAGATGGAAGTACGCGAGCACACCAGCGACTGCCAGCAGGGCCAGCAGCGGGGCGAGCACGTTGATGGCCTTGTCCAGCATCTGGCTCAGGCGCTGACCGGTGGTGCGCGCGTCCACGTCGATGTGCGTCAACGCAAATCCCTGGGCCTGGCTCAGCTCGCCCAGGCGCGAGCCGATGCCGTTTGCGCAATTGACGCCGCAGTCGATGAGGCGGGTGCTGTACTGCCGGCCGGCTCTGTCGGTGTAGAGCACCAGGTCGCCGTCGACACCCACGGCCGCGACCTCGCGGGCCTGCACGGCACGCTCGAACTCGGAGGCCTCGCGCGGGCGGGCCAGCCACAGCTCGGGCGCGCGCTCGAAAGCCAGTGCCGTCGCGTTCTTGCGGGCCTGCAGCTCGGTGGCCGTGCGTTCCTGCAGCGTGGTCAGCCCGAACAGCGCCAGCAAGGCGACGGCCGCCACAGCGGCGATGATGAACTTCTGGCGGTGTCCGGGCTTGGGGTTGCTGGCGCTGTCCATGGTGATGCCGCGGCTGCGGTAAGTCAGAGGGCAGCCGCAGACTAGCGACCCCGGCAGCCTGCCGCCCGTGCTTTATCGAGGCTTGGCCGGTGGGCCGCGAGGACTCGCTGCAACAGCGGTAACAAGCGCGCATGAATGCCCGTCTGGCTGCCCAGCAGCGCTGTCATGGTCGGTCCGCAATTCAGGCCTGCCGCGCCATGCCCTCGAACGTCGTCTGGCAAAACCGGGCGGGGCTCAGCGCGGCGGCCTCCAGGCCGAGGGCAAGCAGGTCCAGCGGCAGGGCTTCACGGCACGCCAGCGCCGCGCCGACGCGGGCCAGCGCCGGTGCTGTCTGGATGCCATAGCCCCCCTGGCCGGCGAGCCAGAAGAAGCCCGGCGCACCGGGCGCGAAACCGAGGATGGGGGTGCGGTCGGGCGCGAACACGCGCAGGCCGGCCCAGCGGTGCCTGACGCGCCGCACGGCCAGCCCCGTGGCCTGCTCGAAGCGGTCCACGGCGATGGCCACGTCCAGCTCTTCGGGCTGGGCGTCGCAGGGCTCGCTGGGATGCTCGTCGGCGGGTGACACGAGCAGCAGGCCGGCGTCGGGCTTGAAGTAGAACTGCTCGTCCACGTCGATGACGGCCGGCCAGGCAGTGATGTCCAGGCCTTCGGGCGCGTCCACGAGGATGGCCGTGCGGCGCAGCGGCTGCAGCGGCACCGGCGCAACACCCGCGAGCGCGGCTACCGCGTTCGCCCAGGCGCCGGCCGCGTTGATGACGACCGGTGCGGCCAAGCGCGCCGCGCCCGCCTGCACCCGCCACAGCCCGCCTTGCCGCGATACCGCGCGTACCGGTGCATCCAGCGCGACGCAAGCGCCACGCTGGCGGGCACGGCGCAGGCAGCCCTGCAGCAGGCCGTCGACGTCGATGTCGGCCGAGCCGCCATCTCGCGCTGCCGATTGGACGTAGCCAGGCGCAAAGATCGGCACCTGGGCATGCACCTCGGCCGCGCCGAGCGTTGGCCCGGCGAGGCCGGTCTGGGCCCGGAACTGCGCCAGCGCATTGGACTGGTCGGCCCGCGCGATGAAGAGGCAGGCACGCGGTTTCATCAGCGGCGCTTCGGCGAAGCCCGCGGGCGGGTTGAACAGAAAGGGTCGGCTGGCGCGGGTCAGCGCGCGGATGACGGCGTTGCCGTACAGCTCGGAGAACAGCGCCGCCGAGCGGCCGGTGGCGTGGTAGCCCGCATGCGGCTCGGCCTCCAGCAGTGCCACAGAGGCGCCGCGCACCGCCAGCTCTGCAGCGATGGAGGCGCCCGCCATGCCGGCGCCGATGACGATGAAGTCCTGCTGAGTCTCTTCCATGGCGCCGAAGTGTGGCAGAACTTTATACAATAGAAAATCTTTTTCCGATCAGTACAACCACTCAGACACCATCGGGGCCCGGCAGTCGATGCTTCACGGGTCGCCGTCCACCAGGGATCCTGACCTTTTGATGGCTCACTCTGCAGGCAGTCACGCCGGCAGATGCAAGGCAAATATTGCATGCACTCCACCGAATGGAAATATGATTTCCCATATGGAAAACTCAGCAAAGGCGTTGTCGTGCCTCGCGCCGTCCGCGCAGCACTGACGACCTCTCACCTCCGATCCCCAACTCATCGCCCCGTTCATGCGCGTCTTCCTTGCTGCCCTGGTCCACGAGACCAACACCTTCTCGCCGCTGCCGACGACGACCGCCTCCTTCGAGGAGCTGGTGCTGCACCGCCCCGGACAGGCCGACACCCTGGACCGCGCCCGGCGCGCGGCCGGCTATGCCGAGGCCTGGAGCGAAGCGCAGGCGCGCGGCCATGACTGCGTCGAAGGCCTGTGCGCCTACGCCCAGCCCAGTGGCCCGCTGTCGCGGCGCGACTACGAGGCCCTGCGCGACGAACTGCTCGCGGGCCTGGAGTCCGCCGGTCGCGTCGATGCGGTCGTGCTCGTGCTGCACGGCGCCATGGCGGCCGACGGGCAGTGGGATTGCGAAGGCGACCTGCTGATGCGTGCCCGCCGCATCGTCGGCCCCGACGTGCCGGTCGGCGCCCTGCTGGACCTGCACGGCAACCTGTCGCCCGACATGCTCGGCAGCGGCGCCGTGCTGATCGCCTGCAAGGAGTACCCGCACACCGACTACGCCGAGCGCGCCGGCGAGCTGTTCGACCTGCTGGAGCGCCAGGCTCGCACGGGCCGCGCGCATGGCGCCGTCATGCACCGCGCGGCGCTGCTCGGCATCTTCGGCACGACGGCCGGCCCGATGAAGGACTTCGTCGCAAGGCTGAAGGCCACCGAGCGCGAGCCGGGCATCCTGTCGGTGTCGGCCTTCCACGGCTTCCCGTGGTCGGACACGCCGCACACCAGTGCGGCGCTGCTGGTGCTCTACGAAGGCGGCGACGCCGCGCTGGCACGCCGCGCCCAGGCCCTGTGCGCCGACCTCGCGGCCGCGTTCTACGACCTGCGTGAAACGGCCAGCGCAGCGCGCCTGCCACCCGCGGCGGCGCTGGACGCGGCGCTGGCCGCGATGGACGGCGCTCGCCCCGTCGTCATCGCCGACGGGGCAGACAACCCCGGCGGCGGCGCGGCCTGCGACAGCACCTTCCTGCTGCGCGCCGTGCTCGACCGCAGCCTGCGCGGCGTGGCGCTGGGCATGCTCTGGGACCCGCAGGCCGTGGCCTTCGCCGCCGCTGCCGGCGTGGGTGCGCGGCTGGCGCTGCGCATCGGCGGCAAGGTCGGCCCGCTGTCGGGCGACCCGGTGGATGTCATCGCCGAAGTGCTGGCCGTGCGCGACGACGCGCAGCAGACGGGCCTGGGCGGCCTGATGGACGACCTGGGCCGTGCCGTCGCACTGCGCGTGGCCGGGTCGACGGACGAAGACGGCGTGGACCTCGTGCTCAACACGCTGCGCCAACAGGTCTTCTCGCCCGACTGCTTCACGTCGCTGGGCATCAACGTGGCGTCCAAGCGCCTGGTCATCGTCAAGTCCACCCAGCACTTCCGCGCCGGCTTCGACGCTATCGCCGCAGCCATCCTCTACTGCGACGCGCCAGGCTCGCTGAACGGCGACCTTGCGGCGCTGCCCTACCAGCACCTGCAGCGGCCGATCTGGCCGGTGGACGCACTGGCGGTCTGAGCTGGCCTGCTAGGGCGAACAGGCCGGCTGGGCCTGGTGGATGCGCCAGCTCTGGATCAGCTCGCGCGCCAGCAGGGGCAACGCGCCTCGGCCCACGCGCTTGGCGAAGCCGAAACGCTCGCCGGCATAGATGCGGTCGTAGGCCAGGCGCGACACATGCGCCGGCCAGCCCTGGCCCGCCATCAGCGCCGAAAAGCGCTCCAGCTGGCGCAGTTCGACCGACACCGGCCGCTCATTGCTGGGAACCTGTTCCTCGATGACCAGCCGGTCCGAGCCCTGCTCGCAGCGGATGCGGCGCGGGCCGAAGCTGGGCAGCGGGAGCGGGCGGCGGTGGCGGGATGTCATGTGCCCGAAGATAGGACCGCCGCCAGTTTGCCCACGCCGAAAAGCACCGCTTCGGCCGGCTTCGCCGCGCCGGCATCGACAAAGCCCTCAGGGGCGTGGGTTTGGTCACATGCGCGGGCGCCGGCGTCAGCGCTGCACGCCCCACTTTCTTACCGTCAGCCGCTCGATGGTGTCGAACACGAAGCGCTCGACCAGCCAGCCGATCAGCACGACGGTGGCCAGGCCGGCGAAGACGCGGTCGGTCAACAGCTCGTTGCGGCTCTGGAAGATGTACCAGCCCAGCCCGCCACGACCCGATGACGCGCCGAAGAACAGCTCGGCCGCGATCAAAGTGCGCCAGGCAAAGGCCCAGCCGATGCGCAGACCCGAAAGGATCGCCGGCAGCGCCGACGGCACGAGGATCTGCAGCACGTAGCGCATGCCGCGCAGGCCGTAGTTGCGGCCGGCCATGCGCAGCGTCTCAGGCACGCCCTGGAAGCCCGACAGCGTGGACAGCGCCAGCGGCCACAGCACCGCGTGAACGAGCACGAAGACCAGGCTGCCCTCGCCGAGGCCGAACCACAGCAGGGCCAGCGGCAGCAGCGCGATGGCCGGCAGCGGGTTGAACAGCGAGGTCAGCGTGTTGAGCACGTCGCGGCCCGGGCGGGTGGCGACGGCCAGCGACGACAGCGTCAGCGCGATCACCACGCCCAGCGCATAGCCGCGCAGCAGCAGCGACAGCGACGCGGCGGTGCGCGTGATCAGCTCGCCGTTGCGCAGGTCTTCCCACCAGGCCTGGGCGGCCTGCAGGAAGCCGGGCAGCAGCAGGTCGTTGCCGGCCCAGCGCTGCGGGCGCGGCGAAGGCGGGCAGAGGCGGGAGCGCGCGCTCGAACTCGGAGCGGGTGTAGACGTGGCTCTTGATCCTGAATCCGGTAATTTGGCGTGCCCGAGGGGCTGGCGAGGCGGGCCGCTGCAACGTGCGACGACGCTGCGGGCTCATGCCCGCGAGGAGGAGCAACGCTGCCAGCGGCTCGAAGAGCCAGACCAGCGGGGGCATGCACCGGTGTTCACCGAGGTGGTGGTTTCTGCAAAAGCGACAAGGTGTTGAAGCGCCACCACGCCAATGATTGGCAAGCGGCCAACTGCCGGATTCAGGATGGAAGAGGAGGCGGTGGATGCGCTGCTGCAGCGCCTGGAACGAGGCGCTGCCGATGCCGGAGATGTCGAAGCCGTCCGAGTTCAGCTCCGCACGCGCGCGGCCCGGGTGGCCCTGCTCGGCAGCGCCGCCCACGAGCGAGGTGACGCGGTGGCGGCGGTCGGCTACTGGCGCCGCGTGCTCGCCGAGGTGCCGGCGGACAGCGACATCGCCACCTCGCTGCGCGACAGCATCGCGAAGGTCCAGGCCCGGTGAGCAGGCCCTACATTGCGGCTGACCGTTTTCAGCCGGGAGTTCCTGCCATCGTCTCGCCGCCACCCCCCGTCGCCTTCTGGGAGGCTCTGCGCTTCTGGCTCAAGCTCGGGTTCATCAGCTTCGGCGGCCCGGCCGGGCAGATCGCCATCATGCACACCGAGCTGGTCGAGCGCCGCCGCTGGATCAGCGAGAAGCGCTTCCTGCACGCGCTGAACTACTGCATGCTGCTGCCCGGCCCCGAGGCCCAGCAGCTCGCCACCTACATCGGCTGGCTGATGCACCGCACGCGCGGCGGGCTGGTGGCCGGGGCGCTGTTCGTGCTGCCGTCGCTGTTCATCCTCATCGCGCTGTCCTGGGTCTATCTCGCCTGGGGCACGCTGCCTGTCGTGGCCGGGCTCTTCTATGGCTTGAAGCCCGCCGTGACGGCGCTGGTCGTTCACGCGGCGCACCGCATCGGCACGCGGGCGCTGAAGAACGGCTGGCTGTGGGGCATCGCGGGGGCTGCCTTCGTGGCCATCTTTGCGCTGGACGCGCCCTTCCCGCTCATCGTGCTGGGCGCTGCCCTCATCGGCCACTTCGGCGGGCGGCGGGCGCCGCAGGTGTTCACGCTCGGCGCAGGCCATGGCGCGGCAAAGCAGGGATACGGCCCGGCGCTGATCGACGACGACACGCCCACGCCACCGCACGCGCTGTTCACCCGCGCCAGGCTGGCCCGCGTGCTCACCCTCGGCATCGGCCTTTGGGCCGTGGCCATGGCCGGGCTCGTGCTGGCCTACGGCGTTCAAGGCGCGCTCACGCAGATGGGCTGGTTCTTCACCAAGGCCGCGCTGCTGACCTTCGGCGGCGCCTACGCGGTGCTGCCCTACGTCTACCAGGGCGCCGTCGAGCAGCACCAGTGGCTCTCGGGCGCGCAGATGATGGACGGCCTGGCCCTGGGCGAGACGACGCCGGGACCGCTGATCATGGTGGTGGCCTTCGTCGGCTTCGTCGGCGGCTGGACCGAGCAGCTGTTCGGCCCGGACGCCCCCTTCCTCGCCGGTGCGGCCGCGGCCAGCGTCGTCACCTTCTTCACCTTCCTGCCGTCCTTCGTCTTCATCCTGGCCGGCGGGCCGGTCATCGAGTCCACCCACGGCAAGCTGCGGTTCACCGCGCCGCTGACGGCCATCACCGCCGCCGTCGTCGGCGTCATCCTGAACTTGGCCATCTTCTTCGCGTATCACGTGCTGTGGCCCCAGGGCTTTGGCAGCCGCTTCGACGGGGTCTCGGCCCTCATCGCCATCGGCGCCGGCGTGGCGCTGTTCCGCTTCAAGCTCGGCGTGCTGCCGCTGCTCGGCCTGTGCGCAGCCCTGGGCCTGGGGTTGGCCACGCTGAGCCCATGAGGCGGCGCGAGGCCTGGATCGCCCTGGGTGCCATCCCCGCCAGCACGCGCCTGATGGCACAGCCGACAGCGAGCGACGCGCGGCGCATTGCGCTGTCCATCGCATCACAGTACGTCGTCACACCAACGCCCCATTACATCAACGCCTTGCTGGC
>CAUJSJ030000004.1:0-10127 GCA_963422775.4 uncultured Roseateles sp.
ACCGCGAAGGCGGTGCCACGCGCCTTGACGAGGGCCACCAGCTCGTCGGCCTGCGCGCTGCTGTGCACCAGCGGCTTGTCGCAGGCGACGTGAAAACCCGCGTCGACAAAAGCGCGTGCCACGTCGAAGTGCAGGTGGTTGGGCGTGACGATGACGACGAGGTCCACGCGCTGCTTGGGCGGGCGACGCAGCTCGTCGGCCAGCAGGGCGCGCCAGTCGGCATGGATGCGGTCGTCGGCCAGGCCCAGGTCGCGGCCCGAGGCCAGCGACTTCTCGGGCGTGGACGACAGCGCGCCGGCCACCAGCTCGTAGCGGCCGTCCAGCGCCATCGCGTGTCGATGCACGGCGCCGATGAAGGCGTCGCGCCCGCCCCCGATCATGGCAACGCGCAACTTTCTCATCCCGCCATGCCCTTCGAGAACGCCGCATCGAAAGCACCATGCGCCGGCGGGAAGTCCAGGCGCCGGCAATAGGCGGCGCTTTCTGTCGCGCCATGCACGCGGTCCATGCGGCTGTCTTCCCATTCGACCGACAACGGCCCGGCATAGCCCACGTCGTTGAGGGCCACGATGATGGATTCGAAATCGATCATGCCGCGGCCCACGCTGCGGAAGTCCCAGCCTCGGCGCGGGTCGCCGAAGCTGGTGTTGCCGCCGAAAGTGCCCACCGTGCCATCACCGCGGCCCCACCAGACGTCCTTCATGTGCACATGGAAGATGCGCGGGCCGAACTGGCGGATGAAGCGCACATAGTCCACGCCCTGGTAGGCCAGGTGACTGGGGTCGAAGTTGAAGCCGAAGCGCGGGTGCTGGTCGAGTGCCGCGAGCGCCCGCTCCGACGTAGCGATGTCGAAGGCGATCTCGGTGGGGTGCACCTCCAGCGCGAAGTTGACGTTTTGTTCGTCGAAGACATCGAGGATGGGCGTGAAGCGGCGTGCGAAGTCGGCGAAGCCGGCGTCCCAATAGGCCTGCGAAGTGGGCGGAAAAGCATAGGCCGCATGCCAGATGGACGAGCCGGTGAAACCGGTCACGCGCTGCACACCGAGCAGTGCGGCGGCACGTGCGGTGTCGGCCAGCTCGGCCGCGGCGCGCTGGCGCACGCCCTCGGGCTCGCCGTCGCCCCACACATGGGCGGGCAGGATGGCCTTGTGGCGCTCGTCGATGAGGTCGCAAACAGCTTGGCCGATCAGGTGGTTGCCGATGGCAAACACCTGCAGCCCATGCTCGGCCAGCAGCGCGCGCTGGCCGGCGGCATACCCGGGCTCCTTCAACGCGCGCTGCACATTGAAGTGATCCCCGCCGCAGGCCAGCTCCAGGCCGTCATAGCCCATGCGCTTGGCCAGGGGCGCCAGCTCGGCCAGCGGCAGGTCAGTCCATTGGCCGGTGAAAAGGGTCAGAGGTCTTGCCATGATCAGAACGGACTGTCGGGGAAGTAGAAGTCCTTGGCGTTTTCTTTCGTGATCAACACCGAGGGCACGATGGTCTTGGCCGGCAGCTTCTGGCCCTTGAGGCGCGCCTCGGCGGTGAGCTTGATGGCGTCGTAGATGAACTTGGGTGAGTAGGACACATTGGCCTGGATGCGCGGGTCGCTGCCGTCGCGCAGGATCTTGACCATGCCCTTGGCGCCGGCACCGCCGAAGACGAGCTTCACGTCCGTTCGCTTGGCCTGGTCGATGGCCCTCAGCACGCCGAAGGCCATGTCGTCGTCGGCGGCCCAGACTGCGTCGATCTTCTTGTAGCGCGTCAGGAAGTCCTGCATGACCTTGAAGGCGTCATCACGGTTCCAGTTGCCATGCTTGGCGTCGAGCAGCTTGATGCCGGGGCTCTTGGCGATGACGGCCTTGAAGGCGTCCACGCGCTCGTTGTCGATGGTGGTCGGGATGCCGCGCAGCGCGACGATCTCGCCCCTGCCACCGAGCTGCTTGGCAATGAACTCGGCCGGCACAGCACCGAAGGCGGTGTTGTCGCCGGCCACATAGGCGTCCTGTGCGGAAGCGTCCGTCAGACCGCGGTCCACCACGGTCACGTAGACGCCCCTGCCGTGCAGTTGTTGCACCGGCTTGGTCAGCGCGGCCGACTCCTGCGGCAGGATGACGAGGGCGTTGATCTTGTTCGTCGTCAGCAGGTCCTGCAGCTGGTTGGCCTGCTCGCCGGCCGAGGCCGCGGCCTTGACGGTGATCTTGAGGCCGGGGTTGGCCGCCTCCAGCTCCTTCTTGGCCTGGTTGGCCCACCAGACGATGCCGGCCGTGAAGCCATGGTCGGCCGAGGGGATGGCCACGCCGAGATGAACGGGCGCCTGGGCCTGGGCCGCAAAGGCGGCTGTGAGCGCCAGGGCGGTGGCGAGTCTGCGGGTCAACATGCGGGAGTCTCCTTAGCGTTGCCGTCTTTGCATGAAGGCGACGGCGATGATGACGGTGCCCTGCACCGCGGCATTCAGGTGGATGCTGATGAAGCTGGTGAGGTTGAGCACATTGCCGATCACCGACAGCAGCAGCGCGCCCACCACCGTGCCGGCGATGCTGCCGGAGCCGCCCTTCAGCGCCGTGCCGCCGATGATGACGGCGGCAATGGCCTCCAGCTCCCATAGCAAACCCGTGGCGGGCGAGGCCGAGCCCAGGCGCGGCACATAGAGCAGCGTGGCGACACCGACCATCGCGCCCAGCACCACGTAGCTACCCAGCTTGACCGTGTCGACCTTGACCGCCGCATAACGCGCCACCTGCTCGTTGGAACCGATGGCCTGCACATGCCGGCCATAGGCGGTTCGCTGCAGCAGAGCAGTCGCGGCCAGGGCCACGACTGCGAACACCCAGACGGGCACCGGCACCCCCAGCAGCGTGCCGTAGTAGACCGGGGCGTAGGCGTCGGCCAGCTCGTTGTCCAGCGTGATGGCGCCGCCGTCGGCGGCCCAGGTCAGCACCGCGCGGAAGATGCCCAGCGTGCCCAGCGTGACGATGAAGGGCTCGATGCGGCCCCGCGTGATCAGCCAGCCATGTGCAAAGCCCAGCAGGCTGCCCAGCAGCACGGCGCCGCTGGCACCGGCCACCACCGCGAGGACGGGGGCCACGCCGTGGGCGCCGAGCGTGTTCATCAGCAGGATGACGCAGCCGGCGATCAGCGCGGCCATCGAACCGACGGAGAGATCGATGCCACCGCCGACGATGACGAAGCACATGCCCACCGCGATGATGCCGGTGAAGGTGGTGCGGGTCAGCACGTTGAGGGCGTTGTCCACGGTGGCGAACTCGGGGTTCAGCAGGGCCGCGATCAGGCAGAGCGCCACGAGCCCGGCGATCGGGCCCAGGCCGTGCAGGCGGGCCATGAAGTCAGTGCGTTCCAGTGGCATGGGCGATCAACAGGTCTTCAGTAGCTTCGTGGGCGTCGAGCACGGTCTGCAGGCGGCCGGCGCGCATGACGGCGATGCGGTGGCACAGGCCGATGAGTTCCATCAGCTCCGATGACACCACGATCACCGCCAGCCCATCGGCCGCCAGGCGCTG
This sequence comes from uncultured Roseateles sp., assembly GCA_963422775.4. Classification (GTDB taxonomy): domain Bacteria; phylum Pseudomonadota; class Gammaproteobacteria; order Burkholderiales; family Burkholderiaceae_C; genus Pelomonas. Next base: position 3,500 of record CAUJSJ030000004.1, read on the forward strand.
GATGAGGTGGTACAGCTCGCGCTTGGCACCCACGTCCACGCCGCGCGTGGGCTCGTCGAGGATGACGACGCGAGGCCCGGGGTGCAGCACCTTCGCCAACGCCAGCTTCTGCTGATTGCCCCCGGAAAGCGAGCCCGCGCGCACCTCGAGCGAGCCGACGCGGATGCCGAATTCATCGACCGCACGCCGCAGCGCCGCGATCTCGTCGGCCGGCCGCAGCCAGGGCCTGGCGTAGCGCGACAAGGCCATCAGTGTGAGGTTCTGGCGCAGGCCGAAGTCCAGGTGCAGGCCCTTGCCCTTGCGGTCCTCGCTGAGATAGGTGAGGCCGAGGTCGGCGGCCTCGCGCGGGCTGCCGAATCGCACGGCGCGGCCCGCGAGATCGACCTGCCCCGTGGCGCCCGGCCGCAGGCCGATCAGGCCTTCGAACAGCTCGGTGCGGCCCGCACCCACCAGACCCGCGAAGCCGAGGATCTCGCCCGGCGCCACCTCGAAGCTGACGTCCTGCACCCAGCCCGGCACGCTCAGGCCCCGCACCTTCAGCAGCGGCTCCGCATCCGGCCGAACGGTCTTGGGCGGGAACAGGTCGCTCAGTTCGCGCCCCACCATCAGGCTGGCCATCTGCGCGCGGCTGAGGCTGGCCGTGGGGGCGCGCGTCACGAAGCGGCCGTCGCGCATGACGACCACTTCGTCGGTCAGGCGCTCGACCTCCTCCAGCTTGTGCGAGATGTAGATCAGCGTCACGCCATCGGCCTTGAGGCTGTCCACCAGGCCGAAGAGCTGTTCGGCCTCGGTCCGTGTCAGCGTGGCCGTGGGCTCGTCCATCACCAGCACGCGAGCACGGCGCTGCAGGGCCTTGGCGATCTCCACGCGCTGCTTCTGCGCCAGGCTCAGGGCGCGCACGGGCATGTCGGGCGAGCAGTCCAGGCCCACCTGGGCCAGCAGCTGCGCGGCGCTGCTGCGCATGGCGCCGTCGTCCAGCAGCCAGCCGCGCTTGAGTTCATGCCCGAGGAAGATGTTCTGCGCCACCGTGAGGGCCTCGGCCAGCGCGAACTCCTGGTGGATCATCGCGATGCCCTGGGCTTCGGCCGCGCGCGGGCCGTCGAAGCGCACTGGCCTGCCATCCAGCTTCAGCTCGCCGCCGCTGGGCGCCTCATAACCGGCCAGGATCTTCATCAGCGTGCTCTTGCCCGCGCCGTTCTCTCCCAGCAGGCCCACAGCCCGCCCGGCCGCCAGCTCGAAGCTGACGTCGTGGAGCACAGCCACGCTGCCGAAGGACTTGGCGATGGCGTGAAAGCTCAGCGTCTGCATGGGGAGGCGAGTATGCCAAGCCTGGGTGGCTTCTAAGATCCGCGACGCCACCGGCTGAACCCATCATGAGAACTGCCTTCCACCTGGCCTACCATGTCCGTGACCTGGACGCGTCACGCGCCTTCTATGGCGACCTGCTCGGTTGCTGCGAGGGCCGCAGCACCGACACCTGGGTCGACTTCGATTTCTTCGGCCACCAGATCTCGCTGCACCTCGGCGAACCCTTCCCGGTCGCCAACACCGGGCGCGTGGGCGAGCACCTGGTGCCGATGCCGCATCTCGGCCTGGTGATGGCCATGCCCGACTGGCGCGCCCTGGCCGATCGCCTCACGTCGCGCGGGCTGGACTTCGTCATCGCGCCCAGCCTGCGCTTCGCCGGCGAGCCCGGCGAGCAGGCCACCATGTTCTTTCTCGACCCCAGCGGCAACCCCATCGAGATCAAGGGCTTCGCCGACCTCGACAAGGTCTACGCGACGTGAGCGGCGTGCTGCCTTTCATCGCGCCGCCCGGCTCTCCCTTCGAAGCCGAATGGATCGCCGCTTTGCAGGCGGCCATGCCCGAGGAACGCATCGTCCCCCTCGCCGCGCTGGACGAGGCTGCGCGGCAGGCCTGCACGGTCGCCGTCGTGGCCAACCCGCGCCCCGAGGACCTGCGCCGCTTGCCACGGCTGCGCTGGGTGCACAGCGTCTGGGCCGGCGTCGAGCGCCTGCTGGCGGAACTCGGCGACACGGAGCTGAAGATCGTGCGCCTGGTCGACCCGCAGTTGGCGCAGACGATGGCCGAAGCGGTGCTGGCCTGGACGCTCTATCTGCACCGTGACATGCCGCGCTATGCGAGCCAGCAACGCGAGCGCCTCTGGCAGGCCCTCGACTACGTGAGGCCGCAGCACAAGACGGTGGGCCTGCTGGGCCTGGGCGCGCTGGGCGAAGCGGCGGCAGGCCGGCTGTCGGCCGCGGGCTTCAAGGTGCAGGGTTGGAGCCGAACCCTGCGCGAGGTCGGTGGTGTGACTTGCCACGCCGGCGACAGCGGGTTGGCGGAGATGCTGGCCAGCAGCGACATCCTGGTCTGCCTGTTGCCGCTGACGGCGCAGACTCGCGGGCTGCTGAACGACTCGACCCTGGGCCAGGTGCGCCAGCAGGCGTCGTTGATCAACTTCTCTCGTGGCGCCGTCGTGGACGACGAAGCCCTCAGACGTGCCCTCGACCACGGCGCCCTGCGCCACGCGGTGCTCGATGTGTTCGCCACCGAGCCCTTGCCGGAAGACAGCTGGCACTGGGCGCATCCGGCGGTGACGGTGCTGCCGCATATCTCGGCGCCCACCGACCGGCGGACAGCTTCGAGCATCGTGGCGGCCAACATCGCCGCCTACCGACGGGACGGCGTGATTCCTGCCCATGTGGATCGCGAACGCGGCTATTGATCCCAAATCGACATCTGAACGCCCATGACCCTGCCCCTTGTCGCCCGCGGCTCCTGCTACTGCGGCGCCGTCTCCGTCACGGTCCCATCACCGCTGCGCCGCCCGGGCAATTGCCACTGCGGCGAGTGCCGCCGCCTGAGTGGCGCGGCTTTCACGACCTGGATCACCGCGCCACGCGATCAGGTTGTCGTGGGCAACCCCGAGGGACTGACCGTGTTCAGCCCGACGGCCAATCTGCAGCGCTCCTTTTGCAGGCAATGCGGATCGCATGTCTTCACCACGGACCAGCGGCTGCCAAAGGTCTATGGATTTCCGGCCGGGCTCTTTGAAGGCGAAGCCATAGCGCCGCCGGGCGAGGACTATTTTCTCGAGGACAAGGCCAGCTGGTACGACGCGGCGGGTTGAAGAGTCATTCGACAGCCGCAGACTCGTTCTCTGTGTGCCGGTCAGGCTCCGTGGCGCGGAGGATTTCGTTCAGCACGGAAGTGGCGTAAGTCCCGGCGGGCAAAGAGAACGTGAGCACCAGTTGATGGGCTTGCGGCCATTCCCATGACATGTCCACCGGGCTCGCCACCAGGGCGCGGCGCTCCTGATCCAGACCGGCGTGTTCCATGCCGTCGCACAAGGTGGCGTGACGTCCCGCCACGCCGTTTTCCAGGGCCTACGCTTCATCGGTGGTGCTCACGCGGCCCCGTCCCCAGAGCGGTCCGGTGGGCCGGCCCGCCTCGTCCATGACGTCACCGGGCAGGGGCTTGCCCCAGAGTCCCTGCTGAATGCGCAGCGCCAGCACTTCATTGAAGACGAAGGAACGCACCGCCGACAGGTAGATGCCCTTCTTCTTCGGGTTGCGCACGCGGATTTCGCGCGCCAGCATGGCCCGGCCTTGCTCGACGTTGCCGCCCTCGTGGCCGAAACGCTGAGCGCCAAAATAATTGGGCACGCCCTGCGACGAAACGGCCTTGAGATTGGCCTCGATGGCGTCGCGGTCGCCCGTCACGTCACGCAGCACGATGCGGAATTGGTTGCCCTGCAGATCACCGCGGCGCAGCTTCTTCACGTGGCGGCTCTGGCTCAGCACCTTGAATTCCGGGTGCTGAAGCAGGGTCAGGTCGGGCGTCTCGCCTTTCCCTTTCCCATTCGGCAGATAGATGCTGAACCACTGACGGGTGACGGCGTAGCGGTCCTTGAGGCCGGCATAACCCACGTCCATTTCCTGCACGCCGGCGGCCTCAGCCAGTTGCTGGGCGACGAAGGCGGTGTTCGCACCATTCTTTTCGATGTCCAGCCAGATGTGTTCGCCCTCACCGGAGGGCTGCTGCAGCGGCAGTTCGGTCACGATGAAATCCTCGTTGAGGAGTTTCAGGGTGGCGCTGGCGCCGCTGGCCACATAAGCGTTGGGCCACTGCGGCAAGGTCGTGTATTGAGCGTCGGTCATGAGCGGTATGACAGCACCAGCTGTAGATAGGGATGGCTGCCTGGCCGACCAGGGGCAGTCCAGACAGTGATTCTCTCCCTACCCGCATGCCTTGACGAGGCGTCAACAGACGCGACTTCAATGGGAACCGTTGCGCGCTACGACGGGCCGCTTCCGGGCGGCGACGTCAACTCACGGCGCTGGCCAGGAGCGGAAGTGCGTCGGGCGGTGGCCAATGAGTGTGCACGGCTGATAGCAACCTCTGCGCAATTCGACATGCTGAATGCATGTCTGGCCCGCTTGCCCCGGGCTATGAAACCCCGCCCGCATTTGCGACGATGCGCCCCGATGATCAAGGCCGCCCAAGGGCCGCGCACTCACCGTGCTCATTCGAGGTCAACGCCATGAAGAACTTCATCACCGCCACAGCCGCGCTTCTGCTGGCGTCCCTCCTCCAGCCCGCACAGGCCGCGGAAACCGCCGCTGCGCCGGCCGCTGCCGCCGCCCCTGCATCCGCCGTCGGCGGCAGCGTGCTGTTCTGGACCTTCGAGCAGCAAAAGGCGGGCTACCCCCACATGGAGGACCACTACCCCACCCGCCTCGTCAAGCGCGGCGCAGTGGTGGCGCCGCTGCCGGTGGCCGCCAAGCCGCTGGAGTTCACGTTCAAGGTCGACGACCAGACCTGGACCGTCGACGACTATATGACCCGCAACCGTGCCGCGGGCCTGCTGGTGCTGAAGGATGGCCAGGTCGTGCTGGAGCGTTATGGGCTGGGCCAGACGCCGCAGATGCGCTGGACGAGCTTCTCCGTCGCCAAGTCCTTCTCATCCACCCTCGTCGGGGCAGCGATACGCGACGGGCAGATCAAGAGCCTCGAAGACCCCATCGCCACCTACCTGCCCGGACTCAAGGGCTCGGCCTACGAGGGGGTCACCGTGAAGCAGGTCCTCAACATGACGTCGGGTGTGCGCTGGAACGAAGACTACGCGGACCGCAACTCCGATGTCGCCCGCTTCGGGAACGAGCCCTCCGTCAACGGGTCGGACCCGGTCGTCACCTACATGGCGCGCCTGCCGCGCGAGGCCGCGCCGGGCACCAAGTGGGTCTACAAGACGGGCGAGACCAACCTCGTCGGCTCGCTGGTGCGCGCGGCCACGGGCAAGACCCTGTCCGACTATTTGTCCGAGAAGCTCTGGCAGCCGCTGGGCATGGAGGGCGACGCCTACTGGATGCTCGACCGCTCCGGCGCCGAGGTCGCGGGCTGCTGCCTGTCGGCCACGCTGCGCGACTACGGCCGCTTCGCGCTCTTCTTCATGCGCGGCGCCCGCCTGCCCAATGGGCAAGCCGTGGTGCCGGACGGCTGGGTGGAGCAGGCCACCACCACCACACGCGAAGCCACCGAAGGCCTGCAGGGCCGCAGCGGCTACGGGCTGCAGTGGTGGACCACCCGCGGCAAGGCTTACCGCGCTTCGGGCATCTTTGGCCAGGGCATCTGGATCGACCCCGAGCTCAACCTCGTCGTCGTCACGCACAGCGCCTGGCCCGGCGCGACCGACCGCCAGGCGGCCATGGTCCGGCAGGCGCTGATCGATGGGATCACGGCGCAGTATCGGAAGAACTGAGCCAGGGCCGACCGGCGGGCCCGGGACGGCGCCTGCGTCGGCGATTGGGGCCAGGTGCTTTGGCAAGACCACCCGTCGCCTGTCAGCGGCGCCGTCGGTCAATGTCTGCTCAGGGAGGCTGCGAGACGTTGCTGCAGCGGGTCGTAGACCAGACCGCTTCGAATAGCTCCGCTGAGATGGACACCACAGTCCCATACTCGCTTCTTGAAGCTTCGGCTTCGTCCCATACGCCTTCCGGAAGTACGCCATGACTGTCAGCAAGATGGTCTCTGCTGTACCGAAATGCGCTGCCGTCTGCCCTGACCTCTACGTAGCGAACCCAGTACCCACCATCATCGATTTCCGAGTAACCGACGTACTCCTCGATGTCGTGAGCGTTGCCACTTGAGCAATAGAGCCTATGAGGCATGGCTGACGTTGTGATGGCGAGCGAAGTTGCTGCAAAGACTTCGGATTGCGTGATGGTAAAGGTCCGCAATCGCTGCAAGGCAGCCAGCCCCATTGTCTTTGCACCCCGCGCTGTGCATCATCGGCACCAGCGCTCGTCGCTCACTGGCGAGTGCAGCCACCAATGCCGGGAGGTCATGATGGGAATGAACGTTGCAATGTCGGGCCACGCAGAACCCGAAGCCCTGATGGACGTCAACACGACGCCGCTGATCGATGTGATGCTGGTGCTGCTGGTGATGCTCATCATCACCATCCCGACCCAGTTTCACGCCATCAAGCTGGACATCGGGGTGAGCAAGCAGCAGACGCACAAGCCCGTCGTGCACACCGTGGCCATCGACTTCGACGGCAGCGTCTATTGGGATGGCCAGGCCCTGGAAAGCCGCGCCGCCGTCGACGCCAAGATGCAGCAAG
>CAUJSJ030000005.1:0-12540 GCA_963422775.4 uncultured Roseateles sp.
TCATCATCCTGGGCGAGGCGGGCGCTGGCAAGACCACGCTGGCGCGCAAGATCCAGGACCCCGGCTACATCCCCAACCCCAGCGAGCCCTCCACCGAAGGCATCAACATCCTGCGCTGGCAATTCCCGACGGCCATCCGCCCGCGCGAGGAGCAGGCCAAGGGCCAGCTGCTGCAGCGTGACTTCCAGGTCAACATCTGGGACTTCGGCGGCCAGGAGATCTACCACGCCACCCACCAGTTCTTCCTGACCCGCCGCTCTATCTATGTGCTGGTGTGCGATGACCGCAAAGAGGACGCGCACTTCAACTACTGGCTGCAGGTCGTGGAGATGCTGACCGACGCCAGCCCGTTGCTCATCGTGCAGAACGAGAAGCAGGACCGCTCGCGCGACATCGACCTGCCGGCGCTGCGGCAACGCTTTGGCAACTTGCGCCAGGCGATCGCCACCAACCTGGCCACCAACCGCGGGCTGGAGCAGGTGCTGGCCGCCGTGCGCCACGAATTGCAGGGCCTGCCCCATGTGGGCCAGGCCCTGCCCGCCACCTGGAAGCGGGTGCGCGAAGTGCTGGAGAAGGACCCGCGCGACTTCATCTCGCTCGACGAATACCTCAACATCTGCGAGCAGCATGGCTTCACGCGCCGCGAGGACAAGCTGCAGCTCAGCGGCTTTCTGCACGACCTGGGCATCTGCCTGCACTTCCAGGACGACGCCACCCTCAAGCACACCGTCATCCTCAAGCCCGGCTGGGGCACGGCCGCCGTCTATCGCGTGCTGGACGACGCCGACGTGAAGGCCGCGCGCGGCCGCTTCACGCGCCGTGACCTGGGCCGCATCTGGGCCGAGGCACAGTACTGCGACATGCACGACGAGCTGCTGCGCCTGATGATGAAGTTCCAGCTCTGCTACGCGCTGGACGACCACGGCACCTACATGGCGCCGCAACTGCTGGCCGTGCAACAGCCGGCCTACGACTGGCCCGCCACGGGCAGCACCGAGCTGCGCTACGTGTACGGCTTCATGCCCAAGGGACTGATCACGCGCTTCATCGTCATGATGAACCACCTGATCACGGACCCGGCCCGGATGTGGCGCAGCGGCGTGGTCATCGAGCGCGACGGCTGCCTGGCCGAGGTCATGGAGCACACCGAAGAAGGCGAATCGCAGCCATTCATCCGCGTCCGAGTGGCCGGCCGCGACACGCGCGCGCTGCTGGGCATCGTGGACGAACGCCTGGAGCAACTGCACCAATCCTTCCCGCGCCTGCGCTGCGACCGCCATCTGCCCTGTCCCTGTGCCCAGTGCGCCGCTAGCGATCGGCCGTATCGCTTCACGCTCAAGAGCTTGGAGCCGGCCGCGCTCAAGGGTAAGGAGATCCAGTGCCACCAGAGCCTGGACATGGTGGATGCCTCGGCGTTGCTGCTGAACATCCTGCCCAACGTGGTTGTGCGCGATTTGCGGATCGTCGTACGTCCCGAAGACGATGTAGTCTTGACTCACACACCTGTTGCCTCCCTCAGTGCCCAAGCCAACCGGGACGTCTGCCTGTCCTATCACGCCGGCGTTTCCAGCGAAGCGCTGCTTGCGACGCTCCATCAGGCCCTGGCCGATCAAGACGTGCGGCTGGTCGACTACAAGAAAGACATCGCCTTCAAGCAGTCGATTGGCGATTTCATGCAGCGCATCGGCAAAGCCGGCTGCGTGGTGTTGGTGATCTCCAAGGAGTACCTGCGCTCTCACTACTGCATGAACGAACTGCTGCAGATCTCCAAGAATCAGTCGCTGCGCGAACGCGTCTTCCCCATCGTGCTTGCCGATGCCGGCCTGTACGACCCGATCGACCGCATCGATCACGTCTACTTCTGGGAGCAGAAGCAATCGGCCCTGGACCAGAAGCTGAAGCTGATCAGTGGCGACAAGGTGGGTGACCTGCAGGACACGCTGAACCTGTACGCCGACATCCGCGATCTCTTTGTCGATCTGACGACGACGTTGGGGGACATGCACGCGATGACCGCCGACGAGCACTTGGCATCTGACTTCAAAGCCCTCGTCGATGGCGTGTTGGCGCGACTGAAGCCCTAGATGCGCCGAAAGGGCCGTCGCCCTTCGCGCCTGCGGTCTCGCAGGCGCAGTGCTGACCAGGGAGGTGCCTACCTCATGCCACGTCTGTTTTTGCGACTTGTACTGGCCGGGGCGTGCCCTCGACGGACGTGGTCATCCACTATGGCGACTTGGCCAATTGATGCGCCAACGGCGGCGCGTTAACCGGATCAACGTTTCCCAGCGATACCGGTTGAAGGCAGGCTCGGCCGCGCGGCAAGCATCGCCACGCCGGTGTAGTGCGCCACTTGCCGCAGGGTCGTCGGTCGCACGCAACTTCTGGTGACAGATGCGACAGGTGGCGCAGCAGGAACAGGACTAGGGACCGGAGCATGGACGCGGCCATGCAGAGGCGGTGTTCAATCCAGGAAGGTCCAGCTGTCCGCGCCGTCGAAGCGACGCACCTGGACGGTCTCAAGAAGCCGCGGGTCGAAGTTGTTCAGGTTCACGCCGTGCCGGGCGCCTGCCTCCGGGACCAAGGGCTCCCAATGCGTCGAGCAACCGCAATGGGTGCAGCGAATGTTGCGCAGTGTCTTGTCGCCCCAGATGTATTCGGCCGTGTGCTCCGGGTGGCCCTCCACCTTCACCGTGCCGAACTCGTAGTAGGGCCCACAAGCCGTTGATCCGCCGGCAGATCGAGCAGTTGCACTTCGTGGCCTTGTCGGGCAGTGCGGGCAGCGTGAGGCGCACCGCGCCACAGTGGCAGCTGCCCTGGCGCAGCGCCGCGGCTTGCTGTTCGCGCAGCTCGGCCAGGCCGGCCAGGGCGGCCTCGGTGGAGGCGGTGCGTGGGTCGTCCAGCTGCTGGCGGATGGCAAGGGCTTCCTCGAAGCGGGCTTGCGCGTCGTCCAGTCGACCCTGCTCGACCAGGCTGCGGCCCCAGTGCTGCAGCACGAAGGACTGCAGGCGCAGCCAACCTCCCGCGCGTGACAGCGCCAGCGCCTTGGCGAAGGCGGGGTCGGCCTCGTCGCGCCGGCCGTTGTACTGCAACGCCGTCGCGTAGGCGTTCCAGAACCAGCCGGCCACCTCGGCGCTGGAGAAGGCCTCGACGCGGTCGAGCTGGGCCTGCATCAATGGCAGCGCTTCGGCCTCGCGGCGTGCTGTTGTCAGCAGCGCGCCCAGGTCGGCCGTGTGGTCGACGATGGCGAGTTCGTCGCCGGCCTGCTGTGCTGCCGCCAGCCCGGCGCACTTGTCCGAGATGCTGGCTTCGAGCGCCGCCGGGTCGGGCGCGGTGAATCGTTGGAATTCCATGGCCGCAGGGAAGTGGCAGATGACACCCAACCATACCGGCCTTCGGCGCCGGGCGCAGGCTAGCGGTAGCGATCCAGCGCCGGTAGCGCCAGCGCCGCCAGCATGGCCACGCCCGTGTAGTGGCCCACCAGCTGCGTGATCTCCAGCAGCGCCGCGTCGTCGAAGTGGGGCCGCAGGGCCGCCCAGGTCGCGTCGCTCACGTCCAGGTGCTGCACGAGGCCGTCGACGAGGCTGAAGACGGCCAGCAGCTCGGGCGCCCACAGCGCGGCATCGGGCTGGGTTTCGCGCAGGTCGGCGATCTGCGCGTCGCTCAGGCCCATGCGGCGCGAGATCGTCTGCTCGTGCAGGTTGAATTCGTAGCCGCAGCGCGCCGCGGTGCAGGTGCGCAGGATGACGGCCTCGCGCAACGCGGGTGCGAGGCGCTTGCGGTCGGCCAGGCCGGTGGGGCCGAGCAGGCCGCTGTCCACCATCTCCTTGAACAGCTCCTCGTGGCGGGCCACGGTCAGGAAGATCTGCGGCGGCGGGAAGGCCGGCGGCAGCAAGCGGGCCATGCGCTCGGCGAGGTCGGCGGGTAGCGGCAGGGGCTGCGGGGGCTGCGGGGCGATGCGGGGTTGAGGTGAGTTCATGCTTCGAAATCAGAAGCGTTGCGATGGGCGGACTCTAGCCGGAGTTGCTTCTAAAATCAAAGCATTACGACAAAGCGCCTTGCGAGGCTGGTCACGGCCGACACGCCCGCCTCGGGCAAGGATGCGATCAACGCTGCGCTGGAGCTCTTCCATCGCCGCTGGACGCTGCGCATCCTGTGGGAGCTGCGCGCCGAGGGCGCAAGCCTGAACTTCCGTGCGTTGCAGGCGGCCTGCGGCGACCTGTCGGCCTCGGTGTTGAACCAGCGGCTGGCGGAGTTGCGCGAGGCGCTGCTCGTTGAGCACGACGCGGGAAGCGGCTATCGGCTCAGCGCCCAGGGGCGACTGCTGCTGGTGGCCATCGAGCCGCTGCTGCAATGGGCGCCGCGCTGGGCGCGCGAGGTGCAGAAGGCGTCCTAGGCGGGCACGCGCACGGCCAGACGCGCGCGCTCGATGGCGGCGAGCAGCACTTCTTCCGAGTAGGGCTTGCCCAGCAGCTGGGTCACGCCCGCGGCGTCGGCCTGTTCGCGCTTGTCGTCGGAGGACGTGATCATCAGCACCGGCAGGTCGGCCCAGGCGGCGGTCGCGCGCACCTGGCGGGTCAGCTCGAAGCCGTCGATGCCGGGCATCTCGACGTCGGTGATGACGACGTGGGGCCGCTCGGCGGCCAGCAGCTCCAGCGCCTGCTCGCCGCTCTCGGCAAGGGCGACGCGATAGGTCTGGCCCGTCAGCAGGCGGCTGATCTTGACGCGGACGATCTTGGAGTCGTCGGCCACCAGGATCAGGGTTTCGTCGGCGCGCAGCTCGCGGGTGGGCTGGGCGGCGGCAGCTTGCGCAGCAGCGCGTTCGGCTTCGGCAGCCTGGCGAGCCCCTTCCAGGGCGGCCGCTTCGGCGGCTTGCTGTTCTGCCAGGCGCCGTGCGGCTTCGGCCTGTGCGGCGGCCAGGCGCAGGGCTTCGGCTTCTCGGGCCACACGTTCGGCTTCCAGGCGCTCCGCTTCGGCGGCGTCCCGGGCGGCCTGCTCACGGGCCAGTCGCTCGGACTCGGCCCGGTGTTCGGCCTGCCGCTGCGCCTCGGCCTCGCGTGCGGCGGCTTGCTGGGCCAGGCGTTCCGCTTCGACGCGTTCCTGCGCCAGGCGCTGGGCTTCGGCGGCCTCAGCCGCCTCGCGGGCGGCCTGTTGCTCGGCTTCGAGCCGCTGCACCTCGGCGCGTTGTTCGGCCAGGCGCTGGGCTTCAGCGGCTGCGGCGGCTTCGCGGGCGGCCAGGGCCTGGGCTTCGATGCGGGCGGTTTCCTCGCGCTGGGCTTGGGCGCGCTCGGCTTCGATGCGTTCTTCGTCGGCGCGCTGCTGGGCCAGGCGTCGGGAGACAGCCTCCTCCACCTCGCGCAGGGCCTGGGCGTCGGCATCCTCGCGCGCAGGGTCGGTGGCGCGCTGTGCCCGTGCGGCGTGTTCGGCCTGTTCCTGGGCGGTGCGCTGCACCTCGCGGCGCTCGGCGTCGGCGCGGGCGATCTGCTGGCGGCGCCGGCCGAGCCAGAGCAGCAGCAGCACGACGGCAGCCGCCACGGCGGCCAGGGTCCAGGTCAACAGCTCGTTCATCGTCGGGACGGAAGTGCTACATCAGAGTCGCACATCATCGCGCCAGTGAGTGTCTGCTTCGCGAACAGGCCTTTCGGCATGTGGGCAGGTGGCGTCGTTTGTCACGCCACCGCGTGCGAGCTTCAGCGCTGGGGCGGCGGCAGCAGGCCGGCGGTGTTGACCGGGCTGTCGGGCGAGTCGTTCTCGCCGGGCACGAAAAGCGTCAGCACGACGGCCAGCACCGACACGAGCAGCGTGGCGGTGAACTTGAAGCGGGCTGACGTGGCCATGCCGTGATGGTGGGCCATGTCGGCGCGGCGCGGTCCCCCTAACTCGCTCGTGAATGCTGACGGCGTGTTGGCAGCAGTCAGTTCTCACCCAGGGCCCGCCGCAGCTGCCCCGGCGTGGCGCCCGTGGCGGCCTTGACGTGCCGGCTGAGGTGGCTGGCACCGGCGTAGCCGCAGGCGGCAGCGATGTCGGCCAGCGGCAGGGTGGCCTTGCGCAGCAGGGTGCGGGCACGGTCCAGGCGGCGGGCGGTCACCCAGTCGTGCACGCTGCAGCCCATGGAGACGCGGAACATGCGGGCGAAGTGGAATTCGGACAGGTGGGCCTGGGCCGCCAGGCGCGGCAGGCTGAGGTCGGGGCTGTCCAGGTGGGCGTCGACGAAATCGAGCACCCGCCGACGGGCCACGCCGGACAGGCCGCCGGATGCACGTGAGGGGCGCTCGGCCCGCTGGCGCTGGCGCGGCCGGGCGGCCTGCAGCACGAGGTGGTCCAGCGCGGCCTGGCTGAGGGCGTCGATGCGCAGGCGCTCGGCCGGGTCTTGCCAGTCGCGCGCGGCCACGCCTTGCGCCCAGGCGGCCAGCGTGGCGTCTTCGCCAAAGATGCGCTGCTCCAGCGTGACGGCGCGGGGCTCGGCGTCCAGCAGGCGCACGACGCGGTCGGCCCAGGTGGTGTCGGACAGGTAGAGGTGCACGAAGCGCAGCGGGCCGGCGACGACCCAGCGCGATTCGTGCTCGGCCGGCAGCACGCAGTGGCAGCCGGGGTGGCCGGTCTCGCGCGGCGTTTCAATGAGGTGGGTGTCGTGCCCGCCCTGCAGGTAGACCGACAAGGTGTGGTGGCCGGGGCGCTGGTAGTCCATGCGGCCGCCGTGGTTGCACCACTGCACCAGGCGCAGGCCGTCGGCCAGCGCCAACTCGCGCTCGCGGCGCGCGCTGGAGCGGCCCAGCACGTCGAAGACGGGCTGGTGGGCCGTGGCGCTGGCGGTGAGGTCGAGCATGTGGCGATGCTAGGGCCGATGCGCTTTCCCGTGCGGTGGCCGGGTCGACGATGCGCAGGAATGTGCAATCGGGCGGCCGGCCCGCGCGCCATGCTGGCGGCATGAATGCATTTCTCTACGTGCTGGTCGTCCTCATCTGGGGCACGACGTGGATCGCCCTGAAGTGGCAGCTGGGCGCCGTGCCCATCGCGCTGTCCATCGCCTACCGCTTCGGGCTGGCGGCGCTGGTGCTGTTCGTCTGGCTGCTGTGGCGGCGCCAGCTTGTCGTGCCGCGCGGCAAGGCGCTCGCCTGGGTCCTGGCCCAGGGGCTGTGCCTGTTCTGCCTGAACTTCGTCTGCTTCCTGAACGCCAGCCAGACGGTGGCCAGCGGCCTGGTGGCCGTGGTGTTCTCCAGTGCGGCGCTGTGGAATGCACTGCTGGCGCGTGTCATCCATGGCCGCACCGTGGCGCCGCAGGTGCTGGCCGGCGGGGCGCTGGGCCTGGCCGGCCTGGTGCTGCTGTTCTGGCGCGAGATCGCCGGCGGGCACGCGACGCTGGCCGGCCTGGCCTGGGCGCTGGGCGGCACGCTGTGCTTTTCGACCGGCAACCTGCTGTCGGCCGCGCTGCAGGGCCAGGGCCTGAAGCCGGTGCAGACCAACGCCTGGGGCATGGCGGTGGGCACGGCCATCCTGACGACCTATGCGCTGCTGGCCGGCGTGCCCTTGGCGTTCGACGCGAGCGCCCGCTACGTGGGCGCCCTGCTGTATCTCGCCATCCCCGGCTCGGTCATCGGCTTCACGGCCTACCTGACGCTGGTGGGGCGGTTGGGACCGGAGCGGGCGGCCTACAGCACGGTGCTGTTCCCGGTCGTTGCGCTGAACGTGTCGGCCTGGGCCGAGGGCTACCGATGGACGGCACCGGCCCTGGTCGGCCTGGTGCTGGTGATGGCGGGCAATGTGCTCGTGTTCAGCCGGCGGGCTTCTTTGACGGCGCCGACCAGCGCTCCCACAGCGCCACCGTCTCGCCCACCAGCCCGCGTCTGAAGGCCAGCACGCAGACGATGAAGATCAGCCCGGTGACGAGGCTGACCGATTCGCCCAGGCCGTTGAACCAGGCCACGCCGGTGATGTCGGCCAGCAGGTTGCCCAGGTCGCCGATCTTGTTCTCCAGCGCGATGATGACCAGGGCGCCCACCATGGGCCCCACCAGCGTCCCCATGCCGCCCACCAGCGTCATCAGGATGACGAGGCCGGAGGTGGTCCAGATCGCATCGGTCAGCGTGGCGAAGCCGAGCACCAGCGTCTTGGTGGAGCCCGCCAGGCCCGCCAGCGCGGCCGACAGCACGAAGGCCAGCAGCTTGAAGTGGCCGGTGTCGTAGCCCAGCGACGTGGCGCGTGCCTCGTTCTCGCGGATGGAGGTCAGCACCTGGCCGAAGGGCGAATGGACGATGCGGTAGATCAGCCAGAAGGCGGCGATGAAGATGCCGAGCACGACGTAGAACAGCGTCAGGTCACTCGTCAGGTCCAGACCCAGGAAATGGCCCCGCGGCACGGACTGCAGGCCGTCTTCCCCGCCGGTGAAGGGCGCCTGCAGGAAGAAGAAGTACAGCATCTGGGCCAGGGCCAGCGTGATCATCGAGAAGTAGATGCCCGAGCGGCGGATGGCCAGCAGCCCGAACAGCAGGCCCACACCGGCCGCGCCCAGCATGCCGACGATCAGGCCCACCGGCGTGGGCAGGCCCCAGACCTTGAGCACGTGGCCGGTCACGTAGGCCGCAGTGCCGAGGAAGGCCGCATGGCCGAAGGACAGCAGGCCGGTGAAGCCCACCAGCAGGTTGAAGGCGCAGGCGAACAGCGCGTAGCAGAGCACCTTCATCACGAAAACGGGGTAGGCGCCCAGCAGGGGCAGCAGCCCGATGCCGATGAAGAGCGCGGCGTAGCCTAAGAGCTTCTTGTTCATTTCTCTTTTCCGAACAAGCCAGCCGGGCGCACCAGGAGGACGATGGCCATGACGACGAAGACGACCGTGTTGGACGCCTCGGGGTAGAAGACCTTGGTCAGCCCCTCGACGATGCCCAGCCCCAGGCCGGTCAGGATGGAGCCGAGGATGGAGCCCATGCCGCCGATGACGACGACGGCGAACACCACGATGATGAGGTTGCTGCCCATCAGCGCCGACACCTGCAGGATGGGTGCGGCCAGCACGCCGGCAAAGGCCGCCAGCGCCACGCCGCCGGCATAGGTCAGCGTGACCATCGCCGGGACGTTGATGCCGAAGGCCTGCACGAGCTTGGGGTTCTCGGTGCCGGCGCGCAGCTTGGCGCCCAGCGACGTCTTTTCGATCAGCGCCCACACCGCGAAGCAGACGATGAGCGACGCGACGACCACCCAGGCGCGGTAGTTGGGCAGGATCATGAAGCCGAGGTTGGTGGCGCCCGTCAGCAGCTCCGGCACCTGGTAGGGCTGGCCGGACACGCCGTAGAAGCTGCGGAACACGCCCTCGATGACGAGGGTGATGCCGAAGGTCAGCAGCAGGCCGTAGAGGTGGTCCAGCTTGTAGAGCCACTGCAGCATCGTGCGTTCGATGACGATGCCGACCAGGCCGACCGCGAGCGGCGCGAGACCGAGCATGAACCAGTAGTTCAGGCCCAGGTACTCCAACCCCATCCAGGCGAAGAAGGCCCCCATCATGTACAGCGCCCCGTGGGCGAAGTTGATGATGTTGAGCATGCCGAAGATGACCGCCAGGCCCAGGGACAGCATCGCGTAGAACGAGCCGTTGACCAGGCCGAGCAGCAACTGGCCCAGCAGGGCCGGCAGGGGGATACCGAAGAACTCAGTCATCGCGCAGGGGTCTCAGCCGATCATTTCTTAACCAGCGGGCACTTGCTGTCGGCGAGCTTGGTGAACGCCTCTTCGCCCGGGATGCGCGTGACGACCTTGTAGTAGTCCCAGGGCTCGGTCGATTCCTTGGCCGACTTCACCTGCATCAGGAACATGTCGTGGATGCCGCGGCCGTCTTCCTTGCGGATGGTGCCGGTGGTGTAGAAGTCCTTGATCGGCAGCTCCTTCATCTTGGCGATGACCTTGTCGGCGTCGTCGGTCTTGGCGGCCTCGACGGCCTTCAGGTAGTGCGTCACGGCCGAGTAGTCGGCAGCCTGCAGCGACGACGGCATGCGCTTCATCTTCTCGAAGAAGCGGCGGCTCCAGGCGCGGGCTTCGGGAGTCTGGTTCCAGTACCAGGAGTCGGTCAGGTACATGCCTTCGGTCGTCTTCAGGCCGAGCGAGTGCACGTCGTTGATGAACATCAGCAGGCCCGCGAGCTTCATGCCCTTGGTGACGCCGAACTCGTTGGCGGCCTTGATGGCGTTGATGGTGTCGCCACCCGCGTTGGCCAGGCCCAGGATCTGCGCGCCCGAGCCTTGCGCCTGCAGCAGGAAGCTGGAGAAGTCGCTGGCGTTCAGCGGGTGCTTGACGCTGCCCTTGACCGTGCCGCCGTTCTTCTGCACGACGGCCGTGGTGTCGGCCTGCAGCGCCGCGCCGAAGGCGTAGTCGGCAGTCAGGAAGTACCAGTTCTTGCCGCCCGCCTTGGTCACCGCGCCGCCGGTGCCGTTGGCCAGCGCCACGGTGTCGTAGGCGTAGTGGATGGTGTAGGGCGTGCAGTTGGCGTTCGTCAGCGCGGAGCTGCCGGCGCCGATGGAAATGAAGGGCTTCTTCTTCTCGGCCGCGACGGTGGCCATGGCCAGATTGGCGCCGGAGTTGGTGCCGCCAATGAGCAGGTCCAGGCCCTGCGTGTCGATCCACTCGCGCGCCTTGGCGGATGCCACATCGGCCTTGTTCTGGTGGTCGGCAAAGATGAGCTCGACCTTCTTGCCAGCGGTCATGCCCTTCAGGTCGGCGATGGCCATCTTGAGTGCCTCGACGCCGCCGGCGCCGTCGATGTCGGCGTAGACGCTGGACATGTCGGTCAGGAAACCGATCTTGATGACGTCGCCGGAGATCTGCGCGTGGGCCTGCATGGACAGTGACAGGCCGCAGGCGGCGAGGGCGGTGGCGATGAGGGTCTTCTTCATGGTTGTCTCCTGGGTGTGTGTCTTTGTGGGTTCAAACGCTGAGCAGCTCGTCCATCTGGGCCTGGTGGGCCGGCAGTTCGGCTGCGGGGAAGGACAGCACGGCCTCGCCGTGCTCGATGACGATGAAGTGGTCGGCCAGCGGCGCGGCGAAGCGGAAGTTCTGCTCCACCATGACGATGGTGAAGCCTTGCGCCTTCAGCGCGCGGATCATGCGCGCCAGGGCCTGGACGATGACGGGGGCAAGGCCTTCGGAGATCTCGTCCAGAAGCAGGATGTCGGCGCCGGTGCGCAGGATGCGTGCGACGGCCAGCATCTGCTGCTCGCCACCCGACAGCCGCGTGCCGGGGCTGTGCTTGCGCTCCGCGAGGTTGGGGAACATCGCGTAGATCTCGGTCTCGCTCATGACCTTGCCGCGCTTGGCTTTGAGCAGTGGTGGCAGGCGCAGGTTCTCTTCGGTGGACAGGCTCGCGAAGATGCCGCGTTCCTCGGGGCAGTAGCCCAGGCCGAGTTGCGCGATGCGGTGGGTGGAGAGATGGATGGTCTCCTCACCGTGGATCTTGATGGAGCCCTTGCGCGCGCCGGTCAGGCCCATGATGGCGCGCAGCGTCGTCGTGCGGCCGGCGCCGTTGCGGCCCAGCAGCGTGATGACCTGGCCGGGTTGGACCGACAGGTTGATGCCGTGGAGGATGTGGCTTTCGCCGTACCAGGCGTGGAGGTTGGTGATTTCGAGGGCTGGAGTTG
The DNA here is from genome assembly GCA_963422775.4 of uncultured Roseateles sp. Lineage (GTDB taxonomy): Bacteria > Pseudomonadota > Gammaproteobacteria > Burkholderiales > Burkholderiaceae_C > Pelomonas. The sequence goes on from CAUJSJ030000005.1 coordinate 11,616, forward strand.
CCATCAGTGCGCCCCTTGAAGTTCAGTCGCTTCCGTGCCCATGTAAGCCTCCAACACCGCCGGATGCTTGGACACCGTCGCGTAGTCGCCCTCCGCCAGAACGGCACCTCGAGCCAACACCGTGATGCGATCCGCGATGCTCGCCACCACCTTCATGTTGTGCTCCACCATCAGCACGGTGCGGCCCTCAGCCACGCGCTTGATCAGCGCCGTCACCCGGTCCACGTCCTCGTGGCCCATGCCTTGCGTCGGCTCGTCCAGCAGCATCAGCTGCGGCTCCATCGCCATCGTCGTGGCAATCTCCAGCGCGCGCTTGCGGCCGTAAGGCAGATCGCCGGCCTTCGCGGCGGCCATGTCGCGCAGGTCGACGAGCTCCAGCAGCGACAGCACCTTGGCGTCCAGTGTCTTCAGGCCGGTGAGCCCCTTCCAGAAATGAAAGCTCGTGCCGGTGAAGCGCTGCAGGCCGATGCGCACGTTCTCCAGCACGGTGAGGTGGGGAAACACGGCGGAGATCTGGAAAGACCGGATGACGCCGCGGCGCGCGATCTGGGCCGAACTCTCACTGGTGATGTCGGTGCCGGCAAACACGATGCGGCCACGCGTGGGCGTCAAGAACTTGGTCAGCAGGTTGAAGCAGGTCGTCTTGCCCGCGCCGTTGGGGCCGAGCAGCGCATGGATATGGCCGCGCTGCACGCGCAGGTTGACCGAGTCGACGGCGGTGAAGCCTTTGAACTCCTTGGTCAGATCCTGGGTCTCTAGGATGAATTCACTCATGGACTTACCGGTTGGCTGCGCGACTCTAGGCCTTCAAGCATGACGCTGGCTTACGGGCATTCACGGGGTTTGATCGGCAGACAAGAACCGCTCGATCAAGCCGATCTGCTCGGGTGTATTCAGCGCGGGGGCGTGGCCGCAGCCGGGGATC
>CAUJSJ030000006.1:0-10590 GCA_963422775.4 uncultured Roseateles sp.
GCACCAGCCCCGATCACGGCACCGCCTTCGACATTGCCGGGCGCGGCCTGGCCGACCCCTCAAGCCTGGGGGTGGCGCTGGCGATGGCGCGGCGGCTGGCTTGCGCGCCCTTCTGAAAAGAGGTCAGGAAGGGCCGCATGAAGAACGCCATCCGTCGGGCTGGCCTGGCGCTGATCGCGGGCGCGACGGCAAGCCTTGCCGCTGGCCGCGGTGAACTGAAGCCGGACGGGCAGTACGAAGTCAGCGTGGCCTTCGACGCGCTGTTGTTCGCCATGCCCTTCCGGCAGAGTTTCCAGCGGGACATCTGCGACGACGCGCCGGTCGAGTTCCGCCAGCGGGGCAGCGGGAACGCGCGTTGCGCTACCGGCCGGCTAGCGTGCCGAGCCGAGTGCGGCGAGCTGCGCGCGCGCGCGAGCCGTCGCGCGCTCCAGCAGCAACGCATGCTCGTAGGCGCGCATGCGACCGGCCTCGCAGAGCTTCTTCAGCATGCGGGCCGTCATCGTCACCGTCTCCTGGTGGCGGCTGCCGTGCGTGAAGATGAAGAAGCTGCGGCCTGCGCTGACATGGGCCAGGCGCACCTTCTGCCACTGGTCGCCGGTGTGCATCTGATAGGCGAAGCCCAGCTGCAGGTTGTCCATCAGCAATGCGCCGCTGCTGGGCTCGGCTGCGCTCTCGGCGGCGGGCAGACCGTCGATGGAGATGTCCACGGCCTGCATGGGCGCTGCGGCCGCGGCGGCATCGTTGCCGGACAGGTCCAGGTCCAGCTCGCCGCCCCAGTCGACGCCTGACTCCTCCACCAGGCCCAGGCTCTTGGCCTCGGCGGGCGTCAGGCGCTGGCTGGCGTCGAGGTCGCTGGCCGCGGTATCGCCGGCGACGGGCTTGGCCAGGTCGGCCTCGGCGGGCGGTGCGACGCCGAAGATCTGGTCGAGCTGCTTGATGAGCAGATTGGTGTCGAGCGCGCTCGGAGCCTGGCCCTTCAGCGACTCGGCATGGGCAGGCAGCAGCACGCCGAAGAAGTCCTTGCGCGGGCCGTCGGGCCAGCGGATCAGATCCATGCCCTCGTTGAGGGTGCGCATCAGATTGGGCAGCTCGCGCAGGAAATCCGCGCGTGCGGCCGTGCCGGCCTTGGGCTGCACGCTCATGACGAGGCTGCGGCCCAGCTGGCGCAGGCGCAGCGCCCGCTCGGGTGCGCCTTCGCGCGAGGCCAGCACGATGGCCTGGCTCCAGACCTGGGCGAGGAAGATGCGCAGGAAGTCCTGCATCGGCACCTTGGCCAGCTGCTGCTGCAGTTGCAGCGCATAGCGCTGCTGCAGGCGCAGGTCGGTCTCGCGGCGCTCGACGACGGCGGCGGCGTCGCCGGCCGCCTTCAGCGTGCTGCGGGTCTGCTCGGTGATGAAGGCTTCGAGTTCGTCCAGCTTGGCCGTGTAGACGTCCATGCGGTCGAAGTCCCCCTGGGCGACGTCCTGCACGAGGTCGCGCACATGGGCGAGGAAGGAGCGGCCGGGATCGTCGCTGAAGTCGTCGAAGGCGCAGGCGAGCGACGCCATGCGGTTGACGAACAGGCGCACCGGGTGGCGGCGAGAGGAGAAGAAGGTTTCGTCGCCCAGCGCCACGCGCAGCACCGGCAACTGCAGCCGCGCCAGCAGGCGGGCCATCTGCGGCGGCACCTTGGGGTCGGACAGGATCTGGTCGAACAGGCTGCCGACAACGTCGATGACCATGTGGTCCAGCCGGCCCGTGGAGGCCTGGCGCAACTCGTCGCGATGCAGGCTGATCAGGTTGGTCGGCAGGGGCATCTGCCCCCAGGCGCTGGGCTCGCCGCCGAGGGTGTCCAGGCCCATGCGGCCGGAATGGCCCTGGCTGTCGTAGCCGCCGCTGTCATAGGCGCCGGGCGCCTGCGCGAGGCGGCGCAGCAGATCCATCATCTGAGGGTCGACGCGGCCGATACCGCCGCCACCGCCAACGCTACCTCCACCGCCGTTGCCCATGCCGCCGCGGCCGCCAAAGCCGCCGGAACCCCCGAAGCCGCTGCCGCGTCCGCCGCTCTGGCCCAGGCCGCCGTGGCCCGAGCCACCGTAGCCACCACCGCGGGTGGACATGCCGCCGTGACCTGAGTCGAGATCGCCCGGCTGGGTGCTGGCACCCAAGCCTCCGTGGCGCGACATGCCGCCATCCGGCGTCGCCCGCACGCGCAGGTCCTGCGGGCGCAGGCCGCGCGAGCGCAGCAGCTCGGCGATGTCGGCATAACAGGCGCGCATTTCCTGGGCGAGCGAGCGGGTCAACTCGTCGGTCAGCGTCTGGCGGGTCTGCGGGTCGTCGGTGATGGACTGGATGGCGTCGAGCAGGCCCTGGCCGACCAGCTCGGGCCGCAACGGGTTGCGCTCGCCCACCTGAATGCCGGCGACATAGGACTCGACTTCGCGCAGCTCCCATTCGCAGTGGTGCCCGATGGCCAGGCCGATGCGGTCGGCCGCGACGAGGTTGTTGACCTGGTCGTCGTCCATCAGCGAGAGCTCGCCCCAGTCTTTTTTCGTGGCGGGTGCGGCCGCGGGCTTGGGATCGGATTGCTCGGTCGCCACCTGTTTGCGCAGGCTCTGCACGAAGCGCTGCGAGAACACGGCCTGTTGCTGGCGAAACACGAACTGCGCCGCCAGCAAGGCGTCGCGTCGCTTGATCTGGCCGGCCGACAAGGCCGACAGCCCCAGGCCCTCCGCGCAGCGCTCGGCCGCCTGCTCACCCGCCAGACGGATGCGGGTCAGCGAGGCTTCGAGGTGCGGGTTCAGGCGTATCTCTGGCGCGTTCATCAAGTGGGCACGAGCTGCGTCGAAAGTATCGCGCTTGCAACAAGGGCGGGTTTTCAGCGGGTTGCCAACTTGGTGGCAAAAAAAAGCCCGGTAACCATTGCTTACCGGGCGGCTGAGCGGGTTGAGAGCTTAGCGCTTCAGCGAATCCCTGATCTCGCGCAGCAGCTGGATGTCCTCAGGCGTGGGCGCCGGCTCGGCCGGCGCCGGCGCCGCTTCGGGCTCGCGCTTGAGGCGGTTGATCTGCTTGATCATCAGAAAGATGACGAAGGCCAGGATCATGAAATTCAGCGAGACCGTGATGAAGCTGCCATAGGCCAGCACGGCGCCTTCCTTCTTGGCGTCGGCCAGCGTCGCGGCGGTCTGACCGGCCAGTGGGATGAAGTAGTTGCTGAAGTCCAGGCCGCCGAAGATCTTGCTGACCACCGGCATGATGACGTCGCCGACCAGGGAGTCGACGATCTTGCCGAAGGCGCCGCCGATGATCACGCCGACCGCGAGGTCGACCACATTGCCTTTGACGGCGAACTCTCTGAACTCGGAAAAGAAACTCATGCATGACTCCTGGTTGCGGTACTCGTGAAATGACTCGGGCGATGTTGGCGCCAAGTCTAGAGCGCGAGAAAGGGGGGAAACCTGTGGTCGGCGTTTTGCGGCTCGGCCGAGCCTCGGGTAAGCGTCCGTTAGAATCCTCGGCTGCCCCCTGATCAGAAGTCTCTTTAGAGGACCCTCATGAGTGACCAGCAAGTGGACCAAGGCAAACGCACCTGGTTGATCGCAACCGGTTGCGCCGGCGCCGTTGGTGGCGTTGCGACCGCCGTGCCCTTCGTCAGCACTTTCGCGCCGAGTGAGCGCGCCAAGGCCGCCGGTGCCCCGGTCGAGGTCGATATCTCCGGCATCAAGCCCGGTGAGAAGCTGACCGTCGAATGGCGCGGCAAGCCCGTCTGGATCGTTCGCCGCACGCCCGAACAGCTCGAGGCCCTGAAGAAGAACGACGGCCAGTTGGCTGACCCGAATTCAGACCGCAAGGCCTTTCCGCTGCCGGCGAGCGTCATCGACAAGGAAACGCGCTCGATCAAGCCCGAGTACCTCGTCGTCGTCGGCATCTGCTCGCACCTGGGTTGCTCGCCGAGCGACAAGTTCGCTTCCGGCCCGCAGCCTTCGCTGCCGGATGACTGGAACGGCGGCTTCCTGTGCCCCTGCCACGGCTCCACCTTTGACATGGCCGGTCGCGTCTACAAGAACAAGCCCGCGCCTGACAACCTCGAAGTGCCGCCCTACACGTATCTCACCGACAGCCGCCTGCTGATCGGCGAGGACAAGAAGGCCTAACAGGAAAACGGGACGAGACATGGCTGAATTCAAGGAAGCACCCGCAGGCGCCTCGGCAGGCGTGAAGACCATGACCTGGCTGGAGAACCGGTTCCCGACCGCGTTCGACGCCTACAAGGTCCACATGTCGGAGTACTACGCGCCGAAGAACTTCAACTGGTGGTACATCTTCGGCTCGCTGGCGCTGCTGGTCCTCGTGATCCAGATCGTCACCGGCATCTTCCTGGTGATGCACTACAAGCCGGATGCGGGCCTAGCCTTCGCGTCGGTCGAGTACATCATGCGCGACGTGCCCTGGGGCTGGCTGATCCGCTACATGCACAGCACCGGCGCCTCGGCCTTCTTCGTGGTCGTCTACCTGCATATGTTCCGTGGCCTGATCTACGGCAGCTACCGCAAGCCGCGCGAGCTGGTCTGGATCTTTGGCTGCGCGATCTTCCTGTGCCTGATGGCCGAGGCCTTCATGGGCTATCTGCTGCCCTGGGGCCAGATGTCCTACTGGGGCGCCCAGGTCATCGTGAACCTGTTCGCCGCGGTGCCTTTCGTTGGCCCGGATCTGGCGCTGATGATCCGCGGCGACTACGTCGTCGGCGACGCCACGCTGAACCGCTTCTTCAGCTTCCACGTCATCGCCGTGCCGCTGGTGCTGCTCGGTCTGGTGGTTGCCCACCTGCTGGCCCTGCACGACGTCGGTTCCAACAACCCCGATGGCGTCGAGATCAAGAAGCACAAGGACCCGAAGACCGGCATCCCGCTGGATGGAATCGCCTTCCACCCGTTCTACACGGTGCACGACATCTACGGCGTCTGCCTGTTCCTGATGGCCTTCACGTCCATCCTGTTCTTCGCACCGGAACTGGGCGGCTACTTCCTCGAGTTCAACAACTTCATCCCGGCCGACCCGCTGAAGACCCCGGCGCACATCGCCCCGGTCTGGTACTTCACGCCGTTCTACTCGATGCTGCGCGCGACGACCGACACCATGGTCAACGTGCTCTGCGGCGTCGTCGGCGTCGCGGCGGTCGTGAGCTTCCTGAAGGGCAAGTTCGGCGGCGCGGCCAAGGTGGCGCTGCTGGTGGCGGCCCCCCGTGCTGATCTTCCTGCTCAAGGTCTTCGACGCCAAGTTTTGGGGCGTGGTCGTCATGGGTGGCGCGGTCGTCATCCTCTTCTTCCTGCCCTGGCTGGACCACAGTCCCGTCAAGTCGATCCGCTATCGCCCCGACTGGCACAAGGCTGTCTACGCCGTCTTCGTCGTCTTCTTCCTGTGGCTGGGCTACCTCGGCATTCAGCCGCCAAGCGACATGGGCACCCTGGTGGCCCAGGTGGGCACGCTGTTCTACTTCGGCTTCTTCCTGCTGATGCCGTGGTGGAGCCGCCTGGGTACGCCGAAGGCCGTGCCTGACCGTGTGACCTTCCACGCCCACTGAGCTGCGGAGCAACAACACAAATGAAAAAGCTGATCGCTCTCCTGCTGGCCACCCTGGGCCTGGCTGGTGCCGTGCAGGCCAACACTGGTGGCATCGAGTGGGACAAGTTCCCCAAGGAAAAGATGTCGGACATGGCGGCGCTGCAGCATGGCGCCAAGCTGTTCGTCAACTACTGCCTGAACTGCCATTCGGCGGCCTACATGCGCTACAACCGCATGCGCGACATCGGCCTGTCCGAAGCCGACATCAAGAACAACCTGCTGTTCGCGGCCGACAAGGTCGGTGAGACCATGAAGGTCAGCCTGGATGCGAAGGACGCCAAGAACTTTTTTGGCGCCAACCCGCCCGACCTGACTGTCATCGCTCGCTCGCGCGCCGACGGCGCCAAGGGCTCGGGTGCGGATTACCTCTACACCTACATGCGGAACTTCTACCGCGACGACACCAAGGCAACGGGTTGGAACAACCTGGCCTTCCCCAGCGTCGCGATGCCGCATGTCATGTGGGAACTGCAGGGCCAGCGTGCCGCCAAGTTCGAGGAAGTCGCCGACCCGCATGACCACGACAAGAAGACCCACGTCTTCGCCGGCTACGAGCAGCTGACGCCTGGCACGCTGAACGAGCGCCAGTACGACGAATCGGTGGCCGACCTGGTCGCCTACCTGCAGTGGATGGGCGAGCCCGCCCAGGGGCAGCGCTTTCAGCTCGGCGTGATCGTGCTGATCTTCCTGTCCATCCTCACCGTGTTCGCGTGGCGCCTGAACGCCTCGTACTGGAAGGGCGTGAAGTAAGCCCGTCCATCCCGGCAGCGCTCTCGGGCGGTGTCGAACCACGCAGTGGGGCGCGCTTGTAGCCACCCACTGCGTTTGCTTTTTCAGCGCGGCCGCTGCGTCGCGCGTTTTTGATTGACTGACCCCTCGGGAGCCCAAGCCATGATGGTCCTCTACTCCGGTACCACCGACCCCTACTCGCACCGCTGCCGCTTCGTGCTGTTCGAGAAAGGCATGGACTTCGAAATCCGTGACGTCGACCTGTTCGCCAAGCCCGAAGACATCGCGCTGATGAACCCGTACAACGAGGTGCCCATCCTCGTCGAACGCGACCTCATCCTGTATGAGTCGCACATCATCAACGAGTACATCGACGAGCGCTTTCCGCACCCGCAGCTGATGCCCGGTGACCCGGTCGCCCGCGCCCGCGTGCGCCTGTTCCTGCTGAACTTCGAGAAGGAACTGTTCGCCCACGTGAACATCCTCGAAGGCCGTGGCACGACGACCAAGGCGACCGACAAGCAGCTCGAAAAGGCCCGCGCGCAGATCCGCGACCGCCTGACCCAGCTCGCCCCGATCTTCCTGAAGAACAAGTACATGCTGGGCGACGACTTCTCGATGCTCGACGTGGCCATCGCCCCGCTGCTGTGGCGCCTGGACTACTACGGCATCGACATGTCCAAGAACGCGCTGCCGCTGCTCAAGTATGCCGAGCGCATCTTCAGCCGCCCGGCCTACATCGAGGCGCTGACGCCTTCCGAAAAGGTCATGCGCCGCTGATCACCCACCCCCGAAGCGCTGTGCGCTTCCCCCTCCAGGGGGCGCCGTCAGCGGCCCGGCAAAGCCGGTTCCGAGGCGGCTGCTGGGTCTTCTAGTCGTATTGCGCCACAGCTGGGTCGCGGATCAACATGGATAAAACGCAAGGGATCGAAGGCGGAGCGGGCAATGGCACGTCCACCCGCCCCTACCTGATCCGCGCGCTGCACGACTGGTGCACGGACAACGGCTTCACGCCCTACATCGCGGTCCATGTCGACCGTTCGGTGCAGGTGCCGATGGAGTACGTGTCCAACCATGAGATCGTGCTGAACGTCGGTTTCGACGCGACCAGCGGGCTGGACCTCGGCAACGACTTCATCCAGTTCAAGGCCCGCTTCGGCGGCGTCGCGCGCGAGATCGTCGTGCCGGTGGACCATGTCGTCGCGATCTACGCCCGCGAGAACGGTCAGGGCATGGCTTTCCCGGCACCGGAGTCCGCGGCCGAAGGCGCGCCCTTGCCAAGCCCGGCTCCCCAGGAACAGCGCCGCAGTGGTCTGCGTCTGGCGAGCGAGGCCAACGACGACGAAAGCGATGACACGCCGCCGCCCGACGCGCCCAGCGGGGGCCCTAGACCTTCGCTCAAGCGGGTGAAGTAGCGTCCGCCGCGTGAGTGCCGTGAACGTCTAGAATCGCACCCTGTTTTTCGCCGGCTTAGCTCAGTTGGTAGAGCAACCGCCTTGTAAGCGGTAGGTCATCAGTTCGAATCCGATAGCCGGCACCATTCAAAGAGTCACCAAGACTCAAGAAGCATCAAGCCCCTGAGTGAGTCCATCACTCAGGGGCTTTTTCATGCCGAGACCAGGCACCCGAAATCAGGCAAGCGCGGCACGTGCGTCGGTACTTCAGCCGGTACTTCGCCCCTTAGGCGCAAAGGTACCGCCACGTCGGTCCGGCGGTGGGACTACCGACTTGCCGGGAAGAAGGCAAGTCGGCGTCCTGCGGTGTCTTCCCCGGGGTGTCTCCAACGCAGGCGCGGTTGCCTAGGTCGGGCTGAACAGGAAGTGCAACACATCGCCGTCCTTGACGACGTACTCCTTGCCTTCCGCGCGCATCTTGCCGGCGTCCTTGGCGCCCTGTTCGCCGCGGTGCTTGATGAAGTCGTCGTAGGCGATGGTCTGGGCGCGGATGTAGCCCTTCTCGAAATCGGTGTGGATGACGCCGGCCGCCTGCGGGCCGGTGTCGCCGACGTGGATGGTCCAGGCGCGCACTTCCTTCACGCCGGCGGTGAAGTAGGTCTGCAGGCCGAGCAGCTTGAAGGCGGCGCGGATCAGTCGGTTCAGGCCCGGTTCGTCCTGACCCATCTCCGCCAGGAAGAGCGCGCGGTCTTCGTCAGCCATGTCGGCCAGTTCGGCTTCCGTCTTCGCGCAGATGGCGACCACGGGGGCGTTCTGACCGGTGGCGTAATCGCGCAGGCGGTCGAGGAAGGGGTTGTTCTCGAAGCCGTCTTCCGACACGTTGCCGACGAACATCGCCGGCTTGGCGGTGATCAGGCACAGCGGCTTCAGGATGCCGAGTTCTTCCTTGCTGAAGTCGATGGAGCGCACGGGCTTGGCTTCGTTCAGGACCGCCTCGCACTTCTCGAGCACCTTGACCAGTGCAATCGCCTCCTTGTCGCCGGCGCGCGCCACCTTGTTGTAGCGGTGCAGGCTCTTCTCCACCGTGCCCAGATCGGCCAGGCAGAGCTCGGTCTGGATCACTTCGATGTCGGAGATCGGGTCGACCCGCCCGTTGACGTGGATGACGTTCGGATCTTCGAAGCAGCGCACGACGTTGACGATGGCGTCGGTCTCGCGGATGTGCGACAGGAACTTGTTGCCCAGGCCCTCACCCTTGCTGGCGCCCGCCACCAGGCCGGCGATGTCGACGAACTCGACGACGGCCGGCAGCACGCGCTCCGGGTTGACGATTTCGGCGAGCGCCGCGAGACGCGGGTCAGGCAGCTCGACGATGCCGACATTGGGCTCGATCGTGCAGAACGGATAGTTCTCGGCGGCGATGCCGGCTTTGGTCAAGGCATTGAAGAGCGTGGACTTGCCGACGTTGGGCAGGCCCACGATGCCGCATTTGAGGCTCATGGCGAGGCTTTCTGGTGGGGAGGCAACCGGCGGCGGGCCGGAGCCGAAGCGGGTGATTTTAGTCGGCCAGCGCGCGCCCCGCCCCGGCCCGCAGCGCAGTCATACCCCCTGCCTACAATCGCCGCATGCAAAGCGTGGACGTATTGGTCAAGGGCCGGGGTGCCGTGGGCAGCAGCCTGGCCCTCAGTCTTGCCGCCCAGGGTTTGACGGTCGGTCTGGCCGGCGCGCCGCAGACCGCCCGTGCGGACGACGTGCGCACTTACGCGCTGAACGCCGCGTCCGTCGCGCTGCTGACCGAGCTGAAGATCTGGGGCAGCCTGCCCGCCGACGCGGTCAGCCCGGTCTACGACATGGTCGTGTGCGGCGATGCGGCGGTCGATCAGCCTGCGGGCCGCCTGAGCTTCTCGGCCTGGCAGCAGGGCGTGCGCGAGCTGGCAGTCATCGTCGATGCCGCCGCGCTGGACGCCCAACTGGCCACGGCACTGCGCTTTTCGCCGCATGTCCACAACGTCGCCGAAACACGCAGGCGGCACTGACGGCACTCTGCGAGGGCCGTGAATCGGCAGCGCGCGAGGCCTGGGGCGTCGAGTTCAAGCCCAAGCCCCTACGGGCACAGCGCCCTGGCGAGCCCGCCTCGTCGCCGACCGGGCTCACCAAGGCGTTGCGCGCCAGTGGTTCAGCGCCGGCGGCGAAGTGCTGGCGCTGCTGCCGTTTGAAAGGCCCAGCCCGGCGCAGTCCCTATGCGGGCTGGTCTGGTCCTGTGCACAGGAGCGGGCCGCAGCACTGCTGGCCATGACCGAGGCCGACTTCGAACGTGAGATCAACGCCGCGACGACGGGTGCCGCCGGCACGCTGCAAGCTGGCCGGCCCGCGCGCCCGCCTGGCCCGCTCGCGCTGGCACGTGCCGATGCCGTCAGCGGCCCCGCGCTGGGCGTTGCTCGGCGACGCTGCCCACCTGGTGCACCCGCTGGCCGGTCAGGGGCTCAACCTGGGCCTGGGCGACGTGGCGGCGCTCTCGCGCGTCATCGCGGCGCGCGAGCCGTGGCGGCCTTTGGGGCGACGAGCGCCTGCTGCGCCGCTATGCGCGCGAACGCCTGGCACCGACGCTCGCGATGGGGCGAACTGACCGACGCCTTGCAGCGCCTCTTTGCCCACGCGTCCCCCGCGGCACATGGCCTGCGCAAACCGCGGGCTGGATGCGCTCAACCAACTCACCCCCGTCAAGCGCTGGTTGACCCAGCGCGCGCTCGGACTCTGACCTCTTCCCTGGACGCCACCGTGCTGCATCGTTCTCTTCTGCTCGCCGCCCTGCTCGCTGCGGGCCTGCCCGCCCTGGCCAACGAGGCCACCATCCGCAAGGCCATCG
>CAUJSJ030000007.1:0-11845 GCA_963422775.4 uncultured Roseateles sp.
AGGCCGCCGCGCACGCGGGCGATGGTGCCGTGGTGGTCGGTGCCCTGGATGTTGATGCACTGCGTGTAGCCGCGCTCGAACTTGTTGATGTGATAGGCCACGTCGGGCACGAAGTAGGTGTAGCCACCTTCCTTCTTGCGCATGACGCGATCCTTGTCGTCGCCGTAGTCGGTGGTGCGCAGCCACAGCGCGCCGCCTTCCTCAAAGGTCTTGCCGCTGGCGACGAGGCGCTCGACGGTCTTCTCCAGCTGGCCGCCGGCGTAGACGCTCGTTTCCAGGAAGTAACTGTCGAACTTCAGGCCGAAAGCCTGCAGGTCCAGATCCTGCTCGTGGCGCAGATAGGCCACGGCGAACTGGCGGATGCTGTCCAGGTCATTGATGTCGCCCGACGCGGTGAACTCGCGGTCATCGGCCTTGACCGTCTCCTTGGCGAGGAAGGCGTCGGCGATGTCCTGGATGTAGTCACCGTTGTAGGCGGCCTCGGGCCACTCGGCGTCACCGGGCTTGAAGCCCCTCAGGCGCATCTGCGTGGAGTTGGCCAGCGTGGCGATCTGCACGCCGGCGTCGTTGTAATAGAACTCGCGGGTCACGTCGTGGCCCTGGCTCTGGAAGACGGAGCACAGCGAGTCGCCCAGGGCGGCCTGGCGGGCATGGCCCACGTGCAGCGGGCCGGTCGGGTTGGCCGACACGAACTCGATCATGACGTGCTTGCCGGTGGCAGGGCGGTGGCCGAACTTGTCGCCAGCAGCCAGCACCTCGGTCACGACGGCCTGCCTGGCTTCGGGCTTCAGGCGGATGTTGATGAAGCCAGGGCCAGCGATCTCCAGCGCCTGCACCCAGGTCTGGAAGGCGGGCTTGGCTTCGAGGGCGGCGATCAGGCGCGTGGCCAGTTCGCGCGGGTTGGCCTTGAGTGGCTTGGCCAGCTGCATGGCGGCCGTGCAGGCGAAGTCGCCATGGGCGGCCTGCTTGGGAGATTCGAAGGCGGCCACGGCGTTGGAGCCGGGGGCAATTTCCTGGAGGGAGTCGGCGAGTGCGGCGAGCAGCGCCTGCTTGGCTTGGATCATGGTGCGATTTTAGGAGGCAGGCTTCGTCCACCCGGAACGCATGGGTGGCGCGAGGCGCTGACTCAGGCCTCGGGAGCGTCGTGACAGGCCACACAGAGCTTGTTGCCGTCGGGGTCGCGGAAGTAGGCGCCGTAGTAGTTCGGGTGGTAGTGCGGCCGCAGGCCGGGCGGGCCCTCGCAGCGGCCACCATGGGCCAGCGCCAGCGCGTGGGCTTCGTCCACCAGGGTGCGATTGGCGGCCATCAGCGCCACCATCTGGCCGTTGCCGGGCTCGTGTTCACCTTCATAGGGCTTGCCCAACACCAGCAGTGGGCGCGGCCCCGGATCGCTCTGCCAGCCGGCCCAGCCTTCGGCCGGGTTGCAGAAGCGTTCGGTCACGCCCAGCAGCGCCATCAGCGGCCGGTAGAAGGCCAGGGCGCGCTCGAAGTCACGCGTGCCAAGAAATACGTGGGAGAACAAGGCGCTGCACCTCCGTGGGCGGCTCGTATCATGCCGCGCGATGACCGCTCCCGCAGACGATCTGCCCGCCCATATCGGCCGCTACCAGGTGCTCAAGCGCCTGGGCGAAGGCGCGACCAGCGATGTCTTCCTGGCCCGTGACCCCTTCCAGGACCAGGACGTGGCCATCAAGCGCATGCGCGCCTGGGCGCCGCCGGCCGATGCGCCGAGCAGCGACTTCAGCAACCGCTTCTTCAGCGCCGAGGCGGCGCTGGCCGGGCGGCTGCACCACCCCAACGTCGTCGCCATCCTGGACGCGGTGTCAGAAGAGGCCGCGCCCTATCTCGTCATGGAGTACGTGCCCGGCGTCACGCTGAAGCATTTCTGCCGCAGCGACCGCCTGCTGCCGCTGGACCAGGTCGTCGAACTGGGCTTCAAGTGCGCGATGGCGCTGTCCTACGTCTACCGCCAGGGCGTCATCCACCGCGACGTGAAGCCGGCCAACCTGCTGGCCGTGCTGGACCCGGGCGGTCAGGTCGTCGACGTCAAGGTCAGCGACTTCGGCTCGGCGCTGAACCTGAATGCCGACGCGACGCAGATCCACCGCGTGGGCTCGCTGGCCTACATGCCGCCGGAGCAGATCGAGGGTGGCGATGTGGACTGCCGGGCCGACATCTACGCGCTGGGCGCCGTGCTCTACCACCTGATCAGTGGCCGCCCGCCCTTCGACGCGCCGCACCAGATGGCGCTGATGCACCAGATCTACCACCAGCCGCCGCTGCCGCTGGCCGGCCAGCGCCAGGGCGTCACGGACGGGCTGGATGCCGTCGTGCTGCGCGCGCTGGCCAAGAACCCGCACGAGCGCTACGCCGACTGGGAGAGCTTTGCCCAGGCGCTGTCGGCCCTGGTGGCCAGCCAGCAGGTGCCGCTGAACCGGCTGGGCGAGGTGCGCGACTCGGAGCGCTTCAACCTGCTGCGCTCGCTGGAGTTCTTCGCCGACTTCGGCGACGTGCAGCTGTGGGAGGTGGTGCGGCGCGCGCGCTGGAAGCGCTATCCGCTGGCTCACGCCCTCTTCAAGCGCGGCCAGGAGGGCAACAGCTTTCACATCATTGCCCAGGGCGAGGTCGAGGTCTTCCGGGATGGCAAGCTGGTGGCCAAGCTGGGCCAGGGCACCTCGGTGGGTGAGATGGCCTACCTCGCGCCTAACCCCGCGCTGCGCCTGCACAGCGCCGACATCAAGGTCAGCAAGGAGTGCACGACGATCTGCTTCACGCCCGAATCCGTCGGCCAGCTGAGCCCCGAATGCCAACATCGCTTCGACCGCGGCTTCATCCGCGTGCTGGTGCGCCGGCTGCATGCGGCGCACGAGGCGATGGCGCATCCGCGCAGGATTCTGTGACGCCGATGAAACACGGCTTGGCAGCGTCATGGGCGCATGCTTGAATCAATCGTCCACCCACCGTCCCGAGGAAGGAAACCCCGATGAAACGATTCGCCATCCTGCTGGCCTGTGCCGCCGTCGCCTTCGGCGCCCAGGCCACGCCGCAACAGGACAAGATGAAGGCCTGCAACGCCGAGGCCAAAGGCAAGAAGGGCGACGAGCGCAAGGCCTTCATGAAGGAATGCCTCGCCGCCAAGCCCGCCGCCGACGCTGCTGCGCCAGCGAGTGCGGCCTGCGACAAGTCGGCTGCCGACAAGAAGCTGCACGGCGCGGCCGCCAAGAGCCATGTCAAGAAGTGCATGGCCGACGCGGCGTCGGCGCCCAAGTGACGGGCGGACAAGGCCTGTAGGACAAGAGCCACCTTCGGGTGGCTCTTTGCTTTGGGTGGTAGGCCGCGTCCCACATCCCGTCGGGCCTCGCGCCGGTTCCGCCCGGGGCGCCGGGCGCGGAGAGTTGACTCATGCGATTTCCACTCCTTCAGGAGCACACCATGAGCACCATCAACCTGATCTCCAGCCCCGCCACCGCCTATTGGCGCCTGACGCTGCTGTCCGTGGCCGCCGCGGCGACGCTGGCGCTGACCGGCTGTGCCGGCATGTCCGCCCGTGAGACCAGCACCGTCGTGGGTGCGACGGCCGGCGCCGTGGTGGGTGGCGTGGTGACCGGCTCGACGGCCGGCGCTGCCATAGGCGCGGCGGCCGGAGGCGTCATCGGCAACGAAGTGGCGAAGAAGCGCGACCGCTGAGTGCAAGCCAAGAAAAGGCCGGCGTGAGCCGGCCTTGAGCGGGGCGACACAGGTTCTCAGAACTTGTAGCGCGCCTCCAGGTAGTACTGGCGGCCGCTGACGTCCACCTTCTGCGGCTCCAGTTCGCTGTAGCGGTACTGGCCGCGGGCCGGGTTGGTCAGGTTGGTCGCGCTGAAGGACAGCTGCGCCTGCGGCGTGAAGTCGTAGCTCGCCGAGAAGGCCACGTTGCTCACCGGGGCGGCCATGGTCGGTGCCGACGGCATGGTGATGCCGTTGATGACCGAGAGGCCCTGGCTGTTGGCCGTGGGCGCCGGAGCCGTCGTGCTGGAAACGTAGGCGCCGCGGTAGTTGTAGACCAGGCGGGCGCTGAACACGTCGTTCTCCCAGTACACGCCCAGGTTGCCGGCCTTCTTGGAAGCGCCCGTCATCGGGCGGCCGTCTTCCACGCTGGTCTCGGCGTAACTGAGGTTGGACTGGAAGCCGAAGCCCCATCCGATCGGCTGCTCCCAGGACAGCTCCAGGCCGCGAATGCGGGCCTTCTGCTGCGTGGACGTGCTGATCAGGTAGGTCTTGACCGTGTTGGTGTTCGGGTCGAGCAGGTCCACTGTGGCACCCGCCTGCACCGTGCCGGTCTTGGAATAGCCGTCGATGAGCGAGCTGAAGCCGCTCAGCGCCAGCATCGAACGCTTGGCGTAGAACCATGCCACCGAGATATCGAGGTTGCGCGCGCTCAGCGGTGTGAGGTTGGGGTTGGGGCCGGTGACCGTGCAGCCGGCCGACGTGCAGGTGGGCGTGCCGTAGGTGGCGCCGTAGAGGTTGTAGTTCTGGCGGCCGATGGTCTTGGACAGGCCGAGGCGGCCGATCAGGTCCTGGGCCAGCTCCACGCGCAGGTTCATGCTCGGCAGGATGTCGTCGAAGGTGCGCACGACCGCTTCCTTGCGATAGATCGTGCCGCTGGCCGGGTTGAAGGTGGTGCCGTCGAAGTAGGCGGTGCCTTCACCCGCGTCGACGATGGCATCCGGGAACTTGGCACAGGGCACGAAGGGCTTGCCCGGCTCGATGCGCAGGCAGCTGCCCGCCGGCAGCGGCACCGGGTTGAGGGACGTGACGCGGGTGCGCGTGTAGCGCAGGCCCACGTTGCCCGACCACTTGTTGCCTTCCAGGTTCTGCATCAGGTAAACGGCGCTCTGCACTTCGTGCAGGTCGATCTCGTTGGCGACGCGGCGCTCGAAGGCCGGCGTGGTTTCCTTGGTCAGGGTGCTGAAGTAGCTGGTCAGCACCTCGCGGGGGAAGTAGAAGCCGGTGTTGTCGAAGCTGCCGCCCAGGCCGTTGCCGAAGTCGGCCGGGTAGCCCACGGCCAGGGCCGGGTCGGGCGCGCTGGTGGCGGCATTGAACGCAGTCTTCAGGGCCACGGTGGCCAGCCCGTAGCGGCGGCGGTGGTCGGCATTGCGCACGCCGAAGTTCATCGATTCGAAGACGCCGGCGTCCTGCTTGTACTCGCCGTCCAGGGCGATGCTCTGCTCGCTGTCGACCGTGTTGTAGCGGTTCACATTGCTGCGCGAGGTCAGCTTGTAGCCGGCGCCGGTGGCGTCCACGGTCGGCGAGGCGCCGTTGCCGGCATTGATCCAGCGGAAGCTCGGCGCCTCGTCCACGGCATTGAGGGCATAGGAAATGCCCTGGCCGTAGCGGGTGTAGGTCAGGCCGCGGTCGTTCTCGGTGTGGCCCACCCCCTTGGTGGTGCTGACCAGGCCCTTGAGCGTCAGGCGGTCGCTGACGACCCACTTGCCGTCCAGGTCCAGGAAGCCGCTGCTGGCGTAGGCGCCACTGCGGAAGAAGCCTTCAGATTCGCCGACGTACTGGGGCGGCGTGCCATTGGCGTAGACGATGTCGGCGGAGCGCAGCACGCGCAGCTTGTCGCCGTAGATGGTCGTTTCCTCGGCGATCACCGGGTTCTTGATCTGCGCATAGACGCGCTGGCCGTTGACGCTGGTGGCGGCCGTGCCGCCCAGCGGGCCGGCCTGGCCGGCCAGCATCTGGTAGGACGCGCCCATCGTGGCACGGCCGAAGTTGGCCGCACGCATCTTGGAGTAGAAGCCGGTCAGCCCGACCTCGGTGTTGGTGGTCGGGCGCAGTTGCGCGGAGAACATGCCGCCCTTGCGGTCGCGCACGCCTTCCACGAACTCGGTGGCCATCGAGCCGGGCAGGCGCACGCCGTTGAGGTCGGCCGCCTTGAAGCCGGTGCCGGCGAGCGACGCGTCGGTGATGCCCAGCATCGTGCTGGTGTTGATCACGTCCCAGCCCGAGTTGGCGCCATAGGCCAGGCGGCTGGCGGAGTCGCGGCGCACATAGCGCTTCTCGGCGAACAGCTGGCCGATCACGCCGAAGGTGTTGGCCTCGTTCTTCCAGTTCATGCTGGCATTGAGCTGCGGGCTGCTCTTGTCGGGCAGGTCGGCATACACGCCGCCCACGCTGATGACGCCGCCAAAGCGTGCCTTCTCGTCCAGCGGCTTGCGCGTGGTGACGTTGATGGTGCCGGCCAGGCCGCCGTCGGCGATGTTGGCCTGCGAGGTCTTGTAGACGGTGGCGGCGTTCAGCACCGACGACGGCATCAGGCTCAGCGAGGTGCTGCGGCTGCTGCTGCTCTGGTCGGCCAGGTACCAGTCGCCGCCGCTGACCGAGTGGCCGTTGAACAGGATCAGGCTCATGTCCGGGTTGGTGCCGCGCATGGACACCTTCTCGGCCTCGTCGTAGTCGGTGCGCACCGCCACGCCGACGACGCGCTGCAGCGAGTCCGCCAGGTTCTTGTCGGGCATCTTGCCCACGTCCACGGCCGTGATGACGTCGACGTTGGCCGAGGCCTCGCGCTTGAGCAGCAGCGAGCGCTCGTTGGCCGCGCGGATGCCGGTGATGACGACGGCCTCCAGCGCCTGCGCCTTGGGCTTGGCGGTGTCGGCCTCGGCAGGCTGCTGCTGGGCCAGGGCGATGCCCTGCATCATCATGAACAGGCTGGCCAGGCCGAGACTCACGGGGGTGGGCTTGAAGGGCTTCATCGCTGTTTTCTCCGCACGTTGCTGAATGCAAAGATTCTTGCGACGCGGTGTGGGAGCAGTCAGCGGGGCGGCCCGCGAAATCGGCACCGGAGCAACACTGCGCGCATGACGGAATGGCCGCCGGGCATGTGCCGCGGTTATGCCCGAGGCAGCGTCATTTCAAACCGCGTGGCAGGCCACGCGGCGACCGTCCACCTCGCGCAGCTGCGGCACCTCGTCCGTGCAGCGCGGCATCGCCAGCGGGCAGCGCTTGTGGAAGCTGCAGCCGCTGGGCGGATTCAGCGGGCTGGGCAGCTCGCCGTGGATGACGATGCGTTCGCGCCGGTCGGCCTTGCGCAGCGCCGGCGTCGCGCTCATCAGCGCCCGCGTGTAGGGGTGCAGGGGTGCGGCGAACAGGCGCTTCTTCTCGCCAACCTCGACCGCCGCGCCCAGGTACATCACCATGACCTCGTCGGCCACGTGCTCGACGACGCTGAGGTTGTGCGAGATGAACACATAGCCCGTGCCGAACTCGTCCTGCAGGTCCATGAAGAGGTTCAGGATCTGGGCCTGGATGGACACGTCCAGCGCGCTCACCGGCTCGTCGGCGACGACGATGCCCGGGTTCAGGATCATGGCCCGCGCGATGGCGATGCGCTGGCGCTGGCCGCCGGAGAACATGTGCGGGTAACGGCGCAGGTGTTCGGGCCGCAGGCCCACCTTGGTGGCCAGCGCCTCGACGCGCTCGTTGCGTTCGGCGGCGGAGAGCGGCGTGTTGATCAGCAGCGGCTCGGCCAGCGTCGTCGCCACCGTCTTGCGCGGGTTCAGCGACGCAAAGGGGTTCTGGAACACCATCTGCACGTCGCGGCGCAAGGTCTTCAGCGTGGCGGTGTCGGCCGTCGCCGCATCGGTGCCGCGGATCTTCAGCGAGCCGCGCGTGGGCGGCTCGATCAGCGTCAGCTGCCGTGCCAGCGTGCTCTTGCCGCAGCCGGATTCGCCGACGACGGCCAGCGTCTTCCTGGGTGACAGCGTGAAGCTGACGCCGTTGAGCGCCTTCACGGTGGCCTTGGGCTTGAACAGGCCGCGGCTGACGCTGTAGTGCCTGGCGAGGTCGGTCGCTTCGATGAGCAAGCCGGGCGCCGGGCCGCCCCAAGCCGGCGGCGCCCCATCGGGGGGCAGCGTCGCCGCAGGCGATGCGTGGGGGTGGAAATCCCTAGACATGCGCCCACTCCTCGACGGGGAAGAAGCAGCGCACGCCGTTCTCCAGCGCCGGCCGCTCCGCCGCGCAGCGCGGCTGCACGCGCGGGCAGCGCGGCGACAGCAGGCAGCCCGCGGGCCGGTCCAGCGCGCCGGGCACGATGCCGGGCAGGGCGGACAGGCGCTTGGCGCCCTTGTTGTGTTCTGGAATCGCGGCCAGCAGTGCGTTGGTGTACGGGTGGCGCGGCGCGTCGAAGAGGTCGGGCACGGGGCCGGTCTCGACGATCTGGCCGGCGTACATCACCGCAATCCGCTGCGCCATCTCGGCCACGATGGCCAGGTCGTGCGTGATCATGATCAGGCCCATGCCCTGCTCGCGCTGCAGCCTCAGCAGCAACGCCATGATCTGGGCCTGGATGGTCACGTCCAGTGCTGTGGTCGGCTCATCCGCGATCAGCAGCTTGGGGCCGCAGGCAATGGCCATGGCGATCATCACGCGCTGGTTCATGCCGCCGGAGAGCTGGTGCGGGTAGGCGCTCGCGCGGCTGGCGGCGTCGGGGATCTCGACGAGCTCCAGCAGCTCGATGACGCGCTGCCTTGCCGCCGCGCCGCGCAGGGCCCCAGGTGGGCCTTCAGCACCTCGGCGATCTGGGCACCCACCGTGTAGCTCGGGTTCAGGCTGCTCAGCGCGTCCTGGAACACCATGGCCACGTCGCGGCCGATCAGTGCGCGGTGCTCGGAGGCGTTGAGCTTGAGCAGGTCGCGGCCCTGGAACTCCAGCGCGTCGGCGGTGACCTTGCCCGGCGCGTCGATGAGGCCCATCAGCGCCAGCATCGTGACCGACTTGCCCGAGCCCGACTCGCCGACGATGCCCAGCAGCTCGCCCGCGTCCAGCGTCAGGTCCACGCCGTCCACGGCGGGGAAGTTGCCGAACTGGACCTTCAGGTGCCTGATGTTGAGCAGACCCATCAGGCCACCTTCTTCAGCTTGGGGTCCAGCGCATCGCGCAGGCCGTCGCCCATCAGGTTGATGGCCAGCACGGTCACGAGGATGGTCAGCCCCGGCAGCGTGACGACCCAGGGCGCCCGCGTGATGTAGTCCCGCGCGGCCGACAGCATGGTTCCCCACTCCGGCGTCGGCGCCTGCACGCCCAGGCCCAGGAAGCCCAGGCCCGCCGTCTCCAGGATGGCCGACGAGAACGACAGCGTCGCATTGACGATCAGCGGCGCCATGCAGTTGGGCAGCACCGTGATGAACATCAGCCGCCACACGCCCGCACCGGCCACGCGGCTGGCCGTCACGTAGTCGCGCCCGGTCTCGGCCAGCGCCGCGGCGCGCGTGAGCCGCACATAACCCGGTAGCGCGCCGATGGCGATGGCGATGACGGTGTTGACCAGGCCGGGGCCGAGGATGGTGATGACGCAGATGGCCAGCAGCAGTGCCGGCAGCGCCAGCACGATGTCCATCACCCGCATGATGGCCGGCGAAAGCCAGCGCTGGAAGAACGCCGCCAGCAGCCCCAGCAGCACGCCGGGCAGCAACGACATGGTGACCGCGGCCAGGCCGATGCCCAGCGACACGCGACCGCCGTGCAGCAGCCGGCTCAGCATGTCGCGGCCCAGCTCGTCCGTGCCCAGCAGGAAGCGCGTGTTGCCGCCTTCGGCCCAGATGGGCGGCGTCAGCATGAAGTTGCGGTACTGCTCGATGGGGTCGTGGGGGGCGATCAGCGGTGCGAACAGCGAGGCGACGGCGATGACCGCGAACACGATGAGCGCGACCAGCGCGCCGCGGTTGGCCGAGAAGCCCTGGCAGAACTCGCGCAGGGGACCGGGCGGGTCGATGGGTTTGTCGAGAACGGCGCTCAATGCCCGCCTCCACGAATCCGCGGATTCACGACGCCGTACAGCACATCCACGATCAGGTTCACGCCGATGAAGGTCAGCGCCGAGATCAGGATGCCGGCCTGCACGACCGGGTAGTCGCGCCGCCCGATGGAGTCGATCAGCCACTTGCCGATGCCCGGCCACGAGAAAATGGTCTCCGTCAGCACGGCGCCGGCCAGCAGGCTGCCGGTCTGCAGGCCCACCACCGTCAGCACCGGGATCAGCGCATTGCGCAGCGCGTGCACGACGACCACGCGCGTGGGCGACAGGCCCTTGGCGCGCGCCGTGCGCACATAGTCCTCGCGCAGCACCTCCAGCATGCTGGAGCGCGTCATCCGCGCCACCACCGCCAGCGTGCTGGTGCCCAGCACCAGGGTCGGCAGGATCAGGTGCATCAGCGCCGACTTGAACGCGCCTTCCTCACCGCTGAGCCAGGCGTCGACCAGCATGAAGCCCGTCACCCGCTCGGGGTCGAACTCGATGCCGATGCGGCCCGACACCGGCGTCCAGCCGAGGTTGACCGAGAAGAACATGATGAGGATCAGCCCCCACCAGAACACCGGCATCGAATAGCCCACCGTGGCCACACCCATCACGCCCTGGTCCAGCAGCGAGCCGCGCTTGAGCCCGGCACTGACGCCCAGCAGCAGGCCGAGGCCCACCGCGAAGATCAGCGCCGCCGTGGCCAGCTCCACGGTCGCCGGGAACAGCGCCGCGAACTCCTTGCTGACCGGCTCGCGGCTGACCAGGCTCTGGCCCAGGTCACCGTGCAGCAGCTTGCCCACGTAGTCCGCGTACTGCACCGGCAGCGGCTGGTCCAGCCCCATGCGCTTGACGAGCGCTGCATGCGCCTCCGGGTCCAGCCGGCGCTCGCCCATCATGACCTCGATGGGGTCGCCGGGCACGAGGCGGATCAGGCCGAAGGCGACGATGGTGATGCCGATCAGTGTCGGCAGCAGCGTGGCCAGGCGTTTGAGCAGGAAGGCGAGCATGCGCTGTGTTTACCAGCGCGAGGTGTAGGGCCGCGTCTCGGTGTCCGTCGCGCCGGCGACGCGCATCGCGCTCGGCGTGGACGCCACCTCGATCAGCGCGGCCGTCTCGGCATCCAGCGTGCCCGAGATGTCGCGCGGCCGGTACTTCATCTGGAAGGTCGAGATCACTTCCTTCGTCAGCACATCCATCTGCCCCGAGCGCGACACGTTGTAGCCGATGCGCGCCAGCCGCTCCTGCAGCCAGGCCACGTCGCGCGGCGCGACCTCGTGTTCCAGCGTCTTGACGATGACCGAGGGGCCGTCCGGCCAGGGGATGAGCCCGGCGTCGGCCAGGGCCTTCCACGGGAACTGCGGGCCGGGGTCCTGCTTGCGGCCCGGCGCGATGTCGGCGTGGCCGATGATGCGGTCTGGCTTCACCTGGTGGCGCTTCTGGATGTCGCGCACCAGCGCGACGACCTCTTCCACCTGGGCCTGCGGGAAGGGCGCGTAAATCCGTTGACTGGGGCCGCCAGGGCCGTCCACATAGCCGGCGTTGACGATCTCGATGCCGATGGAGGCCGAGTTCAGGTTGGTGTTGCCGGCCCAGAAGCTGGCGCCGGCGTGCCAGGAGCGGCGGTTCTCGTCCACCAGCGCGTAGCTGGCCACCGGGTTGTCGCGCACCAGGTAGTGGGCCGACACCTGGCCACCGGTCGTCAGCACCTTGAGCGACTTCTCCCAGTCCAGCACCGTGTAGTGCAGCACGATGTACAGCGCCCGGCTGTCCTGGTTCTGCGAGGTGTAGCTGCGATCGATGTTGGGGGCGCGCCCGGCGATGCCCGGCGCCGCGGGCATGGCCGCGGCGGGCGGCGTGGCGGGGGGCGATACCGGCGGTGGAGGCGCCACGCTGGCGCAGGCGCTGAGCAGCAGGGCCAGGGAGGCGGCAACGAGTGAGGTGAACTTCATGCGGGGGACGGGCGTGGCCAGACCTGGATTGTTGCAGTGCACCCGAGCCGGCGACCCGGGCGAGCCCTTGGGGGTCATGTCGGAGGGCGATGCGGGTATGAGTGCAGGTGATGGT
>CAUJSJ030000008.1:0-30901 GCA_963422775.4 uncultured Roseateles sp.
GGCATCCAGACGGTCGCCGTCTACTCCGAGGCCGACGCCAACGCCCAGCACGTGAAGGCCTGCGACGAGGCCGTGCTGATCGGCGGCCCGGCGCCGCGCGACTCCTATCTGCAGTGGCAACGCATCCTCGAAGCCGCCAAGGCCACCGGTGCGCAAGCCGTGCACCCCGGCTACGGCTTCCTCAGCGAGAACGAAGCCTTCGCCCAGGCCTGCGCCGACGCCGGCCTCGTCTTCATCGGCCCGCCGCCCAGCGCCATCCTCGCGATGGGATTGAAGGCCGAGTCCAAGCGGCTGATGGAAAGCGCCAACGTGCCGCTGGTGCCTGGCTATCACGGCGCCGATCAAGACCCCGCGCTGCTGAAGACGGAAGCCGACCGCATCGGCTACCCCGTGCTGATCAAGGCCAGCGCCGGCGGCGGTGGCAAAGGCATGCGCGCGGTCTACAGCGCTGACGAGTTCGACGCGGCGCTCGCCTCCTGCAAGCGCGAGGCGATCAACAGCTTTGGCGACGACGCGGTCCTGATCGAGCGCTATGTGCAAAAGCCCCGCCACATCGAGATCCAGGTGTTCGGCGACTCGCACGGCGACTGCGTCTACCTGTTCGAGCGCGACTGCTCCGTGCAGCGCCGCCACCAGAAGGTGCTGGAAGAAGCCCCCGCGCCCGGCATGACGCCCGAGCGCCGCGCGCAGATGGGCGAGGCCGCCGTGGCTGCCGCGAAGGCGGTCGGCTACGTCGGCGCGGGCACCGTCGAGTTCATCGCTGAACAAGATGGCCGTTTCTACTTCATGGAGATGAACACGCGGCTGCAGGTCGAGCATCCGGTGACCGAAGCGATCACCGGCCAGGATCTGGTCGAGTGGCAGCTGCGCGTCGCGTCGGGCGAGCCGCTACCGCTCAAACAGCACGAGCTGCGCATGCACGGCCATGCCATCGAGGCGCGCATCTGCGCCGAGAACCCCGACGGCGGCTTCCTGCCCGCCACCGGCCGGCTGGACGTGGCCCGCTGGCCGGCCCACGTGGCTTTCCAGCGCGGCGATGTGCGCATCGACGCCGGCGTGCGCGAGGGCGACGCCATCAGCCCGTTCTATGACTCCATGGTCGCCAAGCTCATCGTCTGGGGCGAGAACCGTGCGCAGGCGCTGGCCCGGCTGGACCTGGCGCTGCGCGACACGCACATCGTGGGCCTGCAGACGAACGTGGCCTTCCTGCGCCGCTGCGCGGCCACGGCGTCGTTCTCTAACGCGGACCTGGACACCGGCCTCATCGAGCGCGAACGTGCCGCGCTGTTCGACCAGCCGGGCCTGCCGCTGCGCGTCAGCGCCGCCGCCGTCGTCGCCCACACGCTGGCTGTCGAAGGCACAGCCCAAGGCCGAGACCCATGGAGCGCCCGCGACGGCTGGCGCATGTTCGGCTCGGCCACGCGGCGCTTCGACCTCGAAGCCGGTGGCAACCACCACGAGGTGCTGCTGTCGCGCCACCACCGCGGCGGCATGACGCTGACCGTCGAAGGCGAAGCCACCGAGTTTGCGGTGCAGTCGACCGATGCCGAGACGCACGAGCTCTTTATCGGCACCGATCCCGAACTTCAGCGCGTTCGCGTGAAGACCTATGCCCAAGGCGAGCGCGTCGCCGTCTTCGCCCCCAACGGCTCCGCCGTGCTGACCGAGGTGGACCTGATCGCCCATGCCGGCGACGGCCCGACCGAAGGTGGTCGCCTGACCGCCCCCATGCCCGGCAAGCTGATCGCCTTCCTCGCCCAGGCCGGCGACACCGTCACCAAGGGCCAGCCGCTGGCCGTCATGGAGGCGATGAAGATGGAGCACACCATCTCCTCGCCGCGCGACGGCAAGGTGGCCGAGCTGCTCTTCGCCATCGGCGATCAGGTGAACGACGGCGCCGAGTTGCTGCGCCTGGAGGCCTGACCATGGCGCTGCCCTCGCACGTCAAGATCCTCGACGTCGGCCCGCGCGACGGGCTGCAGAACGAGAAGGAGAACGTCGCCACCGAGCACAAGGCGCGGCTGGTGGCGATGCTGCAGAACGCCGGCTTGAAGGAGATCGAGGTCACCAGCTTCGTGTCGCCGAAGTGGGTGCCGCAGATGGGCGACAACACGGCCGTCATGGCCGCCATCGAGCGACGCGCCGATGTGCGCTACTCGGTGCTGGTGCCCAACCTCAAGGGCTTGGAGCCGGCGCTGGCGTCAAGGCCCGACGAGGTCCTGGTCTTCACGGCGGCCAGCGAAGCCTTCACGCAGAAGAACATCAACTGCTCCATCGCCGAGAGCCTGGAGCGGTTCGCGCCGGTCATTGCCGGTGCCCACGCGGCCGGCGTGAAGGTGCGCGCGGCACTGTCGTGCGCGCTGGGCTGCCCGTACGAGGGCGAGATCACCGCCGATCAGGTCGAAGCGGTCGTGAAGCCGCTGCGCGCGCTGGGCGTGGACGCCATCGACATCGCCGACACCATCGGCGTCGGCACGCCGCGCAAGGTGCAGGCGGCGATGGAACGCGCGCTCAAGCACTTCCCGCTGGCCGAGGTGTCCGGCCATTTCCACGACACCTATGGCCAGGCGCTCACCAACATCTACGCCAGCATGGAACTCGGCCTGCACAGCTTTCACGCCAGCGTGGCCGGCCTGGGTGGCTGCCCCTATGCCAAGGGTGCCACGGGCAACGTGGCGACCGAGGACGTCGTCTTCATGCTCAACGGCCTCGGCATCGAGACCGGCATAGCCCTCGACAAGCTGGTGGACGCCGGTGCCTTCATCTCCAGCGTGCTGGGCCGCCCGCCGGCGTCACGCGTGGCGCGTGCGCTGCTTGCCAAGCGCGCCGGCTAGGTTTTCATTCGATTGCAATGACCCCTGCGTGTCGGTTGTCACAACCGGTTGCTCAGAAAACTTGCACAAGGCCTGCCGCCCCCGGCTGTAATCCGCCCGTCATAAAAACAAGGACGTTGGGTTGGCCGGGGCGCGCTCTAACAAGGGTGCGGGCCACTCACGGTAGGCCATGGACTTTCAGCCGCTGAGTCTGCACAAGACCCGCTTTCAGCCGGGCAGGCCCACGCCGTTCGGCATCTTCGATGTCGGCGGCCGCCTGCTGCTGGCACGCGGCCATCAGTTCGACAGCGTGGATCAGCTGGAGAAGCTGATCGAGCGCGAGGCGACGGTGGACGTGCGCGAGTTCGACGACCCGGCACGCAAGATCGCCAACGCGCGGCGCGATCAGTTGCCGGCGTACTGGGACGAAAGCATGGGCGAGGTGGGGCGGCTGCTGCGCGCCAGCCCGGCGGGCGACTTCACGCAGTCACTGGACCAGGCCTCGCGGCCGCTGATGGCCCTCATCGAGCGCGACCCCGACCTCGCCATCCTGCAGGCGGTGCGCACCGAGGCCGTCGACGGCGGACCGACGGCCTATGCCAGCCGCCACGCCGTGCACACGGCGACGGCCGCCTGCCTGGCGGCCACGCGGCTGGGCTGGTCGGCGCAGCAGCGGCAATGCGTGCTGCGCACGGCGCTGACGATGAACATCGCCATGGCCGAGCTGCAGAACAAGCTGGTGACCCAGGTGTCGCCGGTCACGCCGCTGCAGCGGGTCGAGATCCAGTCCCACCCCGAGCGCAGCGCAGCCATGCTGGAGATGGCCGGCGTGACGGACAACGACTGGCTGGAGGCCGTGCGCCAGCACCACGAGGAGCACGACGGCTCGGGCTACCCGCGGCGGCCGACCAAGGTCCACGAGGTGGCGCAGCTGGTGCACAGCGCCGACAGCTTCACCGCCAAGCTCAGCCCGCGCCTGAGGCGCTCGCCCATGCTGGCCGACGCCGCGGCGCGGCTGCAATATCAATCCGCCAAGGGCGATGCGCTGACCGCTGCCCTCATCAAGGAGTTCGGCCTGTACCCGCCGGGCTGCACGGTGCGCCTGAAGTCGGGCGAGGTGGGCATGGTGATGAAGCGCGGCGACAGCGCCAGCACGCCGCTGGTGGCCGTGCTGACCGACCGCGACGGCAGCCTGCGGATCGAGCCCGCGCGGCGTGACACGGCCCGGCCGGAATACGGCATCGCAGCCGTCGTGCCGCTGGCTGCGCTGAAAGTACGGGTCGGGCTCGAAAAGCTGATCCAGGCCGTGCCTGAATAAGTCGGCTACGCGCGCAGCTCCCACAGCACGTTGACGATGCGCCAGCGACCGTCTTCCTGGGCCAGGTGCATGTAGTCGATCCAGGCCTCGGCATCGACCCGCACACTGGCCGTGCGGCCGAAGACGTCGAGGATCTTCCCGTCGGCGCGCTTGCCCGTCTCGGGCTTGTCGGCACGCCCGCGCGTGGCCTGCACCAGCGCCATCGCGCCCATGTTTTGCAGCGTGCTGCGGCCATCGGGCCGGCGCGCGACGATGCGCTTGGCCAGCTCGGGGTGCAGCGAGCGCTCCATGCGCGCGGCGTCGCCGGCGTACCAGCCCTCGATGTAGTCGCGCGCGCAGGCCTCGATGGCGGCGGCCTCGGGTTCAGCGGCCACCGCCGCGGTGGAGGCAGCGGCCAGCGCGGCGCTGCTCATGAAGATTCGTCGTTGCAAGATGGGCTCCGTCCGGGATGGCGAACGGCGCGGAGCATGGCAGCAAGCGGCGTGATGCGGAAGTGACTTTCGGCGCCCTCAGCCGAGGCGATCCAGCGCGTTCTCGATCTGCCCCCGCTCGTGATCGCCCAGGCCGCGGCCGGCGCGGCGAACGCGTTCGACGAGGCCGGCGTCGACCGGCTTGGCCTGGCCCATCTTCTCGGCCACGCGCAGCAGCACCTGCAGGCGCTCGAAGCCGCCCTCCATGGCCTCGGCACTGGCCAGCACACGTTCCAGGCCCGCAAGGCCGAGCTTGGGGCAGTCCATCAACCGGTTCAGCGCCTCGCGCCGCTCGAACCCGCCCGAGATGCTGCCCGCGACGCGAGCATAGGCGTCGACCAGCCCGGCCTCGTCGCCCTGCAGCCGGCCGGCGATGGCGCCCAGCGCCTCACGCTTCTCGAAGTCACCCTGGATGCGGCCCGCGGCCTGCAGCGCGGCAGCGAGCACGGCGGGCTGGGGGGTTGCGGACACCTGGTTGTCGATCGCCGTGCGCAGTTCGAAGTCGCCGCCGATGCGGCCCACGGCCTCGGTCCAGGCCGCGAGCACGGCTGGGCTGGCGAGCAGCCTGGGCGCCAGCGCACCCAGGGCCTCGCGGCGTTCGAAGTCACCGTCGACACCGGCCGCAGCGGCCAGCCAAGCCAGCTGTTGGGGTTCGGCCAAGGGTTGGCGCGCGATCGCGCTCAAGGCCTCACGACGCTCGAATGCGCCCTGCAGGCCCGCCGATGCGGCAATGAGGCGGTCCAGCATGGCCGCGGGCGGCGTGTCGAGCTGCAGCGCGGCCTCGATGCGGCGGCGGCGCTGGAAGTCCTCGCTGGCGCGCTCGACGTCGGCGAGCACGGCGTCCACGCCGCCCTTGGCGAACAGCTTGCGGGCGCGCGCCTGCGGATCGGTCAGGCTCTCGGCCATGCGTTGCACGGCCTTGCCCCACCATTGGCGGCCGGCCTCGTCCAACGGCAGGCTCTCTTTGCCGACGCGGTATTCGCGCTCGATGCGGCCCTCGCCCACGGACTTCAGCACCATCTCGCGCATCAGCCCGCCCTCGCGTTCCCGCACGGTCAGCGTGCCGGTCAGCGTCTGCACGTCGTCCTCGGCGTCGTTGAAGGCCACCTTGCCATCCAGCGTCACCGCGAAGCTGCCGCCGGGGTAACGGCTGTAGATGCGCGTGCCGCGTACCGAGAACGACATGCCGTCGGTCAACCCGCCGAGGTCGAAACGCTCCAGCAGGCTGCGGCCATCGGTGTGGCTGACGACGACGGCCGGCAGCGCAACGAGGGCGGCCAGCATGGCAGCCATCAGCCCCCAGCGCAGGCCGCGGCGCTCGCGCGGCGCGTCCTCGCCCTCGGGCTTGAGCAGGCGGCGCACGCGGGCCAGCAGCGGCGAGCCGGCGCTGGCGGCACCGCAGGCCAACGCCGGGCCATGGTGGCCGCCCCCGGCCTTCAGTGCTTCGGCACAGCGCAGCAGGCTTTGCGCCAGGGCCAGGCGCTGGCCCGACGGCGCGGCGGCCGCGGCGTCGCAGGCCAGCAGGTCCAGCCGCTGCAGCGCGACGCGGTTCAGCAGCTGTGGCCACAGCAGTGCCTTCACGAGGGCGGCGAGCAGCCGCCAGGCCGGGTCGCGCCGGCGCAGGTGGGCCAGCTCGTGGCCCAGCACGGCGCGGGCCTCGTCGTCGGGCAGGTCCAGGCACCAGGCCGGCAGGCAGAGTGCGCGGCCCGGCGCCAGCAGCGGGCTGGCCCAGCCGGGGCGGGCATGGCGCAGTGCCGGCAGCGGCAGACCCATGCCGCCCGCCAGGCTCGCAGCCAGGGTGCGCCAGCGCGCGTCGCCCAGCTCGGGCAGGCGGCGCACGGTGCGGCGCAGCCAGGCCCATTGCAAGGCCAGGCCCAACAGCAGCAGCACGGCACCGGCCAGCCACAACGCGAGGAAGCCCACCGCGATGTCTTGCGCCTTGGGCGCCAGGCTGGCAGCCACCGGCAGCGCGCCGAGCTGGGCACTGGGCCGCGCGGCCGGGAGTGCATCGACCACGACGGGCCGGGCTTCGGCCGCAGCCGGCATCGGCGCCCGCATGACGACAGGCGCAGGCGCCCGCTCGGCGGCCGGCGCCGGCCCGGGCAGCAGCGGCAGGCTGGCACTGACAAGGCCGCCGAGCAGGGCCAGGCGCCACAGCCATTCCTGCGTCGCAATGGCCAGCCGCGCCAGCAGGCCGGCTCGTTCGGCCGCCCACAAGCCACCGATCAACAGGCTGCTGTGCAGCAGATAGCTGCACAGCCAGGTCAACAGCAGATCAGTCATGGCGGATCTCTCCCT
Organism: uncultured Roseateles sp.; assembly: GCA_963422775.4. GTDB lineage: Bacteria > Pseudomonadota > Gammaproteobacteria > Burkholderiales > Burkholderiaceae_C > Pelomonas. The sequence continues at coordinate 6,900 of CAUJSJ030000008.1, forward strand.
TGCGTTGTTTCAGCAGCGCCTGCAGCTCGGCGAGCTCCTTGGCGTCGACGCCACGCGCATCCAGCAGATGGCTGACGAGGGCGCTGGCGCGGCCGGCGAACAGGCTGTCGACGAGGCTGCCCACCATGGAGCGCTGCACGTCGGCTTGCGTCACCAGCGGCTGGTAAAGCAGCGCCCGGCCTTCGCGGCGGCTGCTGAGCAGGCCGCGCTTTTCCAGCCGCGTCAGCAGCGTGGCCACCGTCGTGTGCGCCAGGTCGCGCTCGCCGCGCAGCGCCTCGGCCACCTCGGCCGTGCTGGCCTCGCCACGCGCCCACAGCACGCGCATCAGGCTGAGCTGCAGGTCGCTCAGCGAGACCTCGCCCGCATCCAGTTCCTCGGTCATGGCCGAACTTCTACAGTTGTCGTACTACAAATGTAGAAGATTGATGCCAAGCCGCGCAAGTGGCTTTTGGCAGGGGTTCGGGCCGCCGCGTTGCCAAGCTGTTGGCTGAGCCATTGCGGCGCGTTTTTAGAAAACCGGACATGGCCATCGCCCCCTCGCCGGGGGACAGCCAAACGTCACCATCGTGCCTAGCATCCGCGCACTTCGCCGCCACGCGGCCATTGGGGAGTCAGGAAATGAATCGATCCGTTGTTTGGGGCCTGCTGGCGATGTCTCTGGCGGGTGGGGCGCTCGCTGCGCAAGCTCAGGCGGCCGCCACGCTGTCATTGCCAGGCCAGCCCGTCGGTGTCGAGTTCGGGGGCAGCGCCTATGCCTTTCCCTTCGGGCGCCAGGTGCAGGGCGGCATTGCGAACGGCGAAGCCTGGACCTTTGGCGGCGGGGCCGGCACGCCCTACACCGGGCAGGTGGCGAGTTGGGGCCGTGCGGACAGTTCCCTGGCGCAGATGCAGGGCCTGCTGCAGCCCGCAGCCAGCGTCTGGGCCAGCGCCACCCAGCAGACGAGCGGCGGGGCCGAGGCCATCGCAGGGCTGGCCTATCGCGTGCTGCTGGTGGCCGATGATGCCGCCGCCGCGGGTGCGATGGCCCAGCGCATCGCCAGCGGCGATGCCCTTGCCACCGTCAACGGCAACTGGCAGCTCGCGGCGCAGGGCTGGGCCTACAGCTCGGTGCTGGCGATCACAGGCTCCAGCGTGCCGGGGCTGGACGCCAGCCTCGTGAGTCTCTCCAAGTACAGCTGCGGCGCCAGCGGTGAGCAAACCTTGCCAGGCGCCGCGGGATGCGGCAACGGCGGCTTCTCCCTGCCGATCCATTTCATGCCCACACTGGGCATGCAGGGCGGCGATGCGTTGAGCTTCGTCAGCACGATCACGCTGTACAGCACGGCAGACGCCGGCGGCTCGGGCGCCAACTTCATCGGCACGGCCAGCGCCTTCATCGACCCGACCGTGACCGTGGCTGCGGGCCTGCACGCAACGTTGATCCTGGGCGAAGGCGGCAACGTGGCCAACACCGTGCCCGAGCCGGCAAGCTGGGCCTTGCTGCTCGCCGGCGCGGTCGGCCTGCTGGCCTGGCGTCAGGCCGGCTCGCCGGGCGGGTTGCGCAGCCGCTGACTGAACCACCACAGGTGGCCGTCCGGGTCCACGCAACCGTAGCTGCGATCGGTCCAGTAGTCGGCGCCGTAGTCGTTGTTCGTCAGCTCGTAGGTCACGACGGCCCCGGCCGCGCGCGCCTGGGCGCAGTGGGCATCAACGTCATCGACGTAGAGGAAGAGGCTCTGCGTGTTGGCGCCGCCGGCGGCCTTCGGCGCCCGCCCCGGCACGCCGAAGCGCACCTCGCGCGCCGCGCTGCCCTCGGTCACCATGACGATGGCTTCGCCGTAGCGGATCTCGCTGTGCTCGACGCTGCCGTCGGGTGCGTCCACGACGATCTCGACCGTGAAGCCGAAGGCCTGGCAGTACCAGGCGATGGCCTCGCGGGCGTTCGCACAGTAGACGGCCGACGACAGGCGCGGCCAGCCGGGTGGGGTGGGTTTCATCGCGGTCTCCGCAGAGCTGGGGTGCGGTTCAATCCTCGCACTCCGACTGCCGCGCCGCCACACCATGAACACCGTAGGTTTCGCCAAACGCTTCACTGCCTGCGCGCTCGCGCTGCTCTGCTGTCTGGGTGCCCAAGCCCAGGAGGCCCCCGCCTACGACGCCGCCAAGGCCCAGGCCTGGGGCGCCAACGACCAGGGCCTGCGCGGCTACACCTTCGTGCTGCTGAAGACGGGGCCGAAGCGCATGCCCGACGGGCCGGCGCGCGACGAGATGTTCAAGGGCCATTTCGCCAACATGGGCCGGCTGGCGAAGGAAGGCCTGCTGGTCTACGCGGGCCCGTTCGATGGCGTGGACGGCTGGCGCGGCCTGTTCATCTTCGCGACCTCGGACATGGAGGTGGCACGCAAGGCCGTGGACACCGACCCCGTCATCGTCAACGGCGAGATGGTGGCCGAGCTGCACCGGCACTTCGGTTCGGCGGCGCTGCTGGCCGTCAACGAGTGGCATCCCAAGCTGATCAAGCCCAAGCCCTGAGCCCGCACAGACAGGGCACGCGGGGGCGCGGCCAGGCGGCTGGCGGTAAAGCTCTGTGAAGCACCAACGTGAACAGTCAGACCTGGCGCACGCCCACGCCGGGCAAGCGGGCCGATCTCGAAAAACCGGACATTGCCCCTGCCCCTGGTAGCGGGGGCAGCGCCGTGCGCCCTGCCCTCCTAGCATCCGCTCCCACCACAGCCCCTGGGAGATTCGCGATGCGTGCAGCAATTGCCATCCTGTTGACGGTCTTGTCCGCCGCGGCCGCCGCGGAGGAGAGCGGCCCGCCGAGCCCGCCGGGGCCGAGCTATCTGCCTGCGGCCGTCTCCATCTCGGGCTCGGCCTTTGCTTACCCCAGCGGCAACGTCGTTGAAGGAGGCATCAACAACGGCTCGGTCTACACCTTCGGGGGCGGCGCCGGCACGCCCTACACCGGCGGCGTGGTGAGCTGGGGCAACAGCGGCTCACTCGCCCAATTGCAGGTGACGCTGACGCCCGACGCCAGCGCCTTCGCGGCAACCACGCAGTCCACCGCCGGCCGCTCCGCCGCCGGCTCGGCGCTGGGCTATCGCGTGCTGCTGGTGGCCAACGACAGCGCAGCCGCAGCCGACATCGCCGCCCGCATCGGCAACGGCGACGCGCTCGCCAACGTCAGCGGCAAGTGGCTGCTGACGGGCTCAGGCTACGGCTACAGCTCGGTCCAGGGGCCGTGACGAGCTTCAACGTGCCCGGAGCCAGCATGCAGACCACCGCGTACCAGAAATGCGGCAACTACGGCCAGCTGGCCGACGCCAGCACGCCCGGTTGCGGCGCAGGCAGCTTCAGCCTGGACATGTACTTCGTCGCCACCGCGGGCATGGTGGGTGGCGACGCGTTGAGCTTCGTCAGCACCATCGCATTGATGGCCAACGCCGACGCGGGCATCGCCAACTCCCTGCTGACCTACCCCGGCCAAGCCACCGCCTTCATCGACCCGACGATCACGCTGGTCAGCGGCCTGAACGCCACCCTCGTTGTCGGCGACAACGGCAACGTGGCCAACCCGGTGCCGGAACCGTCGAGCTGGGCGCTGATGCTGGGCGGCATGGCCGGGCTGCTGGCCTGGCGGCGGCGGCAGCGCTGAGCCCGCCGACAACCAAAGGTAGATCACCATGACCCTGGCCATCTGGCTGGAAGCCGCGTTGCGGCAAGGCTGGGGTGCCCTGCAAACCGCGCGCGCAGGCGCCGCGGGCCCACAACAGCCGCCGCGCCTCGCAATTCGGGATCTGGGCTGCCACGTCCATTGACGGCCCTGGCTCGACGGTCGCCCTCCCGATCCAGCGGGGCGGTAGCTCGTCAGCCCTTGTTGAGCACCTTGGCCACCGGGTTGGGCCGCAGCCGGAACGCATCCGGCATGCCCGAGCCCAGCAACGGGCGCAGGTAGAGCCGGAAGGCGTCGGTCACGTCGGTGCCGCTCGCGGTGATGAAATGGTCTTCCATCGTGCGCGTCTTGCCGGCGACGGCGGTGAGCGGCAGCAGCTCGTAGTCGACCGCGTAGGTGCCCGTTCGCTTGATGGCGACCGAGCCATCACGGTCGCCGTGGAAGGCGTATTGCACGGCCTTCTCGCCCACCTCGCGGGCCTCGCGCTGGTCAACATCGCTGACGCAGCCGAGGAAGCTGCGCTGCAGATAGCCGAAGGTGTCGCCGCGCACGCGCTTGATGCCGAGCCTGGCCTTGATTTCTTCGCACAGCAGGTCGGCCAGCGCGCCGGTGCCGCTGAGCTGCACGTTACCGTGCGCGTCGCGCTCCAGGTCGCCTGCGAGCTTGGACAGCATGGGCGTGCCGGCCGCGTCGTGGATGCCCTCGCTGACGGCGATGACGCAGCGGCCATAACGCTCGTGCGTGGCCTTGACGTCGCGCAGGAACTGCTCGTTGTCGAAGTGGCGTTCTGGCAGGTAGACGAGGTGGGGGCCGTCGTCATCGAACTTCTTGCCCAGGGCTGCGGCCGCCGTCAGGAAGCCGGCGTGGCGGCCCATGACGACGCCGACGTAGACACCGGGGAGCGCGGCGTTGTCGAGGTTGGCACCGGCAAAGGCCTGGGCCACGAAGCGCGCGGCGGACGGGAAGCCCGGCGTGTGGTCGTTGCCGACCAGATCGTTGTCGATGGTCTTGGGAATGTGGACGCAGCGCAGCGGGTAGTTCGCCGCCGCGGCCTCCTCGGACACGATGCGCACGGTGTCCGATGAGTCGTTGCCGCCGATGTAGAAGAAGTGCGTGATGCCGTGGGCCTGCAGCACCGTGAAGATCTCGCGGCAGTAGGCCGCATCGGGCTTGTCGCGCGTGGAGCCCAGCGCCGAGGCAGGCGTGTTGGCCACCAGCTCCAGGTTGTGGCTGGTCTCCTGCGTGAGGTCGACGAAGTCCTCGTTGACGATGCCGCGCACGCCATGGCGCGCGCCGTAGACCTTGCCCACGCCGGCCTGGCGGCGCGCCTCGAGCACGACGCCGACGAGGCTCTGGTTGATGACGGCGGTGGGGCCGCCACCTTGGGCGACGAGGATCTTGGCGAGACTCATGAACGCTCCTGGCTTGTCGTCAAAAAGACGGCGCAGTTTAGGGTTCCGCCGTCCCGACGCAATCAGGGCTTCAGTGGTGTTGGCGGGCCGAGCGCCGGGCCGCTCCCAAGCCGGCCCGTGTGGCGATGTGCGCGCGGCTCAATGCCGCGTGCATCGCCGTCCCCCAGGGGGACCGACCGGGCTCACCCGCGTCCAGCGGTGAGCCCGGGCGAGGGGCTCATTTCTGCATCCAGGTTTCCAGCTGATCTGCCGGCATCGGCCTGGCGAACAGCCAGCCCTGGCCTTCGTGGCAACCCAGGCCGATGAGGTACTGGCGCTGCTCCTCGGTCTCGATGCCTTCGGCGATGACGGTCAGGCCCAGGCCGCGGCCGAGGTTGACGACCATCTGCGCGATGGTGGAGCCGGCGGAGGAACTCTGCGCCTCCTGCACGAAGGCACGATCGATCTTGAGACGATCCACCTGCAGCTGACGCAGCTGGCTCAATGACGAGAAGCCGGTGCCGAAGTCGTCGATGGCGACGCTGAAACCGAGCTGCTTGATGTCGGCCAGCACGCGCAGCACGAGGTCGGCGTCTTCCATGGCCATGGACTCGGTGATCTCGAGCTCGATGTTCTGGCCGACGACGGCACAGTCCTGCAGCGAACGGGCCAGCATGTCGATGAAGCCGGGATGGCGAAACTGCGCCATGGACACGTTGACGGCCATGCGGAAGTCGGCATGGCCCAGGGCCTGCATCTTCTGCAGCTGCGTGCAGGCCGTGCGCATGACGAACTCACCGATGGGGATGATGAGGCCGCTCTGCTCGGCCAGCGGGATGAACTGGTCGGGCGGGATGAAGCGCCCGTCCAGCGTGCGCCAGCGCAGCAGTGCCTCGGCACCGACGACGCGGCCACTGTTCAGGTCGACCTGGGGCTGGTAGACGACGAAGAGCTGGCTTTCCTCGAAACCAGTCCGCAGGCCCTTGAGCAGCTTGAAGCGTTCGCGCGCGTCGCTGCCCATCGCGGCAGAGAAATATTGCGATGAGCCGCGCTGCTGCTGCTTGGCGCGCTTGAGCGCGATCTGGGCGTCGAGCAGCAGCTCGGAGCCGACGGCCTTGGATTCACCCAGTCGCACCAGGCCGGTCGTGGCCGACAGCTGCAGGCGTTCGCCGGCGACGATGAAGGGGTCGGCAAAGACGCCGTTGACGGTCTCGGGGCAGACCTTGGCATGCTCGCCCAGCACGCCGAAGGTGTCGGCGCCGACGCGGGCCATCGCGGTGTTCAGGCCCAGCACGTCGCTCATGCGATGCACGACGGCCTGCAGCACCTGGTCGCCGAAGTGGTGGCCGAAGGCGTCGTTGATGTCGGAGAAGTCGTCGATGTCGATCAGCGCGAGCGTGACACCGGCCGGGTCCTTCAGGTTCTTGTCGAGCAGCTCGACGAAGCGGTTGCGGTTGGGCAGGCGCAGCAGCGGGTCGTTGTAGGGCCTGGTCCAGCAGCTGGCTGTACAGCACCACATTTTCGAAGCCGACCGCGATGTTGGAGCAGAAAGCGCGCAGCAGCTGCTGGTCGAGCTCGTCGAGCTCGCGGCCCACGTCGACCAGCGCGGCCATCGCCCGGCCCTGACCCATGCCGAAGTAGAGGACGGTGCCGTCGTCGTAGATGTTGAGCTGCTCGCGCAGGCAGCGCTCCAGGCGCTCGCGCACCGCGGTGATCTTGACCTGGGACAGCGGCCGGTCGATGAGGCCGCTGTACTGGCCGGCGGCCGCGACGATGCGCACCTCGTCGCCGTTCTGGCCGCCGACCTGGGCGCACACCAGGCCCTCGGGCAGGATGCCAAGCAGCGCACACAGCTGCGTGACGACGCCTTCGGCGAAGCGGCTCAACCCGCGCATGCGCGACAGCGACGTGCTGCTCTCGACGATCATCTCCAGGCCGCGACGATTGGCCTCCAGCGCGCAGATCTGCCGGTAGGAGCGCACGGCCGCGGTGAGCACGGTGTAGAGCCGGGTGCGCGTCAGCTCGGACTTGGTCTTGTAGTCGTTGATGTCATAGGCCTGCACCGTCTCGATCTCGGGCGCATAGCCGGGCTGGCCGGTGCGCAGCACGATGCGCACGGCGTTCATGCGCAGCTCGTCGCGGATGTGGCGCACGAGCTGCAGGCCGGCGTCCTCGCTCTCCATGACGACGTCCAGCAGCACGACGGCGAGGTCATCCTCGCTGGCGAGCAGTTGGCGCGCCTGTGCCGCGGAAGAAGCGTGCAGGAAGATGAGCGGCTGGCCTTCGACCGTCAGGCCTTGCATGGCCAGTTCGGTGGCCTTGTGGACGTCGCCGTCGTCGTCGACGATGAGGATGCGCCAGGGCCGGTCGTTGTGTCGATGTTCGCCGTCGGCGTGCTCGGGCTCGTCGAGCAGTTCGAGCAGATCGTCGTCAGCGGCGGGTGTCTCTTGCATGGGGGCCAGGGCTCCGGGCTTGGGCGGCCACAGTGCGGCGGCCTCTTCTCGTCAAGAGCCGCAAGCGTAGTGCATCCTCAGCACCGCCGCCACGAAAAGCGGGGGCAAAAGTCCCGCGAATTGACTCAACGTTTTGCGGGTTTGCCCGCACGGGGCAGGCTGCTGCGACCCGCGCCCGTGACACGCGGTGGCAGGCCGGTGTGCTGGGTCAAGAGCTGGCCCTTGCGCGCTGTGGTGGTCGACTTGGCCGGCTTCATCGGCGCTGCCACCGGGGGCCTTGGCCGCGGGCTTGGCACTGGTCGAGTTTTTGCGCCGCGCGCTCTCGTAGCCGCCGTCGGTGATCGGCTGATAACTCGGGATCAGGTGGTGCTTGCCATTGCCGATGAGGTCGGCCCGGCCCATGGCCTTCAGCGCCTCGCGCAGCAGCGGCCAGTTGTTGGCATCGTGGTATCGCAGGAAGGCCTTGTGCAGGCGGCGGCGGCGCTCGCCGCGCACGATGTCCACGCTCTCGCCGCGAGTTTCGTCGCGGCTGATGCCCTTGAGCGGGTTCTTGCCCGAGTGGTACATCGCCGTGGCTGTCGCCATCGGGCTGGGGTAGAAGGTCTGCACCTGGTCGGCACGAAAGCCATTTTTCTTCAGCCAGACCGCGAGGTTCATCATGTCCTCGTCGCTGGTGCCGGGGTGGGCCGCGATGAAGTACGGGATCAGGTACTGCTTCTTGCCGGCCGCCGCACTCGCTGCTTCGAACATCTGCTTGAAGCGGTCGTAGCTGCCGATCCCCGGCTTCATCATCTTGGACAGCGGCCCGCCCTCGGTGTGCTCGGGCGCGATCTTTAGGTAGCCGCCGACGTGGTGGGTGACGAGCTCCTTCACGTACTCGGGCGACTCCACGGCCAGGTCGTAGCGCAGGCCGGAGCCGATGAGAATCTTCTTGACGCCCGGCAGCGCACGCGCGCGGCGGTACATCTTGATCAGCGGGTCGTGGCTGGTGTTGAGGTTCGGGCAGATACCCGGGTAGACGCAGCTGGGCTTGCGGCAGGCGGCCTCGATCTCGGGGCTCTTGCAGCCGATGCGGTACATGTTGGCCGTGGGGCCGCCGAGGTCCGACACGATGCCGGTGAAGCCCTTCACCTTGTCGCGCATCTCCTCGATCTCGCGGATGACGGAGTCTTCGCTGCGGCTTTGAATGATTCGCCCTTCGTGCTCGGTGATCGAGCAGAAGGTGCAGCCACCGAAGCAGCCGCGCATGATGTTCACGCTGAAGCGGATCATTTCCCAGGCCGGGATCTTGGTCGCACCGTCGTGGCTGTTCTGCTCGTCTGCGTAACTCGGGTGCGGTGCACGCGCGTAAGGCAGGTCGAAGACGTGGTCCATCTCCGGCGTCGTCAGCGGGATGGGTGGCGGGTTGATCCACAGGTCGCGCTCGCCATGGCGCTGCACCAGCGCTCGCGCGTTGCCGGGGTTGGTCTCCAGGTGCAGCACGCGGTTGGCGTGGGCGTAGAGCACCGGGTCGCTCTTGACCTGCTCGTAGGCGGGCAGGCGCACGACGGTGTGGTCGCGCGGCGGCATCTGGATGCGGCCGATCTTGTGGATGGTGATCGGCTTGGGCGCGTCGGGTTCTTCGGTCTTGCAGACCTTGTCGTCGACGATCTGGTAGGGGCTGATCAGGTCGTCGATGCGGCCGGGGCGGTCCACCTCGGTCGAGTCCAGCTCGAACCAGCCTTCCGCCGTCGGGTCGTCGGTGCGGCGCATGAAGGCCGTGCCGCGCACGTCGGTCAGGCTCTCGATGGGCTCACGGCGTGCCAGGCGGTGGGCGATCTCGATGATGGCGCGCTCGGCGTTGCCGTAGACCAGCAGGTCGGCCTTGGCGTCCACCAGCACGGAGCGGCGCACCTTGTCCTGCCAGTAGTCGTAATGCGCGATGCGGCGCAGGCTGGCCTCGATGCCGCCGATGACGACGGGCACGTCCTTGAAAGCCTCCTGGCAGCGCTGGGTGTACACGAGCGTCGCACGGTCGGGGCGCTTGCCGCCTTCGCCGCCAGGCGTGTAGGCGTCGTCGCTGCGGATTTTTCGATCAGCCGTGTAGCGGTTGATCATCGAATCCATGTTGCCGGCCGCGACGCCGAAGAACAGGTTGGGCTTGCCCAGCGCCTTGAAGGCGTCGGCGCTCTGCCAGTCCGGCTGAGCAATGATGCCAACGCGAAAACCCTGCGCCTCCAGCGTGCGGCCGATGACGGCCATGCCGAAGCTCGGGTGGTCGACGTAGGCGTCCCCGGTGACGATGATGATGTCGCAGGAATCCCAGCCGAGCTGCTCCATCTCCGCCCGGGACATGGGCAGGAAGGGCGCGGGACCGAAACGCTTCGCCCAGAACGGGCGATAGGCGGTCAGGGCCTTAGGCAGGGCAGGCAGTGCGGACATAAGACAGCGATTGTCGGTGGACAGGCCCAGAAAGCACAAAGCCCGCACAGGGTGCGGGCTTGACTCAACGGCCGAGGCCGTGAGGGATTACAGCGAACGGATGTTCGCAGCTTGCAGGCCCTTGGGGCCCTGCTTCACTTCGAATTCCACCTGGGCGCCTTCGGCCAGGGTGCGGAAGCCGCCGTTGTTCTTGATTTCGCTGTGGTGGGCGAACAAGTCCTTGCTGCCGTCGGCCGGCGTGATGAAGCCGAAGCCCTTGCCGTCATCAAACCATTTGACGGTGCCGGTTTGCATGGTGCTCATGAGATTTCCTTACTGTTGTCGTGCTGCGTGGCCCGCCCCGGATCGGCTGCGGAATGCACAACGACGTTCAGGAAACAAGACCAACAAAAAGGCGCCGGATGTCGGCGCCAGGCAGCATTCTAGTTCATGCGGCCAGGCGTGCCTGGGTGATCACGATGCGGCGTGCCCGCGGAGCGGCGTCTTCGACCCGACTTTCCTCGAAAACCGCACAGGCGCAGTCATGGCAGGCGCCGCAGGCCGTGGCGACGCGCAACTCGTCCTGCAACGCCTCGAAAGTCGGGCAGCCGCTGGAGGCGGCAATCGCGATGTCTCGGTCCGAGACGCGGTGGCAGACACAAACAATCATGGCCGCAATCATAATGCGAATCCGTCTCATTTGCAAAACTAGCGACTTTGCCGAGGGGCTTTCGCTGGGGATACTGCGGCTCAATTTCACGATTCGGAGCCCCCCATGAAAGGCGATGCGCAAGTCCTCGTCCATCTGAACGCCCAGCTCAAGCTGGAGCTGACGGCCATCAACCAGTATTTCCTGCACGCCCGCATGCTGAAGAACTGGGGCCTGATGAAGATGGCCAAGCACGAGTACGAGGAGTCCATCGAGGAGATGAAGCACGCCGACAAGCTCATCGAGCGCGTGCTGACGCTGGACGGCCTGCCCAACCTGCAGGATCTCGGCAAGCTCTACATCGGCGAGAACGCCGTGGAGACGATGAGCTGCGACCTCATCATCGAGAAGGCCTCGCATGTGCACCTGAAGGAAGCCGTCGCCTACTGCGAAAGCGTGCGCGACTACGTGTCCCGCGAGCTGTTCGTGCAGATCCTGGACGACACCGAGGAGCACATCGACCACCTCGAAACCCAGTTGGAACTCGTCACCACCGTCGGCGAGCAGAACTATCTGCAGTCGCAGATGGGCGAATAAAACACCCCCTACGCGCTTCGCGCGCCCCCTCAAGGGGGCACTGCCAGTGGCCCGGCAGAGCCGGTTCCACAGCAGTCGCGCGAGGGACGGTCGCGCTGCGCGCAAACCTTGCTACAAGAAGCGCTCCAGCAGGCGCTTGGAGTGCTTGTCCAGCGCCCAGCGGTCGGGCACCTGCAACTGCACGCCGTGGTTGGACGTGATCAGCAGCCGGCCCTCCTCCAGGCGGCGGATGTCTTCCTCGCTCTTCAGCACGAAGTCGACCTCGCCGCGGTCGGTCGCGATGCGCCAGGTGCTGGGCGTGGCGAAGGTGTTGACCGAGATCAGCCGCTGCAGCGTCGGATGAAACTCCCGCGCCACCAGTTCTGACTCCAGCAGGTCGCGCGGGCCATCGGGCAGGCCGGACAGGCGCGGGATCCAGGCCAGCTCGTGGCCATGCACGCCGACCAGGGACACGCCCTCGTCCGGCGCCGAGATGGGATGGGCGCGCACCGGCGTCACGCCGACATGGCTTTCGCCGTTCAGATCGGTCAGCACCAGCCGGCCGTTGGCGTCCAGCTGCAGATCGCGAAAAGGCAGGGTGAAGGACATCGTCAGGACTCCACGTCGTTGGCGGACGCGATCAGGTCGAGCTCGACCGCCGCGTTCTTGGGCAACTGCAGCACGCCGACCGACGTGCGCGTGTGAGCGCCAGCCGTGCCGAGCACGCGCCACAGCAGGTCGGAAGCGCCGTCGGCCACCTCGCTGTGCTGGGTGAAATCGGCCGTGCAGTGCACGAAGACAGTCACCCGCAGCACGCCCCGCAGACGCTGCAGGCTGCCCAGTTCCTGGCGCAGCAGCGTGAGAGCACGCAGCGTCGCGATGGCCGCGGCGCGCTTGGCGCGCTCCAGGCTCACTTCGGCGCCGACGACGCCGGCCACGGCCACATGGTCTCCAATGCGTGGCAGCTGCCCGCTCAAGTAAAGCGTTCGGCCATCGCGCACCAGCGAGGTGTAGCTGCCGCCGATCTGCAGCGGAGCGGTCAGGTCGAAGCCATGCTCGGTGCAGGCGGCGGCCAGTTCGAGATCGCGGTCGAGTGCAGTCATGTCAGTGGTCCTGTGTTGGGGCTGAGCGCCGGGCCTGCCATTGGCCAGAGGCCAATGGCCTTCCGTAGGCACAAGCAGTCCGCAGGGACTGCTTGTGTCCGACTCCAGCTCGCCAAGCCGGCCCGTCAAGCGATGTGCTCGAGGCTCGATGCCGCGAGCATCGCTGTCCCCCAGGGGGACCGGCTGGGCTCGCTCGCGTCCAGCGGCGCGAGACCGGACGAGGGGCGTCAACTCATGCATCGACGGTATGCGCGCTGGGGTTGGGGACGACGACCATCAGGCCGGCATCGTCCGCCTCCTCGGCGTCGACGCGGCGGGCCTGGGCTTCCCACAGGCGCCAGTAGTGGCCCTGCTTGGCGATCAGCTCGTCGTGCGGGCCCAGCTCGACGATCTCGCCGCGGTCCATCACGACGAGTCGATCGGCCTTGCGCAGCGTGGACAGGCGGTGGGCGATGGCAATCGTCGTGCGGCCCTTGACGAGGTTGTCGAGGGCACGCTGGATTTCCTTCTCCGTCTCCGTGTCGACCGCACTGGTCGCCTCGTCGAGGATGAGGATGGCGGGGTCGATCAGCAGCGCGCGGGCGATGGAGATGCGCTGGCGCTCGCCGCCCGACAGGCCCTGGCCGCGCTCGCCGACGAGGCTGTCGTAGCCATGCGGCAGGCGCAGGATGAACTCGTGCGCATGGGCCGCGCGCGCGGCGCTAACGATCTCGTCGCGCGTCGCGTCGGGCTTGCCGTAGGCGATGTTCTCGGCGATGGTGCCGAAGAACAGGAAGGGCTCCTGCAGCACCAGGCCGATGTGGCGGCGGTAGTCGGTCACCTTGATGCGGCGCAGGTCCACGCCGTCCACCTTGATCGCGCCCTCGGTCACGTCGTAGAAGCGGCAGATCAGGTTGACCAGCGTGCTCTTGCCCGAACCGCTGTGGCCCACCAGGCCCACCATCTCGCCGGGGCGGATGTCGAGGTTGAGGTTGCGCACCACCGAGCGCGAGCCGTAGCGGAAGTTCAGGCCCTGCATGGAGATCGCACCGGTGACGTTCTCGAACGGCAGCGGGTTCACCGGGTCGGGCACGTTGGAGACGTGGTCGAGGATGTCGAAGATGCGCTTGGCGCCAGCCGCGGCCTTCTGCGTCACCGACACGATGCGGCTCATCGAATCCAGCCGACCGTAGAAGCGGCCGATGTAGGCCAGGAAGGCGGTCAGCGTGCCGACCGTGATGCTCTGGTGCGAGATCAACCAGATGCCCACGCCCCAGACCACGAGCAAGCCCATCTCCGTCAGCAGCGAGACGGTGGGCCCGAACAGGCTCCAGGTCTTGTTGAGGCGGTCGTTCACGGCCAGGTTCTTGGCGTTGGCCTCCCGGAAGCGCTGCGCCTCGCGCTTTTCCTGGGCAAAGGCCTTGACCACGCGGATGCCGGGGATGGTGTCGGCCAGGATGTTGGTGACCTCGCCCCAGACGCGGTCGATCTTCTCGAAGCCGGTGCGCAGCCGGTCTCGCACCAGGTGAATCATCCAGGCGATGAAGGGCAGCGGCACCAGCGTGGCCAGCGCCAGGCCAGGGTGGATGTTGAACAGGATCGCCGAGATCATGATGAGCATCAGCACGTCGGTGATGAAGTCCAGCGCGTGCAGGCTCAGGAACACGCTGATGCGGTCGGTCTCGGAGCCGATGCGCGACATCAGGTCGCCGGTGCGCTTGTTGCCAAAGTATTCGAGCGACAGGCCGAGCAAGTGATCGAAGGTCGCCGTGCGCAGGTCGGCGGCAATGCGCTCGGACACCAAGGCCAGTAGATAGGTCTTGGCCCAGCCCAGCAGCCAAGAGAACAGCGCCGCGCCCAGCAGGCCGCCCAGCAGCGACCCGACCAGCATGGTGTCGATCGACTGGCCGTTCTGAAACGGGATCAGCACCTTGTCCATCAGCGGCATGCTCAGGTAAGGCGCCACCAACGTCGCGCCAATCGAGCCGAGCATCAGCGAAAAGCCCAGCAGCAGTTGCCCCTGATAGGGCCGCGCAAAGCGCCACAGTCGCAGCAGCACCCAGGTGCTGGGCGGCTTGCTGGCCTCCCCGAAGTCGAATGCGGCGTCTTCATCGTCGGCCTCCACTTCGGCCGGCACCTGGCCGGACAGGCGCTGCACCTCGCGGTCGAAGGCGTCCACCAGCCGCACGGCCGCTGGGTTGCCAGCCAGTGTGAAGCGCCAGCGCGCCAGGCGCTGCCGGGCGTCGAACAGCTCCATGAAGGCCAGCCCGCCGTGGTCGCTCAGGCGCAGGCTCTGGCCCGGGGCCAGCGCATGCTCAGCCCAGCTGCCGCCGGCCGGATCGAACGCCAGCAGGCGTGAATTCGTCAGCGCAATCACCCCCTGAGCGAAGTTGGCTTGCGCGTCCAGGTCAACCTCCAGCGTGGCCACCACGTTCTCGCCAGCAAGGAGTCGCCCCTGCAGGGCGGCCAATTGAGGGTGCGGCGCAATGGTGGGAGGAAGGTCTTGCATGTTGTTCTTGGTTCCGGCGGTCTGCCGCGATTCTGTCTGATGACTTCGGCGCACAATTCCACGCGCTTGGCACCCGCACAACCCCCTCACTCCACAAGCTGCATGAGCCAGAAGAACGACATCCGCCTGCTGCGCATCAATTACCTGCGCGGGCCCAACATGTGGACCTACCGGCCGGTGCTGGAGGTCTGGCTGGACCTCGGCGAGCTGGAGGACCATCCCAGCCACCTGCTCCCCGGCTTCAACGACCGCCTGACGACCGCCCTGCCCGCACTGATCGAGCACCACTGCGGCGTCGGCGAGCGCGGCGGCTTCATCGAGCGGCTGCGCGAGGGCACCTGGTGCGGCCATGTGCTGGAGCACATCGTCATCGAGTTGCTGAACCTTGCCGGCATGCCCACGGGCTTCGGCCAGACGCGCTCCACCAGCCAGCGCGGCGTCTACCGCATGGTGTTCCGGGCGCGTGACGAGCAGGTCGCCCGTGCGGCGCTGGCCGAGGGCCACGCCTTGATCATGGCCGTCATCAATGACCAGCCCTTCGACGTGCCGGCTGCCGTGGCCCGCGTGCGCGACAAGCTGGACGACTGCTACCTCGGCCCCTCCACCGCAGCCATCGTCGCCGCCGCGACGGACCGGCGCATCCCGCACATCCGCCTGAACGACGGCAACCTCGTGCAGCTGGGCCACGGCGCGCGCCAGCGCCGCATCTGGACGGCCGAGACCGACATGACCAGCGCCATCGCCGAAGGCATCGCCGGCGACAAGGACCTGACCAAGACGCTGCTCAAGGCCGTCGGCGTGCCGGTGCCCAGCGGCCACGAGGTCAAGACCGCCGCCGCCGCCTGGGCCGCCGCGCAAGACCTTGGCCTGCCCGTCGTCATCAAGCCCAGCGATGGCAACCACGGCCGTGGCGTCACGCTGGACATCGCCAACGAAGCCGACTGCGAGGCCGCCTTCAAGCTGGCCGACGCGGAGGGTTCGTCGGTGCTGGTGGAGAGCTACATCCGCGGCAACGAGCACCGCGTGCTGGTCGTCGGCGGCCAGGTCGTGGCGGCTGCGCGCGGCGAGGCGGCCTGGGTGCACGGTGACGGCCAGCACACGGTGGCCGAGCTGGTCGACCTGCAGATCAACACCGACCCGCGTCGCGGCCTGACCGAGGACTTCCCGCTCAACCGCATCCAGCTCGGCGACGACGCCGTCGTGCTGCTGGACCTGCAGCGCCAAGGTTTCTCGCCCGAGGCCGTGCCGCCCGCCGGCAAGTCCGTGCTGATCCAGCGCAACGGCAACGTCGCCATCGACTGCACGCCTGATGTCCATCCCGAGGTCGCCCACGCCGTGTCGCTCGCGGCCCGCACCGTGGGGCTGGACATCGCGGGCGTGGACCTCGTCACCGAGGACATCGCCAGGCCGCTGAGCGAGACCGGCGGCGCCATCGTCGAGGTCAACGCCGGCCCAGGCTTGCTGATGCACCTGAAGCCTGCCGGCGGCGCGCCCCAGCCCGTCGGCCAGGCCATCATCGACCACCTGTTCGCAGAAGACGAGACCGGCCGCATCCCCATCGTCGGCGTGGCCGGCTCGCGCGGCGGCCCGCAGATCTCGCGCCTCGTCGCCTGGCTGCTGCACCTGAACGGCCGCCACGTCGGCCTGGCCTGCCGCGACGGCCTGTTCCTCGGCACCCGCCGTGTCGAGAAGAAGAACAGCGCGCGCTGGGACGCGGCCCACCGCCTGCTGATGAACCGTGGCGTCAATGCCGTCGTCGTCGAGAACGACCCGGCCTCCATCCTGCGTGATGGGCTGGCCTATGACCGCGCCCTGGTCGGCGTCGTCACCGACCTGGACGGCATCGATGCGCTGGCGGAGTTCGACGTGCAGGACGTGGACCAGCTCTACAAGGTGCTGCGCACCCAGATCGACGTTGTGCTCAGCGACGGCGCCAGCGTACTGAATGCGGCCCATCCGCGCCTCGTCGACATGGCCGAGCTGAGCGACGGCGAGGTCGTCTTCTACGCCGAAGACGGCAACCTCGAAGCCATCCAGCACCACCGCGACCGGGGTGGCCGTGCCGTCTTCCTGCGCGGCGGCGCCGCCGTGCTGGCGCACGGCCCTGCCGAGACGCCCGGCGCCAACATTGACGCGCTGCTGCGGCGCTTTGGTGACCAGGCCGTCGACGCCTCCACGCTGCTCGCCGCCGTCGCCGCCGCCTGGTCCTTGGGCATCTCACCCGAGTTGATCGCCGCCGGCCTCGACACCTTCGTGCCCACCCTGCACCTCGCCTAAAGAATACGACCCATGGACGTTTCCCGCACCCGCGCGCTGCGTGGCCCCAACATGTGGAGCCGCCACACGGCCATCGAGGCCATCGTGCATTGCAACGAGTCCGAGCGCTCGCTCGAACGCCTGCCCGGCTTCGAGCCCCGGCTGCGCCAGCTCTTTCCCACCGTCGGTGAGCTGCGCGCAGACGCGTCGCTGGCCCAGGTGCTGGAGCAGGCGACGCTGGCCCTGCAGGCCCAGGCCGGCTGCCCGGTCACCTTCAGCCAGACGCATGTGACGCCCGAGGCCGGCACCTACCAGCTGGTCATCGAGTACAGCGAGGAAGACGTCGGCCGCCTGGCCTTCGAGCAGGCCTTGAAGCTCGTGCTGGCCGCACTTCATCGTGATGAGGGCGGCGGTGAGTTCGACGCCGACGCCGTGCTGGCCCAGCTGCGCGAGCTGGACGAAGACATCCGCCTCGGTCCCTCCACCGGCTCCATCGTCAACGCGGCCATCGCCCGCGGCATCCCCTACCGGCGCCTGACGCAGGGCAGCCTGGTGCAGTTCGGCTGGGGCGCCAAGCAGCGCCGCATCTGGGCTGCCGAGGTGGACGCGACCAGCGCCGTCAGCGAGTCCATCGCGCAGGACAAGGACCTGTGCAAGCGCCTGCTGCAGGCCGCCGGCGTGCCGGTGCCCACGGGCCGGCCGGTGGACTCAGTGGATGACGCCTGGGCCGCGGCACAGGACATCGGGCTGCCGGTCGTCGTCAAGCCGCAGGACGGCAACCAGGGCAAGGGCGTGACGGTCAACGTGACGACGCGCGAGGGCATCGAGGCCGCCTACAAGGCCGCCGACGAGATCGGCCCGGTCATGGTCGAGAAGTTCCTGCCCGGCTCGGACTACCGCCTGCTCGTCATCGGCGACAAGCTCATCGCCGCCGCGCGCCGCGACCCGCCGCACGTCATCGGCGACGGCACGCACACGGTCAAGGAGCTGGTCGACAAAGTCAACGCCGACCCTAAGCGCGGCGATGGCCATGCCACCTCGCTGACCAAGATCCGCTTCGACGACATCGCCGTCGACCGCCTCACGCAGCAGGGCCTGGCGCCCGAATCGGTGCCGCAAAAGGGCCAGCGCGTCATCCTGCGCAACAACGCCAACCTGTCCACGGGCGGCACGGCCACCGACGTGACGGACGACGTGCACCCCGAGGTGGCCGCGCGTGCCATCGCGGCCGCCCAGGTCGTGGGCCTGCACGTGTGCGGTGTGGACGTGGTGGCCGAGAGCGTGCTGCGCCCGCTGGAGGAAATCCACGGCGGCATCGTCGAGGTCAACGCCGCGCCGGGCCTGCGCATGCATCTCTCGCCGAGCTTCGGCAAGGGCCGCAACGTCGGCGAAGCCATCGTCGGCCACCTCTTCGGCAGCGGCAACAAGGCCGAGGACGGCCGCATCCCGGTCGTTGCCGTCACGGGCACCAACGGCAAGACGACGGTCACCCGCCTGATCGCCCACATGTTCGCCAGCTGCGGTCTGAAGGTCGGCATGACGAACACCGACGGCGTCTACGTCGACGGCCGCCAGATCGACAGTGGCGACTGCTCGGGCCCCAAGAGCGCCCGCAACGTGCTGATGCACCCGGACGTCGAGGCCGCCGTGCTCGAGACCGCCCGCGGCGGCATCCTGCGCGAAGGCCTGGGCTTCGACCGCTGCCAGGTCGCCGTCGTCACCAACGTCGGCGCGGGCGACCACCTCGGCATGAACTTCCTGCACACAGCGGAAGACCTCGTACTCGTCAAGCGCGTCATCGTGCAGAACGTGGCGCCGAACGGCTACGCCGTGCTGAACGCGACCGACCCGCTGACGGCGCAGATGGCCTCCATCTGCCCCGGCCAGGTCATCTACTTCGCGGCCGACCGCCACCACCCGCTGATGGCCACGCACCGCGCCCAGGGCAAGCGCTGTGTCTACGTCGATGGTGACCAGCTCGTGGCCGCGCAAGGCGTGTGGCGCGAGAGCATCCCGCTGCGCGACATCCCCATCACGCGCGGCGGCCTGATCGGCTTCCAGGTCGAGAACGCGATGGCGGCTGTAGCGGCCGCCTGGGCCGTGGGCCTGGACTGGGACACCATCCGCCGCGGCGTGGGCAGCTTCGCCAACGACGCCGACAACGCGCCGGGCCGCTTCAACGTGATGGACTACCGCGGTGCCACGGTCATCGCCGACTACGGACACAACGGCGACGCGATGAGGGCCCTGGTGGGCGCCGTCGCGGCGCTGCCGGCCAAGACGCGCAGCGTCGTCATCAGTGGCGCGGGAGACCGGCGCGACGAGGACATCCGCGTGCAGACCGAGATCCTCGGCGGCGCCTTCGACGAGGTCATCCTCTACGAAGACGCCTGCCAGCGTGGCCGCGCGGCCGGCGAGGTCGTGGCGCTGCTGCGTGCCGGCCTCGAAGGCGCGTCGCGCACAAGGCACATCGAGGAAATCATCGGCGAGTTCACGGCCATCGACCGGGCGCTGGAGCGCCTGCAACCGGGCGACCTGTGCCTGGTGCTGGTGGACCAGGTGGAAGAGGCGCTGGCGCATCTGGCCAAGCGCATTTCTGAAGGCTAGGAGGCAGCCGCAGCCAGCCACTGGGACTCGCGTCGCGTGGCGCCGTTCACGCAGCCACGGGCCACCAGTTGGGCCTGCTGCTCGCGGGCCAGCGCCAGCACTGGTGCGCGCTGCGCGGTGCCCAGCGACTGGGCCAGCCGCACGGTGAGTTGCCAGCGGCGGATCGCCTCGATGGCGTCGAGCGGGTCGCGCAAGGCCTGCATGGCGGCCAGGCGCTCCAACGCGCCGGCGGCTGCAGCAGCGGCGGCGGCTTCGTCCTGTCGCAACAGGGCCAGATGCGCGCGGGCGATGTGGATGTTGGCCTCCATCTCGAAGTCCAGCGGGTTGGCATGGGTGCGCAGCCGCAGCGTGCCTTGGGCAACCCAGCGGTCCAGGCGCTCCAGCAGCGCTTGAGCGCGCTCGGGGTGGCCGGTGCGAGCCCAGCTCAGCGCCTGCAGGCTGTCCATCCAGGCGTGCTGCCAAGCGCGCCGGCTCAGCGGGTCAGCCTCGTGCTGGGCACTCAGGCGCGGCAGCAGATGGTGGACCCGCTCGTACAGCGCCTGTGACTCGGCCTCGTCACCGCGGTGCAGGTGCAGATCGAGCAGGGTCTGGACCGTGCCGCAGAGCTGGTGCTGGCGATGCGCGTCACCCACGTTGCCTTGTAGATCGCTCTCGGCCCGGGCCAGGGCGGGCAGCAGCGTGGCGCGGGCCTCGTTGTACAGGCCGGCCGCACGCTGGCTGATGGCGCAGCGGATGAGGGCCTGCACCAGGTCGCTGGCCCGCAGCGCCTCGCCGCCGGGCAGCCCGAAGGCACGCTCCAGCACCGCCAGGCAGCGCTCGTCCCAGGCCATGGCCTCGCTCAAGGCGCCGCCGATGGCCAGCAGGCCGGAGTTCAGCCGCAGCACCAGCGCATGAATCCGGTGGGCGCGCGCCTCGCCGGGTGCCCAGGCCACCAGGGCCTGGGCACACGTCAGCGCCGCGTGTGCGTAGTGCCTGGCCAGCGGCAGGTCATGCAGGCCATGAAAGCGCACGACCGGGTAGGCGTGCTCGCTCAGGTGATACAGCAGCATGCCCTGGTGGCAGCGCAGCCGCAGGTTGTCGGGCTCCAGCTCGGCCGCACGGGCGGCATGCGCGGCGGCGCGCTCCAGTGCGGCCATTGCCGGCTCTGCCTGGCGGGTGGCGCGCAGGCCCGCGAAACGGCCCTCCAGCGCGGCGGCCATCGCGGCATGCCAGTCGGCGCTGTCCTGCTGGCGCGTTGCCAGTGCTTCCAGCACCTGC
This sequence comes from uncultured Roseateles sp., assembly GCA_963422775.4. Lineage (GTDB taxonomy): Bacteria > Pseudomonadota > Gammaproteobacteria > Burkholderiales > Burkholderiaceae_C > Pelomonas. The sequence goes on from CAUJSJ030000008.1 coordinate 27,732, forward strand.
AGCGCGCGGTCGTAGTGGGCCAGCGCGCCGCGCAGGTTGCCGACGTTGTTGGTGTGCTCATGACCCTCCAGCCGCGCCAGGCGGGCCAACGCCCAGCCCAGCGAGATGCGCTCGGCGTCGTCCATCTGGCCGAAGGCGGCCTGGCGCTCCAGCGACTGCTCGGCCGTGCGCACCAGCTGGCGGCGGCCTTCGATCAGGCCCTGCTCCAGCGCATCGTTGACCTCGAACACCATGCTGTTGGCCAGGCGGCGCAGCTCGGTGAGATGGCGGGTGGCGGCGTCGCGGGCTTGGGCGGCTTCGTCGCGCGCGAGCTGGGCGCGGCGTGCCTGCACCAGGGCCAGCACCAGGCCGGCGGCCATGCCGCCCACGCCCAGCGCCAGCGCGACATGGCCGTTCAGCAGCGTGGCCAGCAGCCCCGTGACGAGGCCCAGCCCGCCCAGCGCCGCCGCCAGCGCCGCGGCGCGATGGCGGCCCAGCCACTTGGCCGTGACGTAGCCGACGCTGGCCGCCCGCGCGCTGACCGGGTGGCCGCTGAGGTGGGCGGCGATGTCGGCGCGCAGCGCGTCCACGCTGGCGTAGCGCAGCGCGGGCTGCTTCTCCAGCGCCTTGAGCAGGATGTTGTCGAGATCGCCCTCCAGCCGCTTGCGGTGGCGCAGCCAGTCCGGGTCCACGGCTTCGCTGGGCGAGAGCCGGCTCGGCCGCGTGGGTTCGTCCTCCAGCACGCCGCGTGCGGCCTCGGCCACGGTGGTGGCGCGCCGGCCCGTGGGCCGCGTGCCGGTGAGCATCTGGTAGAGCAGTACGCCCAGGCTGTAGATGTCGGTGGCGGTGCTGACGGGCTCGCCGCGCACCTGTTCGGGGCTGGCGTAGTTGGGCGTGTAGGGGCGCTGGCCGCCGACCGTCGTGTTGCCCGCGTCCAGGCCTTCAAGCGGGTCCAGCGCCTTGGCAATGCCGAAGTCCAGCAGCTTGACCTGGCCCGAGCCGTCCACCAGCACGTTGCCGGGCTTGAGGTCGCGGTGGACGAGCAGGTTGCGGTGGGCGTGGGCGACGGCGTCGGCCAGCTGCATGAACAGGCCCAGCCGGGCTTCGAGGGGCAGGCCTTGCACCTCCTGGTCGATGGGCCGGCCGTCCACGTACTCCATGACGAAATAGGGCAGCCCCTCGGCGCTGGCACCGGCGTCCAGCAGCCGGGCGATCTGCGGGTGGTTGAGCCGCGCCAGCGCCTGGCGCTCCAGCGCAAATCGCTGCAGCACGGCGGCACTGTCCATGCCGCGCTTGAGCAGCTTGACGGCCGCCCGGCCCTCGTACTGACCGTCGGCGCGGCGGGCCTCGAACACCTCGCCCATGCCGCCCGCGCCCAGGGGCCGCACCAGTGTCCAGTTGCCCAGGCGCTGGCCCAGCCGAGCGACGGGCTCGGGTGGCGCTGACGACGCCAGCGCGGGCAGGGCCAGAAAGCTCTGCTCCCCCGCGGCTTCGTCGTGGTGGGCCAGCAGGCTACGCAGCTCGGCGACCTCTTCGGCGCTCAGGCGGGCGGCAGCCATCAGCGCCTCGCGCTCGCCGCGCGGGGCGTCGAGGGCGGCGTCAAACACCGCCTTCAGGCGCGCCCAGCCTTTCTCGGGGTAGCCTTTCTCGGGGTCAGAGTCGGAGTCGGGGGCTGTCATTCGCGCCGAGTATTCCCGCTCAACGGCCAGCCACCATGCGGGCAATCAGCAGGGCGTTGACCTGGCCCAGGCCCTCGCCGACACGCTCGCGGTAGCGGCCGCCGTCGGCAACGGCCTCGTACTTCGTGGACGAGTGGCTGTTCTTGCTCCCCGAGGCCAACTGCAGCAGGCCCACGGCCACCGCGCCCGCCACGTCGGCGGCGGTGGTGGCCTCTTCGCGCAGTTCGACAAACGCGGTCGGGTCCAGCAGCACCGGGCCCTGCACCGTCAGCACCGACACATAGGCGCCCGACTGCACCGTCATCGCCGCCTTGGGCACCATGGGGTGCAGCTTGGCGCTGACCTTGGCGGTGCTGCCCAGGCGGCCGAAGAAGCCCTTGGCCTCGTTGGTGAGCTGCGCGAAGTGAACCCGCATCGACACCTCCAGCAGCGCCGCGTCGCCCAGCTCCTTGCCCAGCGCGATGTTGTCCAGCGCGCTGCCCACCGCGCCCATGCCGGCACCGATGGCGGCGAAGGTGGCGAACATGCCTTTCTTGCCGTCTGCCGCCTGGGCCTTGTTGAGGCCGTAGAGGGCCATGCCCGGCGGGCCGACCGTGACGCCGTTGCTGCTGCGCTCCGGCAGCGCCGTGCCGCCGGCCTGCAGCTTCCTGTAGGTGGGCGAGGCCGCCAGTTCGGCCGCCGGCACCAGCTCCACGCCCTGGGCTTGCAGCTGTTGCTGGAAGCCCGCGTAGAGCTGGTCGGCAATCGCCTGGAAGTCGGGCTCGGCCACACCGATGAGCTTGTAGTAACCGGTCACGCTGGCCCGGCCGGCCATCGCGAAGCCGGAGGTCTCGCTGCTGACGTTGTCGCTGGTGACGAACTCGACGTTGAACTGCGTGATGGCCGCGCGCTTGAGGCTCTTCAACGCCTGCGGGTCGCTGGCCTTCACCGCGGTGGCGGCCGCAGCGGCCGGGTTGAACTGGGCGTCGATCTCGATGGGCGTCGGGTCTGCCGCGCGGGCGGTGGGCTGCAGGCTGAGGCCGGCGGCGGCGAGCAGGGCGGTCGTGAGCATTCGCATGGAGGGCAATCCTGGTGGCGGCCCGGCGACATGCAGGCCCTATCCACTCACGCAGGCAAGCCCGCCGAAAGGGTTCAGGTACAAACCCGCGCATGCCCGACTTTGACCCTGACCTTGATCCGGGAACGGCCGACGCCCTCTTCGCCAGCCTCTACGACGAGCTCAAGCGCAACGCGAGCGCCCAGATGCGCAAGGAGAACGCCGGCCACACCCTCAGCGCCACCGCACTCACCCACGAAGCCTGGCTGCGCCTGTCCGAGCAGACCCGCACCCAGTGGCAGGGCCGCAGCCACTTCCTCGGCGTGGCGGCGCTGATGATGCGGCGCATCCTCGTCAACCACGCGCTGGGCAAACAGGCCGCCAAGCGTGATGCGGCGCTGGTGTCGCTGACGCTGACCGAGGCCGAGCAGGTGGCGGGCGGGCTGGACGCCGATGTGCTGCGCGTGCACGAGGCG
>CAUJSJ030000009.1:0-32232 GCA_963422775.4 uncultured Roseateles sp.
GCCCATGCTGGGCCGCGAAATCATCATCGGCGAAGGCGCGGCGGTGCCCGCCGGCCGCTACACGCTGCTGCCGGCACGCTACGCGGTGCTGGACGGCGCTTACCTTATCCGGCCCGCCTCCGGCACGGCCGCCGACCTGGGCACGGCCATCGCCCGGCCCGACGGCAGCCAGCTCATCGGCGCGCGGCTGGCCGACGCTGGCACGGCCTTCCAGGCCACACTGCCCACCAGTTGGACGCTGGAGACATCGGCCCAGGCGCGCAAGCGCTCGGAGATCCGCCTCACCGACTTCGACGCCCAGTTCACCGCGTCCGCCGCCAAGGCCGGCAGCGCCGTGCCCGCCGGCGCGCGCGACGCCGGTCGCCTGGTGCTGGCAGGCCAGCAGATGAACGTCGAGGCCACGCTGCGCAGCGCCGTCGGCAGCCTGCAGCAGGGCGCGGCCGCCGCCGTGCAGGGCCGTGGCGCCGAGGTCTACGTCGCGGCCGAACAGATCCAGGTCGGCGGCCAGCTCGCGGCCGGCGACGGCCAGACCCTGCTGCTGGACGCCGCCCAGCTCGGCCGGCTGGACGCCCAAAACCTGGTGCTGGGCGCCCGCCCCGGCAGCGCCATCAGCCCAGGCAGCACGGCCGACGCGCTCGCGCTGGACGTGCAGGCGCGCCAGCTGCGCGTGGCGGCCGGCACCCGTCTGTCGGCCCAGGACCTGACCCTGGCCGCGCGCGACACGCTAACGCTGGAAACCGGCAGCACGCTGAGCGCCACGCCGCCGGCCACGACGCTGGCCTCCGCCACGCCCTGGCAATACCGCGTCGGCGGCGACGGCGCGGCCGTGCGCGTCAGCATCGACGCCAAGGCCGAGCTGCTGCGCAGCAGCCCGCAGGCGTTCAGAGGCCAGATCGTCGTCGGCACTGGTGTGACGCTCGCCGCCGGCAGCGGCGCCATCGCGCTGGACAGCTCGGGCCAGGCCCGCATCGGCACCGGCCTTGCGCTGCAGGCTGGTGCGCTGGCGCTGGGCGCCGGCGGCCTGGACGTGGGTGGCGTGGCCGGCGACGCGCAACGCCTGCGCATCGACCCCGCCTGGCTGGCCGGCCTCGGTGCCAGAGCCGAGCTGACGCTGCGCAGCTACACCAGCATCGACTTCGCGGCCGGCAGCAGCCTCGGCACGCTGCAGCCGGCCCGGCTGACGCTGGACACCCCGCTGCTGCGCGCGCCGACCGCGGGCGAGGCCCTCGTGCGCGCCGGCGAGCTGGTGCTGGCCAACCGCAGCGGCATCGCGCCCGCGGCCGCCCTCGACAACCGCGCCGGCCAGCTCAGCCTGCAGGCCGCCGGCGCGCTGACGCTGGCCGGTGGCGCCCAGGCCAGCGCCGCCGCGACGACCCACTGGACGGCCGGCCAGGCCCTGTGGCTGCAGGGCGCGGGCCAGTTCTCCGCACTGGGCGACCTCAGCCTGCGCACGCCGCTCGTCGCCAACGGCGGCGGCGCCGACACGCGCCTGCAGGCCGGCGGCACCTTCAGCCTGGCCGGCAACGGCAGCGCGAGCCCCGCCGTCAGCGCGCAGCAGCAGCCCGGCGGGCGGCTCAGCGTGGAGGCCTGGCGCATCGAGCAGGCCGGCCGCATCGAGATGCACGGCGGCCGCGTCGACCTCGCCGCCACGGGCCTGCTACACCTGGGCCCGACCTCGGTCACCAGCGTGTCGGGCCAGACCGTCAAGGTCGCCGGCAGCGACGTCGCGCTGGCCGCGGGTAGCCTCGGCCTGCAAAGCCGCGCGGGCGATCTGCGCAGCGACAGCGGCTCGCTGCTGGACGTTTCCGGCGTCTCCGGCACCAGCGGCAGCGACGGCGGCACGCTGAGCCTCTCGGCGCCGCAGGGCCGCATCGACATCAGCGCCAGCCTGCGCGGCAGCGGCCCGGGCGCCAGCCTCAGCGTCGACAGCCGCGACGCGCTGGACCTCGCCGCCCTCGCCTCGCACATCGCCGCCGGTGAATTCAGCCAGCTCATCAGCGTGCGCAACCGCGCCGGCGACCAGCAGCTCGGCGCTGGCACCCGCTTGGCCGCCAGCGAGATCCGCCTCGTCAGCGACGCCGGCAAGCTCGACATCGCCGGCACGCTGGACGCCGGCAGTTCGCGCGGCGACGGCGGCAGCATCGTCCTCGCCGCCGGGCAGGACCTGACGCTGAAGAACGGCGCCCGGCTGCTGGCCACCAGCGGCGCGGGCCAGGGCGGTGACGTCGAGCTGCACAGCAGCACCGGCACGCTGGACCTGGGCACCGGCGCCCTCGTCGACCTGCGCGGCCGCAGCGCCGCCCAGGACGGCAGCCTGCTGCTGCGCGCCAGCCGCGAGGGCATCGCCAGCGACGGCACGGGCGTCGGCAACGACGTGAAGATCAAGCCCATCGCCGCCACGCTCGCCGGCGTGGCCCTGCTGGACGTCGAGGCGGTCAAGGTCTACCGCGACGTCGGCGAGATCGGGCTGGGCAGCGCACCTGCGCCTGCACCCGTACCTGCACCCGTACCTGCACCCGCACCCGCACCCACGCCGAGCCCGGCACCGGCCCCGGTGCCAAGCCCTGCGCCGACACCTGCGCCCACACCCACGCCGCCGCCCTCCCCGACACCCGCCCCGGCGCCGGCGCCCAATCCCGGCGACGACGACAGCACCCGCACCCGTCTGCCGCCCGCGCCACCCGTGCAGTCCACGGTCGCAGGTGCCCACGCACTGGCTGCCGCGGCCGACACGACCCAGCCCTCCGCCGGCAACGGCGACGCGACCACGCGTGACCAACTGCCGCCCGGCTCGGGCAGCCCGGCCCCTGCGCCAACGCCGGCACCGACACCCGCACCAACTCCTGCGCCCACACCGGCTCCTTCGCCGGCGCCTGCACCAGCGCCTGCCCCCACGCCAGGCCGCTTCGGCACCGCCTTCGTGGACAACGAGAGCCGCGCCTTCCTCGACGCCAGCGCCGAGGCCGTCTCGCTGCGCGTGGCCTCGCTGCAGCCGGGCCTGCAGCCGCGCATGCGCGTGCATGCCGGCGCCGAGCTGCAGTCCAGCGGCGACATGCACCTGGCCGTTGACTGGAACCTGCCGCTGCTCGTCAAGGCCGACCGCGATGCGATGCCGCACGCGGCCGAGACCTCCATCACGCTGCGCGCCGCCGGCAACCTCGTCGTCGACCACGGCCTGAGCGCCGGCTTCCAGTCGCCCAACAACAGCGCCAGCACGCCGCTGGACGACTGGGTGGCCGTCAGTGGCCGCGCCGGCAGCCTGCGCCTTGTGGCGGGCGCCGACCTGAGCTCGGCCGACGTGCTCGCCACCCGCAGCGACGCCGGCGAACGCCAACTCACGATCGGCCGGGCGCCCACCGGCAACGACGCGCCGCCCGCCGTGCCCGTGCGCTCGACCACCGGCGACATCCGCATCGCCTCGGCCGGCGACGTGGTGCTGGCCAACACCGGCGCCAAGGTCTACACGACCGGCCACCCTGCGCTCAGCCAGGAGCCCGAGAACCTCGACGCACCCCCGAGCCCGCCACGGCCACCGGCTCCCAGCCCGAGCCCGAGCCCGAGCCCCAGCCCGTCGCCGAGCCCATCGCCCGCGCCGAGCCCGACGCCGTCCCCTTCGCCCAGCCCCGGCCCCAGTCCATCGCCCGGCCCGAGCCCGTCCCCGAGCCCATCGCCCGCGCCGTCCCCCAGCCCATCGCCTGGCCCCTCCCCAGCCCGGCACCCACGCCCGTTCCGACCGAGCCCTCCGCCGGCAACGGCGACGGCACGACACGCGACCACCTGCCACCGGCACCGCCCACGGTGCCGCCGCCGACCAACCCCACCCAGCCCTCCACCGGCAACGGCGACGGCAGCACGCGCGACCACCTGCCACCGGCGCCACCCACGGTGCCGCCCACGCCCACCCCGTCGCCCTCGCCGTCCCCGGCACCCACGCCCACGCCCGCGCCGCCGGCCGGCCCGCCGCCCGTCGACACGGGCAACGTGAACCCGCCATTGCCCCCCGGCCTGCCAGCGCCCACGCCGGCACCGACACCGACACCGGCCCCTTCGCCCGTCCCGCTGCCGCCGGGCCCGCCGGCGAACCCGCCTACCCAGCCCTCGCCGGGCAATGGCGCGGACACCGGCAACGTGAACCCGCCCCTGCCGCCCGGCATCCCTGCCCCGCCGGCGCCTGCGCCCACGCCCACGCCCGCCCCAGCGCCCACACCCAGTCCGGCGCCCACCCCGCAGCCGCCTGCGCCGCCCGCCAATCCGCCCACGCAGCCCTCGCCCGGCAACGGCTCGGACACGGGCAACGTGAACCCGCCCACGCCGCCCGGCACGCCCCCGCCGCCACCGGCGCCCACACCGGCGCCCAGCCCTGCCCCCGTCCCGCTGCCGCCGGGGCCGCCCGCCAACCCGCCGACCCAGCCCTCGCCTGGCAACGGCTCGGACACCGGCAATTTGAATCCGCCGCTGCCACCCGGCGCCCAGCCGCCCGTGTCGGCCGGCAATGGCGACGGCACGACGCGTGGCCGGCTGCCGCCCACACCGCCGCTCGTGCCGGTGGGCCCCGTCGTGCCCAGCCCGACGCCTGCACCGGCGCCCGCCCCCACGCCTGCGCCGGCTCCCACACCGGCGCCTGCGCCGACGCCGGCTCCAACGCCTGCACCCACACCGGCGCCCGCTCCTGCGCCCACGCCTGCCCCTGCGCCCGGCGTGCCTTCGGCCGGCAACGGCGACGACACGACGCGCGACCATTTGCCGCCGGCGCCGCCCGTGGTGGCGTCGCCTGCGCCAGCGCCCAGTCCCGCCCCGAGCCCGGCGCCTGCCACGCAGCCCTCCGCGGGCAATGGCGATTCGACGACGCGCGACCAATTGCCGCCCGTGCCATCCTCTTCGACAACGGCCACCGCGCCAGTCACCGCCGAGGGCCGCACGAGGACGGCCGACGCCGGCACAACGACCCAGGACGAAGAACACGATCCCTCCGCCGGCAATGGCGACGGGACCACCCACGACCAGTTGCCGCCCAAGCCTCCCACCAAGCCCGGCGAAGGACCCACGCCTGCGCCCACGCCGGCACCGGCACCGACACCCGCGCCAGCCCCGGCCCCCACCCCGGCGCCAGCGCCGACGCCCACGCCGGCTCCCGCGCCCGTTCCCACGCCGCCCAGCCCCGATCCCATCCCCGCCGAGGCCAACCTCGGCCTGGACCTGGCGGCACTGGCGCCGGACCTGCAGCGCGCAGGTTTGAGCCCCTTCCTGACCCGCGGCGGCAGCATCCGCGTCAGCGCCGGCCGCGACCTCAAGGGGGCGGCGCTGGGCCGCACGCAAGACGACGTCAGCCAGTGGTGGTGGCGCTCCGGCGTGGACGGCATGTCGCCCACGGCCTGGTGGTCTCGCTACGACCTTTTCAGTCAGGGCATCGCCACCTTCGGCGGCGGCAACGTCGCCCTGAGCGCGGGCCGCGACGCGGTCCAGGTGCATGCGGCGGCGGCCAGCAGCGGCTGGCGCGGCACGAGCGACCCAACGGCCACGGCGACCCAGGTTCAGCAGCGCGGCGGCGGCAATGTCAGCCTGCAGGCCGGCCGCGACGTGCTGGGCGGCCGCCTGTTCGCCACCGGCGAGCGCCTGGACGTGACGGCCGGCGCCGCGGTGGCACGCGATGCCGCGGCCACCCAGGTGAGCGTCGATGCAGGCCTGCAACTCGTCCACGCCGCCACGCAGGTGCGCGTGCGCGCCACGGAGGGCCTGGACCTCGGCGCCGTGCGCGACGCCGGCATGACCACCGCGGCCCGCGACAACACGCTGGGCCAGGGCAGCGTGCTCGGCGGGCTGTCGGCCGGTGCCAGCCTGGACCTGCTCAGCAACGGCGGTGACGTGAGGCTGCGCGGCGAGGCGGCACGCACGGACGGCCAGCCGGGCTCGCGCGACGCTGCCGAGGCCTTGCTGCCCGAGAAGCTGCAGCTCGTGGCGGCCGGCGGCAACGTGGTGCTGGACGGCGCCATGCTGCAGATGCCGCAGCGCGAAGCCAGGACCGATATCCTCGCCTCGGGCTCGGTGACGCTGCAGGGGCTGACCGTCGCGGCGCAGGCGGCACCGCTGGAGGCAGGCCTGTACAGCCGTGGCCGGCTGAACGATGTGCTGGCCCAGCCGCTGAGCGGCAGGCGGCCGACGCGCTTCCCCGACCAGGAGGGCGGCGCGCCCGTGGACACGCCGCCCCAGCTCGACGCGAGCGACCGCAGCCCGGTGCACATCGGCGCCGGCACGGACGTGAACGTCGACAACAACATCGTGTCGGCACGGCCGGTGCAGATCGAGGCCGGGCGCGACATCGTCTTCGCCCAGGGCAAGATCGTCAGCATCCAGCAGCAGGACCGGCGTTTCGCCGGCGACGCCGCGCCGCTGCCGGTGCGCGAGTTCAGCTGGCTGCAGGCCGGGCGGGATCAACGCAACGTCGCGGTCGAGATCGCCGGGCCGGGCGACCTGCTGGTGCTGGCCGGCCGCGACATCGATCTGGGCAGCAACAGCGGCCTCGTGGCGCTGGGCGGCACGCGCAACGGCAGCCTGCTGCCGGCCAAGGGCAGCGACATCACCGTCGTCGCCGGCCTGCGCGCCGACGGCCAGGACTATGGCCAGGCCGTGCGCGAGGGCTTCGCCCTGCTCGGCAGCAGCGGCTGGACGGCCGCGCGCCTGGGCTCGCTCTACACGGCCCTGGGCGGCACGCGCACGGGATTCGCGGCCCTGGCCGCTGCCGACCAGCTCGCCGCGCTGCGTGAGCTGCTGGGCGGCACCACGGTTGACGCGGGCATCGCGAGTTACGTGCGCGGCTTGCCGGCGCGTTCGGACGCCGACGAGCAGCGGCTGCGCATCGCGGCGCTGCTGGGCGTCGACCCCGCCGACGCGAGTGTCCGCGACTACGCGGCCAAGCTCGACGGTACGGCCAGGCCCGCCTGGAGCGAGCTCAGCGATGCCCAGGCGCTCAAGGCCTTCGCGAGCCTGAGCGAGGCGCAGCGCGCCAGTCTGAGCGCACCGCTGTTGACACGCCGCCTGGCAAGCCTCGACGCCACCCGGCGCCAGAACCTGGTCGCCAGCCTCGCCACGGGCGCCGAGCTGCACGCACTGGGCGACTACGTGCGCAGCCTGGGCGGCAGCCAGGCCGCCCCGACCGACGCCCAGGCCGTTGCCGCCTTCGAGGCCCTGCCGCTGACCCGTCAGATCCCCTGGCTGAACCGCCAACTCGTCGCCGAGCTGCAGGCCGCCGGCACGGCCGCCGCAGCCCTGGCCGATGACGCGCGCTGGCGTGCCTACGCGCCGGGCTATGCGGCCATCAACGCCCTCTTCCCGATCGACGGGCTGACGGCACGGCCGAGCGGCGAGCTGCGTCTGCCCACCAGCCAGATCAAGACGCTGCAACAGGCTGGCATCACGCTGCTGGCACCGGGCGGCGGGGCGAACGCGGGCGAGATCGTCGCCAGCGGCCTGCCCAAGTCGCCGACCGAGCTGGGGCTGGTCACCGTGAACGGCGGCGCCATCGCGGCGGCCGTGCGCGACGACTTCGCCGTCAACCAGTCGCGCGTGTTCACGCTGGCCAAGGGCGATTTGCTGTTGTGGGCCTCGGCCGGCAACATCGACGCAGGCCGCGGCGCCAAGACCGTCACCGGCGCGCCGGCCCCCGTGTTGCGGCTGGACGACCAGGGCAACCTGGTGTTCGACACCTCGGGCTCGTTCAGCGGCTCGGGCATCGCGGTGCTGAATGCCGACAGCAACCTCTTCCTGTTCGCGCCGGCCGGCGAGATCAATGCCGGCGAGGCCGGCATCCGCTCCAAGGGCAACGCGACGCTGGCGGCGGATCGCATCGTCAACGCCATCGACATCCAGGTGGGTGGCAAGACGACCGGCGGCGGCAAGGTCGAGGCCCCGCAGGCCGCCATCTCCGCGCCGCCCAACACGGCGCTGGCACCCACTGGCGCCGGCCAGGCCAATGCCGACAGCGACGACGACGAAAAGAAGAAGCGCCGCAAACGCCGCAACCTGCTGCTGGAGTTCCTCGGCTTCGGCAGCGGCCAGTGATCCACGAAAGAAGACCCATGCGCAAAGCCCTCACCGCTCTCCTGCTCGCCGCCCTGCTGCCCGCCACCGCCCACGCCTGGTGGAACGCCGATTGGAGCGAGCGCGCCAAGATCACGCTGAACACGTCCAGCCAGGGGCTGGAGACCAAGGAGGCCGCCAGCGGTGTGGCGGTGGCGGTGCGGCTGCACTCCGGCAACTTCGATTTCACGGCCGCCAAGGAGGACGGCAGCGACCTGCGCGTGGTGGCCGGCGACGACAAGACGCCGCTGAAGTTCAGCGTCGAGCGCTTCGACAGCATCAACGAGCTGGCCGTGCTGTGGGTGCAGATCCCCAGCGTGTTGCCGGGCACCGACAAGAACATCTTCTATGTCTACGGCGGCAATGCCAAGGCAGCGGCCGAAAGCGCCGACGCGAGTGGCTTTGATGCTGCGACCGTCATCGCCCTGCACTTCAGCGACAAGCCGGCCGGTGCCGACCAGTTGGGTGCCGTCAAGCCGCAGGGCACGCTGGTGACCGAGCCCAACGGGCTGCTGGCGACGAGCGCCAAGCTGAACGGCGAGGCCATCGTTTACGCGCTGTCGGACAAGCCTGTCATCGACGCCGGCAACCAGTTGACCGTGAGCCTGTGGGTCAAGCTCGACGACGTGCAGCGCGCGACGTTGCTGAACTGGGGTGGGCTGACGCTGAGCCTGAGCGGCGGGAAGCTTGTCGCACGCGCCGACAAGGCCGAGGTGACAGGCGGCGACGTTCCAGCAGCGCGCTGGACCCAGTTGGCACTGCGGCTGGGCCTGGGCAAGGCGACGCTGTTCGTCAACGGCGCGCAGGTGGCGCAGGGCGACCTGGCCACGCCGGCGCTGGGCAGCAGCCTGCGCCTGGGCGAAGGCGCACGCGGCCTGATGGACGAGGTGCAGGTGGCGGCCACGCTGCGCAGCGCGGACTGGATCGCTGTTGCCGCTGGCGCGCAAGGCGCCGAGAGCAAGCTCGTCGCCTCCAACCGCGAGGCCAAGGACGGCGCCGGCGCCGAGGGAGAAAGCCACGGCTACATGGGCATCCTCGTCAAGAACCTGACGGTGGACGCCTGGGTGGTCATCGGCATCCTGGGTGTCATGTTCGCGATTGCCTGCTGGGTGATGGTCAGCAAGGGCGTGCTGGTCACCAGGGTGGCCAAGGCCAACCGCAGCTTTGTGCTGAAGTTCCGCGACGCCACCGACGAGCTGCTGCAGCTGGAAACGCACGCGCCGCATCCACAGTCGCCCATCTACCGCCTCTACCAGGCGGGCGTGCGCGAGCTGGCCAAGCGCAAGGTGGGCGAGGCGGGCGCCAAGCCGCTGTCGGGTGCGTCGCTGGATGCCGTGAAGGCCTCGGTGGATGCCGACTACGTGCGCGAGAACGCGAATCTCAACTCCGGCATGGTGCTGCTGACCATCGCGATCTCGGGCGGACCCTTCCTGGGGCTGCTGGGCACCGTGGTCGGCGTGATGATCACCTTCGCCGCGATTGCTGCCGCCGGCGACGTGAACGTCAACGCGATCGCGCCGGGCATTGCAGCCGCGCTGCTGGCCACCGTGGCCGGCCTGGGCGTCGCGATCCCTGCGCTGTTTGGCTACAACTACCTGGCCGCGCAGATCAAGAACGCGACCTCGGACATGCAGATCTTCATCGACGAGTTCATCACTCGCGTGGCTGAGCTCTACGGCGCGCCCTGACCATGTCTGCCGACATCAAGGGCGACAACCAGCTCTACGACGACATCAACGTGACGCCGATGCTGGATCTGGCCTACGTGCTGCTGGTCGTCTTCATCATCCTGACGACCGCCTCGGTGCAGGGCGTGAAGGTGAACTCGCCGACGACGCGCGCGGCGAACAACCTCGCCAAGCCGCAGACGCGCGCGATCACGATCACGGCCGACGGCGGCGTCTACCTGGACGCCTACCCGGTGGACATGGACCAGCTGCGCACCAGCCTGGCCCAGTACAAGTCCGCCAACCCGGCGCTGCCCGTCGTGCTGAAGGCCGACGCGGCGGCGCAGTACGACAAGGTGATGCAGGTGCTGGAGGTGGCCAAGAAGCTGGACATCACCGAGATCGGCCTCGTCACCAAGCGCGCCGAGGGGGGCTGACAGCATGCAAGTCAACCAGGACGCCATGCCCTACGACAGCATCAACGTGACGCCGATGCTGGACCTGGCCTATGTGCTGCTGGTCGTCTTCATCCTGATGACGACGGCCTCGGTTCAGGGCATGCACATCACCATGCCCAAGCCCAGCAACAAGCCCAGCACCGAAAAGCACGAGCTGAAGATCGTGCAGGTGATGCCCGACGGCGGCGTGCTGCTCAACGGCGTGGGCGTGAGCCTGGCCGAGCTGGAAGCTCAGCTGGGCGCGGCCAAGGCGCGCGATGCGCAGATGTCGGTGGCCATCAAGGGCGATGCGCGCACGCAGTACGCCAGCGTGATCGCCGTCATCGACCTGTGCAACAAGCTGCAGGTCAACATGGGCCTGGTGACGAGCCGGATCGGTACGTGATGAAGTCGCACCACATCAAGCTCCTCGTCGTCGCCGCCTGCCTGCTGCTGGGCCTGGCCGTGTGGTGGGCGGTGAAGAACATCAAGCCCGAAGGCCCCAAGCGCCAGGTCGCCAAGATCTCCATCCTGCCCGACACGCCGCCGCCCCCGCCGCCGCCGCCCAAGGACGAAAAGAAGCCCGAGCCGCCCAAGGACGAGCCCAAGCAGGTGATGCGCGAGGAGCAGATCAAGCAGGCCGAAGCGCCCAAGCCGGCCGAGTCGATCAAGATGGAAGGCGCGGCGGGCGATGGCCCCAGCGCCTTCGCGGCCGGCAGCGTCGCCAAGGACTACGCCGGCGGCGCGCCAACGGCGGGCGGCAGTGCCGGCCCTGCGGGCACGGTGGCCGACCGGGCCCAGGAGCGCTTCTATGCCAACACCGCGCGCCAGCTGCTGCAAGGCGAGATCGAGAAGCATCTGAAGTCGGACGCCGAGACGCTGACCGCGACCTTCGCCGTCTGGCTGGCGGGCGATGGCGGCATCCAGCGCTTCGAGCTGTCTCCCAGCGGCAATGACGCCAACGACAACGCGCTGCGTGCCGCACTCGACGAAACCCGCCGCCTCTACAAGCTGCCGCCGCCACCAGCCCTGGCGCTGTCCCAGCCGATGCGCTTTCGCCTGAGCGTGCGGCCCCAAGCCTGATTCCGATTCCCCTCCCATCCCATGAAGCCCATCCGCACCCTGCTGCTCGTCAGCCTCATCGCCTCCGCGCTGCCCGTGCAAGCCCAGACCGCCGACAAGGAGGAGATCGCCCGCCTGCGCGCGACGACGCAAGCCCTCATCGATGCCCTCGTCGGGCAGGGCCTGCTGACGCGAGAGAAGGCCGAGGCCATCCTCAAGCAGGCCCAGGTCACGGCCACCGCACCGGCGCCTCAAGCGCAGGCTGACGCCTCGGCACCCAAGGTGCTGCGCATCCCCTACGTGCCCGAGACCGTGCGCCAGCAGATGCGCGACGAGATCAAGGCCGAGGTGCTGGCCCAGGCCAAGGGCGAGCGCTGGGGCCAGCCCGATGCGCTGCCCGACTGGGTGGGCCGCATCCGCATCAGCGGTGACCTGCGCGCGCGCGCTCAAGCCGAGTTCTTCGACGACCACAACGTGCCCGCCGAGGTCTACCGCGCCCAGACGGCCTCGCCCGCCTGGGCACCCGACCTGACGAACACGACGACCGACCGCCAGCGCATGACGCTGCGCGGCCGGCTGGAGGTGGACGCCAAGCTCAGCGACCAGGTGCTGGCCAGCGTGCGCCTGGCCACCGGCAGCACCGGCAACAGCGCCACGTCCACGTCGCAGACGCTGGGCAACGACTTCAACCGCTACACGCTGGGGCTGGACCGTGCCTACATCCGCTGGCAGCCGCCGCTGTTCAGCAACGGCATCTCCGCCGACTTCGGCCGCCTGCCCAACCCGTTCTACAGCACCGACCTGGCCTGGCCCGACGACATTGCCTTCGACGGCGTGGCCGCCAAGCTCAGCCATGCCTTCACGCCGCAGCGCTCGCTGTTCGCAACGGCGGGCGTGTTCCCGCTGGAGGAGCTGAACCTGAGCACGCGCGACAAATGGCTGGTGGGCGCACAGGTGGGTGGCGAGATCGACCTGGCGCGCGGCGTGCAGTTCAAGGCGGGCCTGGCGGCCTACGAGTTCCACCGCATGGAAGGCCAGCGCGAGGCCAGCCCGCCGCCCAGCGGCCCGAGGAGCGGCGCCACCAACTACTTCGCGTCGCAGTACGCCGCCGGCCTGCGCCTGAAGGGCAACACGCTGATCAACCTGAACGACCCCACCAGCACCGCCGCGCCGACCTGGGGCCTGGCGTCCAAGTTCCGCCCCGTCAACCTGACGCTGGGCCTGCAACTGGACGGCGTGCTGCCCGTGCCGGTCGGCTTCACGCTGGACTGGATCAAGAACACCGGGTTCGACCGCAAAGACATCGAGGCCCGCGCGGGTGTGGCCCTGCCCGATCTGCGCGAGAAGACGACAGCCGTGCAGGGCCGCGTGCAGGCGGGCACGCCCAAACTTGCACGCCGCGGCGACTGGCAAGCCTTCGCGGCGCTGCGCCTGGTCGAACGCGATGCCTGGGTGGACGGCTTCACCGACACGACCTGGCACCTGGGCGGCACCAACTACAAAGGCTGGAGCATCGGCGGCAACTACGGGCTGGACCGGAACTTCTGGCTGGGTGCCCGCTGGACCAGCACGCGCAACCTCGACGACGGCGTTCGCTTCCTCGCCGTGCCCAGCGACCCGACCTCGCTCAGCGGCAACCTGAGCAGCGCGCCGCTGCGCATCGATGTGTTCCAGATGGATCTCAACGTGAGGTTCTGAACATGAAACGCTTTGCCACCCTCATGCTCGCCGCGTTGCTGGCGCTGGGCGCCCAGGCCCAGGACGCCAAGGCCTCCAAGGAACGCGAAGCCCTGCGTCGCGCCCAGACCGCGCTGCGCACCGCCCAGGAACAGCAATCCGCCTTGCAGGCCGACAAGGCCAAGGCCGAGGCTGACGCGGCGACTGCGCACAAGGAGGCTTCAAACGCCAAGGCCCAGATCGCCGGCAGCGCCGCCAAGCTCAAGGCGCGAGAAGCCGAACTGGAAACGCTGCGCGCGCAACTGCTGGCGGCCCGGGAGGCCCAGCAAGCCCAGCAGGAGACCGCCGCCAAGGCCGGTGAACGAGAGCAGGCGCTGCAGCAGCAACTGCTGGCCACCCGGCAGGAGAGCGCCTCACGGCTGCAGACCAACCAGGCCCTCACCCAGTTGCTGGAACGCAGCACGCAAGCCCTGGCCGACGCCGAAACCAAGAACCACCAGCTCTACACGCTGGGCCAGGACTTGGTGAAGCGCTGGCGCGGCCGCTCCACCGTGGATGCGGCCCTGTTGCAGGACCCGATCCTCGGCTTGACGTCCGTGCGCTTCGAGGACGAGGCGGAGAAGTTGCGCAGCGAGTTGGAGGCGAAGCGGATTGCGCGTTGAAGCAGGCGCGTCGGCGGCCTGCCCTCATCGTCCGAAAGCTGGGACGCCATGCTTCGCCACCGCGTCAAACGGCCACCTCGGTTCGGCCCCACGATCTGACTGGCCAACTGCTCCGGCCGCTACTGCAACATCGCCCTGCGCATGCAGGAGGAGTACGACTTCAAGGAGGCCGTTTCGCCGGTTTTCCAGGGCGACAAGCGGGAGATGAAAGGCATCGATGCCGCTACAGAAGACCAGGAGCGGCCGCCGGTCATCCTGCGCGAGACGTGCCTCACCAGCGAGCCAAGCGTGCCGGACGCACCTGCGAGCAAGAGCAGCACCAGAAGGCGTTGCAAGCCAGAAAAGACAAAGCCCGCTCGATGGCGGGCCCTGGAACCAGTTTGCACTTGCTGTGCGCTTGCGGACCGTTGGTGCAGTTGCTCTTGCACCCCTGAAATCCGGGCCATTTGGTGGGCGGTGAGGGTTTCGAACCCCCGACCCCGTCCGTGTGAAGGACGTGCTCTACCCCTGAGCTAACCGCCCGATTTATAAGGATAAATCGACAAACCTGTGCGCTTGCAGCGGCACAAAACTGATCTCGGATGCGGCGGTTTTCGAGGGCCACACTGGGGTGGTGGGCGGTGCAGGGTTCGAACCTGCGACCCCTGCCGTGTGAAGGCAGTGCTCTACCGCTGAGCTAACCGCCCGACAACATTTCCGACTTCCGGGAAGCCCGCAATTATGCCACGGCTTGGACGGGTTCCAGCGAGCGCCACTGACAGGCGCCGCCTGCCGCCTTGTCCAGGTCGACCAGCAGCTTGGCGTGTGCGGCCGCCTCGGCCTCGCTGGCGCCCAGCACGGGCAGCACGAAACGGCTCAGGTCCACGGCCTCGACCAGGGTGTGGCTGTCGCCGCCAGCGCTGTCGCCGTGGTCGTCCATCAGCAGCGCATCCTGGCCGCGCGTCAGGCGGATGTAGACGTCCGCCAACAGCTCCGCGTCCAGCAGCGCGCCGTGCAGCACGCGCTTGGTGTTGTCGACCTCCAGGCGCCGGCACAGCGCGTCCAGCGAGTTGGCCTTGCCGGGGAAGAGGTCGCGCGCCATCAAGAGCGTGTCCCGCACCCCGGCGACATGGTCGGTCAGCACGCCGCGCCGCAAGCGCTTGAGTTCAGCGTTGATGAAGCCGATGTCGAAGGGCGCGTTGTGGATGACGAGCTCGGCACCGGCCAGGAAGGCCAGCAGTTGATCGACGATCTCGGCGAACTTGGGCTTGTCGGACAGGAACTGCTCGGTCAGCCCGTGCACCCGCAGCGCGTCTTCGTGGCTGGCGCGCTCAGGGTTGATGTAGAGGTGCAGGTTGTTGCCGGTCAGCTGGCGGTTGAGCATCTCGACGCAACCGACCTCGATGACGCGGTCGCCCTTGTCGGCCTCCAGGCCGGTGGTTTCGGTGTCGAAGAAGATCTGTCTCATATCAACCTTGGACCGGCCTGTCGTTGCGCTTCGTTGCCCAGGCAAAGATGGCTGCACCGGCCAGGATCATCGGCAGGCTCAACCACTGACCCTGGCTCCAGCTCAGCGCGCGCAAGCCGAGGAAATCGTCGGGTTCGCGGAAATACTCGGCCACGAAGCGCAGCGCGCCATAGCCCATCATGAAGACGCCCGAGATCTGGCCGGTGGCGCGTGGCTTGCGGGCGTAGAACCACAGGATGATGAAGAGCAGCAGGCCTTCGCCGGCCGCCTGGTAGAGCTGGGAGGGGTGCCGCGCCATGCCACCGTCATTGGCCTGCGGAAAGATCATGGCCCACGGCAAGTCGCGCGACGCCTCGCGCCCCCACAGCTCGCCATTGATGAAGTTGCCCAGGCGCACGGCCATGATGCCGGTGGGCACGCAGGGCGCGATCAGGTCCGACACCTCGAAGAAGCCGCGCTGGCGCCGGCGCCCGAACAGCCACAGGCCCAAGAGCACGCCCAGCAGCCCGCCATGGAAGGACATGCCGCCCTTCCAGACGGCGAACACCTCGGCGAGGTGGTCAACGTAGTAGTCGGGCTTGTAGAACAGGCAATAGCCCAGCCGCCCGCCCAGCACGACGCCCAGCACGCCGTAGAAGAGCACGTCGTCGACGTCCTGCTTGGTCCAGCCTACGGCGGCGTGCTGAGGCATGCGCGCACGCCGGCTGGCCAGCCACAGGAACAGGCCAAAGGCGATCAGGTAGGTGATGCCGTACCAGTGCACGGCCAGCGGGCCGATCTTGACGGCGATGGGGTCGAACTGGGGATGAACGAGCATGGCCCGGGGGAGTAGCGGAAGCGGCGCGCATCATAGCCAGCGCCCTCCCCCGCGCCCCACCGCAGCCCGTCAGGCGATGCCGGCCAGCAGCTTCCGGGCTTCCTCGACGTTCTTCGGGTTGGCGCGCTTGTTCTGCACGAAGCGCTCCAGCGCCGTCTTGGCGCCGGGCTTGTCGCCCTTGGCGAGCAGGGCCTGACCCAGCCGGTGGTCGATGGGCATGCGCTCGGCGCCTTCCAGCGTGCGGGCGCGCTCCAGCGACTTGACGGCCTCGTCGGGCTGGCCCATCTCGGTCAGCACGCGGCCCAGGCCGTAGGGACCGGCGGCGTGGGCTGGGTAGTCGCGCTGCAGCGTCTCGAAGATGCCGCGCGCCTTGGGCAGGTTCTTCTGCTCCATGAACTCGAAACCCAGGTGCGTCCACTGGCCACGCAACTCGCGCGCCACCGTGCGATCGTCGCCCGGCTTGGCGCTGGCCAGCTCGCGCTCGGCGCCGGCCCAGTCCTTGTCGTTCATCGCGAGCATGGCGCGCAACACCTTGGCATGCTCGGGCTGGCGCGGCTGCACCTCGGCGGCCAGTTCCTTGGCCTTGGGCACGCTGCCACCGGCAAAGCCCGGCGCCATCAGATAGAACTGCGTCAGGCCGCTGCGCGCCTCGAAGAGGGCGGGGTCCAGCTCGACGGCCTTGGCGAACTGCTCCTTGGTCTTGCTCGCCAGGCCGGGCATCTTGAAGACGCTGGCCGTCATCGCCTGCTGACCGTAGACGCGGCCCAGCGCGTAGCTGCAGATGGCCTGGGGCCGTTTCTCGGTGCAGGTCTGCAGCGCCGGCAGCGCGGCTTCCAGCCGGGCGCCGTCGTTGTCGTCCACGGCCGCCAGGGCCAGTGCGACGGCGGCCTGGTCGTCGTCAGGCTGGGCCTTGGCACGGGCCTGCGCTGCACGGGCCAGGTCGGCGGACTTGCCGGCATCCAGCCAGGCCTGCCATTGCGGGTCCTTCAGCAGGTCGGCGTGAGCAGCACCAGCGACCATGGCCAGCGCGAGGGGAAGCAAACGAAGGTTCATGTGAGAGGGCTCCTGAAGGGCGTGCATTGAACGCTGCGGGTTGACCCGCGGATGCCCGGGTTTGCCCGGTGTGACTTCAGGCACGGTGGGTGACGTGGTCGACAAAGCGCGCGACGACGGGCGGTGCGTCGACGCGCCAGATCAGGCTGGTCTCGACCTCGGGGGCACCCGCCATGGCGCGGTAGACGACACCGGCGCGCTGCAGGCCCTGCAGGCTGGCTGGCACCCAGGCCACGCCGATGGCGGCGGACACGAGGTTGATGATGGTCTGCATCTGGATGGCTTCCTGTGCCACGCCGGCACTGCCGTGATGCGCCAGGATCGCGTCGAACAGCGAGGGCGCCACCTCGCGCGGGAAGATCACCAGCGGCGCCGCCAGGCATTGCGCGTCGCTGGGCACCTGCTCGCTGCTGGGCAAGGCCAGCACGAGCGACTCCACACCGATGGACAGGCGCTGAAAGCCGGCAGGCGCGTTGCCGGGCGTGTGAATGACGAAGCCGGCGTCGATGCTGCCCGCGGCGAACTCCTGCAACTGCACGTCCAGCGTCGCCTCGCGCAGCGCCAGCGCCACCTGCGGGCAGGCCTCGCGGAAGGACCGCAGCCACTGCGGCAGGCCGCCGAAACCGACGGTCGACACGAAGGCCAGCCGCAGCCGGCCGGCCAGGCCGTCGGCCACCGCCCTGACCTCGGCCGGCAACGCGGCGGCCTCCAGCAGCAGCTTGGCAGCCGAGGCCTGCAGGGCCGCGCCGGCTGCCGTCAGGCGCACGCTGCGGCTGCTGCGCTCGAAAAGCTGCACGCCCAGCTGGGATTCGAGCTTGCGCACCGCCTGGGTCAGCGGCGGCTGGCTCATGTGCAGGCGCTCGGCTGCGCGACCGAAGTGCAGCAGCTCGGCCACGGCGAGGAATTGCTGAAGCGGGCGCAGCTCGATCATTGATTCACCCGACGTATTGATCAGAAGAGAACAATATATTTGATCGACAGACTGAGGCGCGCCAAACTGCCGGCTTCGTCAGGAGACCGCCATGAGCTTCAACCGCCGCAGCAAGAACATCACCGAGGGCGTCGCCCGCGCGCCCAACCGCTCCATGTACTACGGCATGGGCTACCAGGAGACCGACTTTGGCAAGCCGATGATCGGCATCGCCAACGGCCATTCCACGATCACCCCTTGCAACTCCGGCCTGCAAAAGCTCGCCGACGCCGCCGTCATCGGCCTGAAGGCCGCCGGCGCCAACGCCCAGCTGTTCGGCACGCCGACCATCTCGGACGGCATGGCCATGGGCACCGAGGGCATGAAGTACAGCCTGGTGTCGCGCGAGGTCATCGCCGACTGCGTGGAGACCTGCGTCGGCGGCCAGTGGCTGGACGGCGTCATGGTCATCGGCGGCTGCGACAAGAACATGCCCGGCGGCATGATGGGCATGCTGCGCGCCAACGTGCCGGCCATCTACATCTACGGCGGCACCATCAAGCCCGGCCACTACAAGGGCCAGGACCTGAACATCGTCAGCGTCTTCGAGGCCGTGGGCCAATTCAGCGCCGGCAAGATGAGCGAGGAAGACTTCTGCCAGATCGAGAAGCGCGCCATCCCCGGCAGCGGCTCCTGCGGCGGCATGTACACGGCCAACACCATGAGCTCGGCCTTCGAGGCGCTCGGCATGAGCCTGCCCTACTCGTCGAGCATGTCCAACGTCGAGGACGAGGTGGTCGACAACGTCAAGCTGGCGGCCGACTGCCTCGTCGAGGCCGTCAAGGCCGACCTCAAGCCGCGCGACATCGTCACCAAGAGGTCAATAGAGAACGCCGTCGCCGTCATCATGGCCACGGGCGGCTCGACCAACGCGGTGCTGCACTTCCTGGCCATCGCCCACGCGGCCGAGGTGGAGTGGACCATCGACGACTTCGAGCGCATGCGCAAGAAGATCCCGGTGCTGTGCAACTTGAAGCCCAGCGGCAAATACCTGGCCGTGGACCTGCACAAGGCCGGCGGCGTGCCCGCCGTCATGAAGGAACTGCTGAGCGCCGGCCTGCTGCACGGCGACTGCATCACCATCACCGGCAAGACGGTGGCCGAGAACCTGGCCGACGTGCCCGCGCTGAGCGCAGAGCAGGACGTCATCCAGCCCGTCGCCCAGCCCATCTACGCCGAAGGCCACCTGGCCATCCTGAAGGGCAACCTGAGCCCGGAAGGCTGCGTGGCCAAGATCACCGGTCTGAAGACGCCGGTGATGACCGGCCCGGCCCGCGTGTTCGAGGACGAGCAGAGCGCGCTGGCCGCCATCATGGCCAACAAGATCGTGGCCGGCGACGTCATGGTGCTGCGCTACCTCGGCCCCAAGGGTGGCCCCGGCATGCCGGAGATGCTGGCCCCCACGGGCGCCCTCATCGGCCAGGGCCTGGGCGAAAGCGTCGGGCTGATCACCGACGGCCGCTTCTCGGGCGGCACCTGGGGCATGGTGGTGGGGCATGTGGCCCCCGAGGCGTTTGAAGGCGGCGTCATCGCGCTGGTGCAGGAGGGTGACTCGATCACCATCGACGCCCATCAACTGGTGCTGAGTCTCAACGTCGATGACGCCGAGTTGGCCAAGCGCCGCGCCGCCTGGGTGCAGCCGGCGCCGCGCTACACGCGTGGCGTGCTGGCCAAGTTCGCGAAGAATGCGTCGAGCGCCAGTTCGGGCGCGGTGCTGGATCTTTTCGAATGAACCTGAGAGCGGGACAGCCTGAAGACGCGAGGCAAGTTCAGACGGTTCAGCGCCTCTTCTTTTTGCCGGGCTTGTACTGGCCCAGCGCTTCCATCTGCTGATCGCGGCGGGCGGCCTTGCGCGCGTCCAGCGCGTCCATGGCCTTGCGCGTTGTCAGGCCGCTGGAGTCCGCCCAGGCCCACCAGGCCGCGGCCAGCGCGAAGGGCGACAGCACGATGACCCAGGCCCAGAAATCGTCCTTGTGGAACTGCACCCAGCCGCCCAGACGCAACACGACCAAGAGCACGCCGATCAATACGAAACCCATGCGGGCTCTCCTTCAGGTATCTTTGCAACCACTGTAGTCCAACGCCCCGAAAGGTAAGCATGAAGAATGTCCTGATCCTCAGCCTCGCCCTCATCGCCCCCGCCGCATTCGCCAACCAGGAGTTGGCGCAGAAGAAGAATTGCATGGCCTGCCACGCGACGGACAAGAAGCTCGTCGGCCCCGCCTACAAGGACGTGGCCGCCAAGTACGCCAAGGACAAGGACGCCTACAAGAAGCTGGCTGAAAAGATCGTCAAGGGCGGCTCCGGCGTCTGGGGCCCGGTGCCGATGCCCGCCAACACGCAGGTCAGCCCGGCCGAGGCCGAGACACTGGCCAAGTGGGTGTTGACGGTCAAGTAAGACCTTTGACGCGGATCAAGCAACAGGCCCTGCGGGGCCTGTTCTGCTTTCATCCCTAGAACATCGACCCGGCGCATGGTCCGGCTTCACGGGGTGGTCACGGGGGCTTCCAAGAATGCGTCGCGCAGGCTGTTCTGCGCGTTCGACCCGCCCCCATGAAACCCACCCGTTTCCTGCCCTCCGCCATCGGCCTTGCCGTGGCCTCCTGCGTCATCGCCACCGCTCACGCCACCCCGGCGCTGGAGGGCTGGGCCCAGCTGCCCGCCGCCACGTTCTCGGACGGCCCCACTTCGGGCCAGTTCGGCTTCACGAACGCGGCCAGCCCGGCCAACAACCCGCCCTACGTCAACCTGCAGCCGGTGCAGGGCTTCTCGGGCGTGCTGCAGGGTGCCGGCGGGAGCTACCGCATGCTGGTGGACAACGGCTTCGGCTCGCAGGCCTCCTCGGCCGATTCGCTGTTGCGCATGTACGCCGTGCTGCCGGACTTCCGCACCGCACAGGGCGGCACGGGCACGGTGTCGGCCGCCGACTGGGGCACGGGCGCGGCCCGCGCCGGCTTCGACGCCAGCACGCGCATCACCCTCAGCGACCCGAACCGTCAGCTCGGTTTCGCCATCCAGGCCGACTACGCGCAGTACTACAACGGCGTTGCAGCCCGCAACCCGTCCGGCATCGCCGTCGACGCCAGCATCCGTTCTGGCAAGCTGCTGACCGGCGCCGACCTCGACACCGAAAGCGTGCGCCAGGACAAGAACGGCAACCTCTGGTTCGGCGACGAGTTCGGCCCCTACCTCGTGAAGACCGACGCGACCGGCAAGGTGCTGGCTCGCGACGTCAGCCTGCCCGGCGTGTTCGCGCCGGAGAACGCCTACCGCGGCGCCACGCCCGCCAACCTCGGCAGCTCGCGCGGCTTCGAGGGCATGGCCATCAACAAGGGCGGCGACCGCCTCTACACGCTGCTCGAAGGCACGGTCACCGGCGACGCGGCCAAGACGCTGCGCATCAACGAGCTCAACATCGACACCAACCTCTACACCACGTCGAGCTGGGTCTACAAGCTCGACGCAGCCGGTACCAATATCGGCGACATGACGGCGATCAACGACCATGAGTTCATCGTCATCGAGCGCAACGGTGCCACGGCCACCGGCGGCGGCACGCCGTTCAAGAAGCTGTTCAAGATCGACCTGAGCAAGGTCGGCGCCGATGGCACGGTCGAGAAGACCGAGCTGGTCGACCTGATGAACATCGCCGACCCCAATGACCTCAACGGCGACGGCAGCACGACCTTCACCTTCCCCTACGTGACCATCGAGAACGTGCACGTCCTCGATGCGAACACGTTGCTGGTCGTCAACGACAACAACTTCCCCGGCGGCGGTGGCCGCACGCTGGCCTCGGACAACACCGAGTTCCTGAAGATCCACCTGGACCAGGCGCTCAATGTCTCGGCCGTGCCGGAGCCGGCGAGCATCGCACTGCTGCTGGCAGGCCTGGCATTGATCGGCTTCAAGGTGCGCGAGCGCCAGAAGGCCTGAGCGACACCGAGCATGACGAAGGCCGCCCGAGGGCGGCCTTCTTGTTGGCCCGCGCTCAGCAGGCCCGACCCAACTGCTCAAGGATCGCGGGATTCTGGTGATCGCTCACGTGGCAAGCCACATGAGCGCTCCCCAAATCCCGCTGTCGGCTTCGCCGCCTCCGCACTTCGTGCGGCCTGAGCACCAGGGTCAGTAAGCCTGACCCAGTTGCTCAAGGATCGCGGGATTCTGGTGATCGCTCACGTGGCAAGCCACATGAGCGCTCCCCAAATCCCGCTGTCGGCTTCGCCGCCTCCGCACTTCGTGCGGCCTGAGCACCAGGGTCAGTAAGCCTGACCCAGTTGCTCAAGGATCGCGGGATTTTCCAAGGTGCTGGTGTCCTGCGTGACCGACTCGCCCTTGGCCACCGAGCGCAACAGCCGCCGCATGATCTTGCCCGAGCGGGTCTTGGGCAGGTTGTCGCCGAAGCGGATGTCCTTGGGCTTGGCGATGGGGCCGATCTCCTTGGCCACGTGGTCGCGAAGTTGCTTGGCGATGGCCTTGGCCTCGTCGCCGCTCGGGCGCGGGCGCTTGAGCACGACGAAGGCACAGATGGCCTCGCCGGTGGTGTCGTCAGGCCGGCCCACCACGGCCGCCTCGGCCACCAGCTCGGTGCAGCTGACCAGCGCCGACTCGATCTCCATCGTGCCCATGCGGTGGCCGGACACGTTCAGCACGTCATCGATGCGGCCGGTGATCGTGAAGTAGCCCGTCTCGGCGTCGCGGATCGCGCCGTCGCCCGCCAGGTAGTAGCCCTTGAGCTCCGGCGGGTAGTAGCTCTTCTTGAAGCGCTCGGGGTCGCCGTAGATCGTGCGGATCATGGACGGCCAGGGCTTCTTGACGACCAGGATGCCGCCCTGGCCGTTGGGCACGTCGTTGCCCGTTTCGTCGACGATGGCCGCCGTGATGCCCGGGAAGGGTAGCGTGCAGGAACCCGGCACCAGTGTCGTCACGCCAGGCAGCGGCGTGATCATGTGGCCGCCGGTCTCGGTCTGCCAGAAGGTGTCGACGATGGGGCAGCGCTTGCCGCCCACATGCTCGTAATACCACTCCCACGCCGCCGGGTTGATGGGCTCGCCCACCGAGCCGAGCAGGCGCAGGCTGCTCAGGTCCGAGCGCGCCGGGTGCACGGCGGGGTTGCTCTCGGCCGCCTTGATCAGCGAGCGGATGGCGGTGGGGGCCGTGTAGAAGATCGTGACCTTGTGTTTCTCGATCATCTGCCAGAAGCGGCCGGCGTCCGGGTAGGTAGGCACGCCCTCGAAGACGATCTCGGTGCCGCCCAGCGCCAGCGGGCCGTAGGTGATGTAGGTGTGGCCGGTGACCCAGCCGATGTCGGCCGTGCACCAGAAGACGTCGTCGTCCTTCAGGTCGAAGGTCCACTTGGTGGTGAGCGCCGCGTGCAGCAGATAGCCGCCGCTGCTGTGCTGCACGCCCTTGGGCTTGCCAGTGGAGCCGGACGTGTAGAGCAGGAACAGCGGGTGCTCGGCCTCGACCCACTCGGGCTCGCAACTCGTCGATTCGGCGCCCATCAGATCGTGCAGCCAGACATCGCGGCCGTCGACCCAGGCAATCTTGCCGCCGGTACGCTTGTAGACGATGACGTCCTTCAACGTCGGACAGACGCCGCCGTCCAGCGCTTCGTCGACGATGGCTTTCAGCGGCAGCGACTTGCCGCCGCGCTGCTGCTCGTCGGCGCAGATCAGCGCCACGGCACCGGCATCCTGGATGCGGTCGCGCAGGCTTTGCGCAGAGAAGCCACCGAACACGACCGAGTGCGTCGCGCCGATGCGCGCACAGGCCTGCATGGCCACCACGCCCTCAACCGACATCGGCATGTAGATGACGACGCGGTCGCCCTTCTTGATGCCGCGGCCCTTGAGGGCGTTGGCGAGCTGGCAGACCTGGCCCAGCAGTTCGGAGTAACTGACCTTGGTGACCGTGCCGTCATCGGCCTCGAAGATCAGCGCCGTCTTGTCGCCCTTGCCGGCCTCGACGTGGCGATCCAGGCAGTTGTAGGAGACGTTGAGCTTGCCGTCCTCGAACCACTTGAAGAACGGGGCGTCGCTGTCGTTGAGGGTCTTCGTGAACGGCGTCTGCCAGCTCAGCAGCTCGCGGGCCAGGCGGGCCCAGTAGCCGGCGTAGTCGGCCTCGGCTTCGGCCACCAGCGCGGCATAGCCGGCCTCGCCCTTCACGTGGGCATTGGCAACCCATTGCGGGCTGGGGGCATAGGTGTTCAGCGTACTCATCGGTGTGTCTCCTCGTTCTGGCTGCTTGACGCGCACTGTGCGAGGAGTCACTGACGATGCCCTTACTCTGTGCTACGCACCCCGCGGCGTGAGCTTAGCGCGGCTCGCGGGGCGGCGTTTCAGCCAGATCAGCAGGCCCAGGCCGGCCGGCAGCAGGTCCGCGCTCGCCGGCTCGGGTACCGGCGCGTTGATGAATTGCAGGTTGTCGATGAGCAGCGCGTGATCCGTGGTGTCGGTGTGAATCCTCAGTTCGTCAAAGACGATGCCGCGAAAGCCGTAGATGTTGACCGAGTTCGTCAGCGAGGTGGAGGCGGTGGCAGATTCGACCAGGACACCATGGAAATAGGCGTCGAAAGTCGAGAGGCCGCCGTTGGCCGTCACCAGCGCGAAGGCCGCAGCGGAGACGGGGTTGACGAGATGGATGGCGAAATCGGCCTGGAAAGGCTGGCCCGACCGGAAGTTGCCCAGGCGGTTGCCGCTGAAGTGAGCAAACGCCGGGTTCATGTCGGCGTTGGCGAAGGCGGAATCGAAGGTCAGGCCCCTGTCGAGGAATTGGTCGGACACGGCCTCGTTGGGCGCCAGCACGGCGGATTCGAAATCGACGGTCCGGTCCGGGGCGGCCAACCCCGTGTCATCGCTGAAGAAGGCGGCCCGGGCGGGGCCGCACAGCAGGATCAGCGCGGCCAGCAGGATTGCCGGTGCCCGGCGCAATTGCATTTGGATCATCTGGGGCTCCCAGGAGGTCAAGGTGGCGGCGCGACATGCCCCGCCTTCTTCAAGACGGGCTGGCGGGCCGGATCCGGACACGCCCTCAAGTTCATGGGGCTGGCCGCGAAACGATGCGAGGCGGCGCGGCAAAGGGCTTGAAGCCCATCGCGCCGTAGAGCTCGGCCGGCGCATAGGCCATCCGACCCTGGATGACGAGGCTCGCACGACGCAACGCGCCGATATCCTGGGACGGGTCGCCCTCGACGAGCAGCAGGTCGGCCGCGTAGCCACGCGCGATCCGGCCGCGCTCGGCGCTGGCGCCCGCCACCCGCGCGCCGTTCCACGTGGCGATGCGCAGCACCTCGAGCGCCGGGATGCCCGCCTTCACGTAAAGCGCCAGTTCGCGGTGCAGGCCCAGCCCGGCGGTGCCGTCGGTGCCCGCCACCAGCGGCACGCCGGCGCGGTGCATGTCGCGCGTCAGCGCCAGCAGCTTGGCGTAGGAGCGGCGGTAGGTGTCGAGCTTGTCACCGGCCAGGTCCATCGGCGCCACGCGCAGTTGGCGCTGCCACAGCACCGGCAGATGCCCGGACACGTCGCCCAGCACCGGGTCGAGTTCGCCCTGGGCCTGGGTGAACATGGCCTCGAAAGCCATCAACGTCGGGTCGACAACGACCTGGCGCTCACGCAGCAGCGCGATGAAGCGGCGCACCTTCGGGCTGGCCAGGTCGACGGCCTGGGCATCGCTGCCCACGCGCTGGAAGCGCAGCAGGGTGCGGCTGTCATCCCCCGGTCGGCTGACGAAGTTCAGCATGACCTGGTTGATGTGCGTCAACTCCTCGTAGCCGGCACGCACCGCCTGCTCAGCCAGCATGAAGGCCGGCACATGGCCATTGACGTGCAGGCCCAGCCGCCTGGCCTTGTCGGTCAGCGGCTTGACCCACTCCGGCTTGATGGAGTTGTAGAGCTTGATGCCGACATAGCCATGGCAGGCATACCAGCTCACCGCATCCAGCGCGTCGTCCAGCGTCTCGGCGACGATGCCGTTGCGTGCCGAGAAGGGGCTCTTGCCCTCGATGAAGCCGGCGGCGTAGACGTTCGGGCCGATGGCCTCGCCGCGCTCGATGCGGCCGCGCAGGCGCAGCAGTTCCTGGTTGTCGTTGCCCGGGTCGCGGATGCTGGTCACGCCGCCGGCCAGATGGGCCAGGCCGTCCTCGCCCCACAGATGCGCGTGCATGTCCCACAGGCCCGGCAGCAGCGTCTGGCCGCGGCCATCGATGGCGCGCTCGGGCAGCACGCGCAGCGCGCCGGGCTCGGTCACGGCGTCGATGCGGCCATGCGAGATCCACACGTCGCTGGGGCCCCGCATGCGCGCCGCCGGCGCGTCGAACCAGCGCACGTTGCGGATCAGCGTGACGCCGTCCAGCGGCCGGGCCAGGCGCTGACGCAGCGCCATCAAGCGCTCGTCGGCGGCCTGCTGCTGACGCGCCAGCAGGAACGGCACCAGCGCCTCGGCGCCCTTGTGCGCCACCGCAAAGCCGGGCCAGGTGATGGCGAACAGCGCGTGGCCGGCGTCGTCGCGCACCCAGTAGTACCAGGGCTGGGCATCGGCGCCGGTGACGGCCACCAGGGCCAGCGGCCCGGTCGTCTCATCCGGCGTCAGGCGGGCCAGCACCTCGGCGCGGATCTTGAGCCCACCGATCGTGCCGGCGCTGCCTTCGGGCTGGGCCAGCAGCATGCTCACCAGGGCACCGTAGTACGCCGGCGAGGCCTCCAGCGGGATGAAGACGAAGTCCTCGCCCGCCGGCACGTCGCCACTGTCGGCCCGCGAGCGCCAGCGCGCGTGGGCGTCGACGACATCGAAGTCCTCGGCAATCTCGGCGCCCATCGTGCTGCGGCCTCGGCCCCGGTAGTCGCGCGGCGCGCCGTTGGTGGCGAGGCGAAAGCTCTCCTTCAGGTCCGGCCCACGGCCGTTGTCGCGGTAGCTGTAGTCGGTCTCGATGCGGCCGTCGGCCTGGGTTTGCACACGCAGATGGCCGGCCACATGGTCCTGCGACAGCACCGTGTACTCGGCGGCCTGTACGCTGCCCAGGGCCAGCCACAGCAGCAACCCGATCACGCGTGGCGCCCTCATGACCGCGCTCCACGCTGGCCGCTGCGCAGCGCGAGCATCAGAAGCCCGGCGGACAGCAGCGCGGGCACCTGCGGTTCAGGCACGTTCGACGTGATGGCGCGCAACTCAACGCTCTGCGGCAAATAGAAGACCAGCGAATCCAGGGAAACCTCGGCGCGCTGCCCCGTCATGCAAGCCGTGCTCTGGCAATCCATGTCCGCAGAGGGCAGCAGGTGATAGCTGCCGATCAGCGTCTGCGTCACAGAGAGATCCCAGGCCCCGGTGCCCAGGGGTGCTGTGGCCCAGCCCTCATTGCCAGGCGAGTCGACGATCAGCCAGCTGTCAAGGCCGGCCATCGTCGCAAGAGGCCGGGCCACGGCATCGGCCTGCTCACGGCCATCAGCCAGCACCTCCAGGCGATTCAAGCCCAGCGCCGTGCCCAGTTGGGCACCCGGCGGCGCCGTCAACTGACTGAGACTGCGCACGATGAGCTGGCGGGGATGGGGGGTGATGACCAGCTCCCAGTGGTCGTCCAGTCGCTGATGCCAGGGCTGGAATTCGAAATGGAGATCCAGGGTCCCCAGCCCGGCATTGGGTCGGGACGGATCCCAAACCAGCAAGATCGTTCCGCCCCCATCGAAGACCCACTGGCCATCCTCAAGATGCGCCACAGGCGGGGACTCCTCCACCCCTCTCAAGCGGCCTCCCGGGTCCTGGCTGTGAAAGGTGACTCGGGTGCCTTCGAAGGCCGAGGACTGGGCCAAGCAGGCCGTCGCGGCGCCGTGCAACGCGACGGCGCCAAGCAGGCTTCGCAACGTGAAGAGGTGATTGATCGCCATGATGCGCTTCCAAGAGCGTGGACGGCTTGCCCACCTCACTTCAGACGGTGGCGCCCGGCGGATCCGGACAGATGCCCGGCCTCGCGTGTTCAGGGCCGGCCACCCCGGCGGCGGCGCAGCGCCAGGCTCAGCAGGCCAACAGCCAGCATCAACTGGACAGGCGGTTCCGGCACGGCGGCCAGCGTCGCCCCGCTGGACACGGTGAAGAACAGCCTGACGTCCCTGCCGGCGGGCAGATCGATCAGGTCGTCGAAGCTGCCCATGTCGCCACGTGCATCACTTTGAGGACCCGCGCCAAAACCCAGCGACAGCAACTGCTCGCGGGTGTCATCGAACAGGACCCGACCGCTCGCCGGGTCGTAGAGCCTGAGGTTGGCAAACACCGAGGCCAGGGCCGACTCGCCGGGCAGCTGGACGGCCGCCGCCACGCCAAGCTCATAGTCGCCCTGCACGCGAATCGAGCCGCCGGCGTCCGAGTGCAGCAGCAGCATCCAGCTGGAATTGCTGGCGTCGAAACGCCGCCCTGCCGAGTTGACGCGCGACGACCGGCTCTGCAAGGTCTGGCCCGCCCCGAGATCGACCACGCCTGCCAGCGCCCTGCCGAGGCCCGGATCCGTCCAGCTCACTTGCAGCTGTGGCGCGGCGCTGCTGACTTCGTTGGCGACCAGCGTGTAGGGGGTGCCTCCCGGAACTGGCAGCGCGACGTTGTCGGCAAAAAGGATGCTGGCCTCATGACCCAGGACGGCGTACTGCGTGCCCGGCGTCGCTTCGATGCTGACGGAGCGCCAATCCAGCCGCGCAAAGCCCGAGCCACTGCTGGCGGCATGCGCCCAGGGTGCGACGGCAGCGGCGGCGGCCGCGATGGCGAAAAGACAAACTGGCTTGTTCATGGCGAATCTCCCGGTCGGGTTGCAGCGGGCAACAGCCCGCCTCACCCGATCCGACGAAGCGCCTGCGCCAATTCGGACATCTCAAGCTAGGGATGGCCTCACTGCCCCAGCAGCACCCCGAGCAACAGCCGGGCCTTGTCCCAGTCGCGCCGCACTGTTCGATCAGTGAGCTGCAGCGCCTCGGCGATCTCGAGGTCGTTGTAGCCACCGAAATAGCGCATCTCCACCACCTTGGCCAGTCGCGGCTCGGCGGCGGCAAGGGCTTCCAATGCCTCGTGCACCTTCAGCACCTCGTCTTCGCCTGCCGGCGTGCTGTCGGAGATGTGGGTGTCCAGCGTCAGCCGGGCCAGGTCGCCGCCGCGGCGCTGGGCCTGGCTGGCGCTCGCGCACCGCGTCGATGATGACGGAGCGCATCACCTGCGAGGCATAGGCGAAGAAGGCGCGCCGGCTGTCCGACCGCAGCCGGCCACTGCCCAGAAAGCGCAGATAGCTCTCGTGCACCAGCACCGTGGTGTCGAGCACGGTGTTGCGCCCGCCGTCGCGCAAGCGGGAGCGGGCCAGCTTGCGCAGTTCGTCGTAGGCGGCGGCGAAAAGCCGGTCCTGGGCGCCGGCGCTACCGGCATTGACCTGTTCGATCAGGGTTTCGATGGCATCGTCTGGCACGCGCGCATGCTGACAGGCCCATGGCTCCGTGGACATCATGCGGACTGGGGATGTCCGCCCTGGCGAAGGAGTTGCGTCTGACCTAGCGTGCGAACCCAATGCAAAGAGTGAAGCCATGCTGACCCCGGAGGACATGAGCCGGCTGAGCCGACTGCTCGACGAAGGCCTGGCGCTGGCACCAGAGGGCCGCGAAGCCTGGCTGGCCGCCCTCGGGCCGGACGCCGCCCACCTGGCAGCGTCGCTGCGCGACATGCTGTCGCGCGCCGCCGACCCCAGCCCGCTGACCTTGCCCAGCCTGGGCGCCTGGGAAGGCGAGGACCCGACAGCCGTCCATGCGGGCGACCGCGTCGGGCCCTATCGGCTGCTGGAAGAGATCGGCCGGGGCGGCATGGGCAGCGTCTGGCGGGCGGAGCGGGCAGACGGCAGCTATCAACGCGAGGTGGCGCTCAAGTTGCCGCGGCTGACATGGGGCACCGGGCTGGCGCGGCTGATGGCCCAGGAACGCGACATCGGCGCGATGTTGGAGCACCCCAACATCGCCCGCCTGTACGACGCTGGCATCGACGCCCGCGGCTGGCCCTATCTGGCACTGGAGCTGGTGGCCGGCCGGCCCATCGACCTTTGGTGCAATGAGCACGGCCTGGGCGTGGATGAACGCCTGGCGCTGCTGCTGCAGGTCATGCGTGCCGTCGGCTACGCCCATGGCCGGTTGGTTGTGCACCGCGACATCAAGCCGTCCAACGTGCTCGTCACGCCCGATGGCCAGGCCCACCTGCTGGACTTCGGCATCGCCAAGCTGCTGTCCGACGCCGCTGTCGATGTGGGGCTCACCCAGGCCAGCGAGCGCCGCCTGACGCCCCACTACGCGTCGCCCGAGCAGCTGCGCGACGAGCCCGTCACCGTCGCCACCGACGTCTACAGCCTGGGCGTGCTGGCCTTCGAGCTGCTGACCGGTCACACGCCCTACCGTCTGAACCGCACCGGCCGCGCGGCCTGGGAGGAAGCGGTGCTCGCCGGCGAGCCCGAGCGCGCCAGCAGTCGCTGCGAAGACCCGGCAACGGCGCGTGCACTGCGGGGCGACATCGACGCCATCCTCGCCAAGACGCTCAAGCGTGATCCGGCCGAGCGCTATGCCAGTGTCGACGCCTTCGCCCAGGACCTGCAGCGCCACCTGCGCGGCGAGCCCGTGCTGGCCCAGCCCGACCGGCCCTGGTACCGCCTGGGCCGCACGCTGCGCCGCCACCGGCTGGCGTTTGGGACGACCGCCCTCGTCGTCGCCGCACTCGCCGCGGGCGGCGGCCTGGCGCTGCGCCAGGCCCAGCGTGCCGAGCTGGCCGCGCAACGCCAGCGCGTCGTCACCGCCTTCGCCGCGGCACTGTTGCGCGCCGACCAGGCCGCGTTCTTCGCGCGCACCGACGCCCGCCACCCCACGCCCGAGCTGACGCTGGCCGACAGCGCCGCGCTGATCCAGCAGCGCTTCCCCGGCGAGCCTGAGCTGCAGGCCGATCTGCTGGGCGCCGTCACGCAGCTGTTTCTCGAGATGGACCGCCCCGAGTTGGCCGCCGAGCATGCGAAGCGCCAGCACGAGGCGCTGCAACGAGCCGGCGCCGGCCGGGAGGCGCTGGCGGCAGCCCGGCTGCTGGCTGCCCAAGCCTGGCTCGCGGCCAGCCGCTGGACCGAGGCCGATGCTGCCGCGCAGGAAGCGCTGGCACTGGCCGGCAAGGACAGGCTGCTGCGCGCCGAGGCGCTGGCCGTCATCGCCCAGGCTGCCTGGTCCGGCGGCCATGCCGATGCGGCGCAGGCCGCCCTGCTGGAAGTGGAGGCCTTGCTGCCGGCCCAGCCGGCCAGCTCGACGGCCGCCGCCCGCGTGCAGGCCCTGCGGGCCGAGATGGCAGAGCTTGCGGACCGGCACGCCGAAGCCGATGCCCATCTCGCGCGCAGCGTCGACCTGGCGCTTGCCGCACAGGGCGAGGCATCGCCGCTCGTGCACCAGCTGCGCCAGCTCGCCGCGCAGAGCCTGATCGAGCATGGCCGGGCCGATGCCGCAGCGCCGCTGGTGGCGGCCGTCGTGCGCAACCTGGGTGCACGCGGCGGCCCGGCCGTCATCGAGGCCCGCACCGTTCAGGCCGAATTTGCGCTGGCGCGCTATCGCGCGGGCCTGGCCCGCCACAGCGAAGCCGAACAGGCCGCCGACTCCGCAGCAGCCTTGATCGAAGCCCAGCCAGACCCGCCGCAAACCCAGGCGCTGCGCCTGAACCTGGCGCGCAGCCGCCTGGCCTACGCACACGGCGATATCCAGGCGGCGTGGCAATGGCTGCACACCAGCTTCCCGTCCTCCTCGGATCGCAGGCCGCCGAGGTACTGGCAGCGCCTGCAATGGACCGCGTCCGACATCTTCGCGGCGGCCGTGGGTGCCTCGTTCACCCATGCCCACGAGGTCGGGGACTATTGGTCCCAGCTCATCCGCGAAGGCCAGATGCGGCCTCTGGACCAGGCCGGCGACGTGGCGCGCTTGGGGCTGTGGCTGACGGCGGCGGGTGATGCCCAAGAGGGTCTGCTGAAGCTGGACGGCGCATCTCCGACACCGGCCTCCCGTGCCATGCTCGCCTGGGTGAAGGCCCAGGTGCTGCTCGACCTCGATCGCCCCGCCGACGCCGCTGCCACTGTGCAGGGGCTGGCACCCGGGCCGACACCAGACCTGCCGCCCGAGCGCTTCACCGCCGAGGCGGTCGCCGCCCAGCTCGACTGCAGCCAGGGCCGCGCGGCGGTGGGTCGCGACAAGCTGGTCGCCCAGGCCGAGGCCCTGCTGCGCGACCGCAACCCGCACTCACCCCGGCCCGCCTGGCTGCGCGCCCAGGCCGGCCTGTGCGCACTGGCGGCGGGCGACCGCACGGGCGCGCTCGCCCTGGCCACCCAGGCCCGCCAGGCCTTCAAGG
>CAUJSJ030000010.1:0-2160 GCA_963422775.4 uncultured Roseateles sp.
GGGCATGCTGGCCCGCGACTATCTGCACCGCATGGACGAGATGCTGCGCGTCGTCGGGCCGATGGTGCAGCGGGGCGAAATCGTCTTCGAGGAGACGTTGGTGAAGGGTTTCGAGAAGCTGCCGGCGACGCTGCAAAGCCTGTTCACCAGCGACCACCGCGGCAAGCTCATCGTGGAGGCCGCCCAATGAAGCGCCGTACCTTTGCACTCGCCGCGCTGCTGCCGGCTCTCGTTCATGCCGAGACCGCGATGGGCGGTCACGGCATGGCCGTTTTTGGGGGGCGTGAGGGCCTGTATGCCTCGCACCTGCCGATGTTCCACACGCCGCACGACAGCCAGGGTGCTGCTGCGCTTTCACCTGGCCGACGCGGCGGCCGACAAGGCGCTGGCGCGAGGCGCTGGCGCGCGAACCCCGGCTGTGGACCTTCGACCCGGAAGCCTTCGATCTGCTGCGCTTCTCGCCCGGCCATGCCCAGCCGCTGCGCCAGTTCAGGGGCCCGCTTCTTCGAGGGGCCACTTCGAGCGCGGCGGCAAGCCGCAGGCGGCCGAGCAGCGGGTCGTCGTCGACGAGGTGCTGCTGTTCCGGCGCTTGAAGCCCGTGCTGCGAGAAGCCGGAACGGGGCGCTACCGGCTGATCGGCAACGGCGACGAGTGGTTCGCCTTCAAGGCCATCGACCGCCGGCCGGATTTCGACCACATCGTGCGCCTGGATGCGCCGCAAGTCCGCGGCGAGGTTGAAATCGCGCTGCAGGGCGTCAACAAGCCTAACGCTGCCGTCCAGCGCGCCTTCCAGGCCAAGGGCTTGACCGAGATCTACTTCGAGACCGACGACCTGCGCTGAACCCTCAAGCCTCCGTGCACACCTGCAGCACAAAGGGCACCCGGTTGTAGCCCCTGGGGCATGGGTGCCAGCCAGTAGTGACCGGCGTTGCAGGCCAGCACCTGGTGGCCGGCGTAGCCGCGCGGCGGCGTGACGGGGTGCTCCTGGCCGTCGGCCAGGGTGACGACGGTCTGCTTGCCCTTGCGCGGGCCGCTCTTGTGCAGGGGGCTGACGATGAGACGGTCCAGCGAGGCGGCGATGTCGCCATGGCTGGGCTCGCCGGCGTGGAAGACGGGCGCGAGCACGCCCGAGGTCCACGAAGTTGCGCGTCAGCACGCTGAGCGGCATGCCGAAGCGGTTGTAGTTCTGGCTGTAGCCGGCGGCGTAGACGAGATAGTCCTGGCCGTTCCAGGCGCAGTCGTAGACCAGGGGTGTTGCGCTTTGCTGGTCGACCTGCGACAGGGTGGCAGTCGCGCCAGCCTTGGCATCGAAGCCGGCGTAGTCGGCTCCGGCCAGCGTGCGCGGGGCTGCCGTCGGTGTGGGTGTGCAGCCAGCGGGCGCTGTTGGCCTCGCCATCGATCTCCAGCAGCGCGAGATGCCGGCCGGCGCCGCGGCCGGTGGGCGAGGCGAGCACGACGGGGATGCGACGGTCGTCGCCGAAGCCGCAGTGCACGACCTGGTAATGGCTGTCGGCCGCGTGGCTGCTGTGGGCCAGCTGCCCCAGGCCCGAGAAGTGGGCCGCTGATGGCGATGCGCTGGGGTTCGGCGTGGATGCCGTCGAACAGCAGCAGGGCTTCGGGCGTGAGCAGAATGCCGAAGCGCTCGCCGAGCAGGAAGGCCTGCAGGAACACGCCGGACTGCGGGGGCACGAGCAGGCCTTCGCCGCCGTGGGTCAGGGTCTCGGGCAGCACGCGCGTGGTGGCGCCGTCGCGCGTGAGCTCGGCCAGCCAGTAGCCGTGCGGGAAGGCTAGGGTCTGGCCCGATTTGCTGCCCCAGCCGAAGGCGATCGCCCGCCCGTCCTTGAAGGGCAGGATGTGGCTGGTGCCCACGCCCTGGTCGAAAGTGTCGCTGATTGCGGGGAGAGTGACTTCGAAATCGAGCTTGAGCTTGAGCATGCGAGGCCGGCGGGCTGCTGCGGAGGCGCGTTTTTAGCCCATCGTGTCCACGCGGAGGTGGCCCAGCCCGCGGGATTATTTGCATCCGGCGACTCTGGAGGACGCGTTCGATACATTGACGGCTGCTTCGGAACTTTGCTATCGGCTCCAGCCAACCCAGGAGGCTTCCATGGACAACCCCAGCGTCACTCTGACCCAAAGGCAGGGCTATCAGTTCGAGCACCA
>CAUJSJ030000011.1:0-13000 GCA_963422775.4 uncultured Roseateles sp.
CATGGTGGACCACGCCGACGCGCTCATCCGCTGGGCCCGCGGGCCGGAGGTGTTTTCGCAGCTGATGGGCCAGTCCGTCCTCGTCACCGAGGGCGCCAGCTGGCAACGCCAGCGCCGCATGCTGATGCAGGCCTTCACACCCCGGCGCGTGGCCGGCTACGCGGCGCTGATGACCGAGGCCGCCGTGCAGGGGCTGGATGCCGTGCGTCCGGGCGAGGTCGCCATGGACGCCCTCTTCAGCCACCTGACGATGGACGTCATCTCGCGCACGCTGTTCAGCACGCCCATCGGCAACGACACGGCCGCGGCGGCCAACGCCGTGCAGGTGCTCAGCGAGACGGCGCTGGCCGAGATGTTCTGGCCGGTCACGCTGCCCGACTGGCTGCCGCTGCCCGGCAAGGCCGCCAAGCGTCGCGCCTACAAGCTGATGCACGGCCTGCTGGGTGGCCATGTGAATGCTCGGCGGGCTTCGGGAGAGGTCAAGCCCGACCTGCTCGGCATGCTGGTGGCGCTGCGCGACGAGACCACGGGCGAGGCGCTGTCGCCGCAGGAGGTCTACGACCAGTGCATGGTCAGCTTCCAGGCCGGCCATGAGACGAGCGCGACGGCGCTGCTGTGGTGGAGCTGGCTGCTGGCCGCCCACCCCGAGGCGCAGGCCCGGGCGCGCGCCGAGGTGGACGCCGTGCTGGCTGGCCGCGTGCCCACAGCCGACGATGCGGGCGCCCTGCCCTGGCTGTCGGCCACGCTGAAAGAGGCCATGCGCCTGTACCCGCCCGTCGCAGCGGTCATGACGCGCCGGCTCACGCGGGACATCACGCTGGGCGGCGTGCGCCTGCCGGCCCGCACGCTGGTGCGCGTGACGCCCTGGCTGCTGCACCGCGACCCGCGCTGGTGGCCCGACGCGCTGGCCTTCAAGCCCGAGCGCTTCCTCGCCGGTGCACCCGACGAGATCCCGCGTGGCGCCTACATCCCCTTCGGCCTGGGGCCGCGGGTCTGCCTGGGCC
Source organism: uncultured Roseateles sp. (assembly GCA_963422775.4). Classification (GTDB taxonomy): domain Bacteria; phylum Pseudomonadota; class Gammaproteobacteria; order Burkholderiales; family Burkholderiaceae_C; genus Pelomonas. The sequence continues at coordinate 1,005 of CAUJSJ030000011.1, forward strand.
AGCATTTCGCGGTGCTGGAGATGACCTTGATCGCCGCCCTGGTGCTGCAGCGCTTCGCGCTGGCGCCTGTCGGCCCCGAGGCGCCCAGGCCGCGCATGGCCGTCACGCTGCGGCCCGAGGCGGGGCTCACATTGAGGCTGACCGCCAGGAGGCCGGCATGAACGCCTGGCTGCTCGGCGCCGCGGCGCTGGTCTTCGTCATCGGCATCGCGCATTCCTGGCTGGGCGAGCTGAGGATCTTTCGCCATCTTCGCCAAGCCGGGGTCGTGCCCACCGGCGGTGCCCCGGTGCTGCGGGCCTTCCAGACGCGCATCCTGTGGGCCACCTGGCATGTCGTGAGCGTGCTGGCCCTGGGCCTTGGCGGGGCTGCTGCTGTGGCTTGCCCAGCCTGCGGCGCGGGCGGCGTCGGGCGGCTTTGCCGAGCAGGTGATTGCCGCCGCGCTGGCCGCCTGCGGCGGCCTCGTGCTGCTGAGCAACCGTGGCCGCCATCCGGCCTGGCTGGCCCTGCTGGCCGCGGCCGCGCTGGTGCTGATCTCGCTGCGCTAGCGGGCGGGCGGCCTGACGCCGCAGTCCTGCCCGCGCGCCTCGGGCGCGACGCGGCGCACGGCCTGGCAGAGCTCGCGCCAGAATTCGGCGACGAAGCCGGGGTGGCGGGCATGCACCTCGCGGCTGGCGGGCGCGAAATAAGGCAGCCGCTCGACCAGCGGCGACAGCTCCACCAGCGCGTCGTCCCCGGTCAGCTGAGCGGGCGGCAGGGACTCGCGCGCCGTCAGCAGCAGCTCGAAACGACGCGCGCGCAGGGCCAGCACGCTGGTCTCGAAGGAGCTCGTCGGCTCGACGGCCCAGCGCCGCTTGCGCGCCAGCGTCTCCTGCGCCGAGCCGGCCACCACGCCGACGCTCGTGCCTGCCGCCAGCGCGCTGCCGTCCCAGGCCTTGAGGGCGGGGCTGCCCGCCAGGCCGTACAGCGCCAAGTGACCGATGACCGGCGCCCAGGCGGCGTCGGCACGCCCGGCGGCGTCGACGGGGAAACGCAGGCTGCGCAGCCGCTCTTCCGTGGGGCCGAAGAACAGCGCGAACTCGATCTCGCCGCTCTCCAGGCCGCGCAGCAGGCGCCGGCCGGGCAGGCGCACCAGCTGCGCGTTGCAGCCCAGGCGCTGCAGGCCGTCGCGCACGGCCTGCACGGCCCAGCCCGGCGGATCCTCGAAGCCGGGGCCGCTGCCCTGCAGCATCGGCGGCCGCGGCACGTCGCTGAAGCCGATGCGCAGCGTCTGCGGGCAGGGCGCCGCGCCGGCCGGCCGGCTGGCCGCCAGCATGAGTGCGCACGCCAGGACGCACAGCAGCAGGCGCATCGCGCGCCTCAGCGGTAGAAGGCCTCGACCGCGCCCTTGAGCTTGATGCACAGCGGCCGGCCCTTGCGGTCCAGCGTCTTGCCGGCGGGCACCTTGACCCAGCCTTCGCTGATGCAGTATTCCTCGACGTCGGAGCGCTCCTTGCCGTTGAAACGGATGCCGATGTCATGCTCGAAGACGGCGGCGACGTGATGCGGGCTGCGCGGGTCGGCGCTCAGGTGGTCGGGCAGTTCGGGGCGGGAAGCTTCGGACATGGAATTCTTGGAGCTGAAGGGCAGGCCGGCATTGTCGCGCGCCAAGCTGGGGGTTTCGCGACCGCGCGCGCTGGCGCAGCATCGCGTCCATGACCGAGATCACCGTGCTGCTGACGGCCCTCGCCGCGGGCGAGACCGATGCGCGCGACCGCCTCTACACGCTGCTCTACCCCGAACTCAAGCGCATGGCGCGCAGCCACCTCGCCGGCCATGCGCCGATGACGCTGGAGCCGGCGGCGCTGATCCACGAGGTCTGGCTGAAGAGTGCCGGCCGGGAAGCGGCGCTGCACCGCGGCCAGTTCTTCGCCCACGCCAGCAAGGTCATGCGCAGCGTCATCGTCGACCATGTCCGCGAGCGGCATGCCGACAAGCGCGGCGGCGGCGCGCAGGTGACGCTGTCCACCACGGCGCTGGAGCAGCTGAGCTCCCCCGACATGCTCAAGCTCGACGACGTGCTGCAGATGCTGGAACGCGCCGACGGCCGCGCCCACCAGGTCGTGGAGATGCGCTTCTTCGGCGGGCTGGAGCTGGAGGAGATAGCGGAGGTCCTGGGCGTGTCCGTGCCGACGATCAAGCGCGACTGGCGCAAGGCGCGGGCCTTCCTGTTCGAAGCCTTGACATGAAGCCCCTCGTCCGGTCTCGCCTCGCTGAACGCGGGCGCGCCCAGCCGGTCCCCCGAGGGGGCGGCGATGCTTGCGGCATTGAGCCGCAAGCACATCGCCATGACGGGCCGGCTCGGGAGCGGCCCAGCGCTCGGCCCGATTGCCCCCGCGGCCGACCGATGTGAACACCACTGATCAAGCCGCCGCGCTGGCGGCCTTCGACGACTGGCAGGACGCGAGCCCGCCCGAGCGCGAGGCGCTGCTGGCCGAGCAGCCACCCGCGCAACGTGAGCGGCTCGAGGCCCTCATCAGCGCCGACCGCGCGGCCGAGGACCGCGGCTTTCTGGCCGAACCGGCACAGATGCCCGGCTCGCCTGAACTCGCCGGCCAGGTGCTGGGCGCCTGGACCCTGGTCGCGCCGCTGGGCAGCGGCGGCATGGGCGAGGTGTGGCGCGCGCGGCGCAGCGACGGCGCTCACCAGGGCGAGGCCGCGATCAAGCTGCTGCACAGCCCCTGGCGCGGCGAGGCCGCGCAGGCGCGCTTTCGCCGCGAGGGCGAGCTGCTCGCGCGGCTGACCCATCCCCACATCGCCCAGCTGCTGGACATCGGCGAGGCGCTGCTGGGCGGCACGCGCACGCGCTACCTGGTGCTGGAGCTGGTGCCCGGCGAGCGCATCGACCACTGGTGTGATGCCCACGGCCTGGCCGTGGATGCGCGGCTGCACCTCTTCCTGCAGGTCTGCGATGCGGTGGCCCACGCCCACGCGCGCCTCGTCGTGCACCGCGACCTCAAGCCCGGCAACATCCTCGTCACAGCGGAGGGCCAGGTGAAGCTGCTGGACTTCGGCGTGGCCAAGCTGCTGGCGGACGACACCGACGCCGAGCTGACCGCACAGGCCGCCGCCGGACTGACGCCCGAGTACGCGGCACCCGAGCAGCTGCGCGGCGAGCCGGTCAGCACGGCCACCGATGTGTTCGCCCTCGGGCGCCTGCTGTGCCTGCTGCTGACCGGCCGGCGCGAGCCGGGGGCCACGCTGCGCGGCGAGCTGGCGCTCGTCGTGGCCAAGGCCGTCAAGCCGCGGCCCGAGGAGCGCTATGCCGGCGCCAGCGCGCTGGCCGACGACCTGCGCCGCTACCTCCACCACCAGCCCATCAGTGCCCGGCCCGATTCGCTGGCCTACCGCAGCGCCAAGTTCGCGCGCCGCTACCGGCTGCAGCTCATCGCACTCGGCCTGGTTCTCGCCAGCCTGTTCGCCGGCATGGCCGCCACCGCCTGGCAATGGCGCGAGGCCGCGCAGGAGGCCGAGCGCACCCGCCGCGTGCAGAGCGTGCTGACCGAGCTGCTCGCCGGCCTCAGCCCCGATGCGACCGGCAGCGCGACGGTGCCGATGATCGAGCTGCTGCGCCGCAGCTGGGCCGAGGCGAAACGGCGCCTGGCCGGTGACCCGGCCCTGCTGGCCGAGGTGGCCCGGCCGCTGGGCCTGCTGCTGAACCAGTCCGGCGACATGGCGCTGGCCGCCGAGGCGCTGGCGCTGGCCCACGCCCAGCTGCAGGGGCGCGGCGAGGTCGGCCGCGACGTGGCGCTGCAGCTCGCGAATGCGCGGCGCCGCCTGGGCCAGGGCGACGCGGCCAAGGACCTGCTGACGGCGCTGGTGCCGCCGGCCAACGTGGCCAGCGACGACGCCATCACGATCACCGCCCTGGCCCATCTCGGCGAGATCGCCACCGAGGCCGGCCGCTTCGACGAGGCTCGCCCGCTGCTCGAACGCGCCGAGCGCGGTGCGCGCGAGCGCTTCGGCACGCAGCACGAGCGCTACCGCCGCGTGGCCGATGCGCTGGCCGGCCTGGCCCGCGCCCAGGGCCGCTGGGACGAGGCACGGCGCTGGCTGCAGGCGCTGGTGGATGCCAGCGCGGGCGCGGGTCGCCTCGTCGGTGCGCAGGCACGCATGGCCGTCGCGACGATGGAGGTCGAGCTCGGCCACCACGCCGCCGCCGTGCCGCTGCTGCGCGCCAGCGTCCAGGAGCTCACCGAGGTGCTGGGGCCGGGCGACGCGAACACCCTCTACACCCGCGCCTGGCTGGCTACGGCCCTCTTCCACCACGGCTTGCGCGACGAAGCTGCCGGCGAGGCCGAGGCGGCCTGGGCACAGGCCCGCCGCGGCGCGGACGCGGAGGGCGCGGCCCTCGTCGGCCTGGTGGCCGCGCGCCAGCAGCTGCGCCATGGCGAGGTGGCAGCCGCCGAGCCGAAGTTGCGCACCCTGGTCGCCGAGCTGGAAGCCTCGCACAGCCCCGCCGCCGAGCGCTGCCGGGCGCTGCTCGGCGAGGCCGCACTGCGGCAGGGCCGTGTGGAAGAGGCGAGCCAGCTGCTGGGCCGTGCCGAAGCCGCGCAGCGCGAACGCCTCGGCCCGCAGGACGGCGAGCGCTGGCCCACGCTGGCCCTGCTGGGCCTGGCCCACGAAGCGGCCGGCCGCACGGGGCCAGCCCGCGCCGCCTACCGCGACGCGCAGGCCCTGGCCGACGCGACGCTGCCGCCTGGCCACCCGGATCGGCCGCGGCTGCGGGCACTGCTGGCGCTGGCAGAGGGTGCCAACGCGCAGGCCGCACTCGCTGCCTATGCCGATGCGCTGGCCGACCGCGCCGATGCCGTGGCCGCGCGCGCCCGGCTCGCCGGCTTGCTATCGTCCAAGGCCGGCGGTATGCCGCCCGGCCTGGCCTTGCTGGATTTCTGACGGAGGTGCCGTGATGAAGCTTTCCATTTCACTGTTCGCGGGGGCGCTGCTCGGCGCCATGGTGGCCGCCCAGGCCGCAGACGTCGCCCCGTCCACAGGGGCGACCGGGGCCACCAAGGCCGCCAGCGCGCCAGGCGCCAAGGCCGTGACGCCCAACACCGGCGCGGCGCCTGCCGCCGGGGGCAACGGCGGCGGCCTCAGCAGCAACGGCGGCAACACGGCCACCCAGGTCGGGCCCAAGAAGCCCAAGTGCCCCGACCCTGGCAGCACCGCCTGCCCGGCGCCGCTGAAGACGCCGGCCAAGTAGGCGGTCGGACTCATGCCTGCTGCCCTGCATGGCAGCAGGCCTTCGTTCGGCGTCGGGCAGTCCGCAGGGACTGCCCTCGGTCCGAACTCAGCCCTTGGTGACCACCAGCGTCACGTCGTATTTGCCGCCATCGCCGGTGATGGTCAGCGTCTTGGTCTTGGGGCCGGCGGCCACGTTGAGCAGGTTGGCGCTGAGCACGAACTCCTGGGTCGTGCCGACGCGGTCGTCGAAGTTGGGCGCGCCGGTCGGGATGGCGAGCGCCCCGTTGATGTCGGCCTTCAGCTTGGCGACGCGCTGGGCCCGCGTCATGCCGGCAGACGCCGCCAGCGCGGCGACGACAGCGGCCTTGGTCAGCTCGCGCGCGGCGCTGGCCTTGCCGTCGTCGTGCTCCATCATGGACACGAGGATGATGGCGTTCGCCGGGTTGGCGATGGCCTTGGCCGAGCCCGACGGGCCCCAGGCGTTGCGGCGCCAGACGAGGAAGGGAAAGTCGTTCGGGTTGACGCCGGGCTGCAGCGGCTGAGTGTTGTGCGTTTCGCCTGCGTCCACGTCGCTCCACGGCCCGTAGAGCGTGACCTCGGCGTTGGGCAGCAGCGGGTTGGTCAGGTCGACGGCGGTGACGAGCACATAGGGCTCGTCCGAGCCGACCTCGTCGGTCTCGATCTTGCACTTGATCTTCTTCAGGGCGATGGTGACGGGCAATGCGGCCATGATGGTCTCCGGTGAGGTTGAAGCACGGCAACACGCCGGGCCTGTCTTCAAAGACGCAGCCCAGGCTCGCCAGGGATCACGCGAGGCGATGTGAAAACTACCTGCCCGCCCGCACGGCGGCCGGGCGCGGGTTTTCCCACCGTGGCCTGCGGCACCCCGCCGAAACGGGCCGACACTCGTCGCCGTTCCCGCACAGGAGACCCCATGTTGAAGACCACCCGCCGCGCGGTGCTGGGCGCCCTCAGCGCCGCGGCTCTCGCGCTCTCCGCCGGTCCGTCCGTGGCCGCGACGCAAGCCGACCGCTGGCAGATCCCCGTCCACACGAAGCAACTGGCCAACGGCCTGACCGTCGTCATCTCGCCCGACGCCAGCAGTCCCACCGTGGGCATCAGCGTCGTCTACAAGGTGGGCATGCGGCTGGAGCCGAAGAACCGCACCGGCTTCGCCCACCTGTTCGAGCACCTGATGTTCCAGGGCACGCCCAAGGCGCCCAAGGGCGTGTTCGACAAGGTCATCACGTCGGGCGGCGGCAACAACAACGGCTCGACGCGGCCGGACTTCACCAACTACATCGAGACCGCGCCGTCCTCGGCGCTGGAATCCATGCTGTGGCTGGAGGCCGACCGCATGACGATGCTGGACCTGAACCCGACATCGCTGAAGAACCAGCAGGACGTCGTGAAGGAGGAGATCCGCGTCAACGTGCAGAACCAGCCTTATGGCGGCTTCATGTGGCTGGACATCTCCGCACTGGCCTTCGACAAGTGGGAGAACGCCCACGACGGCTACGGCAGCTTCGTCGACCTGGAGAACGCCAACCTGGACGATGTGCGCGCCTTCCACCGCGACTTCTACGGCCCCAACAACGCCGTGCTGTCCATCGCCGGCGACGTGACGCCGGCCCAGGGCTTTGCGCTGGCCGAGAAGTACTTCGGCAAGATCGCCACCCGTGCGACGCCCAAGCCCACCGACTTCACCGAGGGCCTGAACACCGCCGAGCGCCGCCTGACCCAGCCCGACAAGCTCGCCCAGGTGCCGGCCATCGCCGCCGCCTGGAAGCTGCCGGACCGCGGCAGCCGTGACCAGGCGCCGTTCGCCGTGCTGGGCCAGTTGCTGGCGGGCGGCGACGCGTCGCGCCTGTACCAGGGCCTGGTCAAGGGCCGTGAGCTGGCGCTGAACGTGAACTCGCTGTACGGCCTGACCGGCGTGTGGGAGTACGACGGCCCCAGCCTCTTCACGGTGTTCGCCCTCTACAAGCCGACGACGACCGCCGACGCGCTGCTGGCCGGCATCGACGAGGAAGTGGCCCGCATCGCCCGGGACGGCGTGGATGCCGCGACGCTGAAGAACCTGAAGACCGCGCTGCTGGCCGACTGGTACAACGACCTGGAGATGTTCCTGCGCCGCGCCGACCGCCTGGCCAAGCTGCAGGCGCTGTGGGGCGACGCCAGCGTCGTCAACAAGGTGCCCGGCTGGATCGAGGGCGTCACGTCGGCCGACGTGCAGCGCGTGGCCGCCACCTACCTCACCAAAGCCAACCGGTCGGTCATCGACCGCAAGCCTGCCGCCATGCTGGCTGCGCCGGCTCCCGCTGCAGCCGCGGCTTCCCAACCCTGATGCGGACGACGTGATGATGAAGACCACCACTCCCTCCTTGCGCCTCGGCCTGATCGCCGCTGCCCTGGCCCTGGCCGGCGCGGCGCAGGCCGCCACCGTCGCGCTGCCCGCCGAGCTGCCGGCCTTCGGCAAGGACAAGCCGCTGACCGTCCCGAAGATCACGCAGCAGACGCTGCACAACGGGCTGCAGGTCTGGGTCGTGCCGCGCAACGGCATCCCGCGCGTGGACTACGTGCTCGCGGTGCGCGGTGCCGGCTTCAGCGCCGACGCGGCTGATGCACCCGGCCGCGCCAAGCTGCTGGCCGGCCTGCTGTCCGAAGGCACGGCGCAGCGCAGCTCCAAGCAGATCGCCGAGGCCGCCCAGGCGATGGGCGGCTCGGTCGGCGCGTCGGCCAGCAACGACGGCATCAGCGTCATCGGCAACGCGCTGACTTCACATGCCGGCGGCATGGCCAAGCTGCTCGCCGAAGTGGCCCGCCAGCCGGCCTTCCCGGACGGCGAGGTACAGCTCGCCAAGACGAATGCGCTGCAGGGCTTGAAGGCGGCCGGCACGCAGCCGGCATTCCGCGCTGCCAAGGCGCTGGACGGCGCCATCTACGGCAGCCACGCCTACGGCCGAACGCAGGAGACCGAGGCGGCCATCAATGCCGTCACCGCTGAAGGCCTGCGCGCCGAGCATGCGCGCCGTTTCCGCCCCGACCACGCGCTGCTCGTCATCACCGGCCGCATCGACCCGGCCGCCGCGCTGAAGCTCGCCCGCGAGGCCTTCGGCGACTGGCAGGCCAGCGGCGACTCGGTGGCCGAGCTGGCTGCGCCCGCCGCGACGGCGCCCGTGCAGCGCCTGCTGCTGGAGCGCCCCGGCAGCGTGCAGGCCACGCTGCGCCTGGGCCGCCCCGGCATGGCCGCCAGCGGCGATGAGCAGATCGCGCTGCGGCTGACCAGCACCATCCTGGGCAGCGGCTTCTCCAGCCGCATCAACCAGAACCTGCGCGAGGAAAAGGGCTACACCTATGGCGCACGCGCCGGCGGCGTGTCCTGGCGCGTGGGCGGCGCCATCACCGGCGGCGCCGACGTGCGCAACGAGGTCACGGCGGCCTCGATGACCGAGTACGTCAGCGAGTACCGCCGCATCGGTGCCGAGCCGGTGCCGGAAGCCGAGATGGCCATGAACAAGCGCTACATGGCCGGCAGCTACCTCGTCAGCACGCAGCTGCAGGGGTCGCTGGGGCGCCAGCTCGCCAGCAACTGGCTGGTGGGCCTGCCGGCCGACTTCCTCGGCAAGTTCGTGCCGGCGCTGCAGAAGGTCACGGCCGCCGAGGTGCAGGCCGTGGGCAGGAAGTACTTCAACCCGGACGAGCAGAGCTGGGTCGTCGTGGGCGACTCGACCAAGATCGCCGGGCAGCTGAAGGCCTTCGGCGAGTTCACGACCGTCAAACCGTAGGGGGTGAACTGGCTGCTGACAGCCCCTGTCAGCGCCCGCGTCGAGCATGGCGGCCTTTCCCAAGGAGACCGCCATGCAACCCGACTGCCTCATCCTCTACGTCAACAGCCCCGCCGAGAGCGTGCTCTTCTATCGCTCGCTGCTGGGCCGCGAGCCCGTCGAGCAGAGCCCCAACTTCGCGATGTTCATGCTCAACGACAAGACCATGCTTGGGCTCTGGGCCGCGCATGACGTGCAGCCGGCCGGTGGGCTGCGCGGCGGTGGTGCGGAGATCGGCATCACGGTCGGCACCGACAACGAAGTCCACGCGGCCGTGGCCGCCTGGAAGGCCTCGGGCTGGCCGGTGCTGCAGGCACCGACGTCCATGGATTTCGGCTTCACTGCCGTGACGGCCGACCCGGACGGGCATCGGGTGCGGGTGTTCAGGCCCACGCAGGGCTGAGGCGCCGCTCAGTCGCGCGCCGCAGGCGGCGCGACGACCGCACCCTCGATGCGGTGGCGTTCCAGCGACCTCGCGACGAAGCCCGACGCCTTGGCCCGCTCCACGAAGGCGGCGAGGAAACGCGCGCCGGCGTCCTTGCCCTTGGCCATGCCCATGGCCTGGTTGATCACCATGAAACGACCAGGCAGCAGCCGAAGGCCCGGATTGCGCCCTGCGTCCGCGGCCAGCTGCTGCTTCACGCCAGCGGCCACGTCGAGATGTTGCGCCAGGAAGAAGCTGACCACCTCGGGCGACGTCGGTGCGCGCTCAATCGTCGCCGTCTTGAGTTCGCGCGTCAGGTAGAGATCGTAGGCACTGCGGGCGCCAACAGCCACGCGCGTACCCGGGCGATCCACCTCGTCGTTGGAACGCAGCGGCGAGTCATTGCGCACAAGGTAGGCACCCTCGATCTGCACGTAGGCGGCCGAATAGGCCGTCGTTGCGGCCCGTGCGGGATCGATGGCGAAGAAACCCACGTCCACGCGGCCGGTGGCCAGCGCGTCCACCGCTTCGCCGGCCGTCTTCACGACGATCAACTCGGCCTGGACGCCCAGCTGCCTTGCCAGCTCGCGTGCCAGATCGACCGACACACCCACGGCCTCGGCGGTGGCAGGGTCGCTGTTGGCCAGGATGGGATTGCCCAGATTGATGACGGCGCGCAACTGGCTGGTGGGCGCGAGCTGGGCGATGGCTTCGGGAGTGGGGGTTGGCATGGCGGCACACGCGACAAGAAAGGCCAGGGGCAGGACGCAAAGCGCGTTCAGAGCGCGGCGGCCCACGGCGGTTGACGTGTCGATGCCTGCACTCATGGCCGGCCAGCCTACACCCCGTCGCTTCAGCGCGTGCGCCGCGGCGCGCTCTTGCCGCGCAGCTGAGCACCGGCATCGGCGTTGCCACGCATCGCCGGTTTGTCGGCCGTGGGCTTGGCCGGCTTGACCAGGCCGGTCGCGGCAGACACGGCCACCGTCTGGAACTCGGCGGCGTAGTGCTTGCGCATGCGCACGATCTCGCGCAGATACTTGCTGGCGAGCTGCTGTTTCTTCGTGTCCGACAGCAGCCGACCGGCGACGTGGAAGAACTTGGATTCCTCTTCCTTCAGGTGGTGGCGCACCTTGAAGCTGAGCGTCTTCGCGGTCGCGATCCAGCCATCCTGCTGCTTGTTGCGCACCGACAGGTCTTCAAGCAGTTCGTCCACCTGGTGATGTTCGTGCAGGGCATGGCGTGAGGCGTCGAGACCGCCGTCTTCCATCAGCAAGGGCACGTAGAGGTGGCGCTCCTCGGCTGCCGCGTGCGCCATCAATTCAACCTTCAGCTGCAGGAACAGCAACTGGCGCGCGGCCATGTCGCCGCGCGACGCGGTGAGCTTGCGGCACAGGTCGCGTTGCAGGTCGTGGCTTTCGCGGATGGCGTCGAAGATCATGCGGTCGTCTCCAAGGGGTTTGGCCGCAACCATTGTTGGCGGGCGACCGAGCTTCGCGTGTAAGACGGAACCGCTTCGGATCACGCGGCGGCAAAGCGCCGCGCGGGGTCGTACGGGAATACATCGTGCACATGCCCCGCCTGGATGCGCGCCTTGTGGCCCTGCCAGAAGCTCGCGTCCAGCAGGTCGGCGTGGTGGCGCATGAAACACGCGCGCACCTGCGGGTTGCCGAGCAGGAAGGGGCCGAAGGTCTCGGGGAAGACGTCGCGCGGGCCGACCGCATACCAGACCTCGCCTGACATCTCCTCCTCTTCGTTGCGCGGCTCGGGCACGCGGCGGAAGTTGCAATCGGTCAGGTATTCGATCTCGTCGTAGTCGTAGAAGACGACCTTGCCGTGGCGGGTCACGCCGAAGTTCTTCCACAGCATGTCGCCGGGGAAGATGTTGGCGGCGACCAGGTCCTTGATGGCGTTGCCGTATTCGACGACGACGCGCTCCACCTGCTCGGGCGTCGCATCCTTCAGGTAGATGTTCAGCGGCACCATGCGGCGCTCGATGTAGACATGCTTGAGGACGAGATCATCGTCACTCTCCTCGATCAGGCTAGGGCAGAAGTGCCTCAGCTCAGCGATCAGTTCCTCCTCGAAGCGCTGGCGCGGGAAGGCCACGCGCGTGTACTCCAGCGTGTCGGCCATGCGGCCCACGCGGTCGTGGGCTTTCACGAGCAGGTATTTGCGCTGGATGAGCTCCCGCGTCGTGTCCTTTTGCGGCGGGTAGAAGTCCTTGATGACCTTGAAGACGAACGGGTAGCTCGGCAGGTCGAACACCAGCATGACCATGCCCTTGATGCCAGGCGCGATGCGGAACCTGTCGCTGGAGTGGCGCAGGTGGTCGCGGAAGTCACGGTAGAACAGGTTCTTGCCCTGCTTCTGAAGGCCCAGCGCCGAATAGATTTCCGAGCGCGGCTTGCGCGGCATCATGGAACGCAGGAAGGCGACGAAGGCGCTGGGGACCTCCATGTCGACGAGGAAGTAGGCGCGGGCGAAGCTGAAGAGCATGAGCAGGTCGTCCTCGCCGAAGAGCGCCG
>CAUJSJ030000012.1:0-3630 GCA_963422775.4 uncultured Roseateles sp.
ACGGCCATCGGCTGCCGCGCTGCGGCCGAGGACAACCCCGCCGTGCAGGCGGTGGCACACGCGCTGGGGCAAGGCGCCAAGCCCCCCGTCGGCGGCTTCTCGTTCGCCAAAGGCAACGACGGTCTGCTGAACGCCGTGAACGCGCAGCTGCGCGGCTACCTAGGCTCGGCAGACCATCGCGCCCGCATGGCCGGCTTCGGCATCACGGCAACCGAGATCGACCCGGTGCTGCCGAGGTGACGATGATGAAGCGCACTCATGACTACAAGGTGGTGGACGTGTTCACCGCCAAGCCGCTGGCCGGCAACCCGGTGGCCGTCGTCTTCGACGCCGATGGGCTGAGCACCGGGGCGATGCAGGCCATCGCGGGCTGGACCAACCTGTCCGAGACGACCTTCGTGCTGACGCCGACGACGCCGGCGGCCGACTACCGCCTGCGCATCTTCACGCCGCGCAGCGAGCTGCCCTTTGCCGGGCATCCGACGCTGGGCAGCGCGCATGCGGTGCTTGAAGCGGGGCCGGGCGCAGCTGCGCGAAGGCGGGCGCCTGGTGCAGCAGTGCAATATCGGCCTGGTGGACGTGACGGTGGGGGAAGGCGAGCTGGCCTTTGCGCTGCCGTCCTCGCGCATCGCGCCGCTGGCAACGGAGGACGTCGCAGAACTGGAGCGGATCGTCGGCGGCAAGCTGCGGCACGCGGCTGCGCCGGCCCGGGTCGACGTGGGGCCCGTCTGGGTGATCCTGCCGATGGTGGACGCAGCGGCCGTGCTGGCGCTGAAACCTGTCTTCGCCCGGCTCGCGGCCTTCGAGCGCCGCCTGGGCATCACGGGCCTCTGCGTGTTCGGCCATCACGCAGCAGGCGGCGAGGCCGACATCGAGGTGCGTGCCTTCGCCCCCTCCTGCGGCGTGGAAGAAGACCCCGTCTGCGGCAGCGGCAACGCCAGCGTCGCGGCCTTCCAGTGGGCGCGCGGCCTGCTGCCTGCTGGCGGTACAGCCTATGTGGCCGGGCAAGGGCAGTGCGTGGGGCGCGACGGGCGCGTGAAGGTGCGCGTGGGCGCCGACGGCCAGGTGAGCGTGGGCGGCGCCTGCATCACCTGCGTGGATGGGCGGCTGTCGCCATGAGTCGAATCGTGGTGGCCAACCCCTTCGACGGCAGCGAGGTGGGCACCGTCGCCGACATGTCGCCTGAGGCCGCACCGGCGCTGCTGCAGGCGGCGAGCGAAGGTGCACGTACCTGCCGGGCCCTCTCCCGCCACGAGCGATCCCGCGTGCTGGACGCCTGCGCTGCCCTCGTCGAGCGTGACCAGGCGGCCTTTGCCGATCTGATCGTCGCCGAGACCGGCAAGACCATCCGGCAGGCCAGCAAGGAGGTGGCGCGCTGCGTGAACACCTTGAGGCTTTCCGCCGACGAGGGCCGCCGCAGCGCCGGCGAGGTGATCCCCTTCGACGCCTACGCCGGCTCCGACAACCGCCAGGGCTGGTTCACGCGCGAGCCGCTGGGCGTCATCGTCGCCATCACGCCCTACAACGACCCGCTCAACCTCGCCGCCCACAAGCTGGGCCCGGCCATCGCCGGCGGCAACGCCGTCATCCTCAAGCCCTCGGAGCTGGCGCCCCTGTCCGCTCTGCGGCTCGTTGCCTGCCTGGAGGCCGCGGGCCTGCCGCCCGGCGTCGTGTCGGTCGCCACCGGCGGCGCAGCGCTGGGCGAGGCGCTGGTGTCGGCGCGCGATGTGCGCATGGTGTCCTTCACCGGCGGCTTCGCCACCGGCGAGAAGATTGCCCGCGCCGCGGGCCTCAAGAAGCTGGCCATGGACCTGGGCGGCAATGCGCCGGTCATCGTGCTGGGCGACTGCGACCTGGAGGATGCCGTCGCGTCCTGCATCTCCGGCGCCTTCTGGGCCGCGGGCCAGAACTGCATCGGTACACAGCGCCTGCTGGTGCACGCCGCCGTCTACGACGAGTTCAAGCGGCGCTTTGTCAGCGGCACCCGGGCCTTGAAAGCCGGGGACCCCGCGCTGGCAGCCACCGACGTCGGACCGATAATCACGCGGCAGTCGGCCGCGCGGGCCAAAGCGGTGGTCGATGCCGCGCTGCGTCAGGGCGCGACGTTGCTTTGCGGCAATTCGTTGAATGGCGCGGTCTATGCCCCCACCGTGCTGCAGGATGTGGGCCTGGACAGCACGCTCTGGCAGGAGGAGGTGTTTGCACCCATCGTCGTGCTTCAGCGGATCGACGCCCTGGACGAGGCGCTCTCGCTCGCCAATACGCCGGCGTACAGCCTCCATGCGGGCATCTTTACGGGTGATCTGCATGCCGCGCTGCATGCGGCGCAGGCGCTGGAGGCCGGCGGCGTGATGATCAACGATTCGTCGGACTACCGCTTCGACGCCATGCCCTTTGGCGGCTTCAAGTACGGCAGCCTCGGCCGCGAGGGCGTGCGCTTCGCCTACGAGGAGATGACGCAGCCCAAGGTCGTCTGCATCCGGCGCCTGGCACGACAAGTCTGATGGAGGTCGTCATGAACAAGCAACGCCCCGACAAGAAGCACCCGGCGAGCCTCGCCTTCGACAGTCAGGCCGTGCACGCCGGCAACAGCCCGGATGCGACGACCGGCGCCATCGTCACGCCCCTCGTCATGTCCAACTCCTACCAGCTGCCCGACGACCCTTCGGGCCTGGACTGGTCGGACTCCCAGCGCCTCTTCTACACACGCAACTCCGGCCACAACCAGATGTGCCTGGAGCGCAAGCTCGCCGCACTCGAAGGCGGCGAAGCTGCGGCGGTGTTCGCCACCGGCGTGGCGGCGCTGCATGCCATCTTCTTCACCTTCCTGAACAGCGGCGACCATGTCGTCGTCAGCGACGTCACCTACGAGGCCGTGGCGCGCCTGTTCGGCGAGCTGCTGCCGCAGAAGTACGGCATCGAGGCGACCTTCGTGGACGTGAGCGACCTCGCGGCCGTGCAGGCCGCCATGCGGCCCAACACCAAGCTCGTGCACGCCGAGACCATCGCCAACCCCACGACCAAGGTGGCCGACGTCGCCGCGCTGGCTCAAATCGCTCACGCCCACGGCGCCCTGCTGTCCATCGACGCCACCTTCACGCCGCCGCCGATGTTTCGCGGCCTGGCGTCGGGTGCCGATTTCGTCGCCCACGCGTTGACGAAGTACATCAACGGCCACGGCGATGCGATGGGTGGCGCCGTCATCGGTCGCGCCGGGCTGATCCGCCGGCTGAAGAACGACGCCCTCGTCGACGTCGGCGGCTCCATCTCCCCCTTCAACGCCTGGCTCATCATGCGCGGCTCCATCACGCTGCCCCTGCGCCTGGCCAGGCACCTGTCCACGGCGCAGCGGGTGGCCGAGGTCCTTGATCAGGACCCTCGCATCGCCTTCGTGGCCTATCCGGGCCTGGCCTCGCACCCGCAGCACGGGCTGGCGTCGCGCCAGTTCGGCAGCACGGGCTTCGGTGCGGTCATGGCCTTTGCCCTCCGGGGTGAGCCGGAGTTGCAGAACCGCTTCGTGGCGAGCCTGCGCCTCATCACCTCAGCGGTCTCGCTGGGCCACGATGAGTCCCTGATCGTGCACGTCGGCAGGGACGCGCGGCGCGGCTCGAAGTGCTACCCGGAGGCGTT
>CAUJSJ030000013.1:0-14513 GCA_963422775.4 uncultured Roseateles sp.
CGGCCTTCACCGGCGCAGCACTCGCCACCTCGGGCATGCGCTCGAAGGCGCGGTAGCACATGGGCGTGTGGTTGCCCCAGGCCTGCGCACAGGTAGGCAGCAGGGCAAGCAGGGCGAGCGGAATGGCAACGAGGCGCATCGGCGGCAGCGGCAGCTGTGGCAAGGGGAAGCCGCGCATTCTGGCCTGCGCCGAGCAAAGCCTTGCGACCGAATCCGCGAACCGGCTTGTGGCCGCCTCGCCTTCCGGTGTGCCACGGGCTGGTGAGCCCAGCGCGGCACGCGCAAGTTTTGCTGCGTGCAGGTTTACGGGCGGGTACGTGTCGACAGAAGCCTTGATTGCGCAAGCGCCGCTTCGTCCCGCGGCAAGCCGCTCGGCTGGGCGTCAGCGCAGGCGGAACGCACCCACAACGTCGGTCAGCTGGGTGGCCTGCTGCTTGAGGCTTTCTGCCGCCGCGGCGCTTTCCTCCACCAGCGCAGCGTTTTTGTTGCGTGGACTGGTCGAGCTGAGACACCGCATGCGCGACTTCGCCCCACGCCGACGGTCTGGTGCTGGGTGGCAGCGCTGATCTCACCGATCAGGCTGGCCACGCGGCCGACCTGGGCCACGATGTCGTCCATCGACACGCCCGCGTCACCCACCAGCTTGGACCCCAGCTCCACCTTTTCCACACTCGAGCCGATCAGGTTCTTGATTTCCTTGGCTGCTTCGGCACTGCGCTGAGCCAGGCTTCGCACTTCTGAAGCGACGACCGCGAACCCACGTCCCTGCTCTCCGGCGCGGGCCGCTTCAACCGCCGCGTTCAAGGCGAGGATATTGGTCTGGAAGGCGATGCCATCAATGACGCCGATGATGTCGCCGATCTTCTTCGAGCGGCTCGCGATCTCCTCCATCGTGGCCACCACTTCGCCAACGACCTGGCCGCCGCGTTGTGCTGCCGCACTGGCGGAGCCCGCGAGCTGGCTGGCCTGCCGGGCCGTGTCGGCGTTGGTCTGGATGGAAGCATTGATCTGAGTCATCGACGACGCGGTGCGAGCCAGGTTCGATGCCTGCTGCTCGGTACGCGTGGACAAATCGCCGTTGCCTATGGCGATCTCCGCAGAGCCGGTGGCGATGGACTGCGAGGATTGCCGCACCTGGCCAACGACACGGGGCCCAACCCCTGCTGCATGGCGCCCGATGAGGCGAGGACGCTACCTGCGAGGGCGCCATCGGCGCCAGGCACGGGCTGAAGGTCACCGTCTGCAACACGGCGTGCTGCGGCACCGAGATCGGCGGGCTCGGCGCCGAGCTGGCTGACGATGCTTCGTGCAAGCATCCAGGCCAGCCAAGTGCCGGCAAGCAGCGCAAGGGCCAGCGCAATCAGCATCGCCATGCGGAAGCTGCCGGCTTGCTCGAGCGCTCGCTTGTTTTCTTCCTGAATACGAACTTCCTCGTAGTCGATGAGCTTGTTGATGGAGGCCAACCAGCGCACGTATTGCGGCTTGGCCTGGCTCCAGAGCGCCGCTGACGCCGCTTCGGCCTCGCCCCGCTCGACCGCTGCGACGATCGCCCGCGTCGTGGCGACAGCCTCGGCCTCAATCTGCTTGATCCCCTGGTGCAGGAGGCCCACCTGCTTGGCATCGGCAGACTGGCTGATCAGCTTCTCGAGCGGACCAGCAGACGCCGCGTAGAAGCGCGCCAGTTCCTCGATCGCGGCCACCTCCCGCTGACGGTCGGAGGGCGTGGTGGCCAACACCACATCGCGGATGGCAATCGAACGGTCATGGGCCGACCCGCGAAAGTTGATTGCAAAGCGCTGGATGGACGCGTTCTCCTCGCTGTTGTTGCGCAGGGCCGAATCGATGATGTCGACCTTGGCAATGCCAAACAAGGTGACGCCAACGAGGATGCCCAAAACCAGCCCAAAACCTACGTACAGCCGCTTGGCGACCGTCAGTTGACGAAAATTCATGCGCACCCCAGGTTTGCGCCGAATCCAGCAAATGAATCGCCACGCGTTATCGAATTGAATAAATATACCGATGAAAAACAGGGTTAGGGTCGGTTACTCGGACCCAAAGGTCGGCAGTCCGGGAATACTCGGCACCGCGACGACTGGCCGCGAACGATCAGCGACTCAGCGCGCTAATTACATCCGCGGGAGCCTGCACCAGCTCGATCAGCACGCCCTCGCCGCCAAAGGGGAACTGGTCATTGCCCTTGGGGTGGACGAAGCAGATGTCATGGCCCGCCGCGCCACGGCGGATGCCGCCGGGCGCGAAGCGCAGGCCTTGCCCTTGCAGCCAATCCACGGCTGCGGGCAGGTCGTCCACCCACAGGCCGATGTGGTTCAGCGGCGTGGCGTGCACGGCCGGCTTCTTGTCCGGGTCCAGCGGCTGCATCAGGTCCACCTCCACGGCGTGGGCGCCCTGCCCCAGCGTGCAGATGTCCTCGTCGACGTTTTCGCGCTCGCTGACGAAGTTGCCGGTCACCGGCACGCCCAGCAGATCCACCCACAGATGGCGCAGCTTGCTCTTGTCCAAGCCGCCGATGGCGATCTGCTGCAGGCCGAGGATTTTGAAGGGTCGCGTGGTGTTGCTCATGGTGGTCCTCAGAGTTTGAGCCGCCCCCATAGCCAACCGGTCTTGACGCCGGCCAGCGTGGCGATGGATTGTTGATGGATGTAGGGCAGGCGCCCGCCCCAGCCGAAGAAGCGGTCGCGCAGCCAGGGCGCGACGACGGCGTGGGACTGGAACATCGGCGTCAGGCCCTTGCTGGCCTGGCCGTAGAAGCGCAGGTGGACGCGGCGGCGCCGGCTGTAGCGCTCGAACACGCCGGGCCAGTCGCCACCGATCTCGGCAGCAAGTTCATGCGCGTCGATCAGCGCCATGTTGGCGCCCTGCCCCAGTTGTGGACTCATGCCGTGGGCGCAGTCGCCGATGGCCAGCACGCGGCCGTCGTGCCAACGCTCCATGTGCACGTCAGCGTAGCGTGCCTCGCGCAACTGGGCGGGGTCGCGCAGGCCGTCGAGGAGCGGTGCGACGTCGGGAAAGAGCGTGGTCATCTGCTGCTTGAGCTTGCCCAGACCGACGCGCTGCTGCCAGCCGTCGAGCTCGGCAACGGGCAAGCTCCAGAACAGATTGATGCCGCGCTCACCGTCGTCGGCATGCGCCTTGCCAACCGGCATCAGGCCCAGCATCTGCGAGGCCGAGCGAAAGCGCTGGCGCAGCTCGATCTGCGGAAAACCAGGCGGCGCCGGCAGCACGGTCCACACGGCGCCCCACGGAAAGGGGCGTGCTTGCTGCTGGACCTTCATGCCCTCGCGCAGCCTGGAGAAGCTGCCGTTGGCAAGGATCAGCGCGGCGTGCCGTGCCGTGCCGCCACCCGACATGCGCAGCGTGACGCCGGTCTCGTCCTGCTCAAAACCATCGGCCGCAGCGCCACAGTGCCAGCGAACACCAAGCTCGCGCACGCGCCGCCACAACATGCCCATCAGCGCGCCACGCTGGATGCCCAGGCCATAAGCCTCGGGATGGAAGCGCCGGTAACTCATGTCCAGCACCGCGCGGCCTGAGGGGGTGTCCCCGAAGAGCCGGTCCACGCGCGTGCCCAGCGCGAGCGCTTCGTCGAGCAAACCCAAAGCCGCGAGCACCCGCTGGCCAGTGGGCTGAAGCAGCAGGCCAGCGCCAATGGGCCGCGGCTCGGTCACGGCCTCGTACAGGTCGACGTCGATGCCCCGCTCGGCCAGCCGGATGGCCGCTGCCGCGCCGGCCACACCCGCGCCGACGATGGCAACGGATTCAGGCAAAGCGCAGGATGGGCTGGTCGACCGACAGGCTCTCGCCCGGCTTGGCCAGCACCTCGGCCACGGTCACGTCCTGCACGGCGGTCAGGATGTTCTCCATCTTCATCGCCTCGATGACGGCCAGCCGCTCGCCCGCCTGCACGGTCTGGCCGACCTGGGCGGCCAGGTGCACCAGCAGCCCCGGCATCGGCGACAGCAGCAGCTTGGACGTGTCCGGCGGCGCCTTGTAGGGCATCAGCGCCTGCAGCTCGGCCGCGCGCGGGCTCAGCACGGTCAGCTCGACGGAGCGGCCACCATGCTGGATGCGGTAGGCAAGCGGGTTCTTCGCCGTGCCGCGCTCGGCCTGGGCGGTGAAGGCCAGGCCGTTGACCGTGCCGGTGATGCGCACGTCGTTCAGCCGCGAGCTGGAGACGATGCGGTAGTCCTTGCCGCCCACCTGCACGCGCGCCTCGCCCAACGCACCGGCGAACTCGCTGACGTGCAGCGGGTGGCGCTCGGTCTTGCCTGCGCCCAGGTTCACGACGGCGACGTAGTCATGCTCGATCTGCACCTCGTGGCCGCGCAGCTGGCCGCTGATGCCGGCTTCGCGCTCACGCGCCTTGCGGCGGATGAAACCGGCCAGCGCCACCAGGAACAGCGGGTCGTCGTGCGGCACGTCCTCGGCCCTGAAGCCGCTGGCGTAGTGCTGGGCGATGAAGCCGGTGTTGAAGTTGCCGGTCGCGAAGTCCGCATGGCCCAGCAGCGCCGCCTGGAAGGGGATGTTGCTGGAGACGCCGCGGATGACGAAGCCGTTCAGCGCCTCCCGCATCATGCGAATGGCATCCGCGCGGTCGCGGCCGTGCACGATGAGCTTGGCGATCATCGAGTCGTAGAACATCGGGATCTCGCCGCCCTCGTAGACGCCGGTGTCCACGCGCACGCCGAAGCGGCCGGGCTCCGCCTGCACCATCGTCGCTTCGGGCGGCTGGTAGCGCACCAGGCGACCGGTGGAGGGCAGGAAGTTGCGGAACGGGTCTTCCGCGTTGATGCGGCACTCGATGGCCCAGCCCTCGCGCTTGATCTCGTCCTGCGTGAAGGCCAGCGGCTCGCCGGCGGCGACGCGGATCATCTGCTCCACCAGGTCCAGCCCCGTGATGCACTCGGTGACCGGGTGCTCCACCTGCAGGCGCGTGTTCATCTCCAGGAAGTAGAAGCTCTGGTCCTTGCCGACAACGAACTCCACCGTGCCGGCGCTCTGGTAGTTCACGGCCTTGGCCAGTTGCACCGCCTGCTCGCCCATCGCGCGGCGCGTGGCCTCGCTGATGAAGGGCGACGGCGCCTCCTCGATGACCTTCTGGTGGCGGCGCTGGATGGAGCACTCGCGCTCCCACAGGTAGACGACATGGCCCTGCGAGTCACCCAGCACCTGGATCTCGATGTGGCGCGGCTCCTCGACGAATTTCTCGATGAAGACGCGGTCGTCGCCGAAGCTGTTGCGCGCCTCGTTGCGGCAGGACGTGAAGCCCTCGAAGGCCTCCTTGTCGTTGAAGGCCACGCGCAGGCCCTTGCCACCGCCACCGGCGCTGGCCTTGATCATGACCGGATAGCCGATCTTCTGCGCGATGCCGACGGCCTCTTCTGCCGACAGGATGGGCTCGTTGTGGCCGGGGATGGTGTTGACGCGGGCTTCGAGTGCAAGCTTCTTGGACGCGATCTTGTCGCCCATTGCGGCGATGGAGCCATGCTTGGGGCCGATGAAGATCAGGCCTTCTTCCTCGACGCGGCGCGCGAACGCCTCGTTCTCGGACAGGAAGCCGTAGCCGGGGTGGATGGCCTGCGCGCCGGTGCTCTTGGCGGCTGCAATGATCTTGTCGGCGACGAGATAGCTCTCGCGCGACGGCGCCGGACCGAGCAGCACGGCCTCGTCGGCGAGGTCGACATGGCGGGCGTCCTTGTCGGCTTCGGAGTAGACGGCGACGGTCGCGATGCCCATCTTTCGCGCGGTGGCCATCACCCGGCAGGCGATCTCACCACGGTTGGCAATCAGGATCTTGGTGAACATGCTGAGCCTCGTTATTTCGTTTTGCCGAGCAACTGCTTGCGCCGCTCGGTGAAGTTCCACCACGGCTGGGCGGGCCCGCCGTTCATGAAGTCGTGCGCGGCCATGAAGGTGTCCAGCACGCAGGGATCGTGCAGCCGGCCTTGGGCATCGCGCAAGCGGTCATAGGTCTTGTACGGGTCCATGGCCTTGACGTGGGCGGGCGTGGGCAGGCCGAGCGCCACCAGATCTGCCGCCATGGCCTTGCCGATGTTGGGGATGTCGGTGAGCTTGCGCGCCTCGGCGGCGCAGGTGGCCTTGCTCATCACGGCGCCTCTCCGTCTCGCAGCGGGTTGGGCAGCGTCAGCCGGTCGCCGCAGTCCGCCTGCGCGCAAGGCAGTTGGCCCAGCAGTTGCAGATGCAGCCCTGCCGGAAGGTCAGCGTCGGTGTTGGGCAACCGACCCATCACGCGCACGGCGAGCACGCGAGCGCCTGGCGCCCACTTTGCCAAGCCCTCCCCTTCGATCAACGCGTAGCTGCTCTGGTAACCGCCCCCGATGCCCAGCAGACGTGCGCGCGTCGGCGCGACCACTTCGTCCAGCGAAGCCGCCGTCAGCACGACCTGGCCTTGGTACCGGAACGGGTTCTGTGCCAGCGCCGGCACGCCCACCCACACGGGCGCGCCGGCGGACTGGGCAAAGGCCTTCAGACGCTGCGAATTGGCCTGACGCAGCGCGTCCCGCTCTTCGCGCGCCTGACGCTGGCGCTGCTGGCTGGCGGCTTCATTGCTGTATTGCTGGAACTCCTTGCCGGGGTCCAGAGACAGCGAGGCCTCCGTGATGACCCCCTTGGGATTGCCGTAGTTGTCGGTCTCCAGTTCGGCCGGTGGCACCGCCCGCACGCGGACGTAGGTGCGCTCGCCGCCCGGGCGGCCACGTTCGCGCAAACGGTCGTCGCCGCAGCGGCTCTTGAGCTTGTCCAACGCCGAACGCAGGAGCTGCTTGGCCACCTCGTCCTGCGCCAAGGCCGGACCATCAGCCTGCAGCACCCAGAGCGTGTCGGGCTTGCAGGGATCGGCAAGGCGCGTCAGTTCACCGGAGGCCTCTACCGCCAGTCGCGGAGTCATGCCTTGCAGCTTGGGCAAGGGGCCAAGATCGAACAACACGCTCTCCCTCGCCAGCGCGCGAGCCCGCAGGCCGTTCGATGGCTCAGGCAGGAAAACGCCTGCACTGAACCGGCCTGCACGCTCCTCGCGGTTCTGCGGCGACAGGCGCAACGTCCAGGTCGCGCGGCCCTGGCCCTCGGCCAGCCCGTCGCGGCAGGCGCCCTGGTAGCTGAACACGTAGTCGCTGCTGGCCAGGTAGCTCGGCGCCACCACCGCGCAGCCGCTGGCGGCGTCGCGGTGTTCCGCGGCCTGCGCGCTGGAGACCCATCCGGCCGCCAGTGCGATGAGGTAGGTCCAGCATCTCACAGCGGAATATTCCCGTGCTTTCGCCACGGGTTCTCCAGCTTCTTGTCCTTGAGCATCGCCAAGGACCGGCAGATGCGCTTTCTCGTCTCGTGCGGCTGGATGACGTCGTCGATGAAGCCGCGCGCGCCGGCCACGAAGGGGTTGGCAAAACGGGCCTTGTACTCGGCCTCGCGCTCGGCCAGCTTGGCCGGGTCCTTCTTGTCCTCGCGGAAGATGATCTCCACCGCACCCTTGGCGCCCATCACCGCGATCTCGGCGTTGGGCCAGGCGAAGTTGACGTCGCCGCGCAGGTGCTTGGAGGCCATCACGTCATAAGCGCCACCGTAGGCCTTGCGGGTGATGACGGTGATCTTCGGGACCGTGGCCTCGGCGTAGGCGTAGAGCAGCTTGGCCCCGTGCTTGATGATGCCGCCGTACTCCTGCGAAGTGCCGGGCATGAAGCCGGGCACGTCGACGAAGGTGATGACGGGAATGTGGAAGGCGTCGCAGAAGCGCACGAAGCGTGCGGCCTTGATGCTGCTCTTGATGTCCAGGCAGCCGGCCAGCACCAGCGGCTGGTTGGCGACGATGCCCACCGTCTGGCCTTCCATGCGGGCGAAGCCCGTGACGATGTTCTTCGCGTAGTCAGGTTGCAGCTCGAAGAAGTCGCCGTCATCGACGACCTTGAGGATCAGTTCCTTGATGTCGTAGGGCTTGTTCGCGTTCTCGGGTACCAGCGTGTCCAGCGAATGGTCCAGGCGCGTGGCCGGGTCGCCGCTCGGGCGGCATGGTGCCTTCTCGCGGTTGGACAGCGGCAGGTAGTTGAAGAAGCGGCGCAGCATCAGCAGCGCCTCCACGTCGTTCTCGAACGACAGGTCGGCCACGCCGCTGCGCGTGTTGTGCGTGGTGGCGCCGCCCAGCTCTTCGGCGGTCACTTCCTCGTGCGTCACGGTCTTCACGACCTCGGGGCCGGTGACGAACATGTACGAGCTGTCCTTCACCATGAAGATGAAGTCCGTCATCGCCGGCGAGTAGACCGCACCGCCCGCACAGGGCCCCATGATCATGCTGATCTGCGGCACGACGCCCGAAGCCATCACGTTGCGCTGGAACACGTCTGCGTAGCCGCCCAGGCTCGCGACACCCTCCTGGATGCGCGCGCCACCCGAGTCGTTCAACCCGATGACCGGGGCGCCGACCTTCATCGCCTGGTCCATCACCTTGCAGATCTTCTCGGCGTGCGCTTCGCTGAGCGCGCCGCCGAAGACGGTGAAGTCCTGGCTGAAGGCGAAGGCCAGGCGGCCGTTGATCATGCCGTAGCCGGTCACGACGCCGTCGCCGGGGATCTTGTTGTCCTGCATGCCGAAGTCCACGCAGCGGTGCTCGACGAACATGTCCCATTCTTCGAAGCTGCCCTCGTCAAACAGCAACTCCAGCCGTTCGCGGGCGGTCAGCTTGCCCTTGGCGTGCTGGGCGGCGATGCGCTTCTCGCCGCCGCCGAGCCGCGCGAGGGCGCGCTTGGCTTCGAGTGCTTGCAGGATGTCATGCATGGTGTTGACGCTTTCGTCAGAACGGGAAATTGATCTCCACGCCGTTGCCGGCGGGGTCGGAGAAGAAGAACTGGTGCTGGCCGGTCACGGGCGAGCGGCTCTCGTGGAAGCGCACGCCGAGCGCAGCCAGGTGCGCAGCCATGGCGGGGGCGTCGGTGCCGGCAAAAGCGGTGTGGTCGTAGGTCGTCGGCGCGGCTGGATCGACCGGGCCGCGCTTTGCCTCGTCCGGCCGCTGCGTGGACAGGTGGACGATGGGGTGGCCGCCCGCATAGAGCCAGTAGCCCGGGCTGCCGAAGTCCGGCCGCGCGCCTTGTTCGAGCCCGAGCACGTCGCGGTAGAAGTCGCGCAGCGTGGCCAGCAGCTCGGCAGGCGCGCGCAGGTTGATGTGATGCAGGCCGGTGATCATGGGGTGCTCCTGAAGGTGGCCAGCAACTGGCGCGCCGCCGTAGAAGCCGGCGTACGGCCATCGCGCACGGCCGCGGTTGCAGACTCGAGTTGGCCTTGAACGCCGGGATGCGTGACAAAGGCCTGCTTCAGGCCGGACTGGATACGCTCCCACATCCACGCCAGCGACTGCTCGCGGCGCCTGGACGCCCAGGCACCGCTGGCTTCGCGCTCGGCGCGCATTGCGGTCAGCGTGTTCCAAACGGGTTCGATGCCGCTCGACTTGAGCGCGCTGACCTTCATCACGCGTTGCGCGGCGTGGGCATGCGTGGGCAGCAGGCGCAGCGCGGACGTGATCTGGGCCTGGGCACGCGTGGCGGCCGCGTCGTCCAGGTCGGCCTTGTTGATGACGACGAGATCGGCCAGTTCCATGACGCCCTTCTTGATCGCCTGCAGGTCGTCGCCCGCGTTGGGCAGTTGCAGCAGCAGGTACAGGTCGGTCATGCCTGCGACCGCAGTTTCGCTCTGGCCCACGCCCACGGTCTCGACGATGACCACGTCGTAGCCCGCAGCCTCGCACAGCAGCATGGCCTCGCGCGTCTTCTCGGCCACGCCGCCGAGCGTGCCGCTGCTGGGGCTGGGGCGGATGAAGGCGCGCTGGTCCATGGAGAGCTTCTCCATCCGCGTCTTGTCGCCCAGGATGGCGCCGCCGGAGACGCTGCTGGACGGGTCCACCGTCAGCACCGCGACGCGGTGGCCGTGTTCCAGCAGGAAGAGGCCGAAAGCCTCGATGAACGTGCTCTTGCCCACGCCCGGCACGCCGGAGATGCCCAGCCGCAGCGCGCCGCCGGTGGCAGGCATCAGCGCGGTGAGCAGCGCGTCGGCCTGCTCGCGGTGGTCCACGCGGGTGGACTCGATCAGCGTGATGGCCTTGGCCAGCGCGCGGCGGTCACCGGCTTTCAGGCGGTCAGCCAGGTCGTTCACGCCTGGGGCTCCCAGCGGTATTCGATGTCGACCTCCTGCTGCGCGACGACACGAAAGCCGTGGCGGCGGTAGAAGTCGTTGGCGCGGCTCTCGCGCAGCGCGGCCAGCGTGATGGGCAGGCCTTGCGACTTGACCTGATCCAGCACCCACGCGCCGACGCCCTGCCCTTGCGCGGCCGGCCTCAGGTAGAGGTGATGCAGACGCAGCTCGCCCTCGCGCGGCTCGACGGTGAAGTAGCCGACCCGTTCACCGTCGACGACAAGATGCTGCATCCACTCGGGCCGGAACTGGCTCTCCAACCGCTCGCGCGCCACGCCGGGGCTGAAGCGGCCCAGCCGCTCCAGGCTTTCGCGCAGGGCTTCGATGCGCAGGCTCAGCATGGCTTCGAAGTCCGCATCGGCAACGGGCGCCAGCGTGGGAATCAAGCAGCCACCCCGGCCACCTGCGCCTTGATCGCCTCCAGCACGCCCTTGGCACTCGCCGGGATCGGCGTGCCGGGGCCGTAGATGCCCTTGACGCCTGCGTCATACAGAAAGCCGTAATCCTGCTGCGGGATCACGCCGCCGACGAAGACGATGATGTCGTCGGCGCCCTGCTTCTTCAGCTCGGCAATGATGGCGGGCACCAGCGTCTTGTGGCCGGCCGCCAGCGTCGAAACGCCCACGGCATGCACGTCGTTCTCGATGGCCTGGCGGGCGCATTCCTCGGGGGTCTGGAACAGCGGGCCGATGTCGACGTCGAACCCCAGGTCGGCAAACGCGCTGGCCACCACCTTGGCGCCGCGGTCGTGGCCGTCCTGGCCGAGCTTGGCGATCATCACGCGGGGGCGGCGGCCCTGTTCGTCACCGAAGGCGGCGATCTCGCCCTGCAGCTTGGCCCAGCCCTCGGCCGAGTCGTAGGCCGCCGCGTAGACGCCGCTGACCTTGTGCGTGTCCGCACGGTGGCGGCCGAAGACGGACTCCAGCGCGTCGGACACCTCGCCCACCGTCGCGCGCAGGCGCACGGCCTGGATGGTGAGATCCAGCAGATTGCCCTCGCCGTTCTCGGCGGCCCGCGTCAGCGCGCCGAGGGCCGCCTGCACCGCGGCCGTGTCACGCGTGGCCTTGATCTTCTTCAGCCGCTCGATCTGGCCGTCGCGCACCTTAACGTTGTCCACGTCGAGGATGTCGATGGGGTCTTCCTTGGCCAGCTTGTACTTGTTGACGCCGACGATGACGTCCTGGCCGGAATCGATGCGCGCCTGCTTCTCGGCCGCGCTCGCCTCGATCTTGAGCTTGGCCCAGCCCGAGTCCACCGCCTTGATCATGCCGCCCTGGGCATTGACCTCCTCGATGATCTCCCAGGCCTTGTCGGCCATGTCCTGGGTGAGCTTCTCCATCATGTAGCTGCCGGCCCAGGGGTCGACGACGTTGGTGATGTGGGTCTCTTCCTGGATGATGAGCTGGGTGTTGCGCGCGATGCGGCTGCTGAACTCGGTGGGCAGGGCGATGGCCTCGTCCAGCGAGTTGGTGTGCAGGCTCTGCGTGCCGCCGAACACGGCGGCCATGGCCTCGATGGTGGTGCGCACGACGTTGTTGTACGGGTCCTGCTCGGTCAGGCTCCAGCCCGAGGTCTGGCAGTGGGTGCGCAGCATCAGGCTCTTGGGCGACGTCGCGCCGAAGCCCTTCATGATGCGGCACCACAAGAGGCGCGCCGCGCGCATCTTCGCGATCTCGAGATAGAAGTTCATCCCGATGGCCCAGAAGAAGGACAGACGCGGCGCGAAGTCGTCGACGCTCAGACCCTTGGCCATGGCCGTCTTCACGTACTCCTGGCCGTCGGCCAGCGTGAAGGCCAGCTCCAGCGCCTGCGTGGCGCCGGCTTCCTGCATGTGATAGCCGGAGATGCTGATCGAATTGAACTTGGGGCACGCCTTGGCCGTGTATTCAATGATGTCGCCGACGATGCGCATCGACGGCTCCGGCGGGTAGATGTAGGTGTTGCGGACCATGAACTCCTTGAGGATGTCGTTCTGGATGGTCCCGGCCAGCTTGTCCTGCGACACGCCCTGCTCTTCCGCGGCCACCACGTAGCCGGCCAGCACCGGCAGCACGGCGCCGTTCATCGTCATGCTCACGCTGACCTTGTCCAGCGGAATGCCGTCGAACAGGATCTTCATGTCTTCCACCGAGTCGATGGCCACGCCGGCCTTGCCGACGTCGCCGGTCACGCGCGGGTGGTCGCTGTCGTAGCCGCGGTGGGTGGCCAGGTCGAAAGCGACCGACACGCCCTGGCCGCCGGCGGCGAGGGCTTTGCGGTAGAAGGCGTTGCTCTCCTCGGCAGTCGAGAAGCCGGCGTACTGCCGGATCGTCCAAGGGCGCGCGGCGTACATCGTCGCCTGCGGGCCGCGCAGGAAGGGCTCGAAGCCGGGCAGCGTGTCGGCGTGCGGCAGGCCGGCGGTGTCGGCTGCCGTGTAGAGCGGCTTGACGGTCAGCCCCTCGGGCGTCACCCAGTTCAGCGCGGCCACGTCGCCGCCCGGCGCGGATTTGGCGGCCGACTTGTTCCATTGCTCCAGCGTGGCAGGCTTGAACTCCGGGGCATCTCCCCTGCTGCTGGGGTCATGGCTGGCGTCCGACATCGAAACTCTCCTGTAACTGGGCGGCATCATAGTCGCCGCGTCATTCATAATTATGAATTCAAAATCGCTACACTGAGCTGACAAACACGCTGCCGATGCCCGACCAGACCGCCGCTCCCCTCGCCTCCACGGCTCTGTACGAGCAGGTGGCGGACCGGCTGCGCCAGCAGATCCTGGCGCGGGAGCTGGAGCCGGGCGCGTGGATCGACGAGCTCAAGCTCTGCGGTGAACTGGGCATCAGCCGCACGCCGCTGCGCGAGGCGCTGAAGGTGCTGGCCGGCGAAGGCCTGGTGACGATGAAACTGCGCCGCGGCGCCTACGTGACCGAGATGAGCGAGCGGGACGTGCGGGAAGCCTACCAACTGCTCGCCCTTCTAGAAAGCGATGCCGCTGCGGAAATTGCCAGCCGGGCGACGGATGCGGAACTGGCGGAACTGGGCGCACTGCACCGATCACTGGAAGAAGCCTTGCCGGACCGGGACGCCTTCTTCGCCGCCAACGAACGCTTTCACCTGCGCGTGCTGGAGATCGACGGCAACCGCTGGCGGCTGCAGATCGTCGGCGACCTGCGCCGGCTGATGAAGCTCAACCGTCACCATTCGCTGTTCCGGGAGGGGCGGTTGGAAGAATCTCTGGAAGAGCACCGCGCCATCGTCAGGGCGCTGCTGTCGCGGGATGCGACGGCCTGCCGGCAACTGGTTGCCGCGCATTTTTGTAACGGGCTGAGCGCCACGCAGACAGCTTCCTGAAGGCAAGCCGGGCCGCCGTGAACTGCCACCGAAAGCCCGGGCTTATCGGCGCGTGAGTCGGACTCGCCCTCAATAGCATCGCGGTCACTGGGTAAACCACCCCTCGTCTGGCTTGGCCGGGCAGCGGTGGCCGGCCCACTTTCGCGCCGCTCGGACCTGATTTCGGACTTTGTTCCTCAAGTCAAGCCAGGGCCGCCCGATAACCGATCGAAGCACTTGAAATCTAGGGATACGTCTGCGTCGAAGGCGACAGCGGGTTTACCCGGATCGAGAGTGCCACGGGAGCTGCCAAGGGTCGTCGGGCAGCGCCATCAGAACACCGAGTTGCGCCCAGCGTCGAGGGCATTCCATTCGACGCACGGCCATCGCCTCCCACGAGACGGTGGCCATCAGCACAGCAGGTAAAAAGCCATGGCAAGCATCGTCCCCTTCATTCCGGTTTCGCGGATCCCCGGTCTCACGACGCAGACGATCCGGGATTTCACGACCGAGGACTGGGCTGCCTTCAGCACCGATCAGCTGATCGCCCTGACCACCACGCAGGCCGCCGTCATCACCTCCGGCGGCCTTTCGGTGTTGAGCAGCGACCAGCTCCGGGCCTTCCAGACCGAAGACCTGCGAGCCATCTCAACCGCCTCGCTCGGCGGCTTCAACTCCGACCAGATCGGCATCCTGACGACGGACCAGGTGCAGGCCTTCAGCACGGCGCAGATCGCGCAGCTGAGCACCAGCCAGCTCAGCGGCCTCAATGTCGCCGACATGGTGGCCCTGACCTCCGCCCAGGTCGGCGCACTGAACTCCAGCCAGGCCAAGAGCTTCTCGACCGATCAGCTCTCGGCGCTGGAAGCGGTGGACATCAAGTTCCTGACCACGGCCGCGCTGCGGGCGCTGACGAGCACCCAGCTCGACGGCCTGACCAGCGACCAGCTGCGCGCACTGACGTCCTCGCAAATTACCGCGCTGACGACGGCCCAGGT
>CAUJSJ030000014.1:0-4452 GCA_963422775.4 uncultured Roseateles sp.
CGCCTGGGCGCTGGTCTGGATGGCGAGGGCATGCTGACCGAGGCCGCCATGCAGCGCGGCCTGACCTGCCTGAAGGGCTTCGGCGAGCAGCTCATCGGCATCGCCCCCGAGCGCATCCGCGCCGTGGCGACGCAGACGCTGCGCGAGGCACGCAACCGCAACGCCTTCCTGGCGCGGGCCGAGTCGGTGCTGGGCCACCCCATCGAGGTCATCGCCGGCCGCGAGGAAGCGCGCCTGATCTTCGCCGGCGTCGCCCGCCTGCAGCCTTCCAGCAAGCCGCGCCTGGTCATCGACATCGGCGGCCGTTCCACCGAGATGATCCTGGGCAGCGGCCGCAAGCCGGTGCTGGCAGAGTCCTTCGGCGTCGGCAGCGTCGGCCTGTCGATGCGCTTCTTCGCCGACGGCGTCTACACGGCCGAGGCGTTTCGCGCCGCCCAGGTCGCCGCGGGCGCCGAGCTGGAGGAAGCGCTGACGCTGTTCCGCCCCGAACTCTGGCAGGAGGCCCTGGGCTCCTCGGGCACGGTGGGCGCGGTGTCGCAGATGCTGGCCGCTGCGGGGCAGACGGACGGCCGCATCACGCCGGCCGCGCTGCGCTGGTGCATCGAGCAATGCCTGGCCGCCGGTTCGCAGGACAAGCTGCAGCTGCCCGGCCTGAAGGACGACCGCCGCCCCGTCGTCGCCGGCGGGCTGTGCATCCTCTACACGCTGCTCAACCAATTCGGCATCAAGGAGCTCAAGCCCACCAAGGGTGCGCTGCGCCAGGGCGTCATCTTCGACCTGGCCGAGCGGCTGCAGCCCAGCGGCGCGACCGACCCGCGGGCAAACGCCGTCGCCGAGTTGCAGGAACGCTTCGGCGTGGACAGGCCCCAGGCCGACCGCGTGGCCAACCAGGCCGAGAAGCTGTACCGCCAGCTCGTGCCCGAGCCTGCGCCCGAGCTGCTGCGCGAACTCGGCTGGGCCGCGGCCCTGCACGAGATCGGCATGCTGGTGTCCCACCACGACCACCACCGCCACAGCGCCTACGTCATTGCCCATGTCGACGCGGCCGGCTTCTCCACCAACCAGCTGCAGCGCATTGCGGCGCTGGCGCTGGGGCAGCGCGGCGGGCTGCGCAAGATGGAGGGGCAACTGGCCGACACCAGCCTGCTGGACCAGCTCGTGGCGCTGCGGCTGGCCGTCATCCTCTGCCATGCACGCACGGTGCCCGCGGGCAGCCCGAAGCTGGAGCGCAGCGGCAAGCAGCTGACGCTGCGCTGCCCCAAGACCTGGTCGACCGACCAGGCGCGCACACGCTTCCAGCTGAAGGAAGAAGCCGACGCCTGGGCGCGCAGCGGGGTCATCGAACTGGTGGTCGCGTAAGCGTTGGCAACAGGCTGACTGCTGTCATGCGCTGACAGCGATGCTCGCGAGGATGCTGCCTCGACAACCCGCGAGACCCACCATGCTCAAGACCTACACGGGCAGCTGCCACTGCCAGGCCGTTCGCTTCGAAGTCGACCTCGACCTGGCCGCCGGCACCAGCCGCTGCAACTGCTCCATCTGCTTCAAGACGCGCAACTGGAGTGCCAGCACCAAGCCTGAGCACTTCAGGCTGCTGACGTCCGAGGACGCGCTGAGCGACTACAGCTTCGGCTCCAACAGCATCCACAACCTGTTCTGCAAGACCTGCGGCGTGCGGGCCTTCGGCCGCGGCCACATCGAGGAGATGGGGGGGGCCCTTCGTGTCGGTCAAAGTCAACTGCCTGGACAACGCGACGCCCGAGGAGCTGATCGCCGCGCCCATCCAGTACTACGACGGGCTGCACAACAACTGGTGGCACACCCCCGAAGAGACGCGCCACCTCTGACCGCCAGATGGCTCAGGCGCTCGGCCAGCCCAGCATGCGCAGCTGGTAGAGGGCGCGCTCGCGCTCGCCGCGCTCGGCCTGATGCTCGCGCCAGCGCGGGTCCTGGCCCTGGGCAACCCCCGCGGGGCGCGGCATGAAGCGCTCGCGCAGCGAGCGAAACAAGGCTTCGGCGGCCTGGCAGATCGTGTTCTTGGGCATGGGGTGCTCCGTCGTCGTCAACATCCACATCGGATGCGATGGACTGTGCGCCCCGTCCGATTCAGCCCCGTTTCACGGGCCAGGCTTCGTGTTTCAAATGTTCGTGCTGGCCCTTACAGCGCATCCGGCCCCTGCACCGCGTGCAGCGTCACCTCGGGCGCGCCGTCGCGTTGGCGCCAGCGCAGCCACCAGACGGCGCCCTTCTTGACGGCCCATTCCTGATCGACGCCGGCCAGCAGATGCGCGGCCAGCAGGCCGAGCGTGGGCTGGTGGCCGCAGAGCAGCACCGGCTCGCTCGACCTGGGCCAGCGCGAGGCCTCGATCAGCGCGGCGATGGGCGCATCCGGCGCGATCGACGGCACGATGCGCACCTCACGCCCCAGCGCCTCGACCGTCTGGCGGCAACGCAGCGCGGGGCTGACGATCACGCGTGTCGTCGCCGCCAGGCGGTGGTTGAGCCACGCCGCCATGCGCCGCGCCTGGCGCTCGCCCTTGGGCGTCAGCGCGCGCTGCAGGTCATCCTGGCCAGGAGCGATGACCTCGGCTTCGGCGTGGCGCCACAGGATCAGGTCCATGCGTCGGCCTACTCGGAGTAACGCCGCATCAACGCCTGCTGGGCGCTGACGCCGCTGTCGCTGACGCGCGCCGAGCGCCCGTCAGGCCCCAGTTGCCAGGCGTCCATCGTGTCGTGCAGATAGGGCTGCAGCGCCTCGTCGATGACACGCTGTCGCAGCCGCGCGTCAAGCACCGGCCAGGCCACCTCGATGCGGCGGAACATGTTGCGGCTCATCCAGTCGGCGCTGGACAGGAACAGTGCCTCACCCGGGTCGGCCTCGGTCGCCTCGGCCCAGCGGAAGTAGCAGACGCGCGAATGCTCCAGGAAGCGGCCGACGACGGAGCGCACCACGATGTTGTCGCTGACGCCCGGCAGGCCGGGCGGCAGCATGCAGGCGCCGCGCACGATGAGATCGACCTTGGCGCCGGCCCGTGCCGTGCGCAGCAGGCCGTGGATGAGCTCGGCGTCGGTCAGCGCGTTGATCTTGACGACGACGCGCGCCGACTTGTAGCCGGCCAGCGCGGCTGCCTCGACCTGGGCCAGCAGCTCCAGCATGCGGCTGTGCATGTTGAAGGGCGCCAGCAGCATGCAGCGCGGGGCCTTGAACTTGCCCAGCGACGCGAGCTGGCGGAACACCGAGTCGGCGTCGGCCGTCAGGTCGGCATCGGCCGTCAACACGCCGAGGTCGGTGTACAGGCGCGCCGTCTTGGGGTTGTAGTTGCCCGTCGAGATGTGGGCGTAGCGGCGCAGCTTGCCGTTCTCGCGCCGCATGATCATCAGCAGCTTGGCGTGGGTCTTGTAGCCGACGATGCCGTAGACGACCTGCGCGCCCACGGCCTCCAGCCGCTCGGCCCAGTTGATGTTGGCCTCCTCGTCGAAGCGCGCCTTCAGCTCCACGACGGCCATGACCTCCTTGCCGCGCCGCGCCGCCTCGATCAGCAGGTCCATCAGCTCCGACTTGGCGCCGGTGCGGTAGATGGTCTGCTTGATGGCCAGCACGTCGGGGTCCTCGACGGCCTCGCGCAGCATCTGCACCACCGGCTCGAAGCTCTCGAAGGGGTGGTGCAGCAGCACGTCGCCCTTCCTGAGCCGCTCGAAGATGGACTTGTGGCGCGGTAACCGGCCCGAGGGCCAGGCCGGCTCGAAGGGTCTGAAGCGCAGGTCGGGCGCGTCGGTCTGGTCGATCAGCTCATTCAGGCGCACCAGGTTGACAGGCCCGTTGACGCGGTAGAGCGCGGCGCTGGGCAGGGCGAACTGCTCCAGCAGGAACTCCGACAGCTCCGCCGGGCAGGTGTTGACCACCTCCAACCGCACCGCGCGGCCGAAATGACGCGTCGTCAGCCCCGAGCGCAGCGCGTGGCGCAGGTTGGCGAACTCTTCCTCGTCCACTTCCAGGTCGGAGTCGCGCGTGACGCGGAACTGCGAGAAGGCCTCCACCTTGCGGCCCGGGAACAGCTCCTCCAGGTGGGCGCGGATGACGCTGGTCAGCAGCGCATAGGCCTGGCGGCCGTCGCTCAGGTTGGCGGGCAGCTTGATGACGCGCGGCAGCACGCGTGGCACCTTGACGATGGCGATGCGGTTGTCGCGGCCGAAGGCGTCCTTGCCCGACAGCCGCATGATGAAGTGCAGCGACTTGTTGGCCACCTGCGGGAAGGGGTGGGCGGGGTCCAGGCCCACCGGCATCAGCAGCGGCCTGACCTCACGCTCGAAGTAACGGGCCACCCAGCGCCGCTGCGGCTCGTCGCGATCGGCGTGGTTGAGCACGACGATGCGCTGCTTGCGCAGCAGCGGCGTGAGCTGCTCGTTGAAGATGTGGTACTGCTCGTCGATCAACGTGTGCGCCGCACGGCC
>CAUJSJ030000015.1:0-35187 GCA_963422775.4 uncultured Roseateles sp.
GCAACCTCTCATTGCAGATGACGAGCCGCTCCTGCTCGTCATACATCGCGAAGCCGACATCCAGGGCCTCGATCGCGCTCACCAACTGCTGCCGGGTGCGGCTCATCTCGCGTTCCGCCAGGCGGGTGGCGGTGTTGTCCAGGACGAGGCCGTCGAAATACATGCCCTGGTCGTCCGCCACGCATTGGCCTGTCGCAAAGGCCCAGCGCAGCCTGCCATCCACATGACGCAGGCGGAAGTCGATCTCATAACCGGTGCCCCGGCGGGCAGCGTTCCTGAACGCCGCGAGCACCCGTTCGCGGTCGCCTTCGTCGACGATGTCCAGCAGGCTCATGCGGCCTTCGATGAAGTCGCGGGCGGGACGGCCGCAGAGGCGCCAGATGCCGTCCGAGATGAACACCGTGGTGGCCTGGGCATCGGCGCGAGCGCGGTGCACGCAGCCCGGCAGGTTCGCGATGAGGGTGCGAAAGCGCTGTTCGCTCTGGGCCAGGTCTTCCTGCGCCTGTGCGCGCTGGCCAAGCAGCTCGCGCATCAGGGTGGCCAGGCCGAGCAGATCCTCGCCAGCCGCGCTGACCTGGGCATCCTGCTGTCCCAGTTCCCGCATCAACTCGCGCGTGGCTTCCCGCAGCGTGCCCAGCACCTGCTGCTGGTCCTGCGTCTCGCGGCGCAGCCGTTCGTTGACCGACGTCAGTTCATCGGATGAGATGGCCAGGCTGCGCGTGCGAAGCACCAGGTCGCGGTCGAACTGCGCATAGCTCTCGACCACGCTGGACAGGAAGTCGGGCAGCCGCTCCGCCAGCTCGCCCAAGGCTGGGTACTCGGCGCCCGCCGCCCGCAGCTGCTCCAGCAGGCCCTGGGCGGCAGCGAGGTCGGCCAGCCCGAGCCGGCGCTTGAGCTGCCGCGCGAATGCCCGGTTCTCGAAGACCAGCCCCAGCCGATCGGCTGCAGCGCGGTCGGCAAGCGGGGAGTCGCTCAAGGCAGTGCCAGCTCAGACAAGTGCGTGACCGTCATCGTCTGGTTGTGCAGATGGCACGCCAGCTCGCGGCCGATGACGGGGCTGATCTCGCCGTTGGAATAGAAGCCGGCCACATGGGTGTGCCGGCCAAACACATCGGACACGGCTTCGACCTCTTCGTCCACGCGTGAGCCCATCACCAGCTTGCGGCCGACGCAGCTGACCAGCAGAGCCAGCCCGGTGCGGCCCTGGGCCGACGCTTCCAGGCCGACCTGACGGGCTGCGTCATGGGCGCCGTCCACCAGCGAATCCGTGGTCGCGTGCATCAACTTCAGATAGCCGTCCTGCTCGATGTCACCCGCCAGCGTCAGGCTGCCCGCAGCCTCGTCCACGCCGAGGATGGTGCGGATCAGGCCGACCGCGTTGTGGTCCTGACCCAGCATTTCAAACGGGAACAGCAGGCCGGAGCCCGGCAGGTCCTTGGCGTATTCGCCAAGGTACTTCTTGTAGACCTCCAGCGCCGGTGCGCCGTCCAGCTCGAACAGCACATTGCCTTCGCTGCGCGTGACCTTGCGCGCCGGCCCGAAAGGCTGCCAGCCGTGGAAGGAGCCATGGCGCAGCTTCAGCTGCGGGCTGCTGAAGCCGATGGCCACGATCTGCGTATCACTGACGGCGTGGCGAGACAGGGTGAAGGTGCGGCTGAAGGCGCCGCCGTCGCCCGCCAGACCACCCGACAGCGCCACGCCCGGCGGCAGCTCCCGCTGAAAGCCCTCGATCAGCGCGCTGCCGTTCACGTTCACGCCCTGGCTCAGCACCAGCACGTCGTGCAGACCGGGCTCGCGCAATTGCTCGGCCAGGCGTGCACCGGCGGCGCTGGAGTCGGCCATGCCGGCAATCTCGGTGCAGGCCACGCGCAGGCCGGGGTGGTCGAAGTGCACGGCCGTCACCACCAGATGCTCGTCGGTCACACCGTCGTCGCTGATCTCGCCGGCGGTGGTGCAGCCCGCCAGCTCCGCGACCGGAAAGGCCGCGCGCAGGATGTCAAGCAGGCCGGGCCGGGTCATCGCCGCCACGGAGCCGAACACCAGCACCAACTGGGGGGCGATGGCGCTCAACGCTGCCAGGTCCTGGGCTGACGGGGCTTGGGCAAATGTGCCTTGCTCGATCTTCATGGGTGGGCCTCTGCGAGCTCGTGGTGGGTGGGGCGGTTCAGCCGTTGGACGGCTGGCAGGCGCGCAGCCTTTGCGTGGCAATGTCGTCCGGGTCGTCCTGAAAGCGCTGGCCGATGGCCAACACCTCCGGCAGGTCCACCAGGAAGGCGTCGATGCAGGCCCGGGTCGAAGTGGCTGCCGCGCTGTCCGCGCAGGAAGTCCAGCGCCTTCTCGAGCGGCCAGGCCGGCTTGTAGGGCCGCACCGAGGTGAGTGCGTCGAACACATCGGCGACGGCCACGATGCGGCCGGCCAACGGGATCTCCTCGCCGGCGAGGCCACGCGGGTAGCCGGTGCCGTCGAACTTTTCGTGGTGGGTCAGGGCAACTGACGCGGCCAGTTGCAGGAAGGGGCTGGTGCTGTCGCGCAGGATCTCGTAGCCGATGCTGGCGTGCTCGCGCATCACCGTCATCTCGTCGGGCGTGAGCCTGCCGGGCTTGAGCAGGATGTGGTCCGGCGTGCCCACCTTGCCGATGTCGTGCATGGGCGCGGCCTGCAGCAGCAGTTCCTGCTCCTCCTGGTCCTGGCCCAGCCGAGCGGCGATCAGCTTCGAGTAGTGGGCCATGCGCATCACATGAGCGCCGGTTTCAGGGTCGCGGTACTCGGCAGCGCGAGAGAGGCGAAAGATCGTGTCGCGCTCTCGCTCCAGGATGGTGGCCGTGGCCCGCTCGACCTCGACCGCCAGCCACTGGGCCCGGTCTTGCAGGGCCTTCTGGCCGGTTCGCAGGGCCAGCATGTTGCGCGAGCGGGCGACGAACTCCATGCGGTCGACCGGCTTGGTCAGGAAGTCATTGGCGCCGATCTGGAGCGCTTCGTAGCGCACCGACAGCTCATGGTTGGCGGTGATCATCAGGATGGGGGTCTGGTCCCTCCCCGGCATCTGACGCAGCGCCTTGATGAAGCTGATGCCGTCCATCTGCGGCATCTGGAAGTCCACCACCACCAGATCGGGCTCGTGGGAGCCGCACCAGTCCAGCGCTTCGAGCGGGTTGAGAAACTCCAGCGACTGCGCGTCGGGCAACTGGCGGCACATGACCTTGAGCAAGGTCAGATTGACCTGGTTGTCGTCAACGAGGATGACGTGCATGCCGAGGCTCCGTGGGACGCTGTCGTTGCCCGTGCCTACCCTGACGTCGAGCCCAGGCCCCGGGGCGCACATTGGGGCGCACCATAGGGTGCAAACCTGCAAGCAGCATACGGCGGCAACAAACGCGCGGGCTTTCCGAGCAGGACTCACCACCTGGCCGAGCGGGATTCGTTCACGATCGAGGGCTGCAGTGCCGGGCGGCGGTGCCCGCGTCGGCCTGCTTGCTGAACCCGATGAATTGCTCGTCTGCGAATCTGCTCTTGTACATCGCGCTTCCGCTCGGTTGCGCGGCTGCTTCTCTATTGCCTTGGTATGGGTGGCGGGATGCAGGCCAGCGTTGGCTCATCGCGTCATGATCTTGTCTGCTGATATCGAGCGCTGCATCGCCATGCTTGCTCCGCAGCTCAAGATTGCGCCTGCAAGAATTCAGGCGGTGATCCCGTCGGGGCCGCATCGCTTCGCCGAAGCTCGTTGACTCCGGGGCGAGCACGGGAAGGCCCCCTCAGGCGACCGTTTTGGCCTCGGCTTCGATCAAGGCGCCAATGGGCTCGGGGCGGTGCAGAAGATAGCCCTGCGCATAGTCCACCCCGATCACCTGCAGTCGGTTCAGCACGTCCGTGTTGTCAACGAACTCCGCCACCGTCTTGAGCCCCATCAGCCGCGCGACATCGGCGAAGCAGCGCACGGCAGCGTCGTCCAGCGGGTCGCTGACCAGGTTGCGGATGTACTGCCCATCGATCTTGAGGTAGTCCACCGGCAAGGCCTTGAGGTAGCCGAATGACGAAGCGCCGGCACCAAAGTCGTCCAGCGCAACCTTCACGCCTGCCGCGCGGACCTGCCCGATGAAGACCGCCGCGTCGGCCAGGTTGGTCACCGCCGCTGTTTCGGTGATTTCGAGGCAAAGCCTGGAACAGACCGACGGCCCGACCTCGGCGAACAACTCGTACACCCAGGCATGGAAGGCCCGGTCCCCCACCGACTGGCCCGAAAGATTGACGCTCAGACTCTCGATGCAGTCGGGTGAAGGCAGGCTTCGCAGCCAGTTGACGGATCGACTCAGCACCCAGCGGTCAACGCGCGAGACCAGGTGAAAGCGTTCGGCCGCCGGCAGGAATGATCCAGGTTGCACCAGCGACCCATCCGCGTTGCGCATGCGCAGCAGGACCTCCGCATGAATGCCCTGCGCCTGCCCCTTCAGGCATTCGATGCGTTGCGCGAACAACTCGAAGCCATTGCTATCCAGTGCGTTCTCGATGCGCGACGTCCACTGGATTTCATGGCTTCTGGCGCGCATGGCGGCGTCGGTGTCGAACCAGGCATGGACGCGGTTGCGCCCCGCCTCCTTGGCCGCATAGCACGAGGTGTCCGCTGCCTGCTGGATGGCCGCCGTGCTGGCCCAGCGCTTGTCCACGGGCACGAGGCCGATGCTGGTGCCGATACGGAAGCGCCGGTCCTCGTGGATGAACCGGAAGGCGTCCATGCGATCGCAGATCTTCTGGGCGACGCGACTCGCCTGGTCCATCGTGCAGTGTTCCAGGATGATGGCGAACTCATCGCCGCCCAGACGAGCAAGGGTGTCGCGATTGCGCACGGCATCGGCCAGCAGCTTGCTGACCTGCTGGAGCAACTGGTCTCCGATCGCGTGGCCACAGGCATCGTTGACAAGCTTGAACTGGTCGAGATCGATGTACATCAGCGCGTGATGGCTGTCGTTCTCCTGCGCATGGCGCAAGGTGCGCAGCATGCGGGTCTCGAACTCCGCCCGGTTGACCAGGCCAGTCAGGGCGTCGTGCGTCGCGCGATAGGTCATCTCGCCGCTCAAGCGCCGCTGCTCGCTGACGTCATGGAACACGAGGACGACGCCGAGCATCTCGCCCTGCGCGTTCAGGATGGGCGCTGCCGAGTCCTGGATGCCGTATTCGGTGTTGTCCTTTGCGATGAGCAGTGTCTGGTGCGCCAGCCCGACGATCCGACCTTCCTTCATGCAGGCTGCGACCGGATCCGGCGCCGGCTCGCGGGTTTCTTCATTGACGATGTGAAAGACCTGCAGCAGCGGTCGCCCCAGCGCTTCGGACGACAGCCAGCCCGTCATCCGCTCGGCCACCGGGTTGAGCCAGCTGATCATGCCGGACGCGTCGGTCGTGATCACCGCGTCACCGATGGACTTCAACGTGACCCGCATCAATTCGTGCTGGTCTGCCAGTTCAATGCTCAGCCTGGCCAAGGCTTCGTCGCGGCGCTTGCGCTCGGTGATGTCGAAGTGGACGCCGAAGACCCATTCCGGTCGCCCGTCGGCCGTGCGTGTGATGAGCCGCCCTCGGTCTTCGACCCAGATCCAGTGGCCGTCACGATGGCGCAGGCGCACTTCGGCGATGTAGGCATCGGTGCGCCCGGCAAAGTGCTCGCGCAGCAGCGCCCGCGTCTGGGGCAGCTCATCGGGGTGGGCGATGTCGGCCCGGAACTGGTTCGTCACGGCGCCCAGTTCCTCGACACGCCAGCCCAGGATGGCGGCCCAGCGCGGGTTGACGATCACCTCCCCGGTCTGAACATTCCATTCCCAGGTGCCGGCGTTCGTGCCTTCGATGAGGTTGCGCAGGCGCTCGTGCTCTCTAGCAAGCTCACGCTCGGCACGCCGACGCAGCGTCACGTCCTGGACGACGGCGAGACTGCGAACCGGTTGACCCGCTGAATCACGCTCGAGGATGGCTGACAGCAGTACATCGACGGTGTCGCCCCTGCTCGTCACCATCTGATAGGGCACGTCGTCACAGCGGCCCGTCGCAAAGA
Organism: uncultured Roseateles sp.; assembly: GCA_963422775.4. Lineage (GTDB taxonomy): Bacteria > Pseudomonadota > Gammaproteobacteria > Burkholderiales > Burkholderiaceae_C > Pelomonas. The sequence goes on from CAUJSJ030000015.1 coordinate 6,039, forward strand.
ATCTGGGAAGGACCTCCTGGCGCGCGCGCAGGCGGGACTCTTCCGTCAAGAAGTCTGACGACGGCCGCCCGATCACTTCGTCGCGGCGGTAGCCCAGGCAGGCCAGCCAGGCATCGCTGACATGCAGCATTCGACCTTGGGCGTCGATCGAATGGAGCATGGCTGGCGTGGTCTCGTACATCGCCTGCAGGCGGGCCTGCGCCACTTCCAGCGCAAGCTGCTGCTCCCGCCGTTGCGTGATTTCCTGGATCGTTCCGCGCAGGCCGGTGATCTGCCCCGACACGCTGCGAACGGCCTCGCCACGGGCCTCCACCCAGCCGTGTTGGCCGTCAGAGCGCCGGTAAGCGAGTTCCTGCGCGTAGGGCTCGCCCGTTTCCAGGGTCAGCGCCACCTGCTCGCTGAGTCTGGCGTAGTCCCGCTCCACAAAGATGCTGGCATGCGCGGCAAAATTCGGCGGCGTCGTTTCCGGGTCGAAGCCGAAGATCGAATACATCTGCGCAGACCACGAGACCACGTCGCCGTCCGCACGCCAGGTCCAACTGCCGGTCTGCCCCAGCCTCTGGGCCTCTTCAAGTGCGACTTGCGTCGACTTGAGCGCCGTGACGTCACCGACCATCACGAAGAAGCCGCGAACCTCGCCATTGACGCTATCGGGCACGTAGTGCGCCAAGGTGTGGCCAATGCTGCCGTCAGCCTTGGTCAGCTGGCGCTCGAACTGCTGCTCCTGGCCAGCCAGCGCACCGCGGACGTACGCCTCGTTCAACGCGAACACCCGCTCACCCAGCAGGTCCTGCAAAGACACGCCGATGAGTTCTTCAGGGCGGCGGCCAAACCATTCCTCGTAGGCCTTGTTGGCGAAGCGGCAGCGCAGATCCTTGTCCCAATAGGCGACCAGCCCGGGAATCGCGTCCGTGATGCCCTTGATGAAACGCTGGCTCTCGATGAGTGCGCGGTTCGTGGTTTCCGCCAGATTGCGCTGCTGGACCAGCTCAGCCTCGAAGCGGTGGCGATCACGGGCGGCAAACAGCGTCCAGAAATAGGCGCGCTCGCGCAGGTGCTCTCCCAGCCGGCAGTTCAACAGCACGGGCACACGCGCGTTGCCGGCGCCGATCACTTGAAGGTGAATCTCCTGGATGCGCGCATCGCGCAGCAGGGTCGGCCACACATGGGTCTGCACGAAGATGCGACTGGCAGGCGGCAGCAGGTCTTCGATGGACAAGCCGATGCGGCTTTCACGCGAGCCACCCACCAGGTCCAGAGTTTCAGCGTTGACGTCCAGCACGCGACCCACGCCATCCGTGATCACCACGGCGCAGGGCAGCTCGTCCCACTGGGTCATGGCGAAGAGGTCATGTCAGGCCACCGAGCTGGTGGACGCCATGTAGTCGCGCATCGCCTCGATCACAAGCGCCGGGTTGCTCATGTGCGCGCAATGGCCCTCCACGTCAAGGATCCGCAGCGTGCTGGCGGGCATCTGGGCGTGCAGATACTCCCCCACGCTCACGGGGGCCAGGTTGTCCCTGCGGTGCTGCAGGAGCAGCGACGGCCGCGGCACCTTGGGCAAGTCGGCCCGGTTGTCCGCGAAGAACGTGGCGCGCGCGAACACCCGGGCCACCGCCGGGTCCGTCGAGCAGAAACTGTCATTCAGGGTGCTCGCCACTTCGCCGTCGCCTGAGGCGCCGGCGACGACGGGCGCCAGGTACTGGGCCCAGCCCATGTAGTTCTGATCCATCAGGGTCAGCAGGCCTTCCAGGTCTTCGCGTTCGAAGCCACCGAGATAGCCGGGCGAATCATTCAGGAAGCAGGGCGACGGGCCGAGCAGGACGAGCTTGTCGAATAGCCCCGGTCGCGCAATGGCCGCGAGCATGCCGATGCTGCAACTGACCGAATGCCCGACGAAGGTCACCCCGTCATGCAGACCCAGGGCATCGCAGACGTCGACGACGTCTTGCGCGTAGCCTTTCAGGTCGGCGTATCGCTGCGGGTCGAAGGCTGCCCGATCGGAGCCGCCGCTGCCCACGTAATCAAACAACACCTGACGATGCGTGGCGGCAAAGGCCGGCGTCACGCGGCTCCACATGTCCTGGTTGCATCCGAAGCCATGGGCATAGAGCAGAACCGGTCCGGTCTCACCCAGGACCTTGACGTTGTTTCGCTTCAGAACGTTCATGAAACCCTCCTGCACAACAGAAACTGCCATGGGCACGACAGCCAGTTTTTGGCTCCGCGCCAACATGCAAGGCCCGCAAGCCAGCGTGCTTCGCGCGGTTTTGCGCGATTGTGCGCGGCGTTGTTCGTCAGAGTCAGCAGAAAACATCGGATCCGCCGTGCAATATGACCCAGCGCGCGAGATATGGCGCGTCACACTCGTCGTCTTCCAGGTGCTCCTGGCAAATGAAGGAGGCCCAGTGTCGCAAGCCCACCCGGGCACCATCCCTGGCAGGGCGCAGGAGCAGGCCTCGGCAGATGGCATTTGCCGATCTCGGCCATACCGCAGGGGACGCTTCGCGCCCTTCCAGTCGTGAACAAGCTCAATCAGAGGTCCAATAGCGCAAGCAAGCAGGCAGTTCAATCTGCGTGGTCGACGGACACGCCTTGGCGACGTTCAGACGCGGCAGCGACCTTCACCTCACTGGAGCCAACAAGATGATGGCCTATCTACACACCATGGTCCGCGTCGAGAACGTCGACGCCTCGATGCACTTCTACCGCGACGCCCTCGGCCTGCGCGAGGTCAAGCGCTCGGAAAGCGCCGCCGGCCGCTTCACGCTGATCTACCTGGCCGCGCCCGGCGACGACGACGCCCAGGTCGAGCTGACCTACAACTGGCCCGATGCCGACGGCAAGGCCGAGGCCTACACCGGCGGCCGCAACTTCGGCCACCTGGCCTACGCGGTGGACGACATCTACGCCGCCTGCCAGAAGCTGGCCGACCACGGCGTGACCATCAACCGCCCCCCGCGCGACGGCCGCATGGCCTTCGTGCGCTCGCCGGACGGCATCTCCATCGAGCTGCTGCAGGCCGGCCCGGCGCTGGCGCCCGCCGAGCCCTGGGCGTCGATGCCCAACACCGGCAGCTGGTAAGCACGCCGGGGCGCGATGCAGGCTGAGGCTGGCGACGCCGCGGGGCTCACCGGCCTGCGGCTGGGCGCCTGGGTGCTGTGGCGTCGCATCGGCAGCGGCGGCCTGGGCGACGTCTGGGAGGCCGAGCGCGACGACGGGCTCTACCAGGCCAGCGCCGCCATCAAGCTGCTGCATGGCGACAGCGCCACGCCGGCCATCGCCCGGCGCTTCATGCGCGAGCGCGCGGCGCTGGGCCGGCTCACGCACACCGGCATCGCCGCGCTGCTGGATGCCGGCCTGCAGCCGCCGCACGCCTACCTCGTGCTGGAACTCGTCGACGGCCGGCCGCTGGCCGAGCATGCCCGAGAGCTGGACGTGGCCGCGCGCGTGGCCCTGCTGCTGAGCGTGGCCGAGGCCGTGGAGTACGCCCACGGCCGCCTCGTCGTGCACCGCGACCTCAAGCCCGCCAACGTGATGGTCACGGCAGCGGGCGTGCCCAAGCTGCTGGACTTCGGCCTCGCCGCGTCGCCGGGCGAAGACATGCTCGACGCCCACGCCGGGCTGACGCCCGCCTACGCCGCGCCCGAACTCATCGAGGCCGACGACGCCGGCACCGCCGTCGACGTGTTCGCGCTGGGCGCCGTGCTGTTCGAGCTGCTGACCGGCAACCTGCCCTTCGGCCACCGCGACGACAGCCGCGTGGCCATGGAGCATGCCGTGCTGCACCAGCCGCCGCGCCGCTTCGCCGCGCTGCTGGCCGCGCCGGCCGACGCGCTCGGCCCCGGCCGCCCGCGCGACGCCCGCCGCGCCCGCGGCGACCTGGAAGCCATCGCCGCCAAGGCCCTGGCCAAGCTGCCGGCCGAGCGTTACGTCAGCGTTCATGCCTTCATCGAAGACCTGCGGCGCTGGCAGCAGCAGCGCCCCGTCGCGGCCCGGCGCCACCGCGGCTGGCGCCACCGCGCCGTGCTGCTGCTGCGCCGCCACGCGCTGCCTTTCAGCCTGGGCGCCGTGGTGCTGGCCAGCCTGACGGCCGGCATCGTCACCAGCCGCTGGCAATGGCGCGAAGCCGAAGCCGCGCGCCAGCGCAGCGACAGCATCACGCGCTTCGTCACCGAGCTGTTTGCCGAGGGCAGCCGCCCGCGCCGCGGCCCCACGCCCACGGTGCTGGAACTGCTGGACGACAGCAGCGGCAGGCTCGGCCAGTTCGCCGACGACCCCGCCACACGCCAGCGGCTGCTGGAGGTGCTGTCGCGCACCTACATGGCCTTGAACCGATTCGATCACGCGCTGCCGCTGGGCGAGCAATGGCTGGCGCTGGCCCGCCAGCAGCACGGCGAGGGCGAGGACGCGGCGGCCGTGCTGCAGGCCCGGTTGAGCCTGGGCCAGGTGCACCAGATCATGGGTAACGACGACGAGGCCATCGCACTGCTGGAGCCCATCGCCGCAGCGCTGGCGCGCCGCTTCGGGCCCGACAGCGAGGAAGTGCGCCAGCAGCAGTTCATCCTCGCCGCCGACTACATGCACGTGCGCCGCCTCGCCGATGCCGAGCGCGCGCTGGAACGCGTGCGCGTGCTGACCGCCAGGCTCCACCCCGGCGACGACTACGAGCAGGCCGACTACCTGCAGAACCTCAGCGTGCTGCGCCAGCGCCAGGGCCGGCTGGCCGAGTCGCTGGATATCGTGCGCCAGACGGAGCCGATGTGGTCCAGCACCGACCCGCGGCTGACGCTGCCCGTGCTGGTGCTGCGCCACAGCGAGATTGCGGGCATGACCCAGAACGCGCTGTTCGATGGCATCGACACGCGCGCCGGCCCGCTGCTGGCCGACATCCGCCGCAAGCTCGGCCCCGGCAACGATCTCGCCCTGCAGGCCGCCGGCGGCTGGGCCGATGCGCTGCAGATGCAGGGCCGCCATGCGGATGAGGTGCGCGTGCGCCAGGCGCTGCTGGACGACGCCCGTGCCGACGGCCTGGCGCCGCAATCGCTCTTGACCCACCGCGCCGAGCTGCTGCTGGCCCGGGCACGCATGGGCCGGGTGGAGGCGGGCACGCTGCGCGCCACGCTGGCGGAAGCCGCCGCGCTGGACGGCGGCGGCCAGCGCGGCCGCAGCCTGCTGCTGCTGGCGGATGCGGCGCTGGCTGCGGGCGACCCGGCCCTGGCCGCAGAGGCCGTGCGCCACGTGCGCGACAAGCCCCTGCCCGCGGCCCTCGCCACCGCGGGCAGCCGGCTCGACAAGATCGAGGGCCGCCTGGCCCGCGCCCAGGGCGACCTGGCCCGCAGCGCCGGCCTGCTGGCCCAGGTGCGTGGCCTCGGGCGCGTGCACGCCTGGGGCGCCTGGCTGGACGCCGCGCTGACCGCCGTGCTGCAAGGCTCGCCCGAGGCCGCCACCCTGCTGGCGCAGGCCCGCCAGGCGCGGCCGGCCAACCTGCCGGATGGGCATCCGCTCGATCTCGTCGCCCGCTGGCTGCAGGCCCGCCTCACCGCCGGCCGCGACGACGATCCGGCCGTGCGCGCCGCCTGGGCGCCACTAGCCAGCGCGCGTGGGCCGGGTGCACCGGCGCCGACGCTGGGCAACCTGGGTGGGCTACTGCCCTAACGCCAGGGTGTCCGCCCAGATGTTCTCGGCCCACGCCAGCGCGATCGCACCCTCGGCCGCACTCGCGGCGGGCGACACGCCACCCGAGCCCGGCACCGTCTTCATCGTCTTCTCCGCCGCGTCGTACTGGTGGACGGAGGCGACATGCATGGCCTCGGTGGGCGTGACGAAGCTGTAGCAGGTGTTCATCACGACCGGCGCCGGGTTCAAGGCCTCGCCCTTGAGCAGCTGCAGCACCGCCCCAGCCGCGACCTTGGCCTGCTGGTTGGCAAGATGGCCCGACTTGGGCATGCCGGGCGCCGAGAAGATGGCGTCGCCGACGACGTGCACGCCCGGTGCGGTTTGAGCCTGCATCGTCAACCAGTCGATGCCCACCCAGCGGCCGTTGACGTTGGCGAACTCGCGCGCCAGGTCACCCGCGCGTTGCGGCGGGATCAGGTTGAGCACGTCGGCCTTCACGTCCTCGAACTCGAAGCGCGCCACGCTGCCGGCCACTTCCTTGAGCTCGGCATTCGGCCGGTACTCCAGCACGCCGGCGTGATGCTGGGCGAAGGCCCGCTCGAACAGCGCTTTCTTGCTTTGCACTTCGGGGTTGGCATCCAGCACCAGCAGCTTGGCGCGGGGCTTGGCGCGACGCAGCCAGGACGCGATCAGGCAGGCGCGCTCGTAGGGCCCGGGTGGGCAGCGGTAGGGCGACTTGGGGATGCTCATCAGCACGACGCCGCCGTCGGGCAGCGCCTCCAGCTGGCGGCGCAGCGCCAGCGTCTGCGCACCGGCCTTCCAGGCATGCACGGCGCGGCCGCTGTCGAAGGCGGCGGCCAGGCCGGGCACGCCGTCGAGCATGAAGTCGATGCCGGGCGCGAGGATGAGCCGGTCCCAGGCCAGCGTGCTGCGATCGGCCAGGCGCAGCGTCCTGGCCGCGGGGTCGATGGCGACGACCTCGCCGCGCACGCGCTTCACGCCCTGCGCCTCCAGGCCGGCATAGCCGTGCGCGATGCTCATCGGATCACGCCCACCGGCGATGACGAGATTGGACATCGGGCAGGAGATGAAGCCCTCGTTACGCTCGACGAGCGTGACGCCGACGGCCGCGCCGCCCCACAGCTTCAGGTAGCGCGCCGCGGTCGCCCCGCCAAAGCCGCCGCCCACGACGATGACGCGGCCGACCGGGGCCGATGGCGTGGCGCAACCCGCCAGTGCCAAGCCGCCAGCTGCCATCAGGTCACGCCGCCCGATCATGGCTTGGCCTGCGCGGCAAAGTAGGCGGCAACCAGGCGCAATTGGGCCTCGGTGTAGCCCTTGACGATCTGCGGCATGACGGTGCCCGGCTGGCGGCCGCTGCGGTAGTCGGCCAGCAGTTCCAGCATGAGCTCGGCCTTCATGCCGGCCAACGGCGGCATGGTCTGCCCGCGTGGGCGGCCGTTGGTGCCATGGCAGTTGGCGCAGGTGGCCGCCAGGCTGCGGCCGGCGTTGAGATCCTGCGCCAGCGCGGGGGCGCACAGCAGCAGCAAGAGCCAGGCTTTCATCAACAAACCCTTTCAGAGCTTGTGTGATCGGTCTCCGCGTTCAAACCCCAGCGCGTCGAAGGGCGCGTTCAGCGGCGCGAAGCCGATCACCTTGAACAGCTCGCCCATCTCGTGTTCGGCCAGCAGCCGGTGGGCCATCGCGCGCTCGCCGAGGCTGGCGCCGTGCAGCAGATCGGCGATGCCGCAGTTGAGCAGGAAATTGGCCTGGCTGGTGTAGCCCAGCACGACCATGCCGGCCTCCTGGCCGGCCAGCGCGATGCCGGTGAAGTTGACGTGGGCGGTGATGTCCTTGTCGCCCACCGCCACGAGCGGGTCGGCGTCCGCCCTGTGCGCCTGGTGGCACATCAGCGTGCCGCCGCGGCGCTGCGGGTGGTAGTACTCGGTCTCAGGGAAACCATAGTCGATGAAGAAGGCCGCACCGCGCCTGAGCGTGCGGGCCAGCGTGGCGATGAAGGCCTCGGCCTGCGGATGGATCTCGGTGACGGTGCCGGGCACCAGGCCGGTTTCCAGCGGCGGGCGTTGCCGGGTGTCGCGGTCCTCGAAGGCGAAGCCATCGCCCTGCGACACGACACCGCGCTCGCGCCAGACCTGGCCGTCGAAGGCCAGCAGCTGCACCGGCATCGCGTCCAGCACCTCGTTGCCGATGACGACGGCTTCCAGCCCGGGCGGCAACGCGTCCAGCCAGTCGACACGGCCCTCCCAGTGCGCCAGGCGCTCGCGCTGGCGTTCGCGCAGGTCGGCCGACAGCTCCACGATGCGGTAGCGCGCCAGGCCCGCGCCCAGCGCATCCAGCTCGGCAATGAGCTGGGCCGCCAGCGCACCCGAGCCGGCGCCGAATTCGAGGACGTCGCGGCAGCCGCTGGCGTCCATGGCTTGCTTGAGCTGCCGCGCGAGTGCCCGGCCGAAGAGCGCGGACATCTCGGGTGCGGTGACGAAGTCCGAGCCCTCGCTGGGCATCTGGCCGAACTTGCGCCGGCTGCCGGCGTAGTAGCCCAGGCCTGGCTCGTAGAGCGCCAGGTTCATGAAACGGTCGAACGGCAGCCAGCCGCCGTTGCCGTCGATCGCGGTGTGGATCTTTTGAAGGAGGTTCACCTTGCGCGCACCCAGGCTTCGAATTCGGAAGCCGGCATTGGCGCGCCGACCAGCTCGCCCTGGAACTGCTGGCAGCCCCAGCTGGCCAGCAGCTGCCACTGCGCCGCGGTGCGCACGCCCTCGGCCGTCACCGTCAGGCCCAGGCCCACGGCCATCTGCACGATGGCGCGCGTGATGGCCTGGGCGCCGACGTCGTCGGGCAGGCGGGCGACGAAGCTCTGGTCGATCTTGAGCTTGTCCAGCGGCAGCTCGGTCAGGTGGGCCAGCGACGTGTAGCCGGTGCCGAAGTCGTCCACCGACACGGTCAGCCCCAGCGCGCGCAGCTGGGTCAGCGTGGCCGGCGCGTGCTCGATGTCGTCGATGAGCATGCGCTCGGTCAGCTCCAGCTCCAGCCATTGGCCCTGGGCGCCCGAGTCGACGAGCACCTTCTTCACGGTGTCGGCAAAGCCGTCGAGGTGGAACTGCATGCGCGACAGGTTGACGGCGATGCGCATCGGCCCGTGGCCGTTGGTGATGCCCTTCTCGCGCCAGCGCCGCGCGGTGGCGGCCGCCTCGCGCAGCACCCATTCGCCCAGGGCGAGCATCAGGCGATGGCGCTCGGCGACGAAGATGAAGGCATCCGGCGCCAGCAGGCCGCGCTGCGGGTGGCGCCAGCGCAGCAGCGCCTCGGCACCCGAGAGCTGGCCGGTCGTCGCTTCCACCTGCGGCTGGAAGAAGAGCTCGAACTCGTTGCGCGTCAGTCCCTGCGCCAGCTCGGCCTCCAGCACGAGGTCGCGCAGGGCCGTCTCGGCCAGCGCCGGCTCGAAGAACTGGTAGGTCGCACGGCCCCGGGCCTTGGCACGGTACATGGCCGTGTCGGCATGCTGGATGAGCTCGTCCGCCTGGCGGCCGTCGTCCGGATAGACGGCCACGCCGATGGAGGGCGTGACGGACAGCGCACGGCCGTCGGCCTTGACCGGCACTTCCACGACCGACAGCAGCGCCTCCAGCACGACGACGATGTCGGCGCGGCTCTCCAGGTCGCTGAGCAGCACGACGAACTCGTCGCCGCCGAAGCGGCCCACCAGGTCGCTGCCGCGCAGTGCGCCGATGATGCGTTCGGACACGGTCGTCAGCACCTGGTCGCCTTCGAGATGACCCAGCGAGTCGTTGACGCGCTTGAAGTTGTCCAGGTCGATGAACAGCAGCGCCAGCATCTCGCCCTTGCGCTCGGCGCGCTTCATCAGCAGCGCCATGCGCTCCATGAAGGCGCCGCGGTTGAGCAGGCCGGTCAGGCCGTCGTGATGGGCCAGGTGCTGGATGCGGGCCTCGCTGGCGAGGCGGTCGCGGATGTCCCGCACGATGGTCATGCGCAGCTTCTCGCCATCGCGCTCCAGCGTGCGCACGATGAACTCGACCGGGATGCGCGTGCCGTCCTTGTGCGTGACGGCCGTCTCGTAGCGCAGCTCCTTGCCCAGGCGCATGACTTCCTTGACCTTGGGCAGCTCGTCGGGCGCGATGAAGGACAGCACGTGGCGGCCGACCATCTCCTCCAGCGTGAAACCCACCAGCTCGCAGCAGGGCGGATTCACGTCGGTGGTGATGCCGTCCTTGTGGAAGAGGATGCCCTCGACCGTGGCCTGCATGAACTTGTCCAGCCGCGCCTGCGACTCGCGCACCTGGCGCTCGGCCAGGCGGTGCTTGGTGATGTCGTTGATGAGCACGCAGCTGGCCACCGGCTCGCCGTCCTCGCCCAGTTGCGGGATCAGGTGCACCTCGATCCAGCGCGGCGTGCCATCGGCCTCGGGCAGCTCGCGCTCGTAGCTGACGGCGACGCGCTCGGCCAGCACGCGGTCGACGGCCGGCTGGACCAGCGCCGCGGCCTCGGGGCCAATGATCTCGGCAAAGGTCTTGCCGAGGATGGCGGCTTCCGTCAGCCCGAAGGCCTCGGCATAGCCGCGGTTGGCGAACAGGCAGACCTGGGTCTTGGCGTCGTACAGGGCGATCCAGGCCGGCAGGTAGTCGGCCAGCAGCTTGAAGCGGGCGGCCTCCGTCGCCTGCGCCGCGATGTCGCCGGGTGTGGTCATGAACGGGCCGTCCGGCGAGCCAGGCACAGGTCGTCCCAGGCGCCCGCCTTGTCGGCGGGCGAGCGCAGCAGGTAGGCCGGCGGGTAGGTGACGACGACGGGCAGGCCGCGCCAGGTGTGCACGCGGCCGCGCAGCTTGCCCAGCGGCTCGGCCAGGCCGGTCAGCCTGCGCGCCGCCTGCAGGCCCATGGCCAGCACGAGGCGGGGCTGCAGCAGCTCCACCTGGCGGGCCAGCACGGCCTCGCAGGCGTCGAACTCCGCCGGCTGAGGCGCACGGCCGCGCGGCGGGCGGCACTTGACGATGGGCGTCACGAAGGCGGTGGCGTCCTCGCCCGTGCGGCGCTGGCCGGCGGCGAGCAGCATGCGGTCCAGCAGCCGGCCCGCTTCTGCCCCCAGGGCTTCGCCGGATGCATCGTCGGTGTCGTCCGGCGGGTCGGTGACGACCAGCCACTGCGCCTGCTGCTGCGCGCCGTTGCCGAAGACCGCATTGCGCCGCTGCTCGCACAGGCCGCAGGCGCGGCAGGTGGACACGGCCTCGCGCAGCGCGGGCAGGTCCAGGTTCGAGAAGCTCGACGGCACGGCGGGCGTGGCAGTCACGCGCACGACGGCCGGCGGCGGCGCGGCGACGACGATGGGCTCGGGCTCGCCTTCCTCGACAACCTCGACAACCTCGACGGCCACCCCAGCCACCGCAGCCGGCAGCCGAAAGCCCATCTCGGCCAACATCGCCCGTTGGCGCTCGTCCCAGCTCATGAGGTGACCGTCAGGCTCATCAGGACGGCGTCCTCGCGCGGCCCCTGCTGCACCGGGTAGTAGGCGCGACGCTTGCCCACTTCGGCAAAGCCGTAGCGGCGGTAGACCTCGCGGGCGCGCTCGTTGCCCACGCGCACCTCCAGCCACAGCTGCGTGAGGCCGCGGCGGCGGCAGTCGTCCACCAGCCGGTCCAGCATGGCCACGGCCAGGCCGCGCCCCTGCCAGGCCGGCACGACGGTGATGTTGAGCAGGTGCATCTCGTCCACACCCGGCATGGCCAGCCAGTAGCCCAGCAGCTCGGCGCGCGGCCCGCGCAGCACCTCGGCCGGGTAGGCCGCCGCCAGCGAGTCGACGAAGTTGCCATGCGTCCACGGCACCGGGTAGGCCTGGCGCTCGACCGCGATGATCTCGGTCACGTCGGGCACCCGCATCGGCGCGGCCTCGAATGGCGGCAGGCTGCGCTCCAGCAAGGCGCTCATGGCTTGAGCTCCCGCTCGGCCGTCGTCAGCGCGACCTTGTCGCGCACGTAGACGGGCAGGGCCTCGGCGGCGTCGCGCGTCTCGCCGCGTTGCCACGCGGCCAGGGCCAGCGCGCCCAGCGCGGCGGCGCGCGAGCGGGCCTGGGGCCAGGCTTGAGGCAAGGCGCCCAGCGCCGCGGCGTACTCCGTCAGCGCCGTGCCGGCGACGGCGACCGGTTCGCCCCAGTGGGCGGCCAGCACCTCGGGCTTGTAGAGGGCTGGAACCTCGACCACCTGCCAGGCCCCGTCGCCCCAGCGGTAATGCGCCGCATAGATCTCGCCGATGCGCGCATCCATCGCGACCCAGACGTCGTCTCCCGCGCCTTGGGCCCGCGCGTCCTCGGCCACCAGCATCAGGCTGTCGATGGCCAGCACGGGCCTGGACAGGCCGAAGGCCAGGCCTTGCGCCACCGCGCAGGCCGTGCGCAGGCCCGTGAACGCGCCGGGGCCCTGGCCGAAGGCCACCGCGTCCAGATCGGCCATCGCCAGGCCAGCGCCGGCCAGCAAGGCCTTGACCTCGGGCAGCATGCGCGCCGAGGCCTGGGCGCCGCCCGCCGCCTCGAAAACCGTCGTCTGCCCCGGCGTCACGAGGGCCAGGGCCATCGTGTCGGTGGAGCTGTCGAGAGCCAGGAGAGAGGGCATCGAGGCAGTGTAACTTTCGGGTCATGAGCAAACGGGTTGCGGGACTGCTGCTGGCAGGGCTGATTTCGGGGGCAGGCGCCGACGTGCTGCCGCTGTCCGTGCAGGTGGCGCTGCGCCAGGCGCAGCTGCCGCCAACGGCCCTCGGCGTCGTCGTGCAGGCCCTGGACGAACCCCACCCCCGCCTGGCCTGGCAGGCCGCCACGCCGCTGAACCCGGCATCCCTCACCAAGCTCGTCACCAGCATGGCCGCGCTGGACACGCTGGGCCCGGCCTGGCAGTGGCAGACGCCGGTGTGGCTGACCGACGACGGCGGCCTGGCCATCCAGGGCAGCGGCGACCCGCGGCTGTCCACCGAGCGGCTGTGGGCCGGGCTCAGGCGACTCGGCATCGCAGAGCTGCGCGGCCCGCTGCGCCTGGATCGCAGCGCCTTCACCCCCGGCGCCGCCGAGCCTGGCGACTTCGACGGCGAGCCCTGGCGCGTCGGCAACGCGCTGCCCGAGGCGCTGCTGCTGAACGCCAAGGCGGTGAGCTACACGATCCGTGTCGATGGCGTGCAGGCCCGCATCAGCGCCGACCCGCCGCTGGACCCACCGCAGACCGTGCCGGCGACCACCGCCCCCTGCGGCGACTGGCGCGGCGCGCTGAAGCTGCAGTGGGCGCCGGGCCAGCGCCCGCGCTTCGCCGGCAGCTTTCCCGCCGCCTGCGGCGAGCAGACCTGGACGCTGGCCGACCCCGACCCGGCCACCTACCCCGCCCGGCTGCTGACGCTGCTGCTGCGCGACGCCGGCGTCACCTGGCGTGGCGAGGCCGTTCTCGATGCACCGCCACCGCTCGCCGCGCCGACGCTGTTCTGGCCCGGCCCGACGCTGGCCGAGGCGCTGCGCGACATGAACAAGTTCAGCAGCAATCTGATCGCCCAGCAGGTGCTGCTGAGCACCGCCCGCGCGGCCGGCGTGCCCGCGCCCTCGCCCGACACGGCCGCAGCCTGGCTGCAGGCCTGGCTGGACGCGCACGCCGGCACCACGCCGCCCTCCCGCGTCGCCAACGGCTCGGGCCTGGCGCGCGAGACGCGGCTCAGCCCGGGCCAGCTGGCCGCGCTGCTGCGCTGGGGCTGGGCCCAGCCGTGGATGCCCGAGCTGCTGGCCTCGTTGCCGGTGGCGGGGCTGGACGGCACGTTGAGCCGCCAGCCGGGCCGCTTTGGCGCGGCGGCCGGGCGAGCGCACCTGAAGACCGGCTCGCTGCGCGATGTCGTCGCGCTGGCCGGCATCGTCGATGCGCCTTCCGGCAAGCGCTGGGTGCTGGTGGCGGTGATCAACCACCCGCAGGCTCAAGCAGGCCGCGGCGTGCTGGACGCCCTGCTGCGCTGGGTGGCGCAGGACGCGCCGCCAGCCCGGGCGGAGCGCTGACCTCCGCTCAGGCGGTGTAGGGCTCGATGCCCATGTTGGTGAACCAGGTGTCGCGCTCCGACTCATGGCCACCGCCGACGGCGTTGTAGTTCACCGTCAGCTCCTCGTCGACGGCGATGTCGCGGATGGCGACGAAGCGCAGCACCCGCGCCAGCGCATCCGCCTCGTAGCGCATGTTGGCCGGGTTCTCGTGGTTGTACATGCTGCCGTAGCCGAGGGCCAGGCAGTGGCCGGCCTCGGTGCTGGCCAGCACGCCCCAGTTGAAGAGCAGCTTGCGCACCTCCTCGGGCACCGAGGCATAGGTGCCGCAGAACAGCACGACGGGGCAGGCCTCGACGGTCTCCCCGGCGGCATGCGCCCGCGACGCGTAGGCGCCGCGGCCTTTGGCGGTGCCGGTGTCCTTGATGTAGACGCTGGGGGCGGTGATGGTCATGCGGCGCATTCTCGCCAACCCGCACGGACCATGGGCTATAGCAGCTGCGGGTTGCGCTGCCAGATCGCCCAGGTCAGCGCCGACGCGAAGCTGACCCAGGCGACGTAGGGCAGCAGCAACGCGCCCGCGGTGCGGTGGATGCGCCAGAAGGCGGCGCCCGTGGCGACGACCAGCGCCCACAGCACCAGCACCTCCAGGAACGCGAACGCACCGCGATGCCAGGAGAAGAACAGCCAGGACCACAGCGCATTGGCGCCGAGCTGCGCCAAGAAGAGGCCCAGCGCCAGGGTGCGACCTGCGGCGCCTCGATCACGCCAGACCAGCCACGCGGCGATGGCCATCAGCAGATAGAGCACTGACCAGACCGGCCCGAACACCGCGGCCGGTGGCGCCCAGTCCGGCTTGGCGAGCTGGCCGTAGAAGGCAGGGGCGCTGCGAGTGGCGAAGGCGCCCAGCGCGGCGGCGGCGGCGAACACGATGGCCAGCCAAGCCAGCAGAGCGAGCGCCTGGTGCGGCGCGGAACGACGGGAGAGCAGCATGGCCTTGTTTCCTGCGGTGGGATGGCCGAGAGCGTAGCCGGGCCGGCCGCCCAGCCGGCGCCAGCGCAGGTCCGCAAAGCCGGTAGGAGGCCGCCTACCGCCAGCCTGAGCGGCGTCCGACCAACCGCGGCAGGCCGCGCCCCTAGAGTGGCGCGACCAGGTGGGGCGCAATGCTCCATCGACGCCAGGAGCTGCCATGTCGTTCGCGCTTTACATCCTCGGGCTCGCGGTGCTGCTTGGCGGCGTTGCATGGGCCCTGATCACGGCGGGCCTCGCCGCCACCTACGTCGCCATCGCCTGCCTCATCGTGGCCGGCGTAGGCATCATGATGGCGGTGTCCCGCACGCGGGCCAAGGATCCACCGGCCTGAAAGGCTGGGCGAGCGCCAGGGCCGGCCTCGCCTGACGGCGGCTGGCACATCCTCAGACGTACCGACGCAGCCCGCACGCCAAGGCGGCGCTCCGCGCGCCGTGGCGCCAACCCGCACGCTCGCTGTTAGCCGCAGGGCCGGGCATCGCCGACTCAGCCCGCGTGTGTCAGCACCTCGATCCTGTGGCCGTCCAGGTCGTGGAACATCGCGCCGAAATAGGTGTCATTGATGTCCGGCCGCAGCCGTGGCGAGAAGATGTCCTGCGCGCTGGCGGCCAGCGCCGTCGCATGCGCGGCGGCCACGGCGTCGCGCCCCGGCGCGCCCAGCGCGAGGTGCGCGCCGCGCGCCACCACGGCCTCGCCCTCGGGCACGGGGTACAGGAAGAAGCACCACCGCTCGGGCGTGCCGAAGGCGGCTTCGGCGCCGGTGTCGCGCAGCAGCTGCAGGCCGAGCGGCGCCAGCACGTCGCGGTAGAAGGTCACCGCGTCGGCATAGCGCCGCGTGCCCAGGGAAACATGGTCGATCATCGAGCGGGGCTCCAGGTTGGGAGCGCCCATCCTAGGCAGCCCATGCCGACGATTTGCGGCAAGATGCGCCGCCCGCGCGCCGTTCGGCCGCAATTTCAGCCCGCCTTCCGATGCCCGAGCTCGACCGCTTCGACCGCCAGTTGCTGAACCTCGTGCAACAGGACGCCGCGCTGACCGCCGAGCAGCTGGCCGAGCAGGTCAGCCTGTCGCCGTCGGCCATCCAGCGCCGGCTCAAGAGGCTGCGCGAGCAGGGCGTCATCGTCCGCCAGGTGGCCGTGCTCGACCCGGCTCTGGTGGGGCGCCCCATGTCCTTCATCGCCTCGGTGCAGCTGGACAGCGAGCGCGCCGACCAGATGGCCACGCTGCGTGCCTGGATCGCCGCGCAGCCCCAGGTTCAGCAGGCCTTCTACGTGACCGGTGAGGCAGACTTCATCCTCGTCGTCACCGCCCCGGATGCCCAGGCCTACGAAGCGCTGATGGCCAGCCTGCTGGCCGACAACCCCAACGTGAAGCGCTACACGACCAGCGTCGCGATGAGCGTGCTCAAGCGCGGCCTGGCGCTGCCGGTGCCACTGGACGCCTGACGCCGCCGTTCATCGCATCCAATCGGCCATTCGCCCGCGCAGCTGGCCAGTTGCCGAGGCGCGCAGGCAGCATGGCCGGCATGAACCTCCGACACACCCTGCGCGACAACCGCGGTTTCATCCTCTTCCTGCTCAGCTTCGCGCTGCTGCGCACGGCGGTGGCCGACTGGAACCCCATCCCCTCGGGCTCCATGCGGCCGACGCTGCTGGAAGGTGACGTCGTCCTCGTCAACCGCCTGGCCTACGACCTCAAGCTGCCGCTGACCGACGTGGTGCTGCTGCCGCTGGGCACCCCGCAGCGCGGCGACGTCGTCACGCTCAGCTCGCCGGCCGGCGGCACGCGGCTCATCAAGCGCATCGTCGGCCTGCCGGGCGACCGCGTCGCGATGCGGGGCGATGTGCTGATCCTGAACGGCCAGCCGATGAGTTACAGCGACCCGCAGAAGAAGGGCGAGAGCATTGCACCCGGCTGGGTGGTGGACGCGGTGCGCGCCACCGAAGACCTCGGCGGCCGGCAGCACAGCGTGCAGTTCCTGCCCACGCTGCGCGCCCGGCGCGACTTCGCCGAGATGACCGTGCCGGCCGGGCAGTACTTCCTGCTGGGCGACAACCGCGACAACAGCGAGGACTCGCGCTTCATCGGCACCGTGCCAAGGGAGAAGCTGATCGGGCGCGCCCACCACATCCTGGTGGCGGCGGACTGGCTGGGGGAGGACGGCTGGCGGATGGCGCCGAGGCTGGGGCGGTGGGTTTCGGCGATCCGATGAGAGTGAACCTGCCGTTGAGCCGTCGGCAGTCGGCCTGACGAGGGCGCCATGGTCTTCTTCCGCCATCCCGAATCCGTCGTGGACCCACGGCCTGTCGCGGAACTCACCGTTCGGTCGGCAACGGCTGGGCCGTCGGCGCGCGGGTCGCTGATCGAAACCCGGCCTGCCGGCGCGCCCAACACCCTGATTCGGTTCAAGGTGAGCTACGGCCTGCGTGAGTACCCGGCCATCGTCGACGACTTCATCCCGATCGCACTGCGTGCATAGGGAAGCGCTCTGAGCGGCTCGGCCTCGGCGCGCGGCGGGCCGATGGTGCTGCCGTGGCGCGAGGTGACCGCCGTTAAACGTCTGGGCAACGGCTATCTGGTCGGCAAGGCCGGCGGCATGATGCCGCTGCCGTATCGATGCTTCAGCGACGAAGAGCGGCAACGCTTGGAGCGCTGGGCTGCCGCGGCACTGCCCTGACGGCTTGCTACCCTCCCGACCCTGCGCGCCCCGAGCCGCGCGCACGAGGGAGACCAGAATGATCGTTCCCAACCACTGGGCCGAGGCGCGCAAGACGGTGCGCGTGAAGGGCCGCCCCATCACGCTGCGGCGCTTCGGCTGGTCCGATGACAGCGCGGCGGACGCCCAGGCCCGGGCCGACCTGCGCGTGGCCGAGGCGGCGCAGCTCGCGGCAAGCGGTCAGCAGGTGCTGCGCCGCGAGCCCAAGGTCCCTTACAACGGCGGCGAGGGGCTGCCGATCCGCGAGGAGGTGCTGGCCCGGCATGGCGCGGCCGTCATCACGCGCAACGCCTACGGGGCGCACTGCCTGAATGTGCCGGACCTGCTGATCGCGGATGTCGACTTCGAGGCCCCACCGCCTCAGCACCACATGCTTCTCAGCTGGCCCGTGGCATTGCTGGCCGGTGGCCTGCTGATCTTCGCCCTGCGAGGCTGGCAGGGCATCGTGGCGGGCGCTGCCGTCGTGCTGGGTGCCGCGCTGTGGCGCCGGCTTCTGCGGCGCCGGCAGCTTGCACAGAACCCACCGGAGAGCGGCGCCCGGCAACGCATATTCGACTTCGCCGCGCAGCACCCGGACTGGCGCCTGCGGCTGTACCGCACGCCCGCCGGCCAGCGCCTGATCGCGACACACGCGCGCTTCATGCCCGCTTCCGAAGCGGTGGAGAACTTCTTCCAGGCGGTCAACGCCGATACGGCCTACGGCGCGATGTGCCGGGTCCAGCAGTGCTTCCGTGCACGCCTGACGGCCAAGCCCTGGCGGGCGGGCATCAAGGACCTGCCCAAGCCCCGGCCTGGCGTCTGGCCGATCAGCCCCGCACGCATGCCCGCTCGGGCCGCATGGGTGGCTCGCTACGAGAACGCCGCCGCTGGCTTCGCCGCATGCCGCTACGAGGAGACGCTCGGCCAGGCTGCGCAAGACCCGGACCTCGCGCACTGGGTGGCTCTGCACGACCGCCTGTCGAACGCGCTGGATGCCACGCGCCCCCTGGCCTGACGTTGAGCCGACAACCCCTCACTCCTCCCAGCGGAAACGCCACACTGCGATCGCGGCGAAGGCAGCGCTGAAGCCCAGCATCACCGCACTCGGCAGCAGCGCTTCGGTGAACGGCTGGCCGCGCCAGGTCATCGCGTCCAGCGCGTCCACCGCCCAGCGCGTGGGCACGGCCAGCGAGACGGTCTGCAGCCACTCCGGGAAGATGAAGGCCGGCACCCAGGCGCCGCCGAGCATGACCATCAGCAGCGTCGCCAGGATGGCCAGGCCGCGGGTGGCCTCGGGGGTGCGGCCCAGCGCGGCGATGAGCAGGCCGAAGCTGGCCGTCAGCAGCGAGAAGCAGACCAGCACCAGCGCGAAACCCGCCGGGCTGCCGAGCACGCGCACGCCGAAGGCGGCGATGGCCACGACATAGATCACAGCAAACACGATCAGCGAGATCAGCGTGCTGGCCACGATGCGGCTGCCCAGCAGTTGCGCCCGGCTCAGTGGCGCGGCGCGCAGCCGCTTCCACAGGCCCAGGCGGCGCATCAGCAGCAGGCCCAGCGCCAGTTCGACGCCGCTCATCAGGATGAACTGCACGCCCATGCCGGCGAAGGAGTGGGCATAGCTGTTGTAGGCCACGGGTGCGGCGTTGGCGCCAGACTGCAGGGCCTCGATCTCGCGCGTCGTGTAGGGCATGGCCAGGCCGCCGGCCTGCGGCGCCGAAGCGGACTGCGGCTGTGCGGCTTCCCGTTTCTGCACGGCGCCGATGCTGTCGAACATGCGCGCCAGCTCGGCGCGGCGCTCGGGCTCCAGGGCGGTGTCCTTCTCAACCTGCTGCTTCATGTTGCCGAGCACGGGGCTGTTGGCGCTGAACGTCGAGCGGCTGACCTCCTGCATCAGCGTCTGCGCCAGCATGCCGCGCACGACGGCCAGCGCGCTGGCCTGGGAGGGGTCGTAGTGCAGGGCGATCTCGGGCTTGGGCGCCGCGCCGAACATCGCGGCGCCGGCCTGCTGGCCCAGGCCCGGCGGCAGGATGGCCACGGCGCGCAGCTTGCCGGCGCGCACCTGGGCGACGGCGTCGGCCTCGCTGGTGACGGTGGTCTTCAGCGAGGTCTCGGCCTGCAGCGCCGCGACGACCCGCTGCGACAGCGGGCTGCCGTCCAGGTCGACGATGCCGATGGGAATGCCGGCCATCTTGCTGCTGCCGCCGAACAGGCTGCCGAAGAAGGCGGCGATGAGGATGGGCGCGACGATGCTCATCAGCACCGCGCGGCGGTTGGAGAAGTGCAGCTTGATCTCTGCACGGACGAGGGCGAGGAGGGCTTGCATGGCTGAGTCCTCTTCAGTCGCGCAGCGCGCGGCCGGTGAGTTGGAGGAAGACGTCTTCGAGCGTGGCGCGCGCCGAGGCCAGGCCGCGCACCTTCACGCCGCGCTCGGCGAGTGCGGCCAGCACGGCGCCGGTGTCGCGGCCGATGTCGGCGACGCTGACGTCCAGCCGCTGGCCCACGCGGTGCACGCCGGGCAGGCCGGCCAACGCCGCATCGTCGGGCTCGCCGTCGATCTCGACATGCAGCGTCTGCGCCGCCGGCAGCATCGCGAACAGCTGGGCCTGGGTGCCGCTGGCGACGACGCGGCCGTGGTCGACGATGACGATGCGGTCGGCCAGGCGCTCGGCTTCCTCCATGTAGTGCGTCGTGTAGATCAGCGCCTTGCCGGCGGCCTTGAGCAGTTCCAGGTTGTCGAAGATGGCGTTGCGGCTTTGCGGGTCGACGCCGGCCGTGGGCTCGTCGAGCAGGATGACCTCGGGGTCGTGGATCAGCGCGCAGGCGATGTTCAGGCGCCGCTTCATGCCGCCGGAAAAGGTCGAGGGCTTGTCCTTGGCGCGGTCGGTCAGGCCCACCATGGCCAGCACCTCGTCGGCGCGGCGCTTGAGCAGGTCGGGCGGCATGCCGTAGAGGGCGCCGAACAGCTCCAGGTTCATGCGCGCCGGCAGTTCCTCGTAGAGCGCGATGTCCTGCGGCACGAGGCCGATGCGGCGCTTGTAGCCGGCCTCGTCGCTGGCCAGGCTCACGCCGCCGGACAGCGTCACCGAGCCGGCATCGGGCACGGTCAGCCCGCAGATCATGCCGACCGTCGTCGACTTGCCGGCGCCGTTGGGCCCGAGCAGGCCCAGCACCTCCCCGGGCCGCAGCGCAAGGCTGACCTCGTGCACGGCCACCCGGTCGCCGTAGGCCTTGCGCAGGCCGCGCGCCACCAGCACTTCGTTCGTCATGCCGACATCTCCTGGATCAAGTTGGCCCGGATGCTAGGCCCGCTGCCGGCGGGGCGACGACAGCATTGCGACGGACGGCCAGCGGGCGGCGCGAATCGACGGCGAGCAGTGCGAACGGTGGCCCCATACTGCGGCCATGAAGGCACGCATCGGCATCATCGGCACCGGCTGGGTCGGCACCAGCGTCGCGTTTTCAACGCTGCTGGCCGGCCACGCCCGCGAGCTCTGGCTGCATGACCAGCACGGCGAGGTGGCCGAGGGCGAGGCGCTGGACCTGGCCGACGGCGCGGCCTTCTACCCGCGCTGCGCGGTGCGCGCCGTGGCGCTGGAACAGATGCGCGAGGCCGACATCGTCGTGCTGGCCGCGGGCCGCAACGGCCGCCCGGACGAGAGCCGGCTGGACCTGCTGCGCGACAACGCCCGCATCGCCGCCGGCATTGGCCAGGTGCTGGCAGGCTTTGGCGGCATCGTCATCGTCGTGACCAACCCGGTGGATGTGCTGACCCGCGTCGTCACCGAGGCGAGCGGCCTGCCGCCCGAGCGCGTCATCGGCACGGGCACCCTGCTGGACACGGCGCGGCTGCGCGAGCGGCTGGCCGTGCGGCTGGGGCTGGCCACGCAGTCCATCCACGCCCAGGTGGTGGGCGAGCATGGCGACTCGTCGGTCACGCTGTGGGCCGGCGCGCGCGTCAGCGGCCTGGCCCTGCGCGACTGGCCCGGCTGGCAGGCCGAAGAGGAAGCCACGCTGGGCAGCCAGGTGCGCCGCGCGGCCTATGAAGTGATCCGGCGCAAGGGCGCCACCAACCACGCCATCGGGCTGGTGACGGCCGAGCTGATCGGCTGCATCGCGGGCGACGAGCACCGGCTGCTGCCGGTCAGCCGCGTGCAGACGGGCGCCTGCGGCATCGAGGGCGTGGCGCTGTCGCTGCCGGCGCTGGTGGGCGCAGCCGGGGCGGTGCGGGTCGTCGAGCCGGCGATGGACGCAGCCGAAACCCAGGCGTTGGCGGCGTCGGCCGCGGTGCTGGCGCAGGCCTGGCAGTCCCTCAGCGCGTCCTGAAACGACCCACCAGTTCGTTGAGCCGCTGGGCCTGGGCCTGCAGGCTCTCGGCCGCAGCGGCGCCCTCTTCCACCAGCGCGGCGTTCTGCTGCATGGACTGATCGAGCCGGTCCACGGAATCCGCAATCTCGCGCAGGCCGACGCTCTGCGTGCGGGCCAGCTCGGTCGCGTCCTTGATGAGGGCGGCCACGCGCTCCACGCTGGCGACGACGTCCTGCATCTGCGTGCCGGCGTCGTTGACGAGGCGCGAGCCGGCGTCCACCTGCTCGACGCTGGCACCGATCAGCGTCTTGATCTCCTTGGCGGCGCCCGCGGAGCGTTGCGCGAGCGAACGCACCTCGGCCGCGACGACCGCGAAGCCGCGGCCCTGCTCGCCCGCACGTGCGGCCTCGACGGCGGCGTTCAGCGCCAGGATGTTGGTCTGGAAGGCGATGCCGTCGATGACGCCGATGATGTCGGCGATCTTGCGGCTGCTCTGGCTGACGCCGTTCATCGCCGTCACCGCGTTCAGCACCACCTCGCCGCTCTGGCGCGCCTGCGTGGAGGTGTTCTGCGCCAGCGTGCTGGCCTCGCCCATGGCCTCGCTGCTGTGGCGCGCGGCCTCGGTCATCTGGCGCATGGAGCTGGCGGCCTGCTGCAGGTCGGCACTGCCCTGCTCGGTGCGCTGGGACAGGTCCAGGTTGCCGGCCGCGATCTCGGTGGCTGCGGTGTTCACCTGCTCGGCGCCATCGCGCAGCGTGCCCATCATGCTGCGCAGCGTCGTCTGCAGCTTCACCATCATCGACATACCGGCCCGCGCGCTGGCATTGCCGCGCAGCACGATGTCATCGCGCAGATCGCCTTCGCTCATGCTGGAGGCGCCGCCCATCAGGTCGCGCAGGAAGTCGCCGGTGCTCTTGGCGCCGTCGATGTAGATGAAGGCAATGAGGCCGCCCAGCACCAGGCTGCCGCCGATGAGCCAGCCGGCCGACATGCCCGTCAGCACGCCGGCGATGACGTGCACTTGCAGGGCCACGGTCAGCCCCAGGTAGAGAGCCACGCGCTGGGCGATGGACAGGTTGGCGAACATCGGCGGAACTCCCAGTCCTACAAACAGATGAAGTGATTGTTACGCTTGCTTTACGCGGGATGGACAGGGGGTTTACGTATGCGTACAAGCATGGCGTCATGTTTCTACAGCGTCTTGATCTCACGCGCGAGCTGGACCGAGCAATCGCGACGCGCATCTTTCTGCAGACGCCCGCCTATGAGGCGGCAACCTTCCATCGCCTGCCTACGGCTGAAACCGGTGATCAGCTGGCGGATCGTTTCCCGCAGGCTTGTCCAGCGGAGGAGCGGCTCACCTTTGTCGCCAAGCTGCATGAGCTGCCGGTAGCGCTGGTGCAGGTGGCGCGCCACTACCCCAGTGCCGAACGCGCTCTGCTGATGCTGGTGCTGGTAAGCCAAGAGAGTCAGCGGCATCATTTCGGCTGCCAGCTGATGGAGCGCCTCAGCATGCAGGCGCGGCGCTGGGCTGGCGTTCAGACCTGGGAACTCTGCGTTCTCGAGACGAACCAGGTGGGCATCGCCTTCTGGCGCCATTGCGGCTTTCGCAGCGTCGACTCAGGCCCGGCATCGTCTGCCGCGTTCCACGGCAGACTGATCCGCATGGAGCGCGCGATCAAGAGCCGGCCAGCCTGCCAGACGGGCCGAATTCAGGATGACGCCGACGCCCTGCTGACCAACCGCCTCGTCGCGCGGCTGACGTGAGTCGCTAGCGGTTCAGCCTGCGGCCAGCGCCCGGCCGATCAGAATCTTCTGCACCTCGCTCGTGCCTTCGTAGATCTGGCAGACCCGCACGTCGCGGTAGATGCGCTCGACGGGGAAGTCAGACAGGTAGCCGTAGCCGCCGTGGATCTGGATGGCCTCGGAGCAGACCTTCTCGGCCATCTCGCTGGCGAACAGCTTGGCCATGGCCGCCTCCTTCAGGCAGGGTCGGCCGGCGTCCTTCAGGCTGGCGGCGTGCCAGATCAGCTGGCGCGCGGCCTCGATCTGCGTGGCCATGTCGGCGAGCTTGAACTGCACCGCCTGGTGGTTGAAGATGGGCTGGCCGAACGTGACGCGGTCCTTGCTGTAGCGCAGCGCCGCCTCGAAGGCCGCACGCGCCATGCCGACCGACTGCGACGCGATGCCGATGCGCCCGCCTTCCAGGCCCGACAGCGCGATCTTCAGGCCCTGGCCCTCGTCACCCAGCCGGTTGGCGGCCGGCACGCGGCAGTTCTCGAACAGGATCTGGGCCGTGTCGCTGCTGTGCTGGCCCATCTTTTCCTCGATGCGCGCGACGGTGTAGCCGGGCATGTTCGTGGGCACGACGAAGGCGCTGATGCCCTTCTTGCCCGCCGCCTTGTCCGTCACGGCCATGACGATGGCGACGTCGCCGTGCTTGCCGCTGGTGATGAACTGCTTGACGCCGTTGAGCACGTAGTCGTCGCCGTCCCGAGCGGCGAAAGTGCGCAGGCCACCGGCCTCGGAGCCGACGTGGGGCTCGGTCAGGCAGAAGGCGCCCAGCATGTCGCCACGCGCCAGCGGCTTGAGGAAACGCTCCTTCTGCTCGTCATTGGCAAAGGCCATCAGGATGGAGCAGACCGGGCAGTTGTTGACGCTGACCACCGTGCTCGTGCCGCCGTCACCGGCTGCGATCTCTTCGAGGATGACGGCCAGCGCCAGGTAATCCAGCCCGGCGCCGTCCCATTCGGTGGGCACGGCCACGCCGTAGCAGCCCAGGGCGGCAAGGCCCTTCAGCTGCTCGGCAGGGAAATGATGGTTCTTGTCCCAGGCCGCGGCGTGGGGGGCGATCTCCGCCTGCACGAAGGCGCGGATGGCGTCCTGTACGGCAAGGTGGTCTTCGGGGAGGAGCATGGGTGGCGCTTTCCGGCAAACATTGGGGTGGCGCTATTGTCGAACGCCGGCCCGTGCCGGCATCGACTCACCAGGCCAGCCGCTGCCCGTCGTAGTTGAAGAAGGACCCCGAGTCGCCCGGTTTCACGCTGGCCAGCACCGTGCGCATGCCGGCGATGCTGGTGGCGGCGTCGATGTCGGCCCCGGAGCCGCCCATGTCGGTGCGCACCCAGCCCGGGTGGAAGCTGATGACGGTCGCCTTGCCCGCGAGAGCGAGCGACGCGTCCTTCATGACCGAGTTCACCGCCGCCTTGGAGGCGCGGTAGAGCCAGCCGCTGGTGCTGGCGCGCAGGCCGATGGAACCCATCTTGGACGACAGGATGGCCACGCGCGCGCCCGGCGCCAGGGCCGTGGCGATCTGCGGCAGCAGGCGCATGGGCCCCAGCACATTGGTGTGCATGACGGCGTCGAAGTCGGCCAGGCTCGGCGTGTCCAGCGCCGTGGTGCTCGGGCCGTAGACGCCGGCATTGATGACGACCACGTCAAAGCGCTCGCCGCCGATCTGCCCGGCCAGGCCCGACATGCTGGCCAGGTCGGCCACATCCAGCTTCAGCCCGCGGGCACCATGCTCGTGCAGCCGGGCCAGCGCGGCCTCGTCGCGGGCCGTGGCCGTGATGCGGGCGCCTGCCGCGCGGTACTGGCGGACGAATTCCAGGCCCAGGCCGCGCGAGGCGCCGATGATGAGGACGTGCATGAAGGATCTCAGTGACGCTCGGCCAGCGCGAGGCGCATGGCCAGGAAGGTGAAAAGCCCGGCGCCACCCAGGTTGAGCGCACGGCCCACGCCGGGCCGGGTTGGCAGGTGCCGCGCCAGCGCCGTCAGCAGCACCAGCGCGAGCGAGAACAGCCCGCCCTGCACGACGAACCACAGGCCCAGGACCACGAAGGCCCCCGTCTTGTGCGGCGCATCGGCATCGATGAACTGCGGCAGCAGCGCGAGGTAGAACAGCGCGACCTTGGGGTTGAGCGCATTGGTCAGGAAGCCCCGCCACACACCGCGCGCGAACGACGGCGGCGCGGCCGCCCCGGCTGCCTGGCCCGCGTCTGCAGGCGTGCTGCGCGCAAGGCCTGCTTTCGCCATGCCCCAGGCCACGTAGAGCAGATAGGCTGCGCCGACAAGCTTGACGACCGTGAAGGCCTCGGCCGACGTCGCCAGCAGCGCCGCCAGCCCGAAGGCCGCGGCGAAGGTATGGAAGATGCAGCCGAGGTTGATGCCCAGCACCACGGCCACTCCCTGGCGCCAACCGGCGCGCAGCGTCGTGCCGATCGTCAGCGCCATGTCCACGCCTGGCGTGGCATTCAGCACGAAGACGGTGGCGGCGAACAGGAGGAGGTCGTGGGTGCCGAACATGGCTTAGAGCATCTCCACCGCCAGCGCGGTGGCCTCGCCACCGCCAATGCACAGCGCCGCCACACCCTTCTTCAGGCCGCGGGCCTTCAGTGCACCGAGCAAGGTGACGACGATGCGGGCGCCGCTGGCGCCGATGGGGTGGCCCAGGGCGACGGCGCCGCCGTTGACGTTGACGATGTCGTGCGGCAGCTTGAACTCGGCCATCGCCGCCATCGTGACGGCGGCGAAGGCTTCGTTGACTTCCCACAGGTCCACGTCAGCCGCCTGCCAGCCGGCCTTGGCGAGCGCCTTGTTGATGGCGCCGACCGGTGCGGTCGTGAACCAGTCCGGCGCCTGGGCATGCACCGAGTGGCTGACGATGCGGGCGATGGGGCTGAGACCGCGCGCCTTGGCGGTGCTCTCACGCATCAGCACCAAGGCGGCCGCGCCGTCGGAGATGCTCGACGACGTGGCGGCGGTGATGGCGCCGTCCTTCTTGAACGCCGGCTTGAGCGTCGGGATCTTGTCGAGCTTGGCCTTGAAGGGCTGCTCGTCGTACTTGATGACGGTGTCGCCCTTGGGTGAGCTGATCGTCACGGGCGCCATTTCCCAGTCGAACGCACCGCTCTCGTTGGCGGCCTTGGCGCGCTGGGTGGAGGTGATGGCGTACTGGTCCATGGCCTCGCGGCTGAAGCTGTACTTGGCCACGCACTGCTCGGCGAACACACCCATGGCCTTGCCGCGCTCGTAGGCGTCTTCCAGGCCGTCGATGGCCATGTGGTCGTACATCTGCGCCGCGCCGTACTTGACGCCCTTGCGCGCGAACATCAGGTGGGGCGCGTTGGTCATGCTCTCCATGCCGCCGGCCACCACGACCTCGGCCGAGCCGCCCGCCAGCATGTCGTGGGCGAACATCATGGCGCGCATGCCGGAGCCGCACATCTTGCTCAGCGTCACGGCGCCGGCCGAGTCCGGCAGGCCCGCCTTGCGCAGTGCCTGGCGGGCAGGCGCCTGGCCCTGGCCGGCCATCAGGCAGTTGCCCATCAGCACTTCGTCGACGGCATCGCCCGGCACGCCGGCCCGTTCGACGGCGGCCTTGATGGCCACGGCACCCAGCTCCCAGCCGGCGAGGCCGGCGAAATCACCCAGCAGGCCGCCGATGGGCGTGCGGGCAGCGGAAACGATGACGATGGGATCGGACATGGCCGTACTCCGTTGGTAACTCAGATGCGCCATTTTGGCGCGGCCGGATCAGCGCCCGACGCCCGGCGGCGCGATACCGCACTCGGCAGGCCGGATTTCCGGCTGCAGATGCCGCATCGCGCGGCAGAACTCGTTCCAGAAGGCGCGCGTCCAGGCCGGGTGGCGCTGCGAGAAGTCGATGGAGGCCGGCGCGAAGAAGGGCAGGCGCGCCGCCGTGCCCCATTCCACCAGGCCGGCGCGCAATTCGGGCGACAGCGCCTCGCGGCTGGTGAGCAGCAGGTCGAAGCGCTGCGCGTTCAACATCTGCAGGCCGAAATCGATGGCCGTGATCGCCTCCACGGGCCAGCCGCGCTCGCGCGCGATCGCCTCCTGCACCGAGCCCGCCATCGCCCCCACGCGCCAGCCCGGCGGCAGCGCCCCGCCGTCCCAGCCGGCTTGCTGCGGCGTGCCGGCGCGGGCGAACAGCA
Organism: uncultured Roseateles sp.; assembly: GCA_963422775.4. Taxonomy (GTDB): domain Bacteria; phylum Pseudomonadota; class Gammaproteobacteria; order Burkholderiales; family Burkholderiaceae_C; genus Pelomonas. The sequence continues at coordinate 33,663 of CAUJSJ030000015.1, forward strand.
CCAGGCGACCGAACACCGGCGCCCAGGCCAGGTCGGGCCGGCCCTGGGCGTCCAGCGGAAAGCGCATCGTGCGCAGCCGCTCGGGCGTGACGCCGTACAGCAGCGCGAAGTCCACCTCCCCCTGGCCGAGCATCACACTGAGCCGGCGGGCCGGCAGGCGCACCAACTCGGCCGCGGCCGCGCAGCCCAGGCGCTTGAGCGCGTCGCGCACGGCCACGACCTGCCAGCCCGGCGGGTCCTCGAAACGCTCGCCTCGGCCCATCAGCATCGGCGGTGACGCGGTGTCGTTGAAGCCCACGCGCACCGACTTCGGGCAGCCCTGGGCGCTCGCCAACATCGCCTGACCGCAGAGGACGAAGGCCAGGATCGGGAGCAACCAGCGCGGCATGAATCGAGTTTAGGGGCGATGGATCAGCGCCAGAGCCGGTAGGCCCAGAAGGCCTCCTCGGCCTGGATGCGACGGCGCAGGTCCTCGGGACTGAAGCCGGTCAGGCGGCGCGTCTCGCGGCACAGATGGCTCTGGTCGGCGTAGTCGTTGTCGGCGGCGATGTCGGCCCAGTTCACGCCCGCGCCGTCCTCGGCGGCAACGACCGCGCAGAAAGCGTTCTCGGCGCGCGACACGGCGCGCAATTCGCGCATCGGCAGGCCGGCCCAGGCCTTGATGCGGCGCTCCAGCTGGCGCAGGCTGCGGCCGGCCGAACTGGTGGCGGCACGCACCGCCAGCGCCTCGGTCCAGGCGGCGTACCGGTGGCCTGGCTGCTGAGAACCCAGCGCCTGCCAGCGCGGCACCAGGAAGGCTTCGAGCAACTGCAGCCGCGCCGCATCATCGGGGGCGGCGGATACGCGCTCCGCCCAGTCGCGCCAATCGGCGGGCAGCACATCACGCGCGTCGACGACCCGGTTGACGTGGCGCTCCAGCGCGATGCCGGTCAGCGCAGTGAACGCGTCGGGCAGCATCAGCAGCTTGAGGGCGCACATCTCGCCCGGGTTGCGCGTGTGCGTGGGCAGCGTGAAGGGCCCGCCGAACAGCACCGGCGCATGGCGGAGTCCGGCCGGCGGCGTGGAGAAGCCCGGCGTGGCCAGCCATTCGCTGCTGCCCTCGTACCACCAGAACAGCTGCACCAGCGGCGTCGCGGGGAAGTAGTTCTCGCGCTGCACGGCATCGAGCTGGCGCCCGCGCGTGTCGCGCAACATCACGCCGCGCACGCAGCCGGCCAGGGCCAGCGGAGGCAGCCACAGGCTCGTCGACGCTTGCATCGCGGTCAGTGTCGCATTCGTTCAAGACCGCGCCGGCCGAGAGGGTGCAGCATCACGGCCCATGACGACATTGACCTGGGACCGACCTCCCCGGCCATCCCACCCGCTGGTGGGGCTTCCCCGTACTGATGGCCATGCGCCGCGACTACCTCGCCGTCATCGCCGCGCAGCGTCAGCTGGGCGATCTGCCGCGCCAGCAGATCCTGGGCGAGCGCGGCGTCGACATCTTCGACCCGGAGCTGGTGCGCGAGGTCATGGTGGACCACGC
>CAUJSJ030000016.1:0-21432 GCA_963422775.4 uncultured Roseateles sp.
ACGGTCCTCGGCCTGCGCCTTGGGCAGGGCCACGACCGCACGGTCCAGCAGCGGCAGCACCGGCTCCAGCAGCGCCAGACCCGCCGCCGGCCGCCCCTGCACGCGCTCGGCCCGCGCGGAGGACTCGACCGCGCGCACGTACCAGATGATGAAGTCGGTGTCGGCCAGGCGCTGGTCCACCACCGAGCGGCCCAGCGCCAGCGCACGCGCGGCATGGGCCTGGGCCTGTTCGCCGCGCTTGAGGCTGGAGGAGGTGTCATTGAACTCGATGTCGGCCAGGCGCGAATAGGCCATTGCCGCGCTGGCCTGCAACTCGGCGTCGTCGGCGCTGACGGCGGCCAGCTCGTCCAGCGTGCCCACCATCTGCTGCAGCAGCTGGGCCTTGATGGCCATGCCGCCGGGCACGTAGGTAACGGCGTCGCCAAAGCGGAACACCGCCTCGCGCGTGATCTGCTTGACGCTGGCCAGGCGCTGCTCGGCCTTCCTGGCCTGCCACAGCGCCGCGCCCGAGCCGCCCAGCACCGAGGCCAGCGACAGCACCGTGAGGCCGGTGGCCAGCGGGTTGCGGCGCACGAACTTGGCGGCACGCTCCAGCCGTGTCGGCGCGCGTGCGCTGACCGGGTAGCCACCCAGGTAGCGGCGCAGGTCGGCGGCCAGCGCGTCCACGCTGGCGTAGCGCTCGTCCACCGGCTTGGCCAGGGTCTTGAGCAGGATGTTGGCCAGGTCGGGTGCCAGTGCCGGTGGTTCGGGGGCTTCCTCCAGCACGGCACGGCTCTGCTCGGCCGGTGTCGTGGCACCGCGGCCGTAGGGTGGCTGGCCGGTCAGCAGGCGGTAGAGCAGCACGCCCAGCGCGTAGATGTCGGTGGCCGTCGAGATGACGTCGCCACGGACCTGCTCGGGGCTGGCATAGGCCGGCGTGAAGGGGCGCTGCTCGAAGACGGTCGCGTCCAGCGCGCCGGCACTGGTCGGGTCCAGCGCCTTGGCGATGCCGAAGTCCAGCAGCTTGACCTGGCCTGGGCTGCGCGCCGGGCCGCGCCCAAGCGCAGCCGCGTCCCCTGGGGGGACCGCGTGCGCACCGGCGCGCGAGGGGTCCTCGTCCGTCACCATCACGTTGCCGGGCTTGATGTCGCGATGCACGACGAGCTTGCGGTGGGCGTGCGCCACCGCCTCGGCGAGCTGCAGGAAGAGCTCGATGACCTCGCGCTCGCTCAAACCCTGCACCGCCGCGTCGATGGCGCGGCCGGTGACGAACTCCATGACCAGATAGGGCCGGCCCTCGGCGCTGACGCCAGCATCCAGCAGCCTCGCAATGTGTGGGTGCTGCATCTGCGCCAGCACCTGCTGCTCCTGGGCAAAGCGCTGCGCGAAGGAACTCGCGTCCAGGCCCGGGCGCAGCAGCTTGACAGCGGCCTCGGCGTCGAAACGCCCGTCGGCCCGCTGTGCGCGCCAGACCTCGCCCATGCCACCCGCGCCGATGCGCTCCACCAGCTGCCAGGCGCCCAATCGCGCCGGTGCGGGCGCGGACCAGGCCGGCAGCGGCGGCCAGTCGCCGGGGCCGGTGGACTGTGCGAGCAGCACCCGTGCATCGTCGCGCAGCGCCGCTTCGACGGACTGCGCGGCCAGCCACGCCTCGCGCGCGTCGGCAGGCTGCTCCAGCGCCTGCTCGAACAGCGCCCGTACTTGCATCCAGCGAGCAGCATCCATCAACGGCACTATCCTCGCGGCCCATGGACGCCCGCAAGGATGCAAACACCGACGCGCTGTTCGCGGAGCTCTACGCCGAGCTGCGCGCGCTGGCCCGCGGCCGGCTGCGCCACGAGCGGCAAGGGCACACACTGTCGGCCACGTCGCTGACGCACGAGGCCTACGAGCGCCTGGCGGCCCAGCGCTTGGGCGAATGGCACAGCCGCGGCCACTTCCTCGCGATGGCGGCGACGATGATGCGGCGCATCCTGGTCGACCACGCGCTGGCCCGTGCGGCGGACAAGCGCAGTGCCGAGCTGGTGACGCTGTCGGCCGCCGACTGGGTGGCAGATGACGCGGCCGCGGCGCCGCTGGAACTGCTGGACCTGCACCGGGCGCTGGAAGACTTCGCCCAGCTCGATGAACGCGCCGCGCGCGTCGTCGAGATGCGCTACTTCGGCGGGCTGGAAGTCGAGGAGATTGCCGAGGCGCTGGGCTGCTCGCCGGCCACCGTCAAGCGCGATTGGGTGGTGGCGCGCGCGTGGCTGAAGTCACGCCTTGGCAGCCTATGAATCCGCTGGCTACACTGCGCGCCTTCGTATCGAGAGCCGACCTGCAAGGCGGCAAGAAGGAGGACTTCATGGCCAAGGTGCTTCACCCCTGCTGACGCCCGCGCGCTGCCCCGTTTCAGCGCCGCAAGCCGGCCTGCGCCTCGCGCACGCTCCATGACTCCCGCGGCCGTCTGCTCGACGGTCGACCTCGGACGACTTCCATGATCTTTCGTTCTCTCGGCCTGGGCCTGCTCGCCCTGGCCTCGCCCGTCTGGGCCAACTCGCCCCTTCACCCCCAGCCGACCGCGCTGCGCCTGGCCGCCGGCGAGGCGGCACCGGCCATCGACGGCCGCCTGGACGATGCCGCCTGGCAGCGCGCGCCGGTCTATGAGCGCTTTGCGCAGTTCCTGCCCACCGACAAGCAGCCGGCGCGCTGGCGAACCACGGTGCAGGTCCTCGTCACCGACGATGCCCTCGTCTTCGGCATCCGCGCCTGGGACCCCGAGCCCGGCCGCATCCGCGCGCCGCTGGCCCGGCGCGACCAGGTCAAGGCCGACCAGGACTTCATCTCCATCTTCATCGACCCCGTCGGCCACCGGCGCACGGCCCAGTACGTGCGCATCAGCGCGGCAGGCGCCGTCGAGGACGGCCTGTTCGCAGCCGAAGAGGACACCGAGGATTCGGCGCCCGACTTCGACATCGAGGCGGCAGCGACGCTGCTGCCCGACGGCTACAGCATCGAGCTGCGCTGGCCGCTGGCCACGCTGCGGTTCCCGCACGCCGACGGCGCGCCCTGGCGAGTCATGTTCGCGCGCAACATCCCCCGCGAAGACCGCACCCTCGACGTCAGCGCGCCAGCATTGACCAAGGACGCGCTGAGCTTCATTGCCGAGCTGCAGCCGCTGGACGGCCTGGGCGATCTGGTCGAACAGGTGCGCGAACGCAGCTTCATCGGCTTTCGCCCCGAGCTGACGCTGCGCTCGACGCGCGACAGCAGCGACGCCGATGGCACGCACCGCGCGCGCAAGGCGTCGCTCGGCGCCGAGTTCAAGTGGCGGCCGCGCGCCGACTGGGTCATTGACGCGACGCTGAACCCCGACTTCTCCCAGGTCGAGCTGGACGAGCCCCAGCTCGCCGGCAACACGCGCTTCGCGCTCAGCGTGCCGGAGAAGCGGCCCTTCTTCCTCGAGAGCTCTGACGTCGTCGGCCCGACCCAGGCCGATGAATCGGGCGAGAACCGCAGCCTCGCGGCCTTCTACACGCGCGCCATCACCGATCCCGACTGGGGTCTGCGCGCGACCTGGCGTGGCGCCGGCGCCGAGGCCACCGCCCTGCATCTGCGCGACGCCGGCGGCGGCACCCTGCTGCGCGCGGGTGCCTTCGCCACGCGCAGCGGTGTGCAGCCCCGCGACTCCCAGGCCAGCTTCGCGCGCGGCCGCATGCACTTCGATGGGCTGGGCCTGGCCGGCCTCGTGTCGCTGCGCGACTTTGGCAACGGGCTGGCCACGCAAGTCATCGGCAGCGACGGCGTCTGGCGGGCCGGCGACAGCGACCAGTGGCGCGGCCACCTGCTGCTGTCGAACACGACGCTGGGGCTGGACCCCGACGGCCAGGTCCTGCGCGTGAACCGCGAACGCGGCCATCGCGCCTGGCTGGGCTGGCGCCACAAGGATGCGGACTGGGTCGCCAACGTCAACGTCGAGGAGATCAGCGCCCGCTTCGCCAACGACAACGGCTTCGTCAGCCAGAGCGGCGTGCGCCGCGCCTCGGCCTTCGGCTACCTGCGCATGGGGCCGCGCGAGCTCGTCGGCATCGACATGCACGACACCGAACTGCAGCTCACGGCCCAGGAAACACGCACGCTGGCCGACCCGCTGCTCGGCGTCGCGGCCGGCCAGGTCGTCGACCGGCGCTTCCAGCCCGGCTTCTGGTTCGCGGCGGCGCGCAACACCGGCGTCTGGGGCCATGTCGGCCTGGACAGCCATCGGGCCAGGAGCGGCGGGCAACTGCATGCGACACGCACGCTGCTGCTGGGCTTCGAGTCCAACCCCGGCGAGACGCTGAACTTCGTCAACGCCGAGGTCGAATGGGGCCGCAGGCTGGACGTCGACGCCGACCGCGTGGGACTTGGTGCGCAGGGCCAGCTGCAAGCACAGATGCGCATGCCGCTACCGGCGGGTCTCTGGCTGGAGCTGGAACAACGCCTGGGCCTGGGCTGGGTCGATGCGCCCGACGGACGGCGCGCCTTCACGGACCGCAGCGCCCAGAGCCTGGTCGTGCTGCACCTGAGCCCGCGCGACTCGCTGAGGCTGATCCACCAGCAGACCCACTTCAGGCGCCGCGCCGACCCGGGCCTGAACCTGGCTGCGGCGGACGACACCGGGCGCGTGCTGTCGCTGATGTTCCAGCACCGCGTAGGCCTGGCCCGCGTTGTCAGCCTGGGCCTGAACCGTGCCCGTGAACAGCCGGGTGGCGTGCGCGCCAACGAGGTTTTCGCGAAGGCCACGCTTGGCTACTGAGCCAGAAAAGGGGGCGCCAGAAACGAACAAAGCGCCCGAAGGCGCTTTGTTCAATCCTCTTGGGGAGGCTGGGAGATCAGTAGCCACCCGAACGGCCACCGCCGCCGTAGCCACCACCGCTGCCACCACCGCCGTAGCCGCCGCCACCGCCGGAGCGGCCACCGCCACCACCGCCGTAGCCGCCGCCACCGCCGGAGCGGCCACCGCCGCCACCACCGTAGCCGCCACCGCCGCCGCCGTAGCCGCCACCACCGCCGCTGCCGCCACCGCCGTAGCCGCCGCCACCGGAGCGGCCACCGCCGCCGCCGCCGTAGCCGCCGCCACCACCGAAGCCGCCGCCGCCAGAACGGCCACCGCCGCCGCCGAAGCCGCCCGGGCGCTCTTCACGAGGACGAGCCTCGTTCACGACGATGGCACGGCCTTCAAGGGCCTGGCCATTCATGCCGTTGATGGCGGCCTGCGCTTCTGCGTCAGAGCCCATTTCCACGAAGCCGAACCCCTTGGAGCGACCGGTTTCACGATCCATCATGACCTTTGCGGAGGTCACGGTGCCGAACTGACCGAACGATTCTTGCAGCGATTCGTCACGCACGCTGTAGGCCAGATTGCCCACATAAAGCTTGTTTCCCATGGGGAAGCCCTTCTCTACTCAAAACCAAAAAACCATGTGGACTTTCAACCCATCGTGAACCATTCAAGCGAAGGTGCGGCGTCCAGACACAGGCATTTGATTATGGTGGCGGGGTGTTGGGATTGAAGGGAGGCACTCCGGCAAGTGTTGTTTTTCAGAGCTAGCACAAACCCTGGCGGTATCCGGACATCACGGTTTCGTCATCGATACCATCCCGCCCCAAGCCCAAATCCATGACGCCCGACCTTCTGACCCCCCTCTCCCGCGTGCTCGCCAGCGTCGATGCGCTGCGCAATCTGCGCGCCTTGTATGCCCTGCTCGCGGGGTTCTGCTTTGCCGGCCTGCTGCTGGCCATGGCCCAGTCCGCCCTGGTGCGCGACCAGCAACTGATGAGCGCCGTCTGGATGGGGCTGGCCCTGGCTGTCGCCTTTTTCGGCGTCAATGCCACCGGCCTGATGCTGATGGACCAGGCCCGCGGCCTGCCGGTGCGCGACCCGCAGGACGCCTTCGCCGACGCGCTGCGCAGCGCCCACCGCGTGCTGCTGGCCCTGCTGGCCTGCGTGGCCCTGGCCGGCCTGGCCGCGCTGGCACTGGCCGGCCTGCTGTGGGCCACGCGCTGGCCCGTCGTCGGCGCACCGCTGCTGGCCGTCGTGCTGCCCGTGGCCGTGCTGGCGCTGGGCGGCATCGCCTTCGCGCTCGTCGTGCTCGTCGGGCCGCTGGCCGGGCCGGCGGTCTGGGCCGGACGAAGCAGCACCGGCGTGCTGGCCTTCCTGCGCGAGCGCCTGCGCCATGGCTTGCCCGAAACGGCCCTGCTGATGGCCGCCGTCTACCTGCTGGCCGCGCTGGCGACGGCCGCGGTCAGCTTCGTCGTCGTCAGCGGCGGCCGGCTGATGGCGGGCCTGGCCATCCTGGGCGCCGGCGTCGAGCTGCCGGCCGGGCAGTTGCTGGCCGGCGTCATGGGCCTGGGCCCGCGCGGCCTGGGTGCCAGTGGCGTGCCGCTGCAGGGCGGCGCGCTGGGTCTGGCCGCGCTGGTGGGCGGCGGTGTCGTCTTCGCCATCGCGCTGGTGCTGCCGACGCTGGTGTGGCTGCGCGGCTGCTGCGCGGTCTACCTGGCGGTGACCGAGCCGAAATGAGCCCGCGCATTGCCAGCCTGGTGCCCAGCGCGACCGAAACACTGGTGGCCCTGGGCCTCGGCCACCGCCTAATTGCCCGGACCGGGTTTTGCATCCACCCAGCTTCAGCGGTTGCCGCCGTGCCCAAGGTCGGTGGCACCAAGGATGTGAACTTGGCCAAGCTGAAGAAGCTCGCGCCGACGCATGTCGTCGTCAACGTGGACGAGAACCGGCTGGAGACGGCCGAGGCACTGAAGGCATTCGTGCCCGAGGTCATCGTGACCCACCCGCGCCGGCCCGAGGACAACCTCGCGCTGTTCGAGCAGCTGCGCGCGGCCTTTGCCGGCGAGCCCGGCGTCAACGAGCGCGCGGCGGCGCTGTCGGCCGGATTCAGCGCCGCGCTGGCCCGCTGCCGCGGCGAGGCGCGCCGAACCGAAAACGTGCTCTACCTGATCTGGCGCGAGCCGTGGATGACGGTGGCCCGCGACACCTACATCTCGACGCTGCTGGCTGAAGCTCACTGGCGCAGCTGGCCCGACGTGCTGGGCGGCGAGCACGGCGCCGGCCGCTACCCCGCATTGGCCGGCAACGAAGCCTGGCTTGCCGGCATCGACCGCGTGTTGCTCAGCTCCGAACCCTATCGCTTCGGTGCCGAGCACTTCGCCGAGGCGCAGGCCCTGTGCCCACAGGCCCGCGTGCAACTGGTCGACGGCGAATTGCTGAGCTGGTGGGGCAGCCGCGGCGCGGCGGGGCTGGACTATCTGCGGCTGCTCAGCGCTCCCAGTCAATCCGATCGAGCAGCTTCCTGAGCTTTTCGGCCTTCACGGCATTGAGCTGAGCCGCCCAGGCCACGCGACCCTGCAGGTGGGCGCGCCAGTCGGCATGGCCGTCGCGGTTCTGGCGGGCCGGGCCGTCGACCACGCAGCGGTGCAGCGTCGCCTTCAGCCGGTCGAACTCGTCGCGCGCCAGATTTGGATGCTGGTTGACGACGATGCCGCAGACCGACTGCCGCTGCGCGACACCCAGGCTGCGCGTCTTGCGCGGGTTGATGACGAAACCCTCGTCGGCCGCGATGGCGGCGACCCAGGCCGAGATCGTGCGCACGGGCAGCGACGCCGGGCCGGAGATGACAAGATCGTCGGCATAGCGGCTGTAGCGCGCGCCGAAGCTCTCCGCCAGACCGGCCAGGCGTGCGTCCAGCCCAAAGGCGCAGAGATTGGCCAGGGCCGGCGAGGTGGGCGCGCCCTGGGGCAGGTGGGTGTCGCGCAGGCGCTGCTTCTGCAACCAGCTCAAGCGCGCCTCGCTGCGCAGCCAGGCCTCGGGCGTGGATGCGGCGCACAGCGCCGTCAGCGAGCGGGCCACGGCCGTCGAGTAGCCCAGCGTCTTGAACAGGGCGTGGATGCGCGCGGCATGCACTGTCGAGAAGAAATCGCTCAGATCGAAGCGCAGCACCCGCCCCTGGCCGGCGTGCCGTGCAGCATGCTGCACGACCGAGCGGCCGGGCGAGTAGCCGAACGCCGCCGCGTGGGGCGGCAGCCCGTTCAACAACTGCGCCAGCAGCCGGCGCTGCACGGCGCGCAGATGCGGCGCCGGCACCTCCAGCAGCCGCCAGCCGGCGCCTTCGCTGCGCTTGGGCACCAGCAGCTGGCGGTAGTGCTGCTGGGCCAGCGGACGGCGGCGCTGCCAGTCGGCCGGCAGCGTTAGCCGCCACAGGCCGGCCGGCGTCATGCCAAGGCCGCGAGCGAGTGCGCCGACGGTGGGCCAGTGCGGGCGCTCCAGGCCAGCCGGCGCAGGGCCCAACTCGTCAGGTGAACGTAGCAGCCAGCGGCGCGCCTCGGGCCGCGCGTCGCTGGTCCAGGCCTCGGCAAACCCCGGGTGCGCCTCAACGCGCTCGCCCAGGGCCTGCACATCCAGCCGCCGCCAGACCTCGCCCGGCACGCGCGCCATGGTCTGCGCCAGCGCGGCCAGCCAGAGCGGGCGATCGTTCAGGCAGACGGCCATGCGCGCCGCCAGGGCAGCCTCGTGCCGAGGGCCGGCCAGCATCGCGTGGGCCAGGGCCCGTGCCGTCATCGTGCGGGCTGTATCCACCCGTGCAATCTCCCTGAAAGGTGCGGCACGCTGCCCTGAGCGACGGGTGATGCGTGAGCTGTCTGGCGCTGTCGCGCCAAGCGCCTCACGCCCTGCTGGACGAGAGATTCAAGACCCCCGGGGTTGCCCCGGAGTGCTGGCCCGTGAAGGCTGGCAAAGACCTCGGGCAGCGGCCGCGGCGAGATGGTAGCCGCCACAATCGGCATCCATGGACATCTACAAGCCCCTCGTCGCGCTGCTGGCCATCGTGAACCCGATCGGCGTGGTGCCTTTCTTCATCCACTTCACGTCTGCCTTCTCGCGCGCACAGCGGCGCAAGACCATCCTGGTCAGCGCCTGCACGGCCGGCATCGTCATCGCGCTGAGCGCGCTGTTCGGGCTGAAGATCATCGAGTTCTTCGGCATCTCGCTGGCCAGCTTCCAGGTCGGCGGCGGTTGCCTGCTGCTCATCAGCTCGCTGCAGATGCTCAACGCCCAGCCGGCCGAGACGCGCAAGGAAGACCTCAGCGAGGGCTCCAGCAAGGTGGACGCCGGCGCCAGCATCGCCGTCGTGCCGCTGGCCATCCCGCTGCTGACAGGACCGGCGACGATCTCCACGATGGTCATCTACGCCGACAAGACCCGGCACTGGTGGGAGCTGGCCGTCCTGTGCGGCTACGGCATCGTCGTGGCGCTGGTGACCTTCATCACCTTCTCGGCCAGCAGCAAGATCGCCAAGGTGCTGGGCCAGACCGGCATCAACATCATGACGCGGCTGATGGGCCTGATCCTCGCCGCGCTGGCCGTGGAGCTGCTGGCCGACGGCCTCATCAAGCTCTTCCCCGTGCTGGCCGCACGGACCATCGGGTGACACCATGAGCCTGTTCGACCTGCCGCCGATCTGGATGGCGCCGATGGCCGGCGAGGCGGCCAGCGCGGCGTTGGTCGCGGCCGTCAGTGCGGGCGGCGGCTTCGGCCAGCTGGGCGCGGCCTACCTGACACCGGCGCGCATCGGCGAGATCGCGGCCGACATCCGTGCCCGCACCGCACAGCCCTTCGGCATCAACCTGTTCTGCCCGCAGGCCTGGTTGCGGGACGACGAGGCGCTGGGCAGCTACCTCGATCGCCTGGCCGCCTGGCATGCCGAGCTGGGTCTGCCGGCGCCCACGCGGCCCGAACGATTTGAGGAGGACTTCGAACGCCAGCTCGAAGCCACCATTGCGGCGCGGCCTGCCGTCATCAGCTTCGTCATGGGCGACCCGGGCGTCGGGCGCGTGGCGGCGCTGAAGGCGCAGGGCTTCAAGGTCACTGGCACGGCCACGCAGGTGTCGGAAGGCCGCATGCTGCAAGCCAGCGGCGTCGATGCCGTCATCGCGCAAGGCTACGAGGGCGGCGGCCACCGCGGCGGCTTTCTCGGCAGCGCGGAAGGCGCGCTGATCGGCACGATGGCCCTGGTGCCGCTGCTTGTCGACGCGCTGGACATCCCCGTCATCGCCGCCGGCGGCATTGCCGATGCCCGCGGCGTCGCGGCGGCGCAGGCGCTGGGCGCCAGTGCGGTGACGGTCGGCACAGCCTTCCTGCTCGTCGACGAATGCCCGTTGTCACCCGCCTACCGGGCCGCGCTGCTGGCCGCCGGCGACGCCGACTCGACGCTGACCCGCGCCTTCTCCGGCCGCCTGGCGCGCGGCCTGGCCAACCGCGTCACGCGCGAGCTGGAAGGCGTGGCCCTGCCCGCCTTCCCGCAACCCAACGCCGCCAGCCGGCTGCTGCGGCAGGCCGCGGCCAAGGCCGGCCAGGCCGACTTCATCAGCCTGTGGGCCGGCCAGGCGCTGCCGGTCCGGCGTGCGCCGGGCTCGGCGGCCGAGCTGGTGGCGGCACTCAGCCAGGGTTGGCGCACTTGATCCTGCTGCTGGAAGACGACCCCGCCATCGCGGACACGGTCGCGTTCGCGCTGCGGCGCGAGGGCTTCGAGGTGGAGCACCACGCCTGGCTGGCCGAGGCGCGCGAGCGGCTTCGCAACGCGCCGGCGCCGCAGCTGCTCGTCCTGGACATCGGCCTGCCCGACGGCCACGGCCTGGACCTGTGCCGCGAGCTGCGCCAGGGCCCGCTGAAGGCCCTGCCCATCATCGTGCTGAGCGCCCGCAGCGAGGAGATGGACCGCGTGCTCGGCCTGGAGCTGGGCGCCGATGACTACCTCGCCAAGCCCTTCAGCCCGCGCGAGCTGGTGGCCCGCGTGCGCGCGCTGCTGCGGCGCGCCCAGGCCGCCGCACCGGCCGCCGCGGGCTTCGCGGTGGATGGCTCGCGCGTGAGCCTGGACGGCGTGCCGCTCAACCTCACCAAGCTGGAGCTCGGCCTGCTGACACACCTGCTGCGCGCGCCGCAGCGCATCCACAGCCGCGACGCGCTGCTGGACGCCGTCTGGGGCAGCAACGCCGAGAGCACGGACCGCACTGTGGACACCCACATCAAGACGCTGCGCGCCAAGCTGCGCGAGGCCGCGCCGGCGCGCGACCCGATCAAGACGCACCGAGGCCTGGGCTACTCCCTCGAACCATGAAGCCCCTCGCCCAGTCTCGCCGCGCTGAACGCGGGCGTGCCCGGTCGGTCCCCCTGGGGGACGGCGATCCACGCGGCATTGAGCCGCGTGCACATCGCCAAGACGGGCCGGCTTGGGAGCGGCCCGGCGCTCGGCCCGAAATGCGCGCAACACACTGCTGACATGCGCCTCGGTCTCCGCGTCTTCTTCGGCTTCTTCCTGATCGCCGGCCTCAGCGCCGTGCTGCTGCTCAAGGTCTTCCTGGCCGAAGTGAAGCCCAGCGTGCGCGAAGTCATGGAAGACCTGATGGTGGACACGGCCCACCTGATGGCCGAGGTCGCCGCCGACGAGCTGGCCGCCGGCCCGCCCGCGGCGGATGGCCGCCTCGCCACCCAGTTGCAGCGCTATGTGCGGCGCGAGGTCGATGTACCGATCTGGGGCCTGCGCAAGCAGAGCCTGGACCTGCGCATCTACGTGACGGACGCGGCCGGGCGCGTCGTGCTGGACTCCGGCCAGCCCTCGGCCGTGGGCCAGGACTACTCGCAATGGCGCGACGTGGCGCTGACGCTGCGCGGCGACTACGGCGCACGCTCGTCGCGTGACCGCGGCAGCGACGACCGCAGCACCGTGCTCGTCGTCGCGGCACCCGTCATGAAGGACGGCAAGAAGCTCGGCGTCGTCAGCGTCGCCAAGCCGGTGGCCAGCGTGCAGCGGATCATCGACCGCGCCGAACGCCGTGTGTTCTGGGCCGGCGCGGCACTGCTGGCGGCCAGCCTCGTCGTGGGCGTGGCGGTGACGCTGTGGCTGGTGGCCTCGGTGCGGCGGCTGCGCCGCTACGCCCAGCAGGCCCAGGCCGGCCAGGCCATCGCGCCGCCCACGATGCCGGGCGAGCTGGGCGACCTGGCGAACGCCATGGACGACATGCGCCGTCGCCTGGAGGGCCGCGAGCAGCTGGAGCATGACGTGCGCGCGCTGACGCACGAACTCAAGAGCCCGCTGGCCGCGCTGCGCGCCAGCGGCGAGCTGCTGCAGGACGAACTGCCCGCCGCCGACCGCCAGCGCTTCGCCGGGCAGGTGCTGGACCAGACGGCGCGGCTGCAGACGCTGGTGGAGCGGGTGCTGGCGCTGTCACAGCTGGAAGCGCAGGTGGGCCTGGGCGAGCGGCAGCGGACTGCGCTGGTCGACTGGACCGAGGCGCAGCTGGAGCGCCAGGCGGCGCCTCTGGCGCAGAAGGGCCTGCACATCGTGTGGACTGCCCGCGAGGACGTGACGGTGGACGCCGACGCCGCGCTGCTGGAGCTGGCCTTCGGCAACCTGCTCGTCAACGCCATCGACTTCGCGCCCACGGGCTCGACGCTGGAACTGGGCGTCAGCGCGATGCCGTCCACCGCACGGCTGACGCTGCGCGACCACGGCCCCGGCGTGCCCGAGGCCGCCTTTGCGCAGCTCGGCAAGCGCTTCTTCTCGACAGCGCGGCCGGGCAGCCTCGTCAAGGGCTCGGGCCTGGGCCTGGCCATCTCGCGGCGCGTGGCGGAGCTGCATGGCGGGCGGCTGGCGTTCGAGGCGGCCGAGCCGGGGCTGAGGGTCAGCCTGATATTGCCTCGCTGACTTCACGCTGGCTTCACACAGCTCGTCACGCCCTCACATCGCGTCGCGATGCTGGCGGGCATGAACAAAGCCCTCTTCATCAAGCTGGCCATCCTGGCCGTCGTCACCATCCTGCTGTGCATCGTGCTCGCCCAGATCGGCGGGCTCGCGCACGAGCGCCAATGGCGTCAGCGCGAGGCCGCGCAGAGCGTCGAGCAGTCGTTGGCAGGCGCGCAGGCACTGGCCGGGCCGCTGCTGGTGCGCGCCTGCAAGGAGAGCTGGACTGTCCCGACCGAAAAGAAGGAGTTCTCAGAATCCCGCGACTTCTGGCTCGTCGCCGCGCCCACCAAGCTGCAGGTCACCGGCGGCATCAGCCCCGAGGTGCGCAAGCGCGGCCTGTTCAAGGTCAACACTTACGCCAGCCAGCTGAACGTGGAGGCACGCTGGGACGCGCTGACCGCACTCGTGCCCAAGGCCGAGCATGCCAACAGCCGGCTGGCCTGCAACGATCCCGCCGTCGTCGTGGCCTTGAGCGACACCCGGGGCATCCGCACGGCCGAGCTGCGGCGCGACGGCCACGAGTTGGCGGTGCGCCCCGGCACCACTCACCCGGCCTTCCGCGGCGGCCTGCATGCCGTGCTGCCCGAGCTGCGCGCCGAGGACCCGCTGGTCGTGACGCTCAAGCTCAGCCTCGTCGGCAGCCAGCGGCTGGGCATCGTGCCCGCAGCCGGCGACACGCAAGTCGCGCTGCAATCGAGCTGGCCCCACCCCAGCTTCACGGGTCAGTTCCTGCCCGTCGAGCACCAGGTTGGCGTCAGCGGCTTCTCGGCGCGCTGGCAAGTGTCATCGCTGGCCAGTACGGCCGTGGCCGACGTGCAGGCCGGGCATCCGCTGCCCGACCTCTCGGGCAGCCTCGCGCCGGAAATGCCCTACGCCGAAAACGGCAAGGCCGTGAAGGGCGGCGGCCTGGACATCCTGGCCGTCGAACTCATCGACCCCGTGAACCCCTACGTCATGAGCGACCGCGCGATCAAGTACGGCCTGATGTTCATTGCCCTCACCTTCGTCACCGTCGGCCTCACCGAACTGCTGACGGGCCGGCGCGTGCACCCGGTGCAATACCTGCTCGTGGGCATGGCGCTGAGCCTGTTCTTCCTGCTGCTGCTGAGCCTGTCGGAGCACCTGCCCTTCCTGGCGGCCTATCTGATCGCAGCCGGCGCGGCGGCGCTGGTGCTGACGCAGTACGCCGCGGCCATGCTCGGCGGCTGGTGGCGCGGCGCGGCCTTCGGCGGCGGCATCGCGCTGCTCTACGGCGCGCTGTACGTGCTGCTGAGCCGTGAGCAGACGGCGCTCGTCATCGGGGCCGTGCTGCTGTTCGCCGTGCTCGCGGTGGTGATGACGCTGACCCGCAAGCTGGACTGGTACCGCCTGGGCGTCAGCTCCGAGACGCGGGCGTGAATTACGCTAGGGCCCATGGCCAAAGAAGGTTTCGACTACATCATCGTGGGCGCCGGCACTGCCGGCTGCCTGCTGGCGAATCGGCTCAGCGCCAACCCGGAGAAGCGAGTGCTGCTCATCGAGGCCGGCGGCAAGGACGACTACCACTGGATCCACATCCCCGTCGGCTACCTCTACTGCATCGGCAACCCGCGCACCGACTGGTGCTTC
Organism: uncultured Roseateles sp.; assembly: GCA_963422775.4. Taxonomy (GTDB): domain Bacteria; phylum Pseudomonadota; class Gammaproteobacteria; order Burkholderiales; family Burkholderiaceae_C; genus Pelomonas. The sequence goes on from CAUJSJ030000016.1 coordinate 14,355, forward strand.
AACACCGAGGCCGAGGCAGGCCTGAACGGCCGCAGCCTGCGCTACCCGCGCGGCAAGGTGCTGGGCGGCAGCTCCAGCATCAACGGCATGATCTACATGCGCGGCCAGAGCCGCGACTACGAGCACTGGGCCGACGTCTCCGGCGACGACACCTGGCGCTGGGAGCGCGTGCTGCGGGCCTTCCGCAAGCACGAGAACCACTGGCGGCTGGACAACCCCAAGACCGCGCCCGAGGGCTTTGCCGCCGTGCATGGGCACAAGGGCGAATGGCGCGTCGAGCAGCAGCGGCTGCGCTGGCCCATCCTCGACGCCTTCGCCGCCGCCGCCACCCAGGCCGGCATTCCGGCCACGAGCGACTTCAACGCCGGCAACAACGAAGGCGTCGGCTATTTCGAGGTCAACCAGAAGAAGGGCCTGCGCTGGAACACCGCCAAGGCCTTCCTGCGGCCGACCACCTTCGGCCGGCCCAACTTCGAGCTGTGGACGGGCGCCCAGGTGCGCCGGCTGCGGCTGCTGCGCGATGACACTGGCCTGCGCTGCGGCGGCGTGGAGGTGCTGACGCCGCATGGCGTGGAGCAGCCCTGGATCAACGTCGGCGGCGAGGTCATCCTGTGCGCCGGCGCCATCGGCTCGCCGCAGATCCTGCAGTTGTCGGGCCTCGGCCCGGCGGCGCTCTTGCAGGGACTGGGTGTGACCGTCGAGCGCGACCTGCCCGGCGTCGGCGCCAACCTGCAGGACCACCTGCAGATCCGCGCCGTCTACAAGGTCGAGGGTGCCAAGACGCTGAACACCCGCGCCGGCTCGCTGCTGGGCAAGGCCATGATCGGCCTGGAGTACGCGCTGCGCCGCAGCGGCCCGATGAGCATGGCGCCGTCACAGCTCGGCGCCTTCACGCGTTCAAGCCCGGACAAGACCTGGCCCGACCTGGAATACCACGTGCAGCCGCTGTCGCTGGACGCCTTCGGCGAGCCGCTGCACGGATTCAACGCCTTCACGGCCAGCGTGTGCAACCTGAACCCGACCAGCCGCGGCACGGTGCACGCCACCTCGCCCGACGCGGCCGTGGCGCCGGCCATCCGGCCCAACTATTTGTCCACCGACGAGGACCGCCACGTCGCCGCGCAGAGCCTGCGGATCACCCGGAACATCGCGGCCCAGCCGGCGCTGGCCGGCTTCAAGCCCGAGGAATACAAGCCCGGGCCGCAGTACCAGACCGACGAGGAGCTGGCGCGTCTGGCCGGCGACATCGCGACGACGATCTTTCACCCGGTGGGCACCTGCAGGATGGGCCGCAAGGATGACCACGATGCCGTCGTCGACTCGCGGCTGCGGGTGCGCGGCGTGACGGGCCTGCGGATTGCGGATGCGAGCGTGATGCCGACGATCACGAGCGGGAACACGAACTCGCCGACGTTGATGATTGCGGAGAAGTTGGCGGGGTGGTTGGTGGGGTAGCGAGGGTCGTTGGACCTGCCGTTCGGCGCGTGCACCGGATGGCGGGTCGGATCAACGGCTGCGCCTTGCGCCTTGCAGACCGTCCCAAACCAGGGCGTATCGCATCAGGGGGCCATTTTCAGCGTTTCCTGAGCCGCAAACTTCGGTACCCTGCGCCACGCAGATCGAAGGACGCCATGTTTGACATGCCAAGGGTTGGCCTCGCAAAGTTCGCGGCATGGACTCTGTGCTGCGTCCTCGGCCTTGGCATGGCCCCCTGGAAAACCACCCGCGCCGAACCCGTTGCTTCGCCCGGCAAGAGCCGCATGACCTTCCGCTACTGGGACTGGGGTGGCACCCCGAAGCGCGATGACTATCAGTTCGCGCTGCTGACGCTGGCACTCGACAAGACCACCAAGGAATACGGGCCCTATCAACTTTCAAGAGTCGTGCAGAGCTATTCCACCTTGAGGCTTCGGCGAGAGATCAATCGCGGCGATGTGGTGAATGTGCATGCCGGGCCCTGGCGACCGCTGGAGCTCAGTGAAGACAAGCTGCCGGAGCGCAGTCTGCGCGTCAACATTCCCATCCTCAAGGACTTGTTGGGGTATCGAAAGCTGCTGATCCGCCGCAGCGATCTGAGCCTCTTCAAAGGCATTCAGCATGCGGATGACTTGAAGAAGCTCGTCGTCGGGCAGGCGAACGGTTGGGTCGATGTCGACATCTACCGGCACAACGGCTACCGGATCAACGACACCGCGAACCCGTCCACGCTGTTCGACATGCTGGCCAAGAAGCGCTTTGACTACATCCCGATCAGTCTGGCGGAGGCCGGGACCGCGCTGAACAGCCGGCCGGATCTGGCCGGAGAACTGATGCTGCTGCCCGACATCACCCTCCACTTCGCGCTGCCCATCATTTTCTACGTGAACATCCATGAACCACAGATGGCGGAGCGCTTGGAAAAGGGCATGAACCAGGCCAAGCAGGACGGCTCGTTCGAGCGGCTGTTCAAGAGTTCGTTTGCCGATGAGTTGCAGCTCGTCCGCGATGGCTCACCCAAGCGCTTCTTGCTGCAAAACCCCTTCATTCCCAGGGAGCTGGCGGCAGAAAGATCGATTGACCTGGCCGAGCCCGAAACGGCAGCGACGCCCCGGCATTGAGGCCGCAACCGACAGGCTCATGGCGCAGGCCCCGTCGGCGGCCAGGTCGGTCCGGCACCGCATCCTCGACCTGCGCCGGGCGCGCTCCCGTCGGCCGCCCCATCACCCCGCGACAATCCCGGCATGCCCTGCCTGTCACCCCGTGTGCTCGCCGTCATCCCCCCGATGACGCAGCTGAACACGCCCTACCCGTCCACCGCCTACCTGACCGGGTTCCTGCGCTCGCGCGGCATCGAGGCGCGGCAGGTCGACCTGGCGCTGGCGCTGGTGCTGGAGCTGTTCACGCCGGCTGGCCTGACCCAGCTGCATGAAGCCGTGCTCGGGCTGCCCGAAGCCAGGCGCACACCGCAGACCGCCTGGTTCGCTGCCGAGTTCCCGGCAATCGCCGCGGCAGCGCCGCGCGTCATCGCCTTCCTGCAGGGGCGGGACCCGACGCTGGCGCATCGCATCAACACGCGGAGCTTCCTGCCCGAGGGTGCGCGCTTCGCATCGCTGGACGCCTATGTCGACCCGGATGCCGATGACGGCGGCGGCGACCCGCTCGCCTGGGCCTTCGGCGCCCTGGGCCTGCAGGACCGCGCCCGCCACCTCGCCACCCTCTTCCTGAACGGCCTCGCCGATGTGCTGCGCGACGCGGTGGACGAGCGCTTCGAGTTCGTCCGCTACGCCGAGTCCCTCGCCGCAGCGCAGGCCCACTTCGACCCGCTGGCCCAGGCCCTGGCCGCGCCGCCCAATCTCGTTGACCGCACGCTGCACGCGCTGACGCTGGCCGCGCTGGCGCAGCACCAGCCCGACGTCGTGCTGCTGTCCGTGCCCTTCCCCGGCTCCGTCTACGCGGCGCTGCGCATCGCGCAGACGATCAAGGCCGCGCGGCCGGGCGTCGCCATCGTGCTGGGCGGCGGCTATGTGAACACCGAACTGCGCGAGCTGGCCGAGCCGCGGCTGTTCGACTTCGTCGACTACGCGACGCTGGACGCCGGCGAGCGGCCGCTGCTGGCGCTGCTGGAACACATCGCCGGCAAGCGCTCCAAGACCCGCCTCGTGCGCACCTTCTGGCGCGACGGCGCCGCCGTGAAGTACACCAACTTCGTCGAACCCGACATTCCCTTCGACGACGTCGGCACACCGACCTGGGACGGCCTGCCGCTGGACCGTTACCTGTCGCTGCTGGACATGCTCAACCCGATGAACCGGCTCTGGAGCGACGGCCGCTGGAACAAGCTGACCGTGGCGCACGGCTGCTACTGGAAGAAGTGCAGCTTCTGCGACGTCAGCCTGGACTACATCTCGCGCTACGAGGCGGCCTCCGCCGAGGTGCTGGTGGATCGCATCGAGGCCATCGTCAAGGAAACCGGCCAGACGGGCTTTCACTTCGTCGACGAAGCCGCGCCGCCGAAGGCGCTCAAGGCGCTGGCCGAGGAGCTGATCCGCCGCGGCGTGGCCATCTCGTGGTGGGGCAACATCCGCTTCGAGAAGACCTTCACGCCGGAGCTTTGCCAGCTGCTGGCCGACAGCGGCTGCATCGCCATTTCCGGCGGGCTCGAGGTGGCGTCGGACCGGCTGCTCAAGCTGATGAAGAAGGGCGTCAGCATCGAGCAGGTCGCGCGCGTGACCAAGGCCTTTGCCGACGCCGGCGTGCTGGTGCACGCCTATCTGATGTACGGCTTCCCGACGCAGACAACGCAGGACACCGTGGACGCGCTGGAGTACGTGCGCCAGCTGTTCGAGAACGGCTGCATCCACAGCGGCTTCTTCCACCGCTTTGCCTGCACGGTGCATTCACCGGTGGGCTTAAACCCGGCGGAGTACGGCGTCACGCTGCAGCCCCTGCCCGCTGATGGCCGTTTCGCGAAGAACGACATCGCCTTCGTCGACCCCACGCCCACCGACCACGACGGCTTGGGCCAGGGGCTGAAGAAGGGCCTCTACAACTTCATGCACGGCATCGGCATCGAGCAGGACATCCGCAGCTGGTTCCCGGTGCGCGTGCCCAAGACCACCGTGCCGCGGCGCTTCGTCGAGCAAGCGCTGGAGCGCTAGCCATGGACAAGAGGCATGTCGCAGCGGCACTGGAAGAGGAGATTCATCGCGCATTCCCGCCTGCGTCTCAGTGGCCGAGCGACGAGTTCATCGAAGCGAATGCCGACCTGCTTTTTGCGGCCCCGCCAGCGGATGATCTGCTCGAACTTGTACCGGCCTACATGGCGTGGTGCACGAGAAACACGCACCAACCGGAGTCGCTGGTCTTCGACTACACGGTCGGTGCGCTGGCGACCTTCGGAAGATGCAAAAGCCCTGCACCCGCAGGTCTGCACTTCAAACATTTGTGCTCCGATGAACAACAGCACGTCGTAGCCGCGTTCCTGCGCTGGTGTCTGGACGACGATCTACTCCTGCATGAAGAACAAGTCCTGCGCGCGCTGAAACACTGGCCGCATTGATGCATCTGCGCCGAAGCACTCGGCGCACTAGAAAATCCCGTGATGTACACCTCCACCTTCACGTTCGCCAAGGGCGACTACGACGCTGACTTCTTCGCGCTGGACGAGCGCATCGCTGCGGTTGCCCGCGCCATTCCCGGCTACCTTGGCGAGGAAGCCTGGGAAAACGCAGCGAACGGACTGATCTCCAACGTCTACTACTGGGACTCGATGGAGGCCCTGCAGCAGTTGATGAGCCACCCTGACCACCGCGAGGCCAAGCAGGCCCAAGCGAAGTGGCTGAGGGGTTACCAGGTGGTCATCGCCGAGGTCGTGCGCACCTACGGCGACGGCGGCATTGCGCATCCGCTCGCCGAAAGTACGCCCGCCCATTGACTTTGGTGCAGTGCACAATCGCCGCTTCCAGCAACGGAGGCGGCGATGCGGCGAGTGGTGTTCAACCAGAAGGGTGGCGTGGGCAAGTCCACGATCACCAGCAACCTCGCGGCGATTGCCGCGGCCAGCGGGCAGCGTGTGCTCGTCATCGACCTGGACTGCCAGGGCAACACGACGCGCTATCTGCTGGGCGAAGCCGCGGATGAAGACCACGCCGGCTCGGCCGCTTTCTTCGCCGAGACGCTGAAGTTCAGCGTGCGCGAGGTCGACACCTCGGCCTTCATCGTCGAGAGCCCCTGGGAGAACCTGCACGTGATGCCGGCGTCTGCCGAACTGGACGAATTGCACGGCAAGCTGGAGAGCCGTTACAAGATCTACAAGCTGCGCAACGCGCTGCAGCTGCTGGACGACCAGTACGACGAGATCTGGATCGACACGCCGCCGGCGCTGAATTTCTACACGCGCTCGGCGCTGATCGCCTCGCAAGGCTGCCTCATCCCCTTCGACTGCGACGACTTCTCGCGCCGTGCGCTCTACGGCCTGCTGGAAGCGGTCGAGGAGATCCGCGCCGACCACGCGCCTGAACTCAGCGTCGAGGGCATCGTCGTGAACCAGTTCCAGGCCCGCGCCTCGCTGCCGCAGCGCGTCGTGCAGGAGCTGCTGGACGAGGGCCTGCCGGTGCTGCAGCCTTACCTGTCCAGCAGCGTGAAGGTGAAGGAGTCGCACGAGCTGAGCCGGCCGATGATCCACCTGGATGCGCGCCACAAGCTGACGCAGGAGCTGGTGGCGCTGTACGAGTCGCTCGGCTGAAACAGGACCGAGAACAGGCCCTGCGGCCTGTTCGACGCCTGTTGAAGGCCAGGCGGCATGCAAGCCGGCTGGCATGAGGCCGTCAACGGCAGGCCGCAGCCAGGCTCAGGCCTTGCTGGCGCGCCGCGGCCAGGGCCGCGTCGGCGATGGGCTCGGCCAGGCGGTCACGCAGGGCCGCATCGGTCGGCGGGCGGCGGCGCAGCTCGCCCTCGGCAACCGCGTAGGCCGCCGCCAGCGTCGCGTCGCGTGGCGCCAGCTCGCCACTGTCGTGCAGCGTGGCCAGCAGGCCCGCGGCGAAAGGCTCGCAGCGCGAGGCCGCTGACTGCAGCTCGGTGAGCGCCTGCTGGCGCCAGGCCTGCAGGGCCTGCTCGTCGAGCGCCTGCAGCTGCGCTGGGCCTTCCATGTAGAAGTCGATCTGCGCCGCCGGCAGGCCGGCACGCACGGCCTGCGCCAGGAAGCGCAGCCGCTCCTGCACCAGCGAGGCCGGCAGTCCCGGGCAGGCCGGGCCCTGCGGCGCGGCGCAGGCCGACAGCAACCGGTAGGCCGCGTGGCTGGCGCCCGCGTCGCCACGGCGTGCGGCGGCGACGAGGCGGTCCAGTTCGGGGTCCGAAGGCACAGGATTTCGCGCGGGCATCGCTGCCGGCAACGGCAGCACGGCCGCCGGCGGCACCCAGGCTGGCAGGGGCAAGGCCGGCACGGCGGCGTGCAGCGTGCCGGCGCCAGCGCCGCCAGGCTCGGGCGGCGATGAGGCCGGCCCCAGCGCGAGCAGGCCCAGACCGGCCGCCAGTGCTGCAAGTGCCGCCATGCGCAGTCCGCCCTGCCATGCATTCATCGCAACGCCCTCAGTTCCAGAGG
>CAUJSJ030000017.1:0-20110 GCA_963422775.4 uncultured Roseateles sp.
TGTTGCCCAGCAGCAGCATGACGCCATGGTCGCGCACGATCTCGCGGCTCATGATCTTGTGGAACTGGTGCTGCAGCACGTTGAACTCGCGCGACAGCTCTTCCAGCTGGCTGTACTGGATCACGCAGACGGAGGAGTCCTCCAGCGCGACGGCGTCGCAGTGGTGGTGGTCGCTGCTGATGCCGTCCAGTCCGAGCAACTCGCCGGCCATCTGGAAACCCGTGACCTGGTCGCGGCCGTCCTCGCTGCCCACGCAGGTCTTGAAGAAGCCGGTGCGCACGGCGTACAGCGCGTCGAAGCGGTCGCCGTTGCGGAACAGGTGGTCGCCGCGCTGCACGCTGCGGCGCTTTTCCACGAGGCCGTCCAGGCGCTGCAGGTCGGTCGGGCTCAGCCCCACGGGCAGGCAGAGCTCACGCAGATTGCAGCTGGCGCAGGCCACCTTGAGCGGCTCAAGCGCGCCGGCGCACGGCTGCGCAGGCATGTCGGGGGTGATCGGCACGCTCATGGGGACGAGGCAGGGTGGTCAGCATGAACGCATTGTTCTCGGGGCCACCCGCTGCAGCCTTGACTTGGATCAACGCCCGGCCCAGTTGCAGCCGGCACAGTGGCGCCATGCCCGCTGTCACAGACCGCCCCATCGATGCCGACCTGCTGCGCCGCCACGACGTCGCAGGGCCGCGCTACACGTCCTACCCCACCGCCGACCGGCTCGTCGAGGCCCATCAGGGGCCGCAGCATCTGCAGGCGCTGCGCCAGCGCGGCACGGCGCAGCCGCTGTCGGTGTATGTGCACATCCCGTTCTGCGAGCAGCTCTGCTACTACTGCGCCTGCAACAAGATCATCACCAAGCACCACGAGCGCGCCGAGCCCTACCTGGCCGCGCTGGCCGTGGAGATGGACCTCGTGGCCGAGGCGATCGGCGGGCAGGCCCCGGTGTCGCAACTGCACCTGGGCGGCGGCTCGCCGACCTTCCTGTCGGACGCCGAGCTGACCTGGCTGATGGCCGCGCTGCGCCAGCGCTTCAAGCTGCTGCCGGGCGCCGAAGTGTCCATCGAGGTGGACCCGCGCACGGTGGACGCCGGCCGGCTGGCGCATCTGCGCTCGCTGGGCTTCAACCGCCTGTCCTTCGGCGTGCAGGACTTCGACACCGCCGTGCAGAAGGCCGTGCACCGCGTGCAGCCACTGGAGCAGGTGGCCGCGTTGATGCAGCACGCCCGCGAGCTGGGCTTCGCGTCCACCAACGTCGACCTGATCTACGGCCTGCCGCTGCAGACGCCCGCGAGCTTTGCCCGCACCATCGCGCAGGTGGCCGAGTTGCGCCCGGACCGCATAGCGATGTACGCCTACGCCCACCTGCCGCAACGCTTCAAGCCGCAGCGCCGCATCGTGGCCGAGCTGCTGCCGCCGGCTGGCGACAAGCTGGCCATGCTGTCCGGCGCCATCAGCGCGCTGCTGGGCGAGGGCTATGCCTTCATCGGCATGGACCACTTCGCGTTGCCCGAGGATCCGCTGGCCGTGGCCAAGCGCCAGGGCCTGCTGCACCGTGGCTTCCAGGGCTACTCCACACAGCCGGACTGCGACCTGGTGGGCCTGGGCGTGTCGTCCATCAGCCGCGTGGGCGCCACCTACGCCCAGAACGCCAAGACCATGGACGAGTACGAGGACGCGCTGCGCCAGCGCCAGCTCCCCGTGCAGCGCGGTCTCGCGCTGACCCGCGACGACCTGGTGCGCCGCGCCGTCATCATGGCGCTGATGTGCCAGGGGCGCGTGGAGTTCGAGTCCATCGCCGCGTCCTATCTCGTCGACGTGCCGACCTATTTCGCGCCCGAGTTCGAGCGCCTGCGCCAGCTCGCGGGCCAAGGGCTGATCGTGCTGGAACCCGGCACCATCCAGGTCACGCCACTGGGCTGGTACTTCGTGCGCGCCGTGGCTTTGGTCTTCGACCGCTACCTGCAGGCTGACGCCAGCCGCGAGCGCTTCTCGAAGATCATCTAGAGCCTGCGATGGCTCTTGACGCGGCCCTCATCGCATCAGCCACGCTGATGGGCCTGGCCGGCACGCCGCATTGCGCGGCGATGTGCAGCGCGCCCTGTGCGCTGGCCGGCGGCAAACGCCCGATGAAGTTGCTGGCCGGGCGGCTGCTCGGGTACACGGCCGGTGGCGCCGTCGCGGCCGCGTCGGCCGAGGCGCTTGCGCGGGCCTCCCAGAGTGCGGCCCTGCTGCAACCGGCCTGGGCGCTGCTGCAGGCCGCGCTGCTGCTGCTGGGCCTGACGCTGCTGGTGCGCGGCCGCATGCCGGTCTGGCTGGGCGCGATGAACTGGCGCCCCAAGCCCAGCCACGCCTTCGCCACCGGCATGGCCTGGGTGGCCATGCCCTGCGGTCTGCTGCATGCGGCGCTGCTGCTGTCCAGCCTGTCCGGCTCGGTGTTCAGCGGTGCGGCGGCCATGGCGGGCTTTGCGCTGGCCAGCACGCCGGGCCTCGTCGTTGCGCCGTTCTGGCGGGCGCGTCTGCTCAGGCGCGGCGCGGGCGGCGACACGCTGGCGCTGCGCCTGGCCGGCCTCGCGCTGGTGCTGGGTGCGGCTTGGGCTTTGGGTCATGGGGTTTGGCAGCGGGTCATGCTGGCCTGCTGACGCGGCCATAAACTCGCCGCGTCTCGTTTTCTCGCCTCATTGCGAAAGCCCCCCAGTCATGTACCAACACATCCAGGTGCCCGAAGGCGGCCAGAAGATCACGGTCAACGCCGACTTCTCGCTGAACGTGCCCACCCAGCCCATCATTCCCTACATCGAAGGTGACGGCACCGGCCTGGACATCACGCCGGTCATGCTCAAGGTGGTGGACGCAGCCGTGGCCAAGGCCTACGGCGGCACGCGCAAGATCCACTGGATGGAGATCTACGCCGGCGAGAAGAGCACCCGCGTCTACGGCCCCGACGTGTGGCTGCCCGAAGAGACGCTGGCCGTGCTGAAGGACTACGTCGTCTCCATCAAGGGGCCGCTCACCACGCCCGTCGGCGGTGGCATCCGCTCGCTGAACGTCGCGCTGCGCCAGGAGCTGGACCTGTACGTCTGCCTGCGCCCCGTGCAGTATTTCGATGGCGTGCCCAGCCCCGTGAAGGAGCCGCACAAGGTCAGCATGGTCATCTTCCGCGAGAACTCGGAGGACATCTACGCCGGCATCGAGTACGAAGCCGAGAGCGCCCAGGCCAAGAAGCTCATCAAGTTCCTGCAGGACGAGATGGGCGTCAAGAAGATCCGTTTCCCGAACACTTCGGGCATCGGCATCAAGCCGGTCAGCCGCGAAGGTACCGAGCGCCTGGTGCGCAAGGCCATCCAGTACGCCATCGACAACGACAAGCCCAGCGTCACTATCGTGCACAAGGGCAACATCATGAAGTACACCGAGGGTGGCTTTCGTGACTGGGCCTACGCGCTGGCGCAGAAGGAGTTCGGCGCCGAGCTGATCGATGGCGGGCCGTGGTGCAAGTTCAAGAATCCGAAGACGGGCAAGTCCATCACCATCAAGGACAGCATCGCCGACGCCTTCCTGCAGCAGATCATCCTGCGCCCGGCCGAGTACAGCGTCATCGCGACGCTGAACCTCAACGGCGACTACATCTCCGACGCGCTGGCCGCCCAGGTCGGCGGCATCGGCATCGCCCCGGGCGCCAACATGAGCGACTCCATCGCGATGTTCGAAGCCACCCACGGCACGGCGCCCAAGTACGCCGGCAAGGACTACGTGAACCCGGGCTCGGAGATCCTGTCGGCCGAGATGATGCTGCGGCACATGGGCTGGACCGAAGCGGCCGATCTCATCATCAGTTCGATGGAGAAGGCGATCCTGAGCAAGAAGGTCACCTACGACTTCGCCCGGCTGATGGATGGCGCGACGCAGGTGTCGTGCTCTGGGTTTGGGCAGGTGATGATCGACTGCATGGAGTGACGTCACCGGGCATGGCCTGGTGCTCTCGCTGAAGCCCATCCCGTCTCGCGGCGATGGGCTTCCTGCTTTCTGCACTTGCCCCGATGGCTCCTGGGTATGCTGCGCCGCAGCAACCAAGGAGCCGTCATGGACTTCGACCCGAAGGGCATTGCCACCCGCCGCGCTGTGCTGGGTGATGCCTATGTTGACGCGGCGCTGGCCAAGGTCACGCCCTTCACCGAGCCGCTGCAGGAGCTCGTCACCCGCCACGCCTGGGGCAACACCTGGCAGCGCCCAGGGCTGGACCTGCGCACGCGCAGCATCGTCACGGTGTCCATGCTGGTGGCGCTGGGCCGCATGCAGGAGCTCAAGACCCATGTGCGCGGCGCGCTGAACAACGGCGTGACAACGGCGGAGCTGCAGGAGATCTTCCTGCATGCGAGCGTCTACTGCGGCTTCCCGGCGGCGGTGGACGCCTTTCGCGCGGCCGCCGAGGTGGTAGACGCCACGCCATGAAAAACGCCGCTGGCATTGACTGCTCAGCGGCGTGATCGAGGCGGGGCCGCAGCCCCGGCGTGAAGCAGTGATCAGCTGGCCAGCGAAGCCAGCACCGAATTGAACGTCGCGCTCGGCCGCATGACCGCGTCCAGCTTCGCCACATCGGGCAGGAAGTAGCCACCGATGTCCGCCGGCTTGCCCTGGACGTCCTTCAGTTCGGCCGCGATCTTGGCCTCGTTGGCCGTCAGCGCCTCGGCCACGGCCTTGAAGCGGGCTGCCAGCTCGGCGTCCTCGGTCTGGGCGGCCAGTTCCTGGGCCCAGTACAACGTCAGGTAGAAATGGCTGCCGCGGTTGTCGAGCTCGCCGGTCTTGGGGCTGGGGCCCTTGCCGTTGTCCAGCAGCTTGCCGGTGGCGGCATCCAGCGTCTTGGCCAGCACCTTGGCCTTGGCGTTCTTGGTCTTGAGGCCTACGTCCTCCAGGCTGACGGCCAGGGCCAGGAATTCACCCAGCGAATCCCAGCGCAGGTGGTTCTCTTCCACCAGCTGCTGCACGTGTTTGGGCGCCGAGCCGCCGGCACCGGTCTCGTACATGCCGCCGCCGGCCATCAGCGGCACGATGGACAGCATCTTGGCGCTGGTGCCCAGCTCCATGATGGGGAAGAGGTCGGTCAGGTAGTCGCGCAGGATGTTGCCGGTGGCGCTGATGGTGTCCAGGCCGCGGATGACCCGCTCCAGCGTGTAGCGCATGGCGCGCACCTGGCTCATGATCTGGATGTCCAGGCCCGACGTGTTGTGCTCGTGCAGGTACATCTTGACCTTGGTGATCAGCTGCGCCTCGTGCGGGCGGTACTGGTCCAGCCAGAACACCACCGGCATGCCGGAGTTGCGGGCACGCGTGACGGCCAGCTTGACCCAGTCGCGGATGGCGGCGTCCTTGCACTGGCACATGCGCCAGATGTCGCCCTGCTCGACGTCCTCGCTCATCAGCACTTCGCCGGTGGCCAGGTCGGTGATGTTGGCGACGCCGTCTTCCGGGATCTCGAAGGTCTTGTCGTGCGAGCCGTATTCCTCGGCCTGCTGGGCCATCAGGCCGACGTTGGGCACGGTGCCCATGGTCTTCGGGTCGAAGGTGCCATGCCATTTGCAGAAGTTGATGATCTCCTGGTAGATGCGGGCGAAGGTCGACTCCGGCATCACGGCCTTCACGTCCTTCAGGCGGCCGTCGGCACCGTACATCTTGCCGCCGCTGCGGATCATGGCGGGCATGGAGGCGTCCACGATGACGTCGTTGGGCGAATGGAAGTTGGTGATGCCCTTGGCCGAGTCCACCATGGCCAACTCGGGGCGGTGCTCGTGGCAGGCGTGCAGGTCGCGCTTGATCTCGTCCTGCTTGGCACTCGGCAGCGCGGCGATCTTGGTGTACAGGTCCACCATGCCGTTGTTGACGTTGATGCCCAGCTCGTCGAACAGCTTGCCATGCTTCTCGAAAGCCTCGCGGTAGAAGATGCGCACGCAGTGGCCGAACACGATGGGGTGCGACACCTTCATCATGGTGGCCTTCACGTGCAGCGAGAACATCACGCCGGTCTTGCGCGCGTCCTCGATCTCCCTTTCATAGAAGGCCAGCAGCGCCTTCTTGCTCATGAACATCGAGTCGACCACCTCGCGGTCCAGCAGCGAGACCTTGGGCTTCAGGACGATGGCCTTGCCGCTCTTGGTGATGAGCTCCATCTTCACGTCGCGGGCGCGGTCCAGCGTCATGGACTTTTCACCGTGATAGAAGTCGCCGTCATGCATGTGCGAGACATGCGAGCGCGAGGCCTGGCTCCACTCGTCCATGCGGTGCGGGTTCTTGCGGGCGTATTCCTTGACGGCCTTGGGCGCGCGGCGGTCGGAGTTGCCTTCGCGCAGCACCGGGTTCACGGCGCTGCCGATGCACTTGTTGTAGCGGGCGCGGATGTCCTTTTCCTCGTCCGTCTTGGGCGCCTCGGGGTAGTCCGGGATCTTGTAGCCCTTGTCCTGCAGTTCCTTGATGGCCGCCTTCAGCTGCGAGACGGACGCGCTGATGTTGGGCAGCTTGATGATGTTGGCCTCGGGCTTGATCGTGAGCTTGCCGAGCGCTGCCAGGTTGTCGGTCACGCGCTGCTCTTCGGTCAGCAGTTCCGGGAATTGGCCCAGCACGCGGGCAGCCACCGAGATGTCGCTGGTGACGACATCGATCCCGGCCGACGCCGCAAAGGCCTTGACGACCGGCAGCAGCGAGGCCGTGGCCAGGCGAGGCGCTTCGTCGGTCAGCGTGTAAACAATCTGGGTCTTTTCGGCGGTCATGAGATGTTCCTGTAAACGTGCGATCCGTGCGGCGCCAATCGGCGGGCGCCGGCACGCAAGGCGTGAACTCTAGCAAGCCGTCCCGGCAGTTTGCTGACGCACCCGGCCAAGGTGGCGCTACCAGCGGCCTTGAATGCGCCCGACTGGGGCGCCGGCAAGACAAAGCCCCGCGGCCTGTCGACTCGCGGGGCCTTGTCGGTGGTGCGACTCAGGAGGCCAGCTGCTGCTGCTGCTCCAGGCCGCGGGCGGCTTCCATCGGCGTGATGTTCTGGGCCAACTGGCCCTTGGGACCCTGCACCAGGTCAAACTGCACCTGGCTGCCCTGTTTCAGCGTCCGGAAACCTTCCATCTGGATCGCCGAGAAATGGGCGAAGACGTCATCGCCGCCGGCTTCCGGCTCGATGAAACCGAAGCCCTTGGCATCGTTGAACCACTTGACTTTGCCCAGCGCCATCATGTTGTCTCCATTCTTGTGCTACCTCCCGTAGAGGCGGACGCAGATTCTGGTAGCGCGACAAAAGCCGTCAATTCGGGACCTTCCCGGCCGGGTTCACCCGAAGCCGCTTGCAATTTCGCGATGCGTCGCCAACTGCCCGCGGTCGGCGAGGGGATACCCCCCGTCGATAGAATCCCTACATGCCTGTGTTCCCCGTCTTCTCACCGCGAAACCAGTCGACTCCGCCCCCGCCCGTGCCTCCCATGAAGCCGGGCAAGGACGAAGGCGACGGGGCGGTCGTCGTCGAGCGCCAGACCCAGAAAACCGAGCCCCCGCGGCTCTACCAGGTCCTGCTGCTGAACGACGATTTCACGCCGATGGAGTTTGTTGTCATGGTTCTGCAGGAATTTTTCCGGCATGACCTCGATACGGCGACGCAGATCATGCTCAAAATCCACCACGAGGGTCGCGGGGTCTGCGGTGTGTTCACCAAGGACGTCGCCGCGACCAAGGTGGAGTTGGTTCTGGCCGCCTCCCGGCGTGCCGGCCACCCCCTGCAGTGCATTATGGAGGCCGCATGATTGCGCAAGAGCTTGAAGTCAGTTTGCACATGGCGTTCGTCGAGGCACGCCAGCAGCGGCACGAATTCATCACCGTCGAGCACCTGCTGCTCGCGTTGCTGGACAACCCCAGCGCCGCGGAGGTGCTGCGCGCCTGTGCGGCCAACCTGGATGACCTGCGCAAGAGCCTGACGCAGTTCATCAAGGAAAACACGCCGATGGTGGGCGGCAGCGACGAGGTGGACACTCAGCCGACGCTGGGCTTCCAGCGCGTCATCCAGCGCGCCATCATGCATGTGCAGAGCACCGGCAGCGGCAAGAAGGAAGTGACCGGCGCCAACGTGCTCGTCGCCATCTTCGGCGAGAAGGACTCGCACGCCGTCTACTACCTGCACCAGCAAGGCGTCACGCGCCTGGACGTCGTCAACTTCATCGCCCACGGCATCAAGAAGACCGACCCGGAGCCGCCCAAGGCGCCGGAAAGCCAGAACCAGGGCACGGATGCCGAGCGCGAGGAAGGCGAGGGTGGCAACGCCAAGGCCTCGCCGCTGGAGCAGTTCACGCAGAACCTGAACCAGCTCGCCAAGGACGGCAAGATCGATCCGCTGATCGGCCGCGAGTTCGAGGTCGAGCGCGTGGTGCAGGTGCTGTGCCGCCGCCGCAAGAACAACCCGCTGCTGGTGGGTGAAGCCGGTGTCGGCAAGACGGCCATCGCCGAGGGCCTGGCCTGGCGCATCACGGAGGGCGAGGTGCCCGAAGTGCTGGCGGACAGCGTCGTCTACTCGCTGGACATGGGCGCGCTGCTGGCGGGCACCAAATACCGCGGCGACTTCGAGCAGCGCCTCAAAGGTGTGCTGAAGTCACTGAAGGACCAGCCCAATGCCATCCTCTTCATCGACGAGATCCACACGCTGATCGGCGCCGGTGCGGCGTCGGGCGGCACGCTGGACGCGAGCAACCTGCTCAAGCCGGCGCTGTCGAGCGGCGCGATGAAGTGCATCGGTGCGACGACCTTCACCGAGTACCGCGGCATCTTCGAGAAGGATGCGGCCCTCTCACGGCGCTTCCAGAAGATCGACGTGGCCGAGCCCTCGGTCGAGCAGACCATCGAGATCCTGAAGGGGCTGAAGAGCCGCTTCGAGGAGCACCACTCGGTCAAGTACGCCCTGGGCGCGCTGCAGGCTGCGGCCGAGCTGTCGGCCAAGTACATCAACGACCGCCACCTGCCCGACAAGGCCATCGACGTCATCGACGAGGCCGGTGCGGCCCAGCGCATCCTGCCCAAGAGCAAGCAGAAGAAGACCATCACGCGCGTGGAGGTCGAGGACATCGTCGCCAAGATCGCGCGCATCCCGCCGGCGTCCGTCAACAGCGACGACCGCAGCAAGCTCAAGACGCTGGACCGCGACCTGAAGAGTGTCGTCTTCGGCCAGGACCCGGCCATCGACGCGCTGGCGGCCGCCATCAAGATGGCCCGCTCCGGCCTGGGCCGGCCCGAGAAGCCGATCGGCTCCTTCCTGTTCAGCGGCCCCACGGGCGTCGGCAAGACCGAAGTCGCCAAGCAGCTTGCCTACATCCTGGGCATCGAGCTGATCCGCTTCGACATGTCCGAGTACATGGAGCGCCACGCCGTCAGCCGCCTGATCGGCGCGCCTCCGGGCTACGTCGGCTTCGACCAGGGCGGCCTGCTGACCGAGGCCGTCACGAAGAAGCCGCACTCGGTGCTGCTGCTCGACGAGATCGAGAAGGCCCACCCGGATGTCTTCAACGTGCTGCTGCAGGTCATGGACCACGGCACGCTGACCGACAACAACGGGCGCAAGGCCGACTTCCGCAACGTCATCATCGTCATGACGACGAACGCGGGCGCCGAGGCGCTGAACAAGGCCACCATCGGCTTCACCAACTCGCGCCAGCAAGGCGACGAGATGGGTGACATCAAGCGCATGTTCACGCCGGAGTTCCGCAACCGGCTGGACGCGATCGTGTCCTTCCGTCCGCTGGACGAGGAAATCATCCTGCGCGTGGTCGACAAGTTCCTGCTGCAACTGGAAAGCCAGCTGCAGGAGAAGAAGGTCGAGGTCAGCTTCTCCGATGCGCTGCGCAAGCATCTGGCCAAGAAGGGGTTCGACCCGCTGATGGGCGCGCGGCCGATGCAGCGCCTGATCCAGGACACCATCCGCCGTGCGCTGGCCGACGAGTTGCTTTTCGGCAAGCTGGTGGACGGCGGGCGCCTCAGCGTGGACGTGGACGACAAGGGCGAGACCGTGCTGGACATCCTGCCCACGCCGCCCAAGCCGGCCAAGGACAACAAGCCCAAGGCGGAGCCCGCAACGGCCTGAGCCGGTTGGGTTCAGAACAGGAAGGGGCGCTTCGGCGCCCCTTTTTTTGTTCAGCAGCCGGCTGGGTCCTGCTTGAAGAAGCCGGCCAGCAGCTCGTACATCGCCGGTTCCTCGACGCGCATCGCGGCCGGGGCGACGAAGAAGGCCTCGACGGCCACGGCGAAGAACTCCTCGACGGCTTCACCGCCGTAGGGGTCGATCAGCGTCTCCTCGCCGGCGTCGATGCGCTGGCAGAACTTCTCCCACTCGGCGTCGATGACGGCGATCCAGCGCTCGCGCACCGTCGCGTCCAGAGGCGGCACGCCGTCCGCCAGACCGTCGCGCATGTCGATGACATGGGCGAACTCGTGGATGACGACGTTGTAGACCGCGTCAGCGCCGAACTCGGCCGGGTCGTCGCTGGCGGCGATGGCGTTCCAGGTCAGCATCAGCGGCCCGCCTTCCATCGCCTCGCCTGCCAGTTCCTCGTCGTACTCGTGCACGACGCCGTCTTCGTCCTCGAAGCGCCGCTGCGCAACGACCTCGCCCTCGTGCATGACGATGCCGACGAAGCCGTCATACCAGGACAGCCCCAGCCTCAGCACGGGCAGGCAGGCCTGGGCTGCGACTGCCACGGCCACCTCGTCGCTGACCTCGAAGCCGCCGACGCCGTGGAACTCCTTGGTCGACAGGAAGAGGCTGGAGAGCCGGCGCAGCTCGGTGAGGTCGTCCTGGCTGCGGTGGGCCAGGAAGGGGTAGCGCAACAGCGTCAGCTGCCAGAGCGCATCGGGAATGGCATGGCGCTCGACGGCGCGTTGCTCACGCCTGTTGCGCAGGGCTTTCAGGATCACAGCGGAAGGCGGTGCAGGCCGGAAGCGGACAGTCGGATCACGTCGCCGCGTGGCGGCGTGGCGTCGAGGTCCCAGTCGGACAACACGACGCGCCTGAGCCCGTGGCCCAGGTCATGTTCGGCGGGCCGATGCGTGTGCCCATGGATCACGGTCGTCGCACCCGCTTCCTGCAGCAGGGCGCGGCAAGCCTCGGCGTCGAGGTCGGTGGCCATCAGCTGCGCCGCCTGGGCCGCCCGGCTGCCTTCCCGCATTTGCCGGCCGAGCGCCTGGCGGGCTTCCAGCGGTTGCGACAGCACCTGCGCCTGCCATTCTGGCGAACGCACCTGGCGGCGAAAGGCCTGGTAGGTGGCGTCGGCGAGGCATTGGGCATCGCCATGCACCAGCAGCCAGCGCTGGCCGAAGGCGGCGAGCACGGTCGGGTCGGGCAGGGCGGTCATGCCAGCCTCTGCCAGCAGCTCCGGCCCGACGAGGAAGTCGCGGTTGCCGGGCATGAAAAAGAGATCCCGTCGCCGCGCCGCCTCACGCAGCAGGCGCACGACGCTGGCCTCGAAGGGCTCGTGGCGCGCATCGTCGCCAACCCAGACCTCGAAGATGTCGCCGAGCAACAGCACTGCCTGCGCAGGCGTTTCGACGAGGTGCCGCTCAAGCCGGGCCAGCGTGCCGGGCGTGTCCGGCCCGAGGTGCAGGTCGGACAGCAGGTCGACCTGCTGCCACTGCGCCGGGGCCGTCAGCGTGTGGATCAAACTTCGACGGCTTTTTCGATGATGACGTCTTCGACCGGCACATCGCCATGGCCGCCGCGCGTGGCGGTCTTGGACTTCTCGATCTTGTCGACGACGTCCTGGCCCTCGACGACCTTGCCGAACACGGCATAGCCCCAGCCCGACGGGCTCTCGGACTTGAAGTCCAGGAAGCCGTTGTTCGTCGTGTTGATGAAGAACTGGGCCGTGGCCGAATGCGGTGCGTTGGTGCGCGCCATGGCCAGCGTGTAGTGGGCGTTCTTCAGGCCGTTGTTGGCCTCGTTCTGGATCTGCGCATCGGTCGGCTTTTGCTTCATGCCGACTTCAAAGCCACCACCCTGGACCATGAAGCCCTTGATGACGCGGTGGAACACCGTGCCGTCGTAGTGGCCCTTGCGGACGTAGCTGAGGAAGTTGGCGACAGACAGCGGCGCCTTTTCGGCGTCCAGCTCGATGAGGATGTCGCCGTGGTTGGTGGTGAGTTTGACTTGGCTCATTTTTTGACAGGCTCGACGAGAGCCTTGGTGATGGTGATGGCTTTGACGGGCAGATGCTGGTGCATCTGGTATGGCGACACGGGGCTCGTGCGGATCTTGTCGACCACGTCCATGCCCTCGATGACCTGGCCGAACACGGCGTAGCCGGTGGCTGGATTGTCCGGCTCGCCGTCCAGCGCGATGTTGTCGGCGACGTTGATGAAGAACTGCGCGGTGGCCGAATTGGGGAAGCCGGTGCGCGCCATCGCGATGCTGCCGCGGACATTGCTCAGGCCGTTGTGCGATTCCAGCGGGATCGGCGGCTTGGTCGGGCGCGGCTGCGGCGCCTGCGCCGGGCGCTCGGCCAGCTTGGCGTCGTAGCCGCCGGTCTGGATCATGAAACCTTCAATGACGCGGTGGAATGCCACACCGTTGTAGTGGCCGGCCCTCACGTACTGGACGAAGTTGGCCACCGACTTGGGCGCCTTCTCGGCGTTCAGCTCGATGCGAATGTCGCCTTCAGTGGTCTGGAGCTTGACGGTTTGCGCCGAAACGCCGGCGGCGGCCAGCAGGCTGGCAAGGAAGAGGGCGGTCTTGGTCATGAGATGGAGGTCAGCGGATCTTGTTGAGGTCGCCGGTCAGTGCCAGCGTGCGGCTGATCTTGCCGGCCAGTGAATCGCTGGGGGCGTGCGCGACCTTCTGGGCGCGCTGATAGGCCCGCAGCGCCAGCCGCATCAGCACGTCGCCGAGGTTCTCCTGCGCCTGGGCATGGTCGGGCTGCAGGCGCAGCGCCTGCTCCAGCGCCGCCTTGGCCTCGTCCAGTTCGCCAGCGGCGGCGCGCAGTACGGCAAGGTTGTTGTAGGGGTCGGCCAGGTCGGGAAAGTCTTGTGTGAGGCGCGTGAAGATGCCCAGCGCCTTGGCGCGCTCGCCGAGTTCCATGCGCATGACGCCCAGCGCGAAGCGCAGTTGCAGATCGTCCGGCGTGCGGGTCAAGGCCTGCTCGACCTGCTCGACGGCCTGCGCCTTCTGGCCGGCCAGCCACAGGCGCTGTGCGCCGGCCAGGTCATCGGCGCGGGCGGGCACGGCGGCCAGCGCAATGAGCAGGGCGAGGATGGTGAGTGGCAGGCGCATGAGGGTTGTAGCGGGGGGCGGCATCAGGGGTGGCCGCTATACTGATTTCATTCTATGAGCCCCGCCTGGCCGGCCCCGCGCGGGGCTTATTGTTGGTGGCTTCTCGGTGACTCCCGCCCCTGTTTTTGTTTCCCATGTCCCTGCGCGTCCACAACTCCCTCAGCCGCACTCTCGAAGACTTTCAGCCGCTCGTGCCTGGCCAGGTGCGCATGTATGTGTGCGGCATCACGGTGTACGACTTGTGCCACATGGGGCACTTGCGCATGAACATGGCGTTCGACGTCATCTACCGTTGGCTGCGTGCCAGTGGTTATGGCGTCACGTACGTGCGCAACATCACGGACATCGACGACAAGATCATCAAGCGTGCGGTTGAGCGCGGCATCACGATCCGCCAGCTCACTGAAGAGATGAGCGCCGCGATGCACGAGGACTTCGCCGCTGTAGGTTTGCTGCGCCCCGACCACGAGCCGCGCGCGACCGAGTACGTGCCGCAGATGCTGTCGCTGATCGAGCGCCTGGAAGGCCGCGGCCTCGCCTATCGCGCCGTGGGTGGCGACGTGAACTACGCGGTCCGCAAGTTCGAGGGCTACGGCAAGCTCAGCGGCAAGAGCATCGACGACCTGCGCGCCGGCGAGCGCGTGGCGGTGGACGATGGCAAGCTGGACCCGCTGGACTTCGTGCTGTGGAAGGCTGCGAAGGCCGATGAGCCTGCAGACGCCAAGTGGGCGGCGCCTTTCGGCGAAGGCCGCCCGGGCTGGCATATCGAGTGCTCGGCCATGAGCTGCGCGCTGCTCGGCGAAAGCTTCGACATCCACGGCGGCGGCAGCGACCTGCAGTTCCCGCACCACGAGAACGAGATCGCCCAAAGCGAGGGTGCCGGCTACGACTTCGCGAAGTACTGGCTGCACAACGGCTTCCTGAACGTCGACGGCGAGAAGATGTCCAAGAGCCTGGGCAACTTCTTCACCATCCGCGACGTGCTGCACAAGTTCGACGGTGAGACGCT
Source organism: uncultured Roseateles sp. (assembly GCA_963422775.4). Classification (GTDB taxonomy): domain Bacteria; phylum Pseudomonadota; class Gammaproteobacteria; order Burkholderiales; family Burkholderiaceae_C; genus Pelomonas. Next base: position 14,274 of record CAUJSJ030000017.1, read on the forward strand.
GCGCTTCTTCATGCTGCGCACCCATTACCGCCGGCCGTTCAATTTCAGCGACGCTCACCTGGAAGACGCGCGCGCGGCGCTGACCCGGCTCTACACCGCGCTGGAAACGGTGCCGCCGGCTGACGTCGCCATCGACTGGACCGAGCCGAGCGCCGCCGCCTTCAAGCTGTCCATGGATGAAGACTTCGGCACGCCCGGCGCCATCGCCGTGCTGTTCGACCTCGTCAACGAGGTCAACCGCGATTGCTCGCCGCAGCGGGCCGGTCTGCTCAAGGCCCTGGCCGGCGTGCTGGGCATCCTGCAGCAGGAGCCGCGCGCCTACCTGCAAGGCGGCTCGGGCGACGATGCTGCCTGGATCGATGAGCGCATCGCCGCGCGTGCGGCGGCCAAGGCGGCCAAGGACTTTGCGGGCGCCGATGCGATCCGCGCCGAGCTGTCTGCCAAGGGCATCACGCTGAAGGACGGTGCCGACGGCACGACCTGGGTGAAGAGCTGATGCCACCCGAAGTGATCCCGCCCTATTGGGACGAGGCCTGCAAGCACCTGGTCAAGCGCGACCGGGTCATGAAGAAGCTCATCCCGCAGTTTGGCGAGGCCCGGCTGCAAAGCCGCGGCGACGCCTTTGCGACGCTGGCCCGATCCATCGTAGGCCAACAGATCTCGGTCAAGGCGGCGCAGTCGGTCTGGAACCGTTGGGTCGCGCTGATGCCCAAGTTCCAGCCCCTGGCCGTGCTTGGGCTCACCGTCGAAACCCAGCGCGCAGCCGGGCTGTCGGCGCGCAAGGTTGAGTACCTGCGCGACCTGGCCGAGCATTTCAACGCCGGCAGCGTTCACGTGCGTCAATGGGCGCAGATGGACGATGAGGCCATCATCGACGAACTGGTCGCCATCCGCGGCATCGGGCGTTGGACGGCCGAGATGTTCTTGATTTTTCACCTGATGCGCCCCAATGTGATGCCGCTGGACGACGTCGGTTTGCTGAAGGGCATCAGCCAGAACTATTTTTCCGGCGAGCCTGTTTCCCGCGCCGAGGCCCGCGAGGTCGGTGACGCCTGGGCGCCGTATCGCTCCGTGGCCGTTTGGTACATTTGGCGCAGCCTCGATCCGCTACCCGTGGATTACTAGCCCACCCCCTACCGGCTGCGCCGGCCCCTCAAGGGGGCGAGCCGCCGGGACCGGCAAAGCCGGATCCCAGGGCTCTGCGCGGTGGGACGGGTTTAGATGTCAGGACCACTGATGAGTAAGAAGCATTTTCTGGAATTCGAGCAGCCCATCGCCGAGCTCGAGACCAAGATCGAAGAACTGCGCTACGTGCAGAGCGAGTCGGCCGTCGACATCTCCGAGGAGATCGACCGCCTGTCCAAGAAGAGTCTGCAGCTGACCAAAGAGGTCTACGCCAGCGTCGCGCCGTGGCAGGTCTATCAGATTGCCCGCCACCCGCAGCGCCCGCAGACGCTGGACTACTGCGCGGAAGTCTTCACCGAGTTCCAGGAACTCCACGGTGACCGCCACTTCGCGGACGACGCGGCCATCGTCGGCGGCATCGCGCGCTTCAACGGCCAGGCCTGCATGGTCGTGGGCCACCAGCGCGGCGCTGACGCCAAGGAGCGCACGCTGCGCAACTTCGGCATGCCGCGCCCCGAGGGCTATCGCAAGGCGCTGCGGCTGATGAAGACGGCCGAGAAGTTCGGGCTGCCGGTCTTCACCTTCATCGACACGATGGGCGCCTACCCGGGCATCGGTGCCGAGGAGCGCAGCCAGAGCGAGGCCATCGGCCGCAACATCTTCGAGATGGCGCAACTCGAAGTGCCCATCATCGCCACCGTCATCGGCGAAGGCGGCTCGGGCGGCGCGCTGGCCATCGGCGTGGCCGATCAGGTGCTGATGCTGCAGTTCTCCGCCTACTCCGTTATCTCGCCCGAAGGCTGCGCCTCCATCCTGTGGAAGAGCAGCGAGCGGGCGTCCGACGCTGCCGACGCGCTGGGCATCACGGCCCACCGCCTGAAGGCGCTCGGCCTCATCGACAAGATCGTCAGCGAGCCCGTCGGCGGCGCCCACCGCGACGCCAAGCAGATGGCCTCGAACCTGAAGCGCGCGCTGTCGGATGCGCTGCGCCAGGTCAGCGACCTGAAGACCAGCGAACTGCTGGACCGCCGCTACGAGCGCCTGCAGGCCTATGGCCGATTCGGCGACACCAAGAACCGCTGATCGATCCTGTGAGGCAGTAGCGGCCGTAGCGGTTGCCTTCAGCGGCGGCCTGGATTCCACGGCCCTGCTGCATGCCGTCACACGGGCGGCGCGGGCCAAGCGAGTCGTTGCCCTGCACGTGCATCACGGCCTGCAACCGCAGGCCGACGGCTGGGTGGCGCTTTGCAAACGCGTGGCTCGAGAGCTTGGAGCCGAGTTCGCATGTACGCGGCTTGGCGGCCAGCCTGAGCCTGGCGAGAGCGTCGAAGCCTGGGCCCGCTCCGGCCGCCATCGCGCCTTGCATGACATGGCCGTCGTGGCTGGCGCCGACCTGCTGCTGCTGGCTCACCACCGGCGCGACCAGGCCGAGACCTTCCTGCTGCAGGCCCTGCGCGGTGCGGGCACGGCGGGCCTTTCTGGCATGCCGAAGGTCCAGTGGCGCGACGGCATCTGTTGGGCGAGACCCTGGCTCGACAGGCCGCGCGAAGCCATCGTCGCCTACGCCGAGCAGCAGGGCCTGAGCTGGATCGAGGACCCGAGCAATGGCGACCCGCGCTATGCCCGCAACCGGCTCCGTCAAACACTGTGGCCGGCCTTCGCATCCGCCGAGGCCGGGCTGGCCCAGGCCGCGCGCTGGGCGCAGCAGGCCGATGCATTGGCGGCCGAGATCGCGGCAGGCGACCTGGCTCTGCTGGCAACGCCCGAGCGCCTGGACCTGGCCGCGTTGTTCCGCCTGTCGCCTGCGCGGGCGAGCAATGCGTTGCGTGCCTGGCTGGCGGCCCACACCCGCGCGCCGGCCAGTCTCATCGAGCGGCTGCTGACGCAATGGCATCCGGGCGCTGCGCTCTCCTGGCCAGCGACCGGCGGGGAACTGCATGCCTGGCGCGATGGCCTGTTCTGGTCGACGGCGGTTGCGCAGACTGCCACGGCGAGCGACGTCGACCTCAGCCGGCCCGGCCGCTATCCGCAGCCCGCCTGGCGGGGCGCCTGGCTTGTCGAGGCGGCGCCGCAGGGCATGGCCTCTTCTCGCCTGGCGCAGTTGACGCAGCGTGCGCGTGCCGGGGCGGAGCAGTTCCAGCGTGCGCCGCAGTCCGTGCCACGCAGCCTGAAGAAGGCCTGCCAGGAAGCCGGCCTGCCGCCGTGGCGGCGCAGCGGGCCCCTGCTGTTCGACGCCCAGCAACGACTGATCGCCATCGCCGGGCTGGGCATGGATGCGCGTGCCTTCGCCGATCAAGATGAGCCAAAGCTTGCCTTGCGCTGGCTGGAGGATTCAGCCTTGCCGCAGGGCGAAGGCATCGGCGAGTCTGACGCATAAAATCAGGGGTTTGCGAGCGCGCCGTCCTGGCGGCTCCATCTTCAGCCTTCGCTCAAACACATGGCTCTGATCGTCCACAAGTACGGCGGCACCTCGATGGGTTCCACCGATCGCATCCGCAACGTGGCCAAGCGCGTCGCCAAATGGGCGCGCGCCGGCCACCAGATGGTGGTGGTGCCTTCGGCGATGAGCGGCGAGACCAACCGCCTGCTGGGCCTGGCCAAGGAACTGTCGCCCGCGAGCAGCACGCCGGCAGTCAACCGCGAGCTGGACATGATCGCCGCGACCGGTGAGCAGGTGTCGGTTGGGCTGCTCGCCATCGCGCTGCAGGCAGAGGGCGTTGCGTCGGTCAGCTACACCGGCTGGCAGGTGCCGGTGGCGACCGACTCGTCCTACACCAAGGCCCGCATCGAAAGCATCGACGACAAGCGCGTGCGCGCGGACCTCGCGGCTGGCAAGGTCGTCGTCATTGCCGGCTTCCAGGGCATCGACGCCGACAACAACATCACGACGCTGGGCCGGGGCGGCTCCGACACGTCGGCCGTGGCCATCGCCGCCGCAATGAAGGCCGACGAGTGTCTGATCTACACCGACGTGGACGGCGTCTACACCACCGACCCGCGCATCGTTCCCGAGGCGCGCCGCCTGCACACCATCAGCTTCGAAGAGATGCTCGAGATGGCGTCGCTGGGCTCCAAGATCCTGCAGATCCGCTCGGTGGAATTCGCCGGCAAGTACCGCGTGCCGCTGCGCGTGCTGTCCAGTTTCACGCCGTGGGACATCGACATCAACGAGGAAGCCAAGTCCGGCACCCTGATCAGTTTTGAAGAGGACGAGAAAATGGAACAAGCCGTCGTTTCGGGCATTGCCTTCAACCGCGACGAGGCCAAGGTGACGCTGCTCGGCGTGCCCGACAAGCCCGGCATCGCCTTCCAGATCCTGGGCCCGGTGGCCGAGGCCAACATCGACATCGACGTCATCATCCAGAACGTCTCGCACGACGGCAAGACCGACTTCTCCTTCACCGTGCACCGCAACGACTACGCGCGCACGATGGAGTTGCTGCAGAACACGGTGGGCCCGGCCACCAACGCCAGCAAGGTCGCCGGCGACCCGAAGATCTGCAAGGTCTCCATCGTCGGCATCGGCATGCGCTCGCACGTGGGCGTGGCCAGCAAGATGTTCCGCGCACTGAGCGAGGAGGGCATCAACATCCAGATGATCTCCACCAGCGAGATCAAGACCAGCGTCGTCATCGACGAGAAGTACATGGAGCTCGCCGTGCGCGCGCTGCACAAGGCCTTCGACCTGGACCAGGACAGCGCCGCCTGATTTCTGCCGGAAGTGGTCCGCGCATCGTGTAGAATGCGCGGCTGTGCCGGAGACGTGACCGAGTGGCCGAAGGTGCTCCCCTGCTAAGGGAGTATTTGCGCTAAAACGCGAATCGAGGGTTCGAATCCCTCCGTCTCCTCCAAACACATCAAAGCCCGTCCTTGTGGACGGGCTTTTCTTTTTTCCGCGCGGCGGCTTCTCTTCCGCGCGATACGTCACGGATTGGCAAATCTGCGTACTCGCTTGCCAATTTAGACGGCGTTTCGATTATTTATGATCGATTCGCTGTGGTGATGGCAATAAATCGAATCAGGCGTTGGGGCGCTGTGTTCACGCTCGCTGGCGGTCTCGTCGGCGGGGGCCCGGCCGTGGGTCAATTGGCCCCGGCGCCGCCAGCGTCGGGCCCCGTGAGGTTGTTCGTGCCCTTCATGGCCGGCGGCGAGGCCGACGGCTCTGCCCGCAACTTCGTGCGCAGCGCCACACGCGTCGGCAGCGGGCTGGCCTTTGACATCACCCACCTCACGACCGAGTCGGGTGCCGCGGCGGCGCGTGCCGTCAAGCTGGCTGCACCTGACGGGCAGACGCTGCTGCTGGCGCGAGTCGGCAACCTGGCCATCCTGCCGGCTCTGTTGCCGCGCACAACCGTTCCGGTCAGCGATTTCACGGTGCTCGCCGTGCTCGACCAGGCGCCGCTCATCTGCGCCGTTCGCAGCGGTACGCCCATCCTGTCGATGCGTGAACTGATCGCTGCCATCGCCGCGACGCCCGGCAAGTTGCGCTACAGCACGGCCGGTGCCGGCACGCTGCAGAACCTGGCGGTGCGCTATCTGCTCGTGCTGAACGGCCTGCCGGATGATGCGGCCAGGCCTGTGCATTTCGGCCAGGGCTCGCAGGCGACGCGGGCACTGCTTCAGGGCGAGGTGGATTTCAGCTGCAACAACGCGCGAAGCATCGTGCCGGAGGTGCAGTCGGGCGCCCTGCGCGGCCTGATGACGACGGCCCA
>CAUJSJ030000018.1:0-34318 GCA_963422775.4 uncultured Roseateles sp.
TGCAGCCCTTGGGGTTGCCCGTGGTGCCGCTGGTGTAGGGCAGCAGGGCGAGGTCGTTCGGCGCCCACGTCCACCGCCGGCGCAGGCGCCGTGCAGGCCAGGGCCTCGGCCCAGCACGGCGTGCCCGCGGGCAGGGCGATGTCGGTGTTCAGCCAGTCGGCCCAGCCGGCGGGCAAGTCCGCGCCGTCGGTGCGCCCGCCGGGCAGCACCTCGGCCAGGCGGGTGACGAGCAGGTTCTGGGCGGCCATGCCCGCGGCCAGCCATTCGGCGCTGAGGTCCGCGCTGGTGACGGCCAAGATGGCGCCGCTGTCCTCGATGAGATGCCTGAGCTCGGCCGCGCGGTTCATCGGGTTGACCGGCACCACGACGGCGCCGAGCACCAGGATGGCGTAGTGGGCGACGACGAGTTGCGGGCAGTTCTGCAGGCCCACCAGCACGCGGTCGCCCTTTTTGATGCCGCGCTCGGCCAGCCAGGCGGCCAGGCGCCGCACCTGCGCGGCCAGCTCGGCGTAGGTCGTCGTCTGGCCGAGGAAGACGAGAGCCGGCCGGTGCGGGAAGCGGCGCGCGTTGACGAAGAGGTTGTCGGGCAGTGCCGTGGCCGGCGGCTCGATGGCGTGCGGCACGCGCGCGGGCCAGAACTTGTGATGCGCTCTCGTCGTCATCGAAACGGTCTCCTATTTCCTCGCAACGACCAGATAGACGCCCAGCAGCGTCACGCCCATGCCGGCGATGGCTTGTGCGCCCAGTGTCTCGCCGAACAGCAGCCACGCCATCACCGAGGTGACAGAGGGCACCAGATACATGGTGCTGCTGACGGCCGTGACGCGGCCGTGGCGCAGCATGTAGAACATCAGGCTGATGCCGCCGGCCGTCAGCACCAGGATGCTCCAGGCCAGGGCCACCCACACGTGGGCATTCCACTCGATGCGCATGGGCTCCACGGCCCAGGCCAGGGGCAGCGTGAGCGCCAGCGAGGCCGCGAACTGCACGACCTGGCCGGTGCGCAGGTCGAAGTGCGGCACGAAGCGCTTCTGGTACAGCGTGCCGCCGGTGATGGCCAGCAGCGCCATCAGGCACAGCAGCAGCGGCGTGCCGTAGCTGGTGCCGAGGTTGAGCTTGTGCCAGATGACGAGCACGACGCCAGCCAGGCCCAGCGCCACGCCCAGCCACTGGCGCGGCGACACGCGCTCGCCGATCAGCGGCGCCAGCCCGGCCACCAGCACCGGCTGCAGGTTGACGATGAGCGCCGCCGTGCCGGCCGGCAGGCCCTGGCGGATGGCGACCCAGACGCCGCCCAGGTACAGCGCCTGGATGCCGATGCCGGCGACGGCCAGGTGCAGCATGTCTCGGCGAGACGGCCAGGGCGCCCGCGCCGCGAAGGCCAGGCCCAGCATCAGCGCGACGACGCCGGCATAGCGCCAGCTCAGGAAGGTCAGCGGGTCGGCGTAGGGCGCCGCCAGCTTGGCGACGATGTAGCCAGTGGCCCAGATGAAGATGAACAGGGGTGGGGCAACGCGATCGAGTACGGACATGAGGCGCCCATCATGCCTAAGGAAGCGCCAAGCAAGTCCCCGCGGCGCGCGCATCCTGGCAACGGTCGCATCGCTGCGTTGCAAATGCTCGCCATGGTCTGAGCCATGGCTGGGCTTTGCGCCTTGCGCTGCATCCGGCTGCCAGGCGCGCGCTTTCGCGAGGTCTTGCTCAGCGCTTCGCCGCCAAAACCCTCTCGCTCATCAACCTCACCAGCTCCGCCGGCTCGGGCAGCGGGCACGGCAGGGGCAGGCCGACGAAGGCAGCGTCCAGGCTCAGGTGGGACAGGCCGTGCGCCAGGCTCCAGCCGGTCAGCGCGATCAGCGGGCCGGCCGCGGCATCGAAGCGGGTGGCCGCGTCGAGCAGCACGCGAAAGCTCGCCTCGGCCGCGCGGTCCAGGCCCGGGTGGCGGCTGCGCGAAGCGAGCACCGGGCCGAACATCAACCGGAAGCGCGCCGGCCGGCGCTGAGCGAAGTCGACGTAGGCCGCGGCGATAGCCAGCAGCTGCCCGTGTGCGTCGGCCGGGTGGGCGTCCACGCCGGCCTGCATGGCCGCGCCCAGCTGCCGGAAGCTGCGCTCGGCCAGCGCGGCCAGCAGCTCGGGCAGGCCGGCGAAGTGGTGATAGGGCGCCGCGTGCGACACGCCCGCACCACGGGCCACATCGCGCAGGCTCAGGCCTGCAGCACCGCGCTGGGCGAGCAGCGCCTCGGCGGCATCGAGCAGGGCTTCGCGCAGATCGCCGTGGTGGTAGACCCCGGCCGGCTTGGCGCGCGGGCGCGGCGGGCGCTCTGTCGCAGGCTTGGCGGCGAGCTTGGCCGCGGCCGGTGAATCGGGTTGGCCCTCAACCGCCGCCGGCGGGCGCGTGCCAGCCCGGACGGCGCGCCCTTGCTTGGCCCGGGCTGCCGGGGTGGGAGAGCGGGGGGCGGTGACCTTGGGCATGCAACGGATCTTGCCATGCGCAAGATCAAGGCCGATACTGCGCTTATCTTGACACCGTCAAGATCACGTCTTGGGTCGGAGTCTGTTTGGGCCGAGACGTGTTGGGGTCAGGCCGGGTCGTACCGGGTCGCGGCCATCGAAGGCAAGCCGCGCCCGCCAACCGAGGAGCACGCCATGTATCACGCCATCGTTCGCCGCAAGCTGCGGGCGGCCTTTGCCGATCTGAACGCGGGGCGCTACGACGGCATCCCGGCGCAGTTCGCCGCCGCGCACTGCCATCGCATGGTCGGCACGCACGCGCTGGGCGGCGAGCGACGCAGCCTGGCCGCGACGACGCGCTGGTACGGCCGGTTGCAGCGCCTGCTGCCGGGGCTGCGCTTCGAGCTCGACGGCGTGTGGGTCAGCGGCTGGCCTTGGCGCACGCGCGCCGTTGTCGCCTGGCGCGACGCGTTTCGCCTGCCCGGCGGCGCCGAGGGCAGCAATGTCGGCATGCACGAGTTCGAGCTGCGCTGGGGTCGCGTCAGCGCGCTGACGGTGCACTGCGACACGGCCCGGCTGGCGGGCTATCTGGCCGCGGTGGCGGCGGCCGGTCAGCCCGAGGCGCTGGCCGAGCCGATCACGGGCTGACGACGCGCGTCGGCCTCGATCAGCTCGCGCAGGCAGAGCAGGCACAGGCAGCCGCTGTACTGCTCGGCGAGTTGCACGCGCAGCCTCTCGGTCAGGCGGATGCCGAAGCAGGCGCAATGCCCTGCGTTGACGCCGCACTCGAAGCCGCCGCCGCAGCGCGGGCACCTGACGTCGAGCATGGGTCCGTTCATGAACGCCGCTCCCGCAGCGCCGCCGCGCAGAGTTCCTCGAGCACCGCCAGGTCCACATCGGCCAGGCGCTTCACGTAGACGCAGCCCTTGCCCTGGCGGTGCTTGCCCAGGCGCGCCAGCAGGGCCTCGCGCTCCGCGGGGATGCAGCCGACGTCGAGATACAGGCTGATGTCGCCCTTGCCGCCCGCGCCGCTGGCAAAGCCGATCTCGAAGATGTCGCCCTCGCGGCCGCTGTCGTAGACGAAGTGGTGGTGGCCGAAGCCGACCATGCGGCCCCACAGCCGCGGCGGGTGGCCGCTGGCGCGCTGCATCAGTGCGGCGAGCACCCGGCAGTCGGCCGCGCGCGCCTCGGGCTGGGTGTCGAAGTGCGCTTGGACGTCGGCGTCGGTCGGGACGGTCTTGTTCATCGCCGGTTTCCGTGGCGCTGCGGATGAGGCGGGTGCATATCGGGCCGAGCGCCGGGCCGCTCCCAGGCAGGCCTGCGCTGGCGATGTGCTTGCGGTTTCATGCCGCAAGCATCGCCGTCCCCTAGGGGGACCGACTGGGCTTGCGCGCGTTCAGCGCTGCAAAACCGGGCGAGGGGCTTCATAACGGCGATTGTGGATCGTCGGGCGGCGTCAGCGGCGTCGCGCGGGCGAGGGCCAGCCAGGTCGCGAAGTCCGGCTTGCAGGCGCGCTTGGGCGCCGGGCGCGCGAGTTCGAGGTGGGCGTCATGGCCGATCAGCACGCCGTACTCCAGCGGGATCTCGTCCGGCTCGGCGATGCCGGCCTTGATGACGAACCAGCACTGGCCGCACAGCGCGCGGTAGGCGGCGGACTTGGCCGGGCGGCGCAGCTCGCCGAGCAGGTCGGCGCGGCTGACCTTGATCTCGTGGATGGCGGGTTCGAGGTAGTCCTCCACCGTGCTGTGGCGGATGGAGTAGACGTCGGGCATGGCGTTGACCCAGAGCGTCTTGCCGCCATCCTCTCCATCCGGGCCGGGCAGGCCGGCGCGCAGCGCCAAGCCGCGCCAGGCGATGCGGCCGGCGCGCTGCATCTCGATGGCCACGCGCTCGACCAGCGTCTCGTGGGCATCGCGGGCTGCGCGGTTGCGGTGCAGCGATTCGGCAATCAGCGCAATGCCGGCATCGGTGACGCGCAGGCGCTCGCGTCCGTCAGCCTCCAGCAGGCGTTCGACCCAGCCGGCGGCGAGCAGCTCGATCTCGACGAGGTCCTGGCAGGGCCAGCCGGCGCCGCGCCAGAGCTGGCGCAGGCGCTGCAGGTGAAAACGGGTCGGCGTGGGCATGCCGCCATCTTCGCGCGGCCCGGAAAAGGAAAAAGCCCCCGGGCCGGTGGGCGCGGGGGCTTTTGCGGAGCGGGATCGCTTACGGGCGCTCGCGCTTGGGCAGGGCGCTCATGAAGGGCACCGGCGAGGTCGTCGTGCCTGGCGTCGTCGTGGTGGGCACCGCGAAGAAGGTCCACACGCTGTTGGCCGGGAAAGCCAGCGAGGAGTTGGTGTAGATCGACGAGGACGTCGTCGGCACCGTCACATCCACCTGCGAGGCCGTCGTCGACGAGATGCTGTTGGGCACCGAGGCAGTACCCGGCAGCACGTTGGACGCGATGGCGCTGAAGTCGACGTTCACCGACACGCCCGAGGTCTGGGCGGCCAGCGCGTTGACGAGGCGGATCTTCACGTTGCCAGCGACGGTGGGCAGGCGGTTGTCGTCATCGATGACCGACATCTTGGGCGCACCCACGTCACCCCAGACGAGCAGCGTGGTGTCCTTGCCGGCCGCCAGCGTCGGGGCGGTGAAGGGGTAGGTCACGCCGCCAACCTGCACGTTCAGCGTGCTGGCGCCGGACGCGGTGGTCACGTAGTCGCTGATCAGCGGGCTGATGGCGCTGCTGAACATCTGCTGGCCGTTGATGGTCGAGCCGACGGTGCCGCCATTGGTCAGGGCTGCGACGGTGCGCACGCGGCTCTGCGTGTTGGCGAAGTTCTTGACGGCGCCCTTCTGGACCAGCGAGATGCCGTTGACGAGCACGCCACCGTCGGAAGCCGTCAGGATCAGCGTGTTGACGCTGGCCGAGTCCAGCGTGACGGCCGGAATGTCCAGGCGCAGGTCGGTGCGCTTGTTGTAGCCGGTCACGCGCACGCGGAAGGTGCCCGAATTGATCTGGATGTAGCCGCTGCCGGCGCCGCCCTGGAGGTTGGTCGTCAGCGCGGTGGCGGTGTCAATGGAGTCGGTGGCGGTCGTCACGTAGACGTCCAGTGCGCCAGCATCCGGGGCCAGGTTCAGCACGAGCAGCTTGGCCTTGCCGGAGTCGGGTACAACTTCGCCTTCCTGCAGCAGCGTCGTGCGCACGGCACCGGCGAAGCCGTAGGTGATGAAGGTGTAATTGGTGCCAGAGGTCAGCGTGGGCGTCGTGGCCGACACGCTGGTGCCGACGTCACTGGTCAGCACCTTGGTGGCCGTGGCGTTGGTGTCCACGCTGCCGTAGTCGCCAGCGGCGGCGTAGCCGACCTTGCTGTTGATGGTCTTGTCGTTGACCGACAGGTCCAGCTGGGCGTAGGAGCGCGTGGCATTGAGCAAGCGCACTTGGGTGTTGCTGTCGCCCTTGCCGCCGCCGCCGCAGGCAGTGAGGAATGCAGTAGCCGACAGGCTCAGCGTCAGGACCAGCCGAGTGGCCCAGGGGGTGAATCGCATCGAGAACTCTCCGAAAAAACCAAACCGCCGGGCACTCATTGACAAGAGTGCGGCCAAGAACGCGGACTCGCGATTAGAACCCAAGCTGGCGGTCCCGCCATTTCCGCCGCCTAGCACCGGGTGAAGAACTGTTGCTGCCCGGTGCCCGCCAGGCTGAGGAGAACACTCCAATTCTTGGGTCGTGGCCCTGGTTAGCATCCGCCGCATGAACTATCCCCACCTCCTCGCGCCCCTGAACCTCGGCTTCACGACGCTGAGAAACCGCGTGCTGATGGGCAGCATGCACACCGGCCTGGAGGACGGCCGCAAGCACTTCGAGCGCATGGCCGTGTTCTTCGCCGAGCGGGCCAGGGGCGAGGTGGGGCTGATCGTGACGGGCGGCTTCGCGCCCAACATCGAGGGCTGGGCCAAGCCGTTTGCCGGCACGCTGGCCACGAGCGGTGCCGCACGGCGCCACAAGATCATCACGGACGCCGTGCACGCCGAGGGCGGCAAGATCGCGCTGCAGATCCTGCACACGGGCCGCTACGGCTATTCGCCGCTGTGCGTGGCACCGTCGCGCATCCAGAGCCCGATCAGCCCGTTCACGCCGCGCGAGCTGGGCGCCCGCGGCATCGAGCGCCAGATCCGCGCCTTCATCCGCTGTGCCAAGCTGGCCCGCGAGGCCGGCTATGACGGCGTGGAGGTGATGGGTTCCGAGGGTTATTTCATCAACCAGTTCCTCGTCGCGCATACCAACCAGCGCGACGACGACTGGGGCGGGTCGTACGAGAACCGCATGCGCCTGCCGCTGGAGATCCTGGCGCGCATGCGCGAGGCGCTGGGGCCAGACTTCATCATCATCTACCGCCTCTCGATGCTGGATCTGATCCCGAACGGCAGCAGCTGGGAGGAGGTGATGGAACTGGCCCGGCGCGTCGCGCGCGGGGGGGCGACCATCATCAACACCGGCATCGGCTGGCACGAGGCGCGCATCCCGACCATCGCGACCAGCGTGCCGCGCGCGGGCTTTGCGTGGGTCACGGCCAAGGTGCGCGCCCAGTTGCGCGCCGAAGGCATCACGACGCCGCTGATCACCAGCAACCGCATCAACACGCCCGAAGTTGCAGAGGGCGTGCTGGCCGACGGCAGCGCCGACATGGTGTCGATGGCGCGGCCCTTCCTGGCCGACTCGGAGTTCGTCAAGAAGGCGCGCCAGGGCAGGGCGGACGAGATCAACACCTGCATCGCCTGCAACCAGGCCTGCCTGGACCACACCTTCGCGCAGAAGATCTCGACCTGCCTCGTCAACCCGCGCGCGGCCTACGAGCAGGAGATCGTCATCAGGCCGGTGAATGGCGCGAAGAAGCGCATCGCCGTCGTCGGCGCCGGCCCGGCGGGCCTGGCCGCAGCGACGACGCTGGCCGAGCGCGGCCATGCGGTGACGCTGTTCGACGGGGCGGCCGAGATTGGCGGCCAGTTCAACATGGCCCGGCGCATCCCGGGCAAGGAAGAGTTCAGCGAGACGCTGCGCTACTTCCGCCGCCGCATCGAGATCACCGGGATCGACCTGAAGCTGAACTGCCGGGTGTCGGCCGATGACCTGAAGGGCTTCGACGAGGTGCTGCTGGCCACCGGCGTCAGCGCGCGCGATCCACGGATCAAGGGCCAGGAGGAAGGCCAGGCGCGCGGCCAGGTGCTGAGCTACATCGACGTGCTGCGGCACGACAAGCCGGTGGGTGGGCGCGTGGCCATCGTAGGCGCGGGCGGCATCGGCTTCGACGTGGCCGAGTATCTTCTGGAGGCCGGGCACTCGCTGACGCTGGACCCGGCCGCCTGGCGCCGCCACTGGGGTGTGGGCGACCCGGAGCAGGTCCGTGCGGGCTTGCTGCGCCCGGCGCCCGAGGCGCCGACCCGCCAGATCACGCTGCTGCAGCGCAAGGCGGGCAAGCCCGGCGCGGGCCTGGGCAAGACGACCGGCTGGATCCACCGCGCGGCGTTGAAGATGAAGAACGTCGACATGCTGGCCAGCGTCAACTACGAGCAGATCACGGCCGAGGGCCTGTGGGTCAGCTATGGCGAGAAGCGCTCGGACGCCCAGCTCATCGAGGCCGACACCATCGTGCTGTGCGCCGGCCAGGAGCCGCTGCGCGAGCTGGAGGCGCCGCTGAAGGCGGCGGGCGTCAGCGTGCACCTGATCGGCGGCGCGCTGGAGGCCGGCGAGCTGGATGCGAAGCGGGCCATTCTGCAAGGCACAAAATTGGCCTGCACCCTGTAACTTGCCAGTTGCGCCGCCGCAGGCTGGTGCCCCCTCGGGCGACTCCCTCTGATCCGGCTTTGCCGGCCAGAGGGGGGTGCCAAGGCCAGAGGCCTTGTCCTTCGCCAGGCACCAACAGTCCTCACGACTGTTGGTGTCCGGGCTCAGCCCGCATTGAGGCGGCGATCGTCAGGCCGCAGGGGTGGGCTCAGTTCCGGGAGAGTTCCCAGAGTTGGTACAGCGTGTCGCAGTCTTCCTCGACGACCTCCAGGCCGGTGGCCAGGTCGAAACTGGAGTCGTACCAGCCGCAGAGGTCAGGCTTGCCGCCCGCCGCCACGCGACCTTGCGGCCGCGCCTGCACGGCCATCGGCAGCTTGGAATTCGACCAGGGGTGCTGGGAAGCGCTGAAGAATTGCATGGTGGGCTCCGGTGTTTGAGGTGTTCGACGCCGTGAAAACGTCACACCGTCAGCATCGGCGCCGGCATCTCGCGGGGCCATCACCCGGAGGGTGGAGCGAGGGGGGATGGCGGGAGGGGGTATCCCCCCGAACTCCCCCGAAAGAGGGATGAAATATGGGGTCAGAGTCATTTTTACGGCCTCAAGCTCGGCAATCCCCCGAAACCCCACGAGCAAGCGCCGTCCGGCTAGGCTGAGCGTTTGATCCACCAGCGCCCACAGCCATGACAGTGCCCACCTCCGCCACCTGCCCCGTCGACGTCGCTGCCAGCCTGGCCGAGCTCTGGTCGCCGCGTGTCATCGGCGCCTTCGACGACCACTACGTCAAGGTGGCCAAGGTGCAGGGGACCTTCGGCTGGCACCGCCATCCGGACGAGGACGAGCTCTTCCACATCCTGCGCGGCCGGCTGCGCATCCAGCTACGCGACGGCGCCGTGACGCTGGAGACCGGCCAGATGTTCATCGTGCCGCGCGGTGTGGAGCACTGCCCGGTGGCCGAGGCCGAATGCCTGCTGATGCTGATCGAGCGCAAGACGACGCTGCACAGCGGTGACGCGCCGAACGAGAAGACCCGCTCCATCTAGGAGCAGCTGGGCCAGGCCTAGGCCGACCGGCTCAGCTCTCGCCACGCATCGCCGCCTATCCAGCGCGCCGACTTCTCGTGACGTTGGCACAAGCGTTCTGCAACAGTGAGCGCAGGCTCACGCAAGGCCGGGCTGCGCTTGCCGATCTGGCGCAGCGCCCAGTTCACGGCCTTCTTGACGAAGTTGCGCTCGTCGGCTGCGGCGGCTTCGATAAGTGGCAGGCGGGCGAGGAAATCGGCATCGGGCCGCTGCTTCTGATGGACTGCGGCCACAGCCAGCAGCGCGAAGCCGGCACGTTTCTCGAACTCCGCTTCACGCGCCGCCCAGCGCGGGATGGCGGCCCAGGCCAGCGGGCTCTTCACGAAGGCGTTCAGGCAGGCCTGGTCGCAGACGTCCCAGGCGCACATGCCGGCCACCCAGTGGTCCATCTGCTCGACCGTCAGCCGCGCCGGCTCGGCCACCATGCCGGCCAGGATCTGCGCGTCGGGGATGCCGGTGTCCCACAGCGCGAGGGCCAGTGCGTGATCGCGCTTGAACTCGCGCGCCAGCGCGCGCAGCGTTGGCACGGCCAGGCCCAGGCGCCCGCCGCCGGTCAGGCCGAAGCGCGCCATCGCGTCGAGCTGATCCGGGCGGGCCGCGGCACGCAGACGGGCGAGGGCCAGGTCGAGTTTCGCGCCGCTCATGTTGGGCACACTTTATCGGCAGGGCCTCCTCATGCCTTCCTCATGCCCTCCTCATGCGGCTGGCTCATCAGCCCATTCGGCGATCGCACCAGCCGCCGCGCAAAGCCAAGGAGAATCACGCCACCCCCAATCTGCCGCCCGCCATGAAGCTGCTACCCCTCTTCTCGACGCTTGCGCTTGTCCTGTCCCTGAGCTGCGCCCCTGCCCACGCCGCCACCGGCCCGGGCGTGTCCTGGCAGGCCGCTGCGGCCGACGCCGACATCGACCGCTACTTCGTCCAGGCCAAGGCCGAGAAGAAGCCTGTGCTGCTGTACTGGGGCGCCAAGTGGTGCCCGCCCTGCAACCAGCTCAAGGCCACGCTCTTCAACCGCGCGGACTTCATCGAGCAGAGCAAGGCCTTCGTGGCCGTGGGCATCGACGGCGACGCGCCCGGTGCGCAGAAGCTGGGCACGCGCTTCAAGGTGCGCGGCTACCCGACCATGATCCTGTTCAACCCGGCCGGCAACGAGATCACCCGCCTGCCCGGCGAGGCCGACGCCGCCCAGGTCATGAAGGTGCTGCAGCTGGGCCTGTCCAGCGGCCGCCCCGTGAAGGCGGTGCTGGCCGACGCCAAGGCCGGCAAGAAACTCGCTGCCAACGAATGGCGGCTGCTGGGCTTCTACGGCTGGGAGACCGACGAGCAGCAACTGCTGCCGGTGGAGCAGCGCCCGGCCACGCTGGCCCAGCTCGCCAAGGCCAGCGAGGGCGCCGACGCCGAGACGGCGACGCGGCTCTGGCTCAAGTCCGTCGGCGCCCTGGCCGAGGGCAAGCCTGCGGATCCCGCGGGGCTGCCGCGGCTGCGCGCCGTGCTGAACGACGGCGCCCAGGCCCACGCGCAGATGGACGTGCTGACCAACGAGGCGCCCGATCTGGTCAAGGCCCTGACCCAGCCGGGCGAGACGCGCAACGCCGTCGTCGCCGAGTTCGACGCGGCCCTCAAGCGCCTGAACGCCGACAACAGCCTGTCCCGCGCCGACCGGCTGAATGCGCTGCAGGCCCGCATCGACCTGGCCCGGCTGGACTCGGCCAGGGACGACCCCAATCCCAAGGGCATCCCCGCTGCGTTGCTGGCCGAGGCGCGCGACCAGGCCGCCAAGGCCAACCGCGAGATCACCGACGGCTACGAGCGCCAGGCCGTCGTCACCGAGGCCGCCCACCTGCTGGGCCGCGCGGGGCTGTGGAAGGACAGCGACGAGCTGCTGAAGTCGGCGCTGGCGCGCAGCCACTCGCCCTACTACCTGATGAGCCAGCTCGGCGGCAACGCGAAGAAGCAGGGCAAGAAGGCCGACGCGCTGCGCTGGTACGAGGAAGCCTTCAACAAGAGCGAGGGCCCGGCCACGCGGCTGCAGTGGGGCACGACCTACCTGGGCGCGCTGGTGGAGCTGTCGCCCGAAGACACGCCGCGCATCGAGAAGGCCGCGGCCCAGCTCTTCAGCGAGGCCGAGAAGGATTCCGGCGCGTTCTACGAGCGCAGCGAGCGTTCGCTGAAGAAGGTGGCCAGCCTGCTCGCGGGCTGGAACCAGACGCCGGCCCAGGCCGCCGTCGTGGGCCGGATCAAGGCCCAGGTCGACGGTGTCTGCAGCAAGCTCGACGCCGGCGACGCCAAGGCCCGGTCGGCCTGCGAAGGGCTGATGAAGCCCGCCGCCAAGAAGGCCTGACCCGTGGACGACGGCTTGATGGGTGGGCTGTCCGGCGGGGCGGCAGCGGTCGTGGCCTCGGCCGATCTTGCCGGCCTGGCGGCCGGGGGCGGGGCCCATGCCGGTGAGGGCCATGGCACGTCGACGACTTGCCTGAATTGCAGTGCGACGCTCGCGCCGAACGCGCGCTTTTGCAGCCAGTGCGGCCAGGACACGGCCAACCACCCGCCATCGCTGTTCGAGTTCGCGCACGAGTTCATCAGCCACTACATCGCCGTCGAGGGCACGCTGTGGAAGAGCCTGTGGGGCCTGATGGCCAAGCCCGGCTTCCTGACGCGGGAGTACCTGGCCGGGCGCAAGCAGCGCTATGTGCTGCCGCTGCGCCTCATCCTGACGCTGGGCCTGCTGTTCTTCCTGGCCTTGAAGTTCTCCGCCAGCGGTGTGAACGTGCTGGACGCCGATGAGGCCGCCAGCGACGAGGTGGCCGTGTCCGAGCCGGCCGCCAGCGCAGCCTCGGCGAGTGCGCCGGCCGCGCCCGCGTCGGCGGCCCACGCGAAGCGGGCCAAGCGCCATGCCGGCGACGCGGTGGTGGTGGACGACGAATTGACCGCGCAGCTGCCCGCGGGCATGCAGGATCGCGTGAACCGCGCCAAGGAGCACTGGCGCGCCAATCCCAAGGAGGCGGCCCATGTCATGGGCGCGACCATGCTCGGGCTGGCGCCCTACGCGGTGCTGTGCTCGCTGCCCTTCTTTGCCGGTCTGCTCAAGCTGCTGTTCTGGCGCCAGCCCTACGGCGCGCACTTCGTGTTCGCCATGCATCTGCATGCCGCCTGGTACGGCATGCTGCTGATCGCGGTGCTGCTGCCCTGGGGGCTGGTGGCGTTCGCCGTCTGGGGCCTGGTCCAACATCTACCCGGTGGTGGCGCTCAAGCGGGTGCACGCGGCGAGCTGGTGGACGACGCTGCTGCGCGCCGGCCTGCTGGCCATGCTGCACTGGGTCATCATCGGCCTGGGCCTGCTCGCGCTGGTCATGGCCGGCGCGCTGGCGGCGGGCTAGGCGTCAGAAAGAAGCGGCTCGCGCCGCAGGTCGGCGTCCACGTCCATCAGCACGCTGGCCAGCTCCAGCGTGCGCCACAGCGCCTCGGGCATGGCCAGGATGGCCTCGGGGGTGCGCGCCTGGCTGACCCAGGCACCGATCTCGGCGTGCTGCTCGTGGGTGAGCAGGCAGCGGTCGCGCATCTCGTCGAGTGTCTGCACGCTCAGCCTTTCATCGCGGCGCGGTGGCCGCAGCAGGGGTTGGGATCGAGGGCGCCGGCCGTCACTTCTTGCGCGAACTGGCGGTCTTGGCCGGCGGCGCCTTGGGCACGTCGCCGATGACGGTCTTGAGCGGGCAGACCTTGAAGGCCGGGCACTTGGCACAGCTGGCGACGAGGGCAATCGGGCAAAGGGTCATGGCTTGCGCTCCGCGCTGGCTGGAAGGGACCGGGGCAGCATACGCCGCCGTTCATGCCTCGTCTCTCGCCATTCACCGCACCCCGCTGCCAGCCATCCGTTCGTGGCGCGCGGCGGCGGCAGCGGCCCGGATACTCGCGGCCATCCGATCCCTGGAGCACTGTCATGCCCTTCCCCGCCCGGCGCGCCTGTGCGCTCGCCGCCGCTGTCTTGCTCGCTGCGCCGCTGGCCCACGCGGCTGCTGTGCTCAAGCCCTGCCGCATCGACGGCATCCCCAACGAGCTGCAGTGCGGCAGCCTGCAGCGCCCGCTGGACCCGGCGCGGCCGGACGGCGTGAAGATCGACATCCACTACCTCGTCGTGCCCGCGCTGGCGCGCAACAAGCAGCCTGACGCCGTGCTGCTGCTGGCCGGCGGCCCCGGCCAGAGCGCCATCAAGGTGGCCTCGCGCGTGCTGCCGCGCCTGTCCCGGCTGAACAACCGCCGCGACCTCGTCTTCATCGACCAGCGCGGCACCGGCAAGTCAGCCCCGCTGGACTGCCCCGACGACAGCAAGCTGCCCATCACCGAGCAGCTCGAACCGGCCGCGCAGATGCGCCGCATCGAGGCCTGCCGCGCGACGCTGGAGAAGCTTCCGTACGGCCAGGACGGGGGCCTGCGCTTCTTCACGACGACCATTGCCATGCAGGACATGGACGCCGTGCGCGAGCAGCTGGGTGTGCCGCAGTGGAACCTCATCGGCGCGAGCTACGGCACGCGCGCCGCGGTGGAGTACCTGCGCCTGTTCCCGGCCAAGGTGCGCCGCACCGTCATCGACGGCGTGGCGCCGCCGGACATGATCCTGCCCGCCAGCTTCTCGACCGACGGCCAGGCCGCGCTGGACAAGCTGATCGAAGCCAACGCCAAGACCTACCCGACCCTGCGCGCGGACTGGCAGAAGCTGTTGGCCTCGCTGCCGCGCGCGGTCACCGTGCAGCAGCCGCTGACGGGCGTGCCCGAGCACTTCACCGTGGACCGCGAGCTGCTGCTGCGCGCCGTGCGCATGCCGCTCTACCAGCCGGCCCTGGCCGCCGCGCTGCCAGCGGCCATCCAGGCCGCGGCCAACGAGGGCAACTTTGCCGGCCTCTTCGGCCTGTCCACCGCCTTCGGCAGCAGCCCGTCGATGCGCCTGGCCATGGGCATGCATTTCTCGGTCATCTGCGCCGAGGATGCACCGCGCATCGCCGAGTCCAAGGACACGCCCGGTGCGGACTTCAGGACCCAGGACGCCGACATGTACGCCCGCGTCTGCAAGACCTGGCCCCGCGGCGAGGTGTCGCCCGACTTCTACAAGATGCCGCCCGCACCCAGCCCCGTGCTGGTGTTGAGCGGTGGCGCCGACCCCGCCACGCCACCGCGCCACGGCGAGCATGTCGCCCAGGCCCTGGGCGCCGGCCACCCGGAGCGCGTGCAGCATGTCGTCGTGCCCGAGGCCGGCCATGGCGTGATGCCCGTGGGCTGCATGCGCGACCTCGTCTTCCGCTTCATCGACGCCAAGACCGATGCGGCCGCCCTGCCCCAGGACGCCGCCTGCGCCACGCGCATCCCGCGCCCGACTGCCTTCCAGCCGGTTCAGGGAGGAGCCGCGAAATGATCGATATCCAGGACGTTCATAAACAGTTCATCGCCCAGAGCGGCGGCAGCCTGTTCAAGCGCGGCGCGAAGCGCATCGTGCATGCCGTGCAGGGCGTCAGCGTGGCCGCCGCCAACGGCCGCATCACCGGCCTGCTGGGTGCCAACGGCGCGGGCAAGACGACGACGCTGCGCATGCTGGCCGGCCTCATCAAGCCGGACGCGGGCCACATCAGCGTCGACGGCATTACGGTGAAGGACGCGCCGCTGAAGGCGCTGGCCCGCATGGGCATCCTCGGCGACGCGCACGGCCTGTACCCGCGGCTGTCGGCGCGAGAGAACATCGTCTACTACGGCCGGCTGCAAGGCATGGCACCCGACGCCGCGAACGCGCGCGCCGAGGAACTCGCCAAGCTGCTGGAGATGCAGTCCATCCTGGACCGCCGCGCCGACGGCTTCAGCCAGGGCGAGCGCATGAAGACGGCGCTGGCACGTGCCCTGGTGCACGACCCCGCCAACATCGTGCTGGACGAGCCCACCAACGGCCTGGACGTGCTGGCCACCCGCGCCCTGCGCGAGGCGCTGCGCTGGCTGAAGAGCCCCGCAGGCGGCGCCAAGTGCATCGTCTTCTCCACGCACATCATGCAGGAGGTGGAGCAGCTGTGCGACGAGGTCGTCGTCGTGTCCAAGGGCCGCAGCGTCGCGCGTGGCAGCGTGCCCGCACTGCTGGAACTGGCCGGCGAATCCCGCTTCGAGGACGCCTTCGTGAAGCTCGCATTTCCTGAAGAGGTGGCCGCGTGAAACAAGCATTCATCGTTTTTGTCAAAGAGCTCAGCGACGCACTGCGCGACCGCCGCACGCTGCTGCGCCTGATGATCCCCGCGCTGCTGATGGGGCCGCTGCTGCTGATGGCGCTGTCGGGCCTGATCGCGTCGCTGGAAGAGCGTGCCGACCGGCGCGAAGTGCTGGCCGTGGGCATCGAGGCCGCGCCGACGCTGAAGAACTTCATCGAACGCCAGACCTACACGCTGAAGGCCGCGCCCGAGGACTACGAGGCGCGGCTGCGCGCGACGACGCTGCTGGAGCCCGTGCTCGTCGTGCCCAAGGACTTCGAGGCCAAGCTGCTGGCCGGCGAGGCGCCCACCGTCGAGGTGGTGAGCGACAGCGCCAACCAGCGGGCCAACGCCGGTGTCGGTGCCATCAAGAGCCTGCTGTGGGGCTTCAACCGCGAGCGCTCGTCGCTGAACCTGGCGATGCGCGGCGTGTCCACCGAGCTGCTCGAACCCGTGGATGTGCAGGAGCGCGACCTCGCCAGCGCCCAGGCCCGCGCCGCGCGGCTGACCGGCATCATCCCGATGTTCATCATCATGGCCGTGCTCTACGGCGCGCTGACGGCGGCGCTGGACAGCACGGCGGGTGAGCGCGAACGCGGCTCGCTGGAGCCACTCTTGATGAACCCCGCGCCGCACGGTGCCATCGTGGCCGGCAAGTGGGGCGCCGTCGCGCTGCTGGGCATGGCCGTGGCGCTGCTGTCCTCCTTGAGCTTCGTGCCGGCGCAGTGGCTGCTCAAGAGCGATGTGCTGCAGGCCCAGTTCAGCTTCGGCGGGCCCGAGGTGCTGGCCTTCTGGCTGCTGCAGATCCCGCTCGCGGCGGGTCTCTCCGCGCTGCTGATGGCCATGGCCATCCGCTCCAAGACCTTCAAGGAGGCGCAGGCCAGCAGCACGCTCGTCATCACGGCCGTCACGCTGATGCCCATGGTCAGCCTGCTGAACCCGGGCGGCGAGGCGCCGTGGTACTTCTGGGTGCCAGGTCTTGCGCAGAACACGCTGATGATGGCCGTGCTCAAGGGCGAAACGCTGCGCTGGAGCCAGGTGATGCCGGGCGTGATCGTCGGCTTCGCGCTGGCGGCCGTGGCGCTGGCCTATGTGGCGCGGTCGATGCGCGCGGCGGTGGCGCGATGAACAGGCCCTGGCCTGCCCTCAGCGCTGCCGCTTCAGCGCCCCGGCCACCAAGCCCAAGCCGACCAGCAGCAGGCCCACGCTGGCCGGCTCCGGCACTGCCTGGACGGTGCTGAAGGTATCCAGCGCAAAGCCTGAGCCGCCCGGGCCGGAGACGATGAAGCTGATGGCGTCGATGTCGCCCCAGTGGACCGGGCTAGCGTTGCCGGCATCGTTGACGAAGGCGCTGAAGGGGATGACCAGCGTCTGCGCGGAGGACGCGCTCAGGCCGATAGCGAAGTCGGCCACGCTGCTGAACGTGCCGCCGCCATGGGCGGTGATGACGGTCGCCGTCAGCGACATCGGGGCTGACACGTAGCGGAAGTCCAGCCTGAAGGCGGACTCGCTTTGCAGGTCGAGCGACAGGTCCTGCCCCAGCAGGTTGGCCACGCCATAGGTGAGATTGGTGCTGAGCGGCAGCGCGGCGTCGGCTAGCGTGAAGTAGGCGCCCGCCTGGATCGCAGCGAACGTGAACTTGCCGCTTTGAGCCACGGGCGGCGCGATGCCGTTGGCCAGGTAGCGGCCACCGCCCGGGGCTTCCGCCGAGGGCAGATAGGCCTCGGCGTAGGGCGCGTTGTCGGTCTGGATCAGGCCGGTGCCGTCGCTGAAGGTGTCAACGATGGAGGCGGCTTGCGCGCCGGCGGCGCAGAGGGTCAGCGCGGCAACCCAGCGGCTGAGTTTGAAACGGGTCATGGGATGCTCCTGCGAAAGTGAACGGGCGGGGATCAAGTACACGCGTGGCGCGACTCGCTTCTACAAACGCAGGCCGGCGCAAAACCCGGACAGGGGTGCATGCCTTCGAACGTGGGGGGCGATAAGCTGTGCGCCTGATGAAACGCCACGCCTCATTCGCCTTCGCCTTCGCTTTCACCGTTGCCCTGCTGGCCGGCTGCGCCAGCTTCAGCAGCTTTGAGCCCGCCAGCCCGGCGGACTACAGCGGCCCCACCGTCAACGTGGCCGACCAGGTGCAGCCGGTCAGCGGCCAGCTGGTGCATGTCTTCGAGATGACCCGTTTTGACGGCCGCCGCCTGCTCAGCAGCAGCCTGGCCACTCTGAACGCCAACCAGGGCCGCGGCTTTGCGGTGGCGCCGGTGGCGCTGAGCAACGAGGTGCCCCCCGGCGCGGCGCGCGTGCAATTGCAGGTCGTCACGCAGTACGCCGCTCCCATCCTGGCCATGACGAACCCGACGTGCCGTGCGCAGGGCGAGGTCGGCTTCGTGCCGCAAGCCGGCACGGCCTACCGCGTGGCCGGGCGTATCGCGGGCGAGGCCTGCGAGGTGTGGATCGAAGACCTGGCGACCCAGCAGCCGGTGACCGAGAAGGTCAGCGGCAAGGGCACGAAGGGCTAACGCGCCAGTCGCCTGGCGGCCGCCGCGAGGAGCGCGCGCGAGTAAAGGCGGTGAAAGCCGAGCAGCGCGTGGAAGATCCAGCCCAGGCGGGCTTCGCCGCCCGGCTTGCGCCGGCGTGGCACGACGGCGGAGCCGAACCACAGCGTCGTGCTGCCCACGCTTGCTTCGACCTTGAACCACGAACGCGTGGCGCCGCTGTCCTCGTGCATCAGCAGCTCGTCGCCCTCGCGGGCCTCGACGGTCCAGACGGCCAGGCGCTGCCCCTCGCCACGTGCCACGGCCCGCGCCATCACGTCGCTGGAGGGCTTGCCGAACAACCCAAGCAGCGCGCGCTCGACCTTGAAGAGGCGCGTCGTGTAGAAGGCCTCGACGAACTCGGCCAGCGTTACCGCACGCGGGAACTGCAGGGCGTAGGCGTCGGCAAAGGCTCCGCGCTCGGCCGCCATGCGGCCCAGCAGGCTGGTGGGCGGGACGGGGGTGTTGGCGACAGCGGTCATGGCCGCGCAGTCTGCCGCAGATCGGCAGCATCAGGCGCCAGGCGCCGTCTGCTCCTCCATCCAGCCCAGCCAGCGCATCGCCTGCTCGCGGCTGCTGCCGCACATGTCCTCGCTCGGCTGCAAGGAGCTGCAGACCGCCGGGCGCTCGGGTTGCCCAAAAATGCGGCAGCGGTCCTCGTCATCCAGCTGCACGCAACGCACGCCGGCCGGCTTGCCGTCCGGGTGGCCGGGAATGGGCGAACTGATTGACGGCGCGATGCAGCAGGCCGCACAGCGCGGCCTGCAGGCAAAAGGCGTGGGACTGGGGTCGGCCATGGCGGGATTGTCCCGCCACCGCGTTGGCCCGATCAGGACTTGAGCGGGCAGGTACTGAAGCCGAGCATCGAATACAGCGGGCAGGTGCTCAACAGACCGGTGGCCAGCGGCACGATGCCGACATAGCCCCAGGCGCCGATGGTGCCCGTCACGGCCAACGCCAGCAGCACGAGGCCGGCGAGGATGCGGGCGATGCGGTCGATGCCGCCGACGTTGGTCTTGAACATCAGGTTCTCCTTGGAGGGGTGATGCCGCCGACTGTCCGCGCCCGGGGTCACACGGGGATTGACGCTGCGCAAACAAGCTGCAGGGCGGCCGATCAATCAACTCGATGCGCGCACGGCCCGTCTTCAGCCAACCCTAAGCCTGGCGCCCCAGCATGCAGGCATCCGCTTCAGGAGCCCCGCATGGACACCGCTTCGACTGAGATCCCTTCCTCCGCTTTTTCCGCCACCCCGCCCCCCACCATCACCCAGCGCCTGTGGGACGCCCCGGTGCGACTGCTCCACGCCGTGATGGCCCTCAGCGTGGCGGGCGCCTGGCTCACCGCCGAGGCCGACGGCTGGCGGGCCGTGCACATCAGCTTCGGGCTGACGCTGGCCGGCGCGATGGTGCTGCGCCTGATCTGGGGCTTTGTCGGCACGCCTCCGGCGCGCTTCGCGAACTTCGTGCGCGGGCCGGGCGCCGTATTGGCCCATCTGCGCGAGCTGCTGGCCGGCCGGGCGCGGCCCCATGCCGGCCACAACCCGGCCGGTGGCTGGGCCGTGCTGGCCTTGCTGGGCACCGGCCTGCTGGCCGCCGGCAGTGGCTGGCTGGCCCTGGCAGGGCGGCGACGCGTGGGAGGAGGTTCACGAGGCGCTGGCCAACGGGCTGCTGCTGCTGGTGGGCGTGCACGTGGCGGCCGTGCTGCTGATGAGCTGGCTGGCGCGCGACCGTCTCGTGCCGGCCATGCTGACCGGGCGCAAGCCCGTGCCGGCCGGCACGTCGCCGACGCGGGCCATGCACCGCGGCGTGGCGGCGGCCCTGATCGTCGCCCTGCTGGGCTTCTGGGCCTGGAGCCTGGGGCCGACTTCGCCCTGGCGCGACGCCGGCGCCTCCGCCGAGATGGGGCGCGCGGGCGAAGGGCGGCATCATCGCGGCCATGACAAGCATGACGACTGACCATGCGCATCCTGCTCGCCGAGGATGACCCGCTGCTGGGCGACGGCCTGCGTGCCGGCCTGCGCCAGCAGGGCTTCCAGGTCGACTGGGTGCGCGACGGCGAAGCCGCCGAGCGTGAGCTGCGCGCCGCGCCCTACGCCGCCGCCGTGCTGGACCTGGGCCTGCCGCGACTCGACGGGCTGGAGGTGCTGGCCCGGGCGCGGGCTGCGGGCTGCGCGGTGCCGGTGCTGGTGCTGACCGCCCGCGATGCCGTGCCCGACCGCATCCGCGGCCTGGACGGCGGCGCCGACGACTACATCGTCAAGCCGGTGGACTTGTTCGAGCTGGGCGCCCGGCTGCGTGCACTGGCGCGGCGCGCCCAAGGCCAGCCGCAGGAGCAGCTGGCCTGGCAGGACGTGCTGCTGGACCCCGCAGCCCACCGCGTGACCCAGGCCGGCGCCGAGGTGGCGCTGTCGACCCGCGAGTTCGACCTGCTGGCCCTGCTGCTGCGCCAGGCCGGCCGTGTGCTGAGCCGCGAGCAGCTGGAAGGCCAGCTCTACGCCTGGGGCCAGGAGGTGGAGAGCAACGCCATCGAAGTCCACGTGCACCACCTGCGGCGCAAGCTGGGCGCCGGGCTGATCGAGACCGTGCGCGGCGTCGGCTACCGGGTGCCGCGCCCATGAAGGCCTTGGCCTCGCTGCAGGCGCGGCTGCTGGCAGGCGTGCTCGCGGTGGCCCTGAGCGTCGGCGGGCTGACGGCCGCGCTGGCGCTGCGCCAGGCCGAACACGAGCTGGGCGAACTGCTGGACGCGCACCTGACCCAGGCCGCGGCTCTGCTCGTGGTGCAGCACAGCGGGCGCCTGGCCCATGACGATGACGAGGTGCTCGACGCGCCCAGCCTTCACCGCTATGCGCCGCGCGCGGTCTTCCAGGTCTTCCACGAAGGCCGGCTGGCGCTGCGCTCGTCACAGGCGCCTATTGAGCCGATGGCGCCGATGGCGCCGCTGGTGGATGGCTTTCATGCCGTGACGCGCGGCGACGTGGGCTGGCGCGTCTTCGTCGCGCGCGGCGCCAGCGCGGACGTGACCGTGCTCGTCGGCGAGCGTGAGTCGGCGCGGCAGGAGATCCTGTGGGCCATGCTCGGGCCGCTGCTGGGCCTGGGCGCCGCCGCGCTGGTCTTGATGCTGCTGCTGGCAGCCGCCGTGCTGCACTGGGGACTGACACCGCTGCGCCGCCTGCGCAGCGAGCTGGCCGCCCGCCGGCCCGACCAGCTCGCCGCGCTGGCGCTGGCCGACGCCCCGGCCGAGCTGGTGCCGCTGCTGGCGGCGCTGAACGCCCTCTTCGCGCGCATCGAGGCGCTGCTGCAAGGTGAGCGCCGGCTCACTGCCGATGCCGCACACGAGCTGCGCACACCCATCGCCGCCATCCGCGCCCAGGCCCAGGTCGCGCAGGGCGCCCGCGACGAGGCTGAGCGCACCCACGCGCTGGCGGCCACGCTGGCCGGCTGCGACCGCGCCGCACGCCTCGTCGACCAGTTGCTGATGCTGGCCCGGCTGGAAGCCGCCGCCGCGCCGCCGCACACGCCGCTGAACCTGGCCGACCTCGCCCGGCAGGCCGTGGCCGCAGCCGCCGAGAGCCCGCTGAATCGGGGGCACGCGCTGGCCGTGGACGCCCCGGCACCGGTCCAGGCCCAGGGCGACCCGCTGCTGACCCAGGTGCTGCTGCGCAATCTGCTGGACAACGCACTGCGCTACAGCCCGCCGGGCAGCCCGGTCATGCTGGGCGTGGACGCCACGCCGCGAGGCTGGCAGCTGATCGTCGAGGACGGTGGGCCAGGCCCTGGACGACGCCGGCCTGGCACGCCTGGGCCAGCGCTTCCAGCGCGGCGCCGACGGCAGCGCGCCGGGCAGCGGCCTGGGCTGGTCCATCGTGCGGCGCATCGCCGCGCTGCAGGGTTGGGCCGCGAAGGTCGACCGCTCACCCACCCTCGGCGGCCTGCGTGTGAGGCTCGCGCCCGAAAAATCCGACGAGTGACTTATCCACAGCCAGTTCGTAAAATTCGGGGTTTGCCCGAGCTATCGCGCGGGCACCGTTCTTTTGAATCGGATTGAGATGCTCTACCCCAAGGAATTCGATGTCATCGTCGTCGGCGGCGGCCATGCCGGCACCGAGGCCGCGCTCGCTGCCGCCCGCATGGGCGCGCAGACGCTGCTGCTGACCCACAACATCGAGACCCTGGGCCAGATGAGCTGCAATCCCAGCATCGGCGGCATCGGCAAGGGCCACCTCGTCAAGGAAGTGGACGCGCTGGGCGGCGCGATGGCGCTGGCCACCGATGAAGGCGGCATCCAGTTCCGCATCCTCAATGGCAGCAAGGGCCCGGCCGTGCGCGCCACCCGCGCCCAGGCGGACCGCATCCTCTACAAGGCCGCCATCCGCCGCATGCTGGAGAACCAGCCCAACCTGCAGCTGTTCCAGCAGGCGGTGGACGACCTGATGGTCGAGGGTGACCGCGTCGTCGGCGCCATCACCCAGGCCGGCATCCATTTCCGCGCCCGCGCCGTCGTGCTGACGGCGGGCACCTTCCTGGATGGCCGCATCCACGTTGGCCTGGAAAACTACAGCGCCGGCCGCGCGGGCGATCCACCGGCGGTGTCGCTGTCGGCGCGGCTCAAGGAGCTGAAGCTGCCACAGGGGCGCCTGAAGACCGGCACGCCGCCGCGCATCGACGGCCGGACCATCGACTTCTCCAAGTGCGAGGCGCAGCCGGGCGATCTGTCGCCGGTGCCGGTGTTCAGCTTCATGGGCGAGGCCGCGATGCACCCGCAGCAGGTGCCCTGCTGGATCACGCACACCAACCTGCGCACGCACGAGATCATCCGCAGCGGCTTTGACCGCAGCCCGATGTTCACCGGCGTCATCGAGGGCGTGGGCCCGCGCTACTGCCCGAGCATCGAGGACAAGGTCAACCGCTTCGCCGACAAGGACTCGCACCAGATCTTCCTGGAACCCGAGGGCCTGACGACGCACGAGTTCTACCCCAACGGCATCTCCACCTCCCTGCCCTTCGACATCCAGCTCGCCGCCGTGCGCAGCATCCCGGGGCTGGAGAACGCCGACATCCTGCGCCCCGGCTACGCCATCGAGTACGACTACTTCGACCCGCGCGGGCTGAAGGCTTCCTTCGAGACCAAGGTCATCCAGGGCCTGTTCTTCGCCGGCCAGATCAACGGCACCACCGGCTACGAGGAGGCGGCGGCCCAGGGCCTGTTCGCCGGCCTGAACGCCGCGCTGCAGGTGCGAGGCGATGGCCCGTGGACCCCGGCGCGCGACCAGGGGCCTACCTGGGCGTGCTGGTGGACGACCTCATCACCAAGGGCGTCACCGAGCCCTACCGCATGTTCACCAGCCGGGCCGAGTTCCGGCTGCAGCTGCGCGAGGACAACGCCGATGCCCGCCTGACCGAGACCGGCCGCCAGCTGGGGCTGGTGGACGACGAGCGCTGGGCCGCCTTCAACCGCAAGCGCGATGCTGTTTCACGTGAAACCGAAAAGCTGAAGAGCACGTGGGTGCATCCCGGCATCCTGCCGGCGGTGGATGCGGAGCGGCTGGTCGGCAAGGCGCTGGAGCGCGAGTACAGCCTGGCCGACTTGCTGCGCCGGCCGGGCGTCGGCTTCGACACGGTGGCCGAAGTGGCCGCGATTGCGCGACCCGAAGCCGGTGTTTCACGTGAAACGTTGGCTGCCGAGCTGGGCCAGGAGCTGGCCGACCTCGTCGCCGAACAGGTCGAGATCAGCACCAAGTACGCCGGCTACATCAACAAGCAGGTCGACGACGTTGCCCGCGCTGCCCACTTCGAGCATCTGAAGCTGCCCGACGAACTGGACTATGGCCTCGTCCACGCCCTGTCCTTCGAGGCGCGGCAGAAGCTGAACACCCACCGCCCCGAGACGCTGGGCCAGGCCTCGCGCATCTCCGGCATCACGCCGGCGGCGATTTCGCTGCTGCTGGTGCACCTGAAAAAGGGCAAGTTCAAGGGCTTCACCGCCGAGGCGGCTGACGTTGTGGTGACGGCATGAGGGACGCGCTCGCAAGCGCCGCCCGCGAACTTGGCCTTGATCTCACCGACACGCAGCTCGACCATCTGCTGGCCTACTTGGCCCTGCTGCAGAAGTGGAACAAGGTCTACAACCTGACCGCCGTGCGTGACCCGGCGCAGATGCTGGGCCACCATTTGGTGGACAGCCTCTCGGTCGTCGCGCCGCTGCAGCGCCACGGCGCGCCGGCCAGGTTGATGGACGTGGGCGCTGGCGGCGGCCTGCCAGGCGTGGTCATCGCGATCTGCTGCCCGGGCACCGATGTCAGCTGCGTGGACGCGGTCGCCAAGAAGGCCACCTTCATCCAGCAGGTCGCCGCTGAGCTGAAACTGCCCAACCTGCACGGCGTGCACAGCCGCGTCGAGGCGCTGGCGACCGAACCCTTCGGCGTCATCACCTCCCGCGCCTTCGCATCCTTGGTCGACTTCACCAGCCTGACCCGCCAGCACTTGGCCGAAGGCGCCGTCTGGATGGCCATGAAGGGCCAACATCCGGCCGACGAGATCGCCGCCCTGCCCGCCGACGTGGACGTGTTTCACGTGGAACAACTGGCCGTACCGGGCCTCGACGCCCAGCGTTGCATCATTTGGATGCGGCCGCGTTGACGTGACTTCACGGGTCGCGCCCGAGGGTCGACCCGCTCTCTCCCCGGTACGATGCCGGCAGTCGAGAACTGGAACCCATGGCCAAGATTTTCTGCATCGCCAACCAGAAGGGCGGCGTCGGCAAGACCACCACCACCGTCAACCTCGCCGCCGGCCTGGCGCAGATCGGCCAGCGCGTGCTGGTGGTCGACCTGGACCCGCAGGGCAACGCGACGATGGGTTCCGGCATCGACAAGCGCAAGCTGGAGCTGACCGTCTACGACGTGCTGTTGGAGTCCGCCTCCATCGCCGAGGCCCGCGTCAAGGCTGAAAAGTCCGGCTACGACGTGCTCGGCGCCAACCGCGAGCTGGCCGGCGCCGAGGTCGACCTGGTGGCCCTGGAGCGCCGCGAGAAGCGCATCAAGACGGCAATAGCCGAGGTCGCGGCGGACTACGACTTCGTCCTGATCGACTGCCCGCCGTCGCTGTCGATGCTGACGCTGAACGGCCTGTGCAGCGCCCACGGCGTCATCGTGCCCATGCAGTGCGAGTACTTCGCGCTGGAAGGGCTGACCGACCTGGTCAACACCATCAAGCAGATCCACGCCAACCTCAACCCCGACCTGCAGATCATCGGCCTGCTGCGCGTCATGTTCGACCCGCGCATCACGCTGCAGCAGCAGGTCAGCGACCAGCTCAAGACCCACTTCGGCAACAAGGTGTTCGACACCGTCATCCCGCGCAACGTGCGCCTGGCCGAGGCGCCGAGCTACGGGCTGCCGGGCGTGGTGTTCGATCCCAGCTCCAAGGGCGCGCAGGCGTTTGTCGAGTTCGCCAAGGAGATGGTCAGGCGCATCGAGACGATGCGGTGAGTACGGTCGTGCTGCGGTCCCTGCGTGCCGGCGACGCCGACACCGTCGCCGCCCTGCACGCCACCAGCTGGCGCAGCGCCTACCGCGGCATCCTGGCGGACGACTATCTCGACCACGGGGTCGACGCTGATCGCCAAGCCGTGTGGCGCGAGCGGCTGCAAGGCCCCGACGCCGCGCCCGCCTTCGGCATCGTGGCCGAAGACCCCACCGGCCAGATGATGGGCTTCGCCTACGTGATGCTCGACCATGATCCCGAGTGGGGCACGCTGGTCGACAACCTGCACGTCCACCCCGACGCCAAAGGCGGCGGCATCGGCCGCCAGTTGCTGCGGGCAGTGGTTCGCGGACTCGGACCCGAGCACCGCCAGCAGCCTCTCTTCCTTTGGGTGCTGGACGCCAACGAGCCCGCCAAGCGTTTCTATGCCCGACTGGGCGCCGAGTTCACCGACCAGGGCCCTGAGCAAGCCCTTCGACGGCACCCCGCGGCCCAAGTGGCGCTGCGTCTGGCGCAACCCCTGCACGCTGCTCAACGATGACTGAAGCGCTCGCCCTGCGCGCCGAACTGGCCGGCCTGGATGCCAGCGCCCCGCCCCAGCAGGCCGACATCGACGGCTGGTTGATCCGCCTGTCACCCGGCAAGGCCAAGCGTTCGCGCTGCATCAACGCGCTGCGCGAGGGCACCCTGCCGCTGGACGAGCTGCTGGCCCGTTGCCAGCGGGCCTATGACGCCGCCGGCCTGCCGCTGGCCGTGCGCGTGACGCCCTGGAGCCAGCCGGCCGACCTTGACGCCTTGCTCGCGGCCAAGGGCTGGTGCGCCTTCGATGCGGCGGACGTGATGGTGCTGGGCGACCTCGCCCCCGAGCCCGCTCCACCTGCTCTCAGGGCCCTCGACGCCCCCACCTATGCCACCACCGTGGGCACCCTGCGCGGCTCGTCCGACACGGCAATCGCCGCCCACGCCGAGCGCATTGCCAACGCCCCGGTCGCCTACCAGGGCTTTGCGCTGAACGACAGCGCGGGGCGGCTGCTGGCCTGCGGCCAGATGGTCGTCGACGGCGACATCGTCGGCCTCTACGACATCTTCTCGGCCGTGCCGCGCCAGGGCCACGCGGAGCGCCTGTGCCGCGCCCTGCTGGCGCTCGCGCACGCGCAAGGCGCCCGCCAAGCCTATCTGCAGGTGGGCAGCGACAACGAGGTCGCCAAGCGGCTCTACACGCGCATGGGCTTCGTCTTCGCCTACCGCTACCACTACCGCAGCCCGGAAAAAGAACTGGTCTGAGTCGAAGGGCCAGGGCCCCGTCCCCGCTTTCGGCTCCCACGTTTGCAGGTCGCTGTGGCGAGGATCTCGCGCGTTGGCTGCGTCAACATCGCGCCTCCAACCCGCCGCCACCCATGACGCCTCTCCGCGCCGCCCTCGCTCTTCTCTCTGCCCTGCTCCTCGCCACCACGGCCGTCGCCGATGCTCCCAAGGCCGACGTCGCCAAGAGCGCCGATCACCCCGTCCTCAAACGCTTCACCGGCAGCGTGCTGGCGGGCTACGCGCAGCAGGACTGGGAGCAGCGCAGCTTCCCCGACGCCAGCGGCGTGTCCAAGACCGAGAACGACAAGTTCAATCGCCCGGTCAGCCTCGAAGGCAAGGTCACGCGGCTGTTCTACCTGG
This sequence comes from uncultured Roseateles sp., assembly GCA_963422775.4. Classification (GTDB taxonomy): domain Bacteria; phylum Pseudomonadota; class Gammaproteobacteria; order Burkholderiales; family Burkholderiaceae_C; genus Pelomonas. The sequence continues at coordinate 27,185 of CAUJSJ030000018.1, forward strand.
CGCCGCTGGGCAAGAGCCCGCTGGAGGTCTACCGCAACTACCAGCAGGCCCTGATCGCCGCCGGTTTCAAGACCACCTGGCAATGCGAGAGCGAAGCCCAGGGCTGCACCAAGGCCTATTTCGCGCTGGACGGCACCGAGCGCGCCAAGGGCATGCGCTGGGCCGAAGGCAACCTGCCCGCCGCGGATGGTTCGCACGCAGGCGCCGCCTGGAACCTGGAGATGGCGCTCAGCCACGAACAGGCCCGCATGACGGTGGGCACGCTGACCAGCGCCGGCCGCACGCTGAACCTGCTGCTGTTCACGTCCATGGCTGAGAACGAATACACCCACCGCGCCGCCACCTATGTCGAGATCGTCGAGCCCAAGGCCATGCCCACGGGCCAGGTCACCGTCGACGCCAAGGCCATCGGTGCCGGCCTGCAGGCCGAAGGCAAGATCGCCCTCTACGGCCTCTTCTTCGACACCGGCAAGACCGACATCAAGCCCGACAGCAACGCCCAGCTCGACCAGATGGCGGCCCTGCTCAAGGCCCAGCCGGCGCTCAAGGTCCTCATCGTCGGCCACACCGACAACGTCGGCGCCATCGACGCCAACCTCGCCCTCAGCCAGGGCCGTGCCCAGGCGGTGACGGCAGCGCTGACTCAGCGCGGCATCGCCGCCGGCCGGCTGCAGGCCCGCGGCATCGCCAACTTCGCGCCCGTGGCGCCCAACACCAGCGACGACGGCCGCGCCAAGAACCGCCGCGTCGAAATGGTCCTGCAATGACTGCCCAGATGAAACACAACACCTGCACCCGCCTGGCCGCCGTCCTGCTGGCCCTCGCCGCCTCCGCCTCGGCTGTCGCCGCCGATGCACCCTATACCGACGTACCCGGCGCGGCCGACCATCCCCTCGTCAGGCGCTTCGCCGGCTCCTGGCTGGCCGGCCAGCGTGTCTCCAACTGGGACAGCGCCGTGCTGCCCGCCGGCGCCGAGCTGTCCAAGGCCGACAAGCGCCAGTTCAAGGACATGCAGACCCTCGAAGGCAAGGTCACCCAAACCGTCTACATCGCACCGCGCGGCAAGGCGGCGCTGGAGGTGTGGCGCAACTACGAGCAGGCGTTGAACGCGGCCGGCTTCAAGAAGCGCTTTGCCTGCGAGCGCGACTGCGCCGACCTCTACTTCGCCTGGTGGAAGACGAGCGAGCCCAACAAGGGCATGACCTGGGCCAAGGGCACGGTCGACACGCCCACCGGCAGCCGCTACAGCCTGACCTCGGCGCTGTCCGTGGAAGACGGCCGCATGCTCGTCGGCACCCTGGGCAAGCCCGGCCAGGAAGCCACCGTGCTGCTCTACAACGCCCTGGCCGCGAATGCGACGACGGGCCTGGTGGCCACCTATCTGCAGATCATTGAGCCCAAGGCCATGGAGACCGGCCAGGTCACGGTGGACCCAGCCGCCCTGCAGGCCGGCCTCGCGGCGGAAGGCCGCGTCACGCTGACCGGCCTGTTCTTCGACACCGGCAAGACCGAGCTCAAGACCGAGTCCAAGGCCCAGCTCGACGCGATGGCCGAGCTGCTGAAGAACCAGCCCGCCCTGAAGGTCTACATCGTCGGCCACACCGACAACGTCGGCGGCCTGGACGCCAACCAGACGCTGAGCATGGAGCGCGCCCGCGCCGTCGTGCTGGCCCTGAGCGCGGCGCCGTACAAGGTCGACGCCAAGCGGTTGAGCGCCAAGGGGCTGGCCAGCCTCGCGCCGGTGGCCGGCAACGGCGACGAGGCCGGGCGCACCAGAAACCGGCGCGTGGAGCTGGTGGCGCAGTAGCACTCGCCCTCGCGGCAAGAAAACTTGGGTGGCAGCGGCCACCGCCGATGCACGGGACACCGCTATCCAGGTAGAGTCCGCCCGCTCTCCTTGATCTTGAAAGCGCTTCCGCGCCCAACCGGGAAGCGCCACTCGCCATGAAACCCATGCACGCTTCCCTGGTGGCCACGGCTGTGGCGATGATGCTCTGCGCCGCTGCCCCAGCGGCCCATGCCGCAGGCGCCACGACGCCCGCCGCCCCGGCCCAACCCTGGGCGGACCGCAGCAAGCCCTCGGCGCAGCGCACCGACCTGCTGCTCAAGGCAATGACGCAGGACGAGAAGCTGCTGCTGGTGTTCGGCTATGCCTCGGGCGACCAGCTGGCGCAGGTGGACAGCAGCGTGATCCCCGGCGTCAACACCAAGGACGTCATCGCCACGGTGATCCCGGGCTCGGCCGGCTACATCCCCGGCATCGCGCGGCTGGGCATCCCGGCCCAGCACCAGGCGGATGCCTCCATCGGCGTGCGCAACCCCAACCTGGAGCGCACCTCCCTGCCCTCGTCGCTGGCCACGGCCGCCAGCTGGGACCCGCGCGTGGCAGAGGCCGGCGGCCGGATGATCGGCCTGGAGGCGCGGCAGTCGGGCTTCAACGTGATGCTCGCGGGCGGCGTCAACCTGGCCCGTGAGCCGCAGAACGGCCGCAACTTCGAATACACCGGCGAGGATCCGCTGCTCGCCGCCGACATGGCCGCCGGGCTGATCCGCGGCATCCAGTCCAACCACATCGTCTCGACGATCAAGCACTACCTGATTAACGCGCAGGAGACCGGCCGCAACATCGTCAGCGCGCAGATCTCAGAGCCCGCACTGCGCCAGAGCGACGCGCTGGCCTTCGAGCTCGCCATCGAAAAGGCCAGCCCCGGCTCGGTGATGTGCTCGTACAACCGCATCAACGACGTCTACGCCTGCCAGAACAACAAGTGGCAGAACCAGGTGCTCAAGGGCGACTGGGGCTACAAGGGCTATGTCATGTCCGACTGGGGCGCCGTGCATTCGACAGTGCAGGACGCCAACGGCGGGCTCGACCAGCAGTCCGGCTTCCCCTTCGACAAGGTACCCCACTTCGCCAAGCCGCTGAAGGAAGCGCTCGATGACGGCTCGGTCCCCAAAGCGCGGCTGGACGACATGGTGCGGCGCATCCTCTGGGCGATGTTCGACAAGGGCGTGATGGACCATCCGGTGAAGGCCGGGCCCATCGATTTCGCCGCCAACGCCAAGGTCTCGCAGGCGGCCGCCGAGCAGTCGCTGGTGCTGCTGAAGAACGAGGGCGGCCTGCTGCCCCTCGCCGGAGTCGCGGCGCCCAAGCGCGTCGCGATCATTGGCTCGTACGCCGACAAGGCAGTGCTGGCGGGCGGCGGCTCGGCCTCCGTCACGCCCATCGGCGGCAATGCAGTGCCGGGCCTGGGCCCGGGCGGCTGGCTGACCGAAGTGTGGCAACCGTCGTCGCCGATGAAGGCCTTGCAGCGGCTGATGCCGTCAACGCAGTTCGCGTTCGACGCCGGCACCAACGTCGAGTCTGCAAGCAAGGCCGCCGCCGCGGCGGACGTGGCCATCGTCTTCGTGCACCAATGGACCGCCGAATCGCTGGACGCTTCGCTGACGCTGCTGGGCAACCAGAACGACATCGTCAGCGCCGCGGCCAAGGCGAACCCGAACACGATCGTCGTCGTCGAAAGCGGCGGCGCGATCCTGATGCCCTGGGAGAAGGACGTGAAGGCCATCCTGGCGGCCTTCTACCCGGGCGCATCCGGCGGCGAGGCCATCGCCCGCATCCTCACCGGCGAGGTCAACCCGTCAGGCCGCCTGCCCATCACCTTCTCCGCCAGCACGGATCAACTGGTGCGCCCGCAAATCGCCGGCAAATCGGACGGCCCGCCGTTCACCGTGCGCTACACCGAGGGCGCCGCGGTGGGCTACAAGTGGTTCGACCTGCGCGGGCACAAGCCGCTGTACTCGTTTGGGCATGGTCTGTCGTACACGAACTTCGAGCTGGGCGGCCTCAATGCCAGCCAGGCCAAGACGCAGGTGACGGTCAAGTTCTCGACGCGGAACTCCGGCAGCCGTGCGGGCGACTGCGTCGGCCAGGTCTATGTGCGTGCGCCGCAGAGTGCCCAATGGGAAGCGCCACGGCGCTTGGTCGGCTTCGACAAGCTGAAGCTGAAGCCGGGCGAGACCGCCACCAGCGCGGTCAAGATCGATCCCAGACTGCTAGCCACGTTTGACGAGTCGACCGGCGATTGGGTCGTAGCGCCTGGCGTCTACGAAGTGCAGCTCGGTGCGGGCTCGGACGACATCCGCGCCACTGCCAAGCTGACGCTGGCGGGCCGCAGGTTCACTTCCGCTCAGCTCAGGCGCTAGTACCTTCGGTCGAAACTGAGTTGGTGGCAGGCCTCTTCGAGCTTGGCGCCTGCTGCAGGCTGATTCCTGCCGTTCACGACCGGCACGGCACCTGCCCACAATAGTCATACACCGGATCTCGCCAATGCGGACGAACAGCCTCGAAGCTGCGGGCCGCCTTGTAGACGGGCCAATACAACACGTACGCAACGATGTCGAGCGACGAAGCCGATGAGTATTGCCATCCCTTCGGGCCGCTGCAATGCCAGTACATGGCACTGAAAGAGGCCAAGTAGATGGTCAATGCAAGAGCAATCGGTTTTAGAAGTCTCGCCATGGTTGCTGAGGCCAAGTCTAGTTCCGCCTTGTCATGTCCTGCCCGCTTTCGCTGCAACCCTGCCGGTCACTACGACGGGTCACCGCAACCGCCGATCCAGCCAGTTCAACACCCGCAAATCCTGAAAGTAGTTGGTGTGATGAGTCTCCGCACTCACACCCAAATCCTCCCACTGCGGCGCCGCCAGCACCATGTCGCCGAGGCAGTTCATCGAGGCGCTATCGACGACGAGATCGTTGGGCTGGTCGAAGATCAAATCCGCGCCGTAGTACATCGCCTGGCCCTTCAGGTTGGTCACGCGCTTCCACAACTTCCACAGCGGCTGGTTGACTTCGCTTGGCATGAAGCTGCCGCCAATGGCGCGCAGCTCGGCGCCGGTGGGCAGCGGGTAGAGCTGGGCCAGCTCCAGGTTGTTGTTGACCCGCCCCTGCGCCAAGAGCCCCGGCACCAAGCCGACGGCAGCGTCGGTGAGCGGCGTGCGGGCGCCCAGCTCCAGCACCTTGCCCAAAACACAGGCCAGGCCGCCCACGCCCAGGGCCAGCACGGCCAGGCCGGGCGGTGCAACCTTGCGGGCCTGCGAGGCGGCCTCGGTCACCGCGTCGGCAAAACTGGCCAGTGTGTCCAGCGCCTGGCGCAGCTTGTCGGGTGCGGCGAGCGACGTGCCGGCCAGCGGTGAGCCGACGAACAGGGCCTGGCGCGCACGCAGCTCGGGCGCCATGCGCAGCAGCCAGGAGATGACGAGGCCGCCGCGGCTGTGGCCGACGAAGTCGAACTCGGCCGGGCAGGGGGCTGAGTTTCCGATCAAGGCATCGCGCAGGGCCAGAGCGTTCAGCCAGGGCGCGACGGAGAGCGTCGGGTGGTCGAAGCCCAGCACGGCGGCGTAGGTGCCGCTGGCGTCGGCCAGCCGCTCCAGCAGCGTCTCGCCGTCGACAGTGGCGGTGAACTCCTTGGCGTACATCGCGCTGGCGCTGAAGGTGCCGTGCACCAGCACCAGCACGCGGCCTTGCAGCGCCGCCAGCTCGCCCGCCACCAACGCCACCCAGCCCTGCCCGTCCCAGCGACGCAGGCCCTGGGCCGGCGCGGTCAGCTGGGCCAGCACCGGGTTGAGCCGGCGGTCCAGGCCCTGCAGCGCCTCGGTCAGCTGGTTGGCGCCCAGCTCGGGGAAGGCGATGCGCTGCACCGTCTCGCGCGACTCGGGGCTGAAGGCGCGCCAGCTGCGCCGGCCTTGGTTGCCGAGCTGGCGAACGGGCGGCTCGTAGACCCAGCGCAGCAGGTCGCCATCGCGCAGCAGGCGCACAGCGGCGCGGCCATCGGCGGCACTTGCGTCGAAGCCACGGCGGCGGCGCTGCTGGATGGGTGCGCGGGTGGCTTCGCCGCCGGGCGCGGCCACGTCGAGCTGGTCGCCGACTTCGGCCCACAGCGTCTGGCTGGCGGCGGTCATTGGTCGTCCCTCAGCAGCGGCAACGGCGTGATCTGCCGCTGTCGCGCCGTGATGATGTCCAACATGGAGTCGTAGTCGGCGCGGTCACCCAGCGCCTCCACACCGGCCTCGATGGCCTCGATGAAGCCGCAGTGCTCGGTCAGCCGCACGGTCTCGATGGGCACCAGCTTGCGGTCGGCGATGAGCTGGCGCACCTCGTCCCAGCTGGCGCGGCCGGCATGCCAGGGCACGGCCTGGGCGTTGGCGGCCGAGCTGCTGCTGGCGTCGGCCTGCAAGGCGCCGCTGTAGTTGCCGGTCATCTGCATGTAGCCCTCGCGGAAGGATGAGTGGCGCCACCAGCCCGGCAGCGCATGGCCGTCGAGCAGGAAGACGACCGGGTAGATGTCCACCAGCTCCAGGCAGGCCGCAAACAGCAGCGCCAGGTCGATGCAGGTGCCCGCGCGCTCGGCGAGCACGGTGGACGGCATGCGCAGGCGCTGCGAGTCGAGCTGCTTGCTGTAGCTGGGCGGCGGGTTGATGTAGCCGAGCTGCCAGTCGTGCAGCAGCGTGGCCCAGATGGCCTCGACCTGGCGGTCCACGCCGCGCAGCAGCTCCTCGTCGATGCGGCCATCGGCCCGCACGGCGTTGTCGGGCACGCACTGGTAGCCCTCGAAGCCGGCCGTGGGGTCGTCGCGCAGCACGCGGTTGTAGCGCTGCGACTGCGACAGCGCGCGCACCACGGCCGGGTCGCGCGGCAGCACGAAGGAGGGCAGCCACTGGCCGTCGCGGCGGTTGTCGCGCCACTGGTCCACCGGCAAGAGGCGCAGCCGGTGGCTGTCGTGATACAGCACCTTGCCGCCCTGGCGCACGCGCACCTGCAGGCTGGTGTTGATGGCCTCGTGCACGCCGCGGGCGACGTCGGCGGTCAGCGGCACGTGGATGTCCTTGGTGAGGTTCTCGCGCTCGTGCTGCATGACGACGCGCCGCTCGTAGCGCGCCTCCTCGGCACCCATGTGCACGGCCACTTCCACGTCCAGCGGCTCGGCCTTGTCGGGCGCGTCGCAGCTCAGCACGAAGCGGCGGAACAGCGGCTGGGCGTTGTGCAGCACCGCGTAGTTCAGCTCGGGGAAGGGCTCGATCTCGCAGCGCACCTCGGCCGAGGTGGGCATGGGCGCGGCAACGGCGGCAGCGG
>CAUJSJ030000019.1:0-128344 GCA_963422775.4 uncultured Roseateles sp.
GGTCAGCGTGCCGGTCTTGTCCAGCGCCAGTACCTTGAGCTTGCGCGCTTCCTCCAGATGCACGCCGCCCTTGATAAGAATGCCGCGCCGCGCCGCCGCGGCCAGGCCGCTGACCACCGTCACCGGCGTGGAGATGACCAGCGCGCAGGGGCAGGCGATGACGAGCAGCACCAGCGCCTTGTAGATGCCTGTGAGCCACGGCCAACCCAGCAGCAGCGGTGTGCCGACAGCGACAGCCAGCGCCAGCAGGAAGACGACCGGCGTGTAGACGGCGGCGAAGCGGTCGACGAAGCGCTGCGTCGGCGCACGCTGGCCTTGCGCGGCCTCGACGGCGTGGATGATGCGCGAGAGCACGGAGTCGCTCGTGGGCTTGGTGACCTCGAACGCCAGCGACCCGCTCTGGTTGATGGTGCCGGCGAAAACCTCGTCGCCGGGCGCCTTGTCCACCGGGATGCTCTCGCCCGTGACGGGCGATTGGTCCACCGCGCTCTGGCCCGACGTGACGCGCCCGTCGAGCGCAAAGCGCTCGCCCGGCTTCACGCGCACGGTGGTGCCTACGGCCACGGCCTTGGCTTGCACCCGCACCCAGCTGCCGTCGGGCTGGTGCACCTCGGCCTGCTCGGGCGACAGCGCCAGCAGGCCGCTGATGGCGTTGCGTGCGCGCTCCACCGAGCGGGCTTCAATCAGCTCGGCCAGCGAGTACAGCGCCATCACCATCGCCGCCTCGGGCCACTGCCCGATGGCGAAGGCGCCGATGACGGCGACCGACATCAGCGCGTTGATGTTGAGCTGCCCGCGCACGAGGGCCGCGAGGCCTTTGCGGAACACGGCGAGGCCCGACAGCGCGATGGCAACCGCGGCGACCGCCATGCCGGTGGCGTGCCAAGTGAAGCTGTCCGGCGCGAAGAAGTGCAGCAGTTCGGCGCCGGTCGCCACGGCCAGCGCGGCCACCAGGCGGACGAGTTCGGCGCGCCGGGCCTTGGCCGTGTCCTCGGCCGCCGGCGCGGTGGACAGCGTCTCCGTCCTGAAGCCGGCTTTGGCGATGGCGGCGGTGATGGCATTCCACGTCGACGCTGGCGCGTCGACGGTCAGCGCGCGCGCCGGCAGGTCGAAGTGCAGGCGATGAATGTCCGCAAAGCCCTCCAACGCCCGTCGGATCTGGCCTTCCTCGGTGGGGCAGTCCATCGCCGGGATGCGCAGCAGCAGGCCGCCGGCAGCGGTGGCCTGGGCAGGGGCCACGGCGGGGCCGGCGCAGCAGGCGTCTTCGTGAGGATGGCTGTGCGCGTGCCCATGGTCGTGGCGGTGCGCGTGGTCTTCGTGGGCATGGGAACTCATGGCGCCATTGGAATCCCTGGAGCAACTCCAGAGTCAAGTGCTTAGACTCGAAGCTTGCAACGCCTTGAAAGCCCGCCGTGAAGATCGGAGACCTTGCTGCCGCCTCATCGACCGCCATCGACACCATCCGCTACTACGAGCGCGAGGGCTTGCTGCCCGCGCCGGCGCGCACGCAGGGCGGCTTTCGGGTCTACGAGGTGCCTCACCTGGAGCGGCTGCAGTTCATCCGCTACTGCCGTGGGCTGGACATGTCTCTCGACGAAGTGCGCGTGCTGCTGCGCGTGAAGGATGCGCCGGGCGGCGACTGCGGCGACGTCAACGCGCTGCTGGATTCGCATATCGGTCATGTGTCGCGCCGCATCAAGGAACTGCGCGCGCTGGAGAAGCAGCTCAAGGAGTTGCGCCAGCGTTGCGGCGCGGCCCAGGGCGCGGACCAGTGCGGCATCCTCAACGGTCTGGCTGCTGCGGCCCAGGAGGGCGCACCAGCCGCCGCACCTGGCTCGCATCTGCGTTCGGTGCATTCGCACTGAAAACCTGGGGGCAGGGATCGACCGTCCCTGAAGCCGGCGACGCGTGAAATCGCTCCGCACGGGTTTTCCATGAAACCGCTTTCTTGTCTCTCCCAGGACGATGCGGCCCAAATCTGAAAGCGATTTCACTGCGCGTTCGGATGGTGGCCTGACCCTGGCAGCGGCTGCATGCCGGGGAGCGCAGTCGGGCATCGCAGTCGAGACCGGCCTCTTGATCCCAACCGTTGGGGCCCTGAACAGCCTGCCGATCCCTGTGACGAGCGGGCCGAGGAGACAAAGGTGAATCTTGTTTTGCGTTGCATGCGCTTCCTGGGCGCTTGCCTCTTGCTCACGCTGGGCCTGTTCGGCACGGCATCGGCCGCGGACTACGACCAGGGCGTCGACGTCAGCGGCACCACCGCGACGATCTGGTTCAAGTCCAACGTGTCGACCACCTGGGTCGACGCCCACTACACCGTCAACAACGGTCCGCAGCAGAACATCCGCATGACGGCCGCCAATGGCCGCTACGAGCAGAAGGTGACGGTCGCCACCGGCAACGTCATCGGCTACTGGTTCACCTACAACAACGGCACGCCGGCTTACGACACGCCGAAGTTCAGCTACACGGTCGGCGGCAACACGGCCACCGGCCCGATCTGCTTCTACGCCGATGTGAACTACACCGGCGAGAGCTTCTGCGTCAGCGCCGACTCGAGCTGGATCGGCACGGCCTGGAACGACCGCGTCTCGTCGGTCAAGGTGCAGGCCGGCTACCAGCTCACGCTGTTCAATGACGTCAACTACGGCGGCTCTTCCCTGGTGCTGACGGCCAACGAGTCCAACCTCGTCAGCCGCGGCTTCAACGACCTGGCCTCGTCCTACCGCGTCAGCACCAACACCGGCAGCTGGAACGGCCGCACCACCTTCAACATCGTCAACCAGACCGGCGGCCGCTGGACCGACGACCAGGTCTACTGGGCCATCATCGGCAGGGACTGGTCCACCGGCAAGTTCGTGCGCGTGGACGCCGCGGGCAACCTCATCCCCATGGCCACGGGCGACAACGGCTCGCTGACCAAGGGCGGCGTGACCTACACGAACTACTTCCACAAGCTCAGCGCCACCCGCTCCATCACCATCCCGGCGCTGGACTCGGCGCGCGTGCTGATGTCGGTGGGCTCGCCGATGTACATCCGCGTCGTCGTCGACGGCAACGGCAACGTCGGCTATGCCGGCGCCAACATCGAGAACGCTAGCGACCCCAACATCGACGTCTACTTCGACTTCGGCGAGATGGCCATCATCCCGCAGGGCCGGCCGGACCCGGGCATCTTCATCAACACGACGCGCGTGGACCATTTCGGCTTCCCACTGAAGCTGCGCGTGCAGGGCCTGGGTGGATACGACCAGACCGTGGGCGAGGCGCTGGCCGAGACGCGCGACCAGCTCTTCAGCAAGTTCATCGCCGAAGTGCCGGCGCAGTTCAAGCCGCTGGCGCAGGCGCCGTACTCGCCCTACCGCATCATGGCGCCGGCCCACGGCACGTTCAAACCGGGTGCGGCCAACGCCAACTACCTGCAGCCCTACATCGATGCCGTCTGGGCCCGCTACCGCAACGAAGACCTCGTCTTCACGCTGCAGAACCTGGGCACCTTCCGCGGCCGCGTCAGCGGTGACCGCTTCACCTTCACCGGCGGCTCGCCGGCCGGCACCTTCTACATCAACGGCAAGCCCGACACCGCCATGGTGCTGCTGGGCGCCGGCCTGCTGGCGGACGCGAGCGGCAACCCCACCAACACGGGCACGCAGTTGCAGATCCAGGCGCAGATCTGCGCCGCGCTGAACCGCCACGTGATGGAGACGCCGGCCAATTGGTACGTGCAGTCGGCGCACTACCCGGCCGGGCAACTGGGCAACTGGTACGCCAAGTTCTGGCACGACCACAGCCTCAGCAAGAGGGCCTACGGATTCGCGTACGACGACGTGGGCGACTTCAGCCCGTCCCTGCACACGCAGGCGCCGACTGTGGTGACGTACACCATCGGCTGGTAAGCCAGGGCGCTACCGCCTGGTGCCGATGCGCCAGGCGGGCAGCGTCCACCCCGTCCACAAGGCCAGGCCGCGCAGCATCACCGCTGTCGCGGCCCGCGGCGCTGATGGCGGCCCACTGCGGCGCGCCCACGGCCACCGCGCCCACCAGCACCCATCCGCCCACGAAGCTGCACAGCGCATAGGGCCGGTGGTCGTGGAAGGCGGCGGGGATCTCGTTGCAGACGATGTCGCGCAGCACGCCGCCGAACACAGCGGTGATGACGCCCATGAGCACCGCCACGATGGCCGGCATGCCCGCGTCCAGCGCCACCAGCGTGCCGTTGGCGGTGAAGAGCCCGAGGCCCAGCGCGTCGGGCCACTGGATGGCGCGCTCGGTGAGGCCGAGGTGGCGCCGGCGCATCCCCAGCATGGCCGCCAGGCACAGCGCCATCAGCGCCCACAGCCAGTCGGCATGCTCGACCCAGAAGAACGGTCGGCGGTCCAGCAGCACGTCGCGCAGCGTGCCGCCGCCAAAGGCCGAGAGCCCGGCGACGACGCACAAGCCGACGACGTCGAGCTGCTTGCGCGCGCCGGCCAGCAGCCCCGACAGCGCGAAGGCCAGCGTGGCCGTGATCTCCACCGCAGCCTGCAGCGTGGAGAAGTTGATGACGGGCGGTTTCATGTCGGCAGGGTTCAGTCGATGAGGGCGGCGTCCCGCAGGAAGCCGGAGGGGCGTTCGGGGTCGAAGGTCACCGTCAGGCGGCGGCGGGCGCGGGTCAGGGCCACGTAGAGCAGGTTGCGGTTCTCGGTCGTCGCGCCGCCGAACTCCCCCGCCGTGAGGTGCGGGATGAGCACATGGTCGAACTCCAGCCCCTTGGCCGCCTCGATGCTGGACAGCACCACGCGCTCGCTTGCGCGGGCCTGCCGGCGCGCGGCGTCCATCTGGCTGAAGACCCGAAACGCCGCCTGCACGCTCGTGCCTTCGGCCACGGCCACGCGGTGCAGCTGCGTGACGTTGCTGGCCACCCGCTCGGCGTCGGCCTCGCGCACGAACACGCGCGCGGCCAGCCTGTACGGGTCCAGCGCCTTCAGGAACGAGGCCTCGAAGGCGTCCAGGTCGCCACTGCGCAGCACGGCAAGGGCCGCGTCCAGCAGGCGCCGGGCGGTGGGCTGCGCACTGCGCAGCGCATGGCCCTCGATGAAGCTGCGGGTGGTGTCCAGCGCCTGCGCTGCCTCGGCAACGGCCGCGTGCTGGGCCTCGGCGCTGTCGAGGTGGCGCAGCTCCGCGCTGTCGATGCGTGCGCCTGAGAACAGCAGCCAGGCGTCCAGCAGGCCGGCACGCTGCTTCGGGGTGTCGAAGCCCGTGTAGTCGTCGCCGGCGTGCGCGTACAGGCCGCGCACCAGCAACGTTTCCGGCCGCGCGAGGTAGGGCGCAAAGCCCGCCGTGCCGTAGGCGATGCCGTGCTTGAGCAGCTCGTGCTCGACCAGCACCGACTGCGCCGGGTGGCGCAGCAGCACCCGCAGGCTGGCCAGGGCTCGCTGCGCCTGGTGGGCCTGCGCCTGGCGGGCGATGAACTCGGCCGCCAGCCGCGGGGACTCGCAGCGTTCGAGGTGGATGAGCGTCGTGGCGGCATCGTCCGCGGCGTAGGGCTTGCCGGCCAGGGCGCCGACGTGGCGCGCCAGCTGCGGGCTGAAGCGGCGGCTGGCGGTGAGGGGCAGCACGTCGGGCTCGCCGACCTCCGCGCGGAAGTGCTCGCCCATGAACGCGGCCTCGGCGCCCGTCTGCGCATGGATGACCTGGTCGCGGTCTCCCACGCCGACGAAGGCCGCGCGCGGGTTGGCGGCGAGCAGGGCCTTCAGCACGGTGAAGGCGGCACGGTTCACGTCGTGCATCTCGTCCACGCAGATCAGCGTCAGGTCCTGCTTGAGCAACGCGTCGCCGGCGTCGATCTCGCCGTGCACCAGCAGCCGGGCGAGGTCGTACACGCCGTCACCTTCGAAGCGGAATTCGGGGTGGTCGGGATGCCCGCCCTTGCGGATGAACTCGTAGCACAGCCACGTGCGCATCGTCAGGTAGTCAAAGCCCAGGGCCGCGGCCACCGCGGGCGTCAGGCGCTCCTCGGGGTCGAGGTGCTCGACCGCCATGCGCCCCTTGATCGCGTCGAAGGACTGCAGCAGCCCCTCGACGAGACCGGCCGGCCGGGCGTCGGTCGCCAGGTCCTCGGGGTAGCGCTCCTCGGGCAGGGACAGCGCCCGCTCGACGGCACGAATGACATAGGGCCTGACCTGCTCGTGCGCCTGCAAGATGCGCGGCTTGCTGCCTTCGGCAGCCTCCAGCGCCGCCAGGCTGAAGGCCTCGAAGGTCTGCAGGCGCAGCTGCTGCACGACGGCCTTGGTCACGCCGATGTGGGCGAGACGGTCCTTGAGCGCCTGCACGGCGGGCGCCGTGGTGGTGAGGGCGAGCAGGGTCTGGGGCGGGGCGCCGCGCAGCAAGGCCTGGGCAATGCGCAGCGCGAGCGTGGTGGTCTTGGCGGCCCCGGCATTGGCCTCGACGAGCAGCAGCCGCGTGCGGCGCAACTGGATGGCGAGCTGCTCGTCGCTGGGCGTGAGGTGGGTGGGCTGGAAGACGGGGTCACTCATCGCAGGGATTGTCCCGTGCGATGAGGGGCGTTCCTCAGCGGCCGCGCCTCACTTCACCGTTGCCCACTTGGCCTGCGGCGCGTCATTGGCCGAGTGCGGGAGGGTCACGCCGGCCTTCATCGCCCAGGGGCGCACCTGGTGGTGGATGGGGATGAACAGGAACTCGTCACGCGTGCGCTTGAGTGCCTCCTGCATCATCGCCAGGCGCTTGGGCACGTCGGTCTCGACCTTCATCTGCTGCACCAGCGCGTCGACCTTGGCGTCGCTGACGCGCGAGTAGTTGCCCTTGCCGTCGGCGCCGCCGGTCTTGGTGTGCACGATGTCCTGCAGCGTGTACTGCGCATCGAAGGTCGTCACGCCCCAGCCGTACATGTACAGCGGCAGCTCGAAACGTTGCATCGCGGCCGAGTGCTGCGTCATCGGCTGGGTCGACAGCTTGGCCTTGATGCCTATGCGTGCCCACATCGAAACGACCGCCTGGCAGATCTCCTCGTCGTTGACGTAGCGGTCGTTCGGGCAGGCCAGCGGCACGTCGAAGCCATCGGCATAGCCGGCCTCCGCCAGCAGCTGCTTGGCGCGCGCCACATCGGGTTTTGCCACCGCGTCCAGCTCCTGCGACCAGCCGTAGGCCACCGGCGCCACCATGATGGCCGCGGGAATCGACAGGCTGCGCATCAGGCTGCGCTTGATGGCCTCGCGGTCGATGGCCAGGCTCATCGCCTCGCGCACGCGCCGGTCCTTGAACGGGTTCTTGCCCTTCACGCTACTGCCCTTGATCTCGTCGCTGCCCAGGTCCAGCGCAAAAAAGATGGTGCGGTTCTCGGGTCCGTCGATGACCTTCAGGCGCGGGTCGGCCTTGAGCTTGGCGACGTCCTGCGGCGGCAGGTCGGTCAGCAGGTCGAGGTCGCCCGAGAGCAGGGCGGCCACGCGCGTGGCGTCCGACTTGATCGGCAGGTAGGTCACCTCGGAGACGTTGCCCTTGGGCTTGTCCCACCAGTCCTTGTTGGCCACCATCGTGATCTTCTGGTCCGGTGTCCAGGACGTGATCTTGAACGGCCCCGTGCCGTTGGCGTTGCGCGAGGCGTAGGTGTCCTCCTTGGCTTTGAAGTCCTGCGGGTTTTCGCTGCGGTTCTTCATCGCCCAGGCCTTGCTGAGCATGCGCACGTAGGTCAGATTGCGCGTCAGCACGGGGTTGGGGCCTTCGAGGATGAAGTCCACCGTGTAGTCGTCGATCTTCTTCGCCTCCTTGATGCCGGAGGCGTAGATGACCATGTTGCTGGCCGGATGCTTGATGCGCTGCAGACTGAAGACGACGTCGTCCGCCGTGAAGGGCGACCCGTCGTGGAACTTCACGCCGCGGCGCAGGTCGAAGCGCAGCTGCGTTGGCGTGAGGTAGGTCCATTTCGTCGCCAGCGCCGGTTCGACGTCGAACTTCTCCGTGTAGCGGGTCAGGCCCTCGTAGGCATAGCCCGTGATCGTTGACGTGGCCGAGTGGTTCTGCGAATGGGGGTCCAGCGTCTGGATGTCGTTCTGGGCTGCCCACCGCAGCGGGTTGGCGGTGGCAAGACCCGTGGCCAAAAGCAGGGCGGCGGCGAATGTCGTGAGCTTCTTCATTTGACGGTGGTGTAGCGAGCTTCGAAGTAGTCGTTGGAGCGGTGGATGGTGTCCACGCCCGGCTTCATCGCCCAGGGCCGGATCTGGTGATGGATGGGGACGAAGAGGGACTCGTCACGGATGCGCAGCAGCGCCTCCTTGATGAGGGCGTTGCGCTTGGGCACGTCGGGCTCGAACTTGATCTTCTGGATCAGGCCGTCCAGCGTCGCGTCGCTGACCTTGCCGAAGTTGAAGTTGCCGTCGGCACCGTTGGTGCGCGTGTGGCCCCAGGCCTGCATCGCGTACAGCGCGTCATAGGTCGACACGCCCCAGCCCAGCATGTAGAAGGGCGACTCGCCGCGCTGGAAGGTCTGGCTGTGCGTGGCGAAGGGCGCGGCGACGAGGCGCACCTTGACGCCGATCTTGGCCCACATCGACACCGCCGCCTGGCAGACCTGCTCGTCGTTGACGTAGCGGTTGTTGGGGCAGTTCAGCGGCACCTCGAAGCCCTGCGGGTAGCCGGCCTCGGCCAGCAGCTTGCGGGCCTTGTCGAGGTCGGGCTTGACGGCGGCGTCCAATGACGCGTCGTAGCCGTTGACGCCGGGTGGCACCATCAGCGCGGCGGGCACTGAAAGACCGCGCATGATGCTGCGCTTGATGGCCTCGCGGTCCAGCGCCAGGTTCAGCGCCTCGCGCACCTTCCTGTCCTTGAAGGGGTTCTTGCCCTTCACGTTCGACTCGCGCAGCTCCTCGCTGCCCTGGTCCATGACGAAGAAGATGGTGCGGATCTCGGCGCCTTCCAGCAGCTTGACCTTGCCTTCTTCCTTGAGCTTGAAGAAGTCCTGCGGCGGCAGGTCGGTGACGATGTCGACGTCGCCCGACAGCAGGGCAGCCACGCGCGTCGGTGGGGACTTGATCGGCAGATAGCTCAGCTCCGTCACGTTCCCCGGGTTCTTGTCCCACCAGTCCTTGTTGGCCACCATCTTGACCGCCTGGTCGGGCTGCCAGATCACCAGTTTGTAGGGCCCCGTGCCGTTCGCGTTACGCGACGCGAAGTTCTCTTCCTTGGCCTTGTAGTCCTGCGTGTTGGTCGTGTTGTTCTTGGTGGCCCACGCCTTGCTCATGATGGGGAAGCTGATGATGTTCTGCAGCAGCATCGGCGTCGGCGCTTCCAGCAGCAGGTCGACCGTGTAGTCGTCGATCTTCTTCACTTCCTTGATGCCCGACACATAGGTCTGCTTGGTGCCCTGGGGTTGGGTGATGCGGCCGAAGCTGAAGACGACGTCGTCTGCCGTGAACGGCGAGCCGTCGTGGAACTTCACCCCTTTGCGCAGGTCGAAGCGGACCTGGGTCTGCGACAGATAGGTCCACTTCGTCGCCAGCGACGGCTCGGGGCGGTACTCCCTGCTCAGCCGCGTCAGGCCCTCGTAGATGTGGGTGCCAATGGCGTTGGAGGTGTTGTGGTCCTGCGAGTGCGGGTCCAGCGTCAGGATGTCGTTCTGCGCGGCCCAGCGCAGCGGGTTGGCCGTGGCCGCCCCCAGCGTGAGTGCGGCCAGCAGGGGCAGGAGTCGGAGCAGGGATTTCATGCGGCTTCCTTGGGCTACGGCAGAAGCCAAAAATACTAGCCGCGAGTTGGCGTACGCCGGCTAGGGCTTGCCCGCGACTTCCAGTGAGCAATCGCAACCGGCGCCTGCGGCGATCCAGCGTTTCACCAGCCTGCCCCTCAGCCCGCTCGGTCGGGCTGTCAGCGCGCCGCACTCATAGCGTGCGCCGTCCCAGCGCAGGGCGACGCATGCACCTTTGAGGCGCCGGCTCAGGATCACGCCGAGCGGGCAGGGCTCGGCCAGGCAGCAGACGCCGCAGCCATTGCAGGTTTCACCGAGCGCCGGCTTGGGCGGCGCGTCGGCATGGATGGCGATGATCCGCGAGGCCTTGTCCATGGATGCCCGGGATCATGCCTTGCGCCCCCGGGGCATGGGGAATCGATGCAAAGGCCATGCGTCGCTGCTGGTTTACCAGGCCCTCAGCGCGAGGCTCGCGGCCAGCGCCGGACTACCAGGCCCAGCAGCCCGATCGTCAACAGTGCCAGTGCGGCAGGCTCCGGCACCGCGCTGACCGCCAGCGTCATGCCTGTGCCTGAGTCGTGCAGGAACAGGATGGGCGTGGAGGCGGGCGCGCGGGCCTCGAACTGGAAGGCGTCTTCCGGCAGCGGGATGGGGGCGCCGACCGCGGTGAAGGCGGTCGAGTTGTCGACGACGGGGCCGCCGTAGTGCGCAGAGAGCCAGTACAGGTTGGCGAGCTGCGCGGTGGGGCCGAAGAACGATGCGAAGCTGCCGATGCCGGCGGGCCCGGTGGTCGCGTGATAGGAGCTGCCGGTACCGAAGTCGTCACGGCTCAGCACGATGCCGGCGTTCCAGAAGTTGTCGGTGACGACCTGGGCGTTCCAGCCCGACAGGTTGGCATAGGCGGCAAGGCTTTGGTCGTTGTCGACGGCCAGGGCGACGATCTCCATGCCGCACAGGTCGCCAGTGGTCATCACGTACTGACCGAACAACGGGCCGCTGCCGCCGTTGTCCAGCATCTGTTCCACCACACGGACCTGCGGCGTACAGGTGCCGACCTGGGCACCGGCTGTGGGGGCGAGGAGGCTGAGCGCAAGGCCCAGCGCGGCGCTGGCATGGAAAAGGCTGGACAGGCTGCGCATCGCGTGCTCCTGCGGTGGTCCAAAAACCAAAGCTAGTGCATCGACGTCTCGCGGGCAATCGCGCCGGCGCGCATACCCCCTGCGCAGGGGGCGGTGACCGCCACACAAATGAAAAAGGCGCCCTGGGGCGCCCTTGAAGTTCGCAACACCGTTCAGGTTTTTACGCCCAGCTCCCGCAGCCGCTCATTGAGATAGCTGTCTGCCGTGTAGCGATCCGACAAGACCACGTTGTCACGCGGGTGCAGGAACAGCGGCAGCGACACGCGGCTCTTCTTCGCGCCTTCGCCGGTCGGGTTGACGACGCGGTGCTGGGTCGAGGGGTAGTAGCCCTCGGAGGCTTCCTGCAGCATGTCGCCGATGTTGATCGTCAGCGTGCCGAAGTCGCAGGGCACGTCGTGCCAGGCGTTGTCGGTGCCCAGCACCTGCAGGCCCGGCTCGTTGGCGGCGGGCAGGATGGTCAGCAAGTTGATGTCGCCATGCGCCGCGGCGCGGATGGAGCCTTCCGGTTCCTCGCCTGTCAGCGGCGGATAGCGCAGAACACGCAGCAGCGTTTTGCTGCTGCCCTGGATCATGTTGGACAGGGGTTCGCGGTACTTCGCGGCGATCTCCGGCGGCGTGTAGCGCTCGACCCAGCCCAGCAGTTCCTCCGCCAGCGCGTTGGCCTCCCGGTAGTAGGTGAGGGCGTCTGCCTTCAGCTGCTCCGGGATGCGGCCCCAGGGGTAGACGTGGAAGTACTCCTTGATGTCCTTCTGCGTGGAGCCCTTGGCGGTCTCCGAGATGGCCGTCGAGAAGTAGCCGTCCTGCGTCTCCTTCGAGAAGGCGAAGCCGTTCTTGGCGTCGCTGTTGAAGAAGGCCAGCCAGTCGGCGTAGATCTTCTCGACCAGGGCCTGCCGGATCGGGTGGTTGGTCAGCACGCCGAAACCGGTCTCGTGCAGGGAGCGGGTGAACTTCTCGGCGGCATCTGGTGCGCGGTAGTCGACGACCTGAACTTGCATGGGATCTCCTGAATGTCCCTCGCGTACAGCCATTCAATCTCGGGGCTGGCACGGCTGCAAGTTTACGAGTTAGTCAACTTTTCCGCGTCCTGGTGCGTGAACTTTGTCGCGACCCGCCCACCTTGTCGGGCAAACCCGCAGTGCTAGAGTTCGCCCCCTGATGGAACCCGTCTGTTACCCAGAAGGCCTGCACCCCAAGTGCCGGTCTTTCGAGCAGCGGAGGGGTTCCTGGTCCTTCCCGTCCCTTTCGCTGTTGCCATTGGCAACAGCGGAGGTGGGTCGCAATCCGCCAACCGGTCGAGCCGTGTCGCGGAAGGTTCTTCAACCAGCCAACTCCCTGGAAGCCGGGGCATGAGGTGAGCGAAAGATGATGCAGCAATACAGGTCCAACTCCTACCTGTTCGGCGGTAACGCGCCGTATGTGGAGGAGATGTACGAGGCCTACCTCGACAATCCCGGTTCCGTCCCCGACAACTGGCGCGCCTATTTCGACGCGCTCCAGCATGTCCCGGCGGTTGATGGCAGCGAGGCCCGCGATGTGGCCCACGCCCCGGTGATCGAGTCCTTCGCCCAGCGCGCCAAGGCCAATGCCTTCGCGAACAAGGCCTCCAGCGCCGATCTGGCCGTTGCCCGCAAGCAGGTACACGTGCAGTCGCTGATCGCGGCCTACCGCTTCCTGGGCAACCGCTGGGCCGAACTGGACCCGCTCAAGCGCGCCGAGCGCCCCAAGATTCCCGAACTCGACCCCGCGTTCTACGACCTGACCGAGTCCGACATGGACATCTCGTTCAGCGCCGTGAACAGCTATTTCGGCGGCGAGACGATGACGCTGCGCCAGATCGTGCAGGCCCTGCGCGAGACCTACTGCGGCAGCATTGGCTCCGAGTTCATGCATGGCTCCGACCCCGGCGAAAAGCGCTGGTGGCAGGAGCGCCTGGAGAAGGCCCGCGGCAAGCCCACGTTCTCGGCCGACGAGAAGAAGCACATCCTCGACCGCCTGACCGCGGCCGAAGGCCTGGAGCGCTACCTGCACACCCGCTACGTCGGCCAGAAGCGCTTCTCGCTGGAAGGCGGCGAGAGCTTCATCGCGGCGATGGACGAGGTGATCCAGCGTGGCGGCGAGCGCGGCGTGCAGGAGATCGTCATCGGCATGGCCCACCGCGGCCGCCTGAACGTTCTGGTCAACACGCTGGGCAAGATGCCCGCCGACCTGTTCGCCGAGTTCGAGCACAAGGCGGCCGAGGACCTGCCGGCCGGCGACGTGAAGTACCACCAGGGCTTCAGCTCCGACGTGTCCACGTCGGGCGGCCCGGTGCACTTGAGCCTGGCCTTTAACCCCTCGCACCTCGAGATCGTCAACCCGGTCGTCGAGGGCAGCGTGCGCGCCCGCCAGGACCGCCGCGGCGACACCGTCGGCGCCCAGGTGCTGCCGGTGCTGGTGCACGGTGACGCGGCCTTCGGTGGCCAGGGTGTCGTGCAGGAAACGCTGGCGATGGCCCAGACCCGCGGCTACCGCACGGGTGGCACGGTGCACATCGTCATCAACAACCAGATCGGCTTCACCACCAGCGACCCGCGCGACCTGCGCTCGACCTGGTACTGCTCCGACGTCGTCAAGATGATCGAAGCCCCGGTGCTGCATGTGAACGGCGACGACCCCGAAGCCGTCGTGTGGGCCACGCAGCTGTGCATGGACTACCGCGTCGAGTTCAAGAAGGACGTCGTTCTCGACATCGTCTGCTTCCGCAAGCTGGGCCACAACGAGCAGGACACGCCGGCGCTGACCCAGCCGATGATGTACAAGAAGATCGCTGCCCACCCTGGCACGCGCAAGGTCTACGGCGACAAGCTGGTGGCGCAGAACGTGCTGCCGGCGGAAGGCCCGGACGACATGGTCAAGGCCTACCGCGCCGCGATGGACGAGGGCCGTCACACGGTCGACCCGGTGTTGACCAACTTCAAGAGCAAGTTCGCCACCGACTGGTCGCCCTTCCTCGGCAAGAAGTGGACGGACAACTGCGACACCGCCATCCCCGTGGCCGAGTGGAAGCGCCTGGCCGAGAAACTGACGACCATCCCCAAGGACTTCGCCGCGCACAACCTGGTGCAAAAGCTCTACGGCGACCGCGCCGCGATGGGTCGGGGCGAGGTGAACGTCGACTGGGGCATGGGCGAGAGCATGGCCTTCGCGTCGCTGGTGGCCAGTGGCTACCCGGTGCGCCTGTCCGGCGAGGACAGCGGCCGCGGCACCTTCACCCACCGCCACGCGGTGCTGCACGACCAGAACCGCAGCAGCTGGGATGATGGCACTTACATCCCGCTGCAGAACGTCGCTGAAGGCCAGGCGCCGTTCAACGTCATCGACTCCATCCTCAGCGAGGAAGCGGTGCTGGGCTTCGAGTACGGCTACGCCGCCGCCGAACCCAACACGCTGACCATATGGGAAGCGCAGTTCGGCGACTTCGTCAACGGCGCGCAGGTCGTCATCGACCAGTTCATCGCCTCCGGCGAAGTGAAGTGGGGCCGCTCCAACGGCCTGACGATGATGCTGCCGCACGGCTACGAGGGCCAGGGCCCCGAGCACAGCTCGGCACGTCTGGAGCGCTTCATGCAACTGGCCGCGGACAACAACATGCAGATCGTGCAGCCCACCAACGCTGCGCAGATCTTCCACGTGCTGCGCCGCCAGATGCTGCGCATGTTCCGCAAGCCCCTGGTCATCATGACGCCCAAGAGCCTGCTGCGTGCCAAGGACGCGACCTCGCCGCTGGTCGACTTCACCAAGGGTGAGTTCAAGACCGTCATCGGTGAGCAGGACACGACGGTGAACGCCGAGAAGGTCAAGCGCGTCATCGTCTGCTCGGGCAAGGTCTATTACGACCTGGTGCGTGCGCGTGCCGAGAAGAAGTCTGCCGACGCGGCCATCGTGCGCGTCGAGCAGCTCTATCCCTTCCCGCACAAGGCCTTCGCGGCGGAGCTCAAGAAGTACCCGAACGCCACCGACATCGTCTGGTGCCAGGACGAGCCGCAGAACCAGGGCGCCTGGTTCTTCGTGCAGCACTATGTGCACGAGAACATGGTCGAAGGCCAGAAGCTCGGCTACGCCGGCCGCCCGGCCAGCGCCAGCCCGGCCTGCGGCTACGCCCACCTGCACCAGGAGCAGCAGAAGGCGCTGCTGGATCAGGCGTTCGCCAAGCTCAAGGGCTTCATCCTCACCAAATAAGACCGCACCGCGCAGCGCCATTTAAAGGGCGCTGCGCTCGTTCGCGCCTGCATCGCATCACACCGAATAAAGAACACGGAGCCTCACACCATGGCCATCGTTGACGTCCAAGTTCCCCAGTTTTCCGAATCCGTTTCCGAGGGCACGCTGCTGACCTGGAAGAAGAAGCCCGGCGAAGCCGTCACCATCGACGAAACCCTCGTCGAGATCGAGACCGACAAGGTCGTGCTGGAAGTCCCTGCACCCGCGTCCGGCGTGATGGGCGAAGTCCTTGTGGCTGACGGCAGCACCGTCACCAGCCAGCAACTGCTCGCCAGGATCGACACCGAAGGCAAGGCCGGCGCTGCGGCTCCCGCGGCTGCCGCTGCCGCGCCGGCTGCCGCGCCTGCCGCTGTACCCGCTGCGGTCAACAAGGGCGACGTGGCCATGCCCGCCGCCGCCAAGATCCTGGCCGAGAAGGGCCTGGCTGCCACCGACGTGCCCGGCTCCGGCAAGGACGGCCGCGTGACCAAGGGCGACGCCCTCGGCGCCTCCGCGAAGCCGGCTGCTGTCGCCGCGCCGCTGGTCGTGCCTGCCTCGCCCGCCGTGGCCAAGCCGCTGCCGGCTGTGGCCGCACCCGCTCAGCAGAACCTCGGCGACCGCCCCGAGCAGCGCGTGCCCATGACCCGCCTGCGCGCCCGCATCGCCGAGCGCCTGGTGCAGTCGCAGTCCACCAACGCCATCCTGACCACCTTCAACGAAGTCAACATGGCCCCGGTCATGGAGATGCGCAAGAAGTTCCAGGAGAAGTTCGAGAAGGAGCACGGCGTCAAGCTCGGCTTCATGAGCTTCTTCGTCAAGGCGGCCGTCGCGGCGCTGAAGAAGTACCCCATCATCAACGCGTCGGTCGATGGCAACGACATCGTCTACCACGGCTATTTCGACATCGGCATCGCGGTCGGCTCGCCGCGCGGCCTCGTGGTGCCGGTGCTGCGCAACGTCGACCAGATGAGCTTCGCCGACATCGAGAAGAAGATCGCCGAGTTCGGCCAGAAGGCCAAGGATGGCAAGCTGTCCATCGACGACCTGACCGGCGGCACCTTCTCCATCTCCAACGGCGGCACCTTCGGTTCGATGCTGTCCACGCCCATCATCAACCCCCCGCAGTCGGCCATCCTGGGCGTGCATGCCACCAAGGACCGTGCCGTGGTCGAGAACGGCCAGGTCGTCGTGCGCCCGATCAACTACCTCGCCATGTCCTATGACCACCGCATCATCGACGGCCGCGAAGCCGTGCTGGGCTTGGTGACGATGAAGGAAGCGCTGGAAGACCCGGCTCGCTTGCTGTTCGACATCTGATCGCCCGTCGCACCCGACTGCACCCATGCCGCATCTGACGATCGAGGTCTCGGACAACCTGCGGCAGCCGCTGGCGCAAGCCGGCCTGCTGGCCGCGGCGCATCACGCGCTGCTGGACTCGGGTGTGTTCGACGGCCCCGACGTGAAGAGCCGGCTGGTTTGGTGCGACGAGTTCCTCGTCGGCCGCAACGGCACCGCGGAGGGTTTCGTGCATGCGTCGCTGGAGCTGTTGTCCGGCCGCACCGACGCCCAACGCCGCCAGCTGTCCGACGCGGTCGTGCAGGCGCTGGCCGCCCGGCTGCCGCAAGGCTCGGGTGTGCCCGTGCAGGTCAGCTGCGATGTGCGAGACATGAACCGGGATGGCTACGCCAAGGCCATCCACACTGATTGAAAGCAACACCATGAGCAAGCAATTCGACGTCGTCGTCATCGGCGGTGGCCCCGGCGGCTACATCGCCGCCATCCGCGCGGCCCAACTGGGCATGAACGTGGCCTGCATCGACGAGTGGAAGAACGACAAGGGCGGCCCGGCCCTCGGCGGTACCTGCACCAACGTCGGCTGCATCCCGTCCAAGGCGCTGCTGCAGTCCAGCGAGCACTACGAGCAGCTGAACCACCACTTCGCCGACCACGGCATCACGGCCGACAACGTCAAGATGGACGTCGCCAAGATGCTGGCCCGCAAGGACCAGGTCGTGAAGCAGAACAACGACGGCATCGTCTACCTGTTCAAGAAGAACAAGGTCACGTTCTTCCACGGCCGCGGCTCCTTCGTTGCCGCCAAGGATGGCGGTTATGAGCTCAAGGCCGGCGAAGAAACCATCGCCGCCAAGCAGGTCGTCATCGCCACCGGCTCCAACGCCCGCGCGCTGCCCGGCGTGCCGTTCGACGAAGAGAACATCCTGTCCAACGACGGCGCCTTGCGCGTCGGCGCGACGCCCAAGAAGCTGGGCCTGATCGGTGCCGGCGTCATCGGCCTGGAAATGGGCTCGGTCTGGCGTCGCCTTGGCGCTGAAGTCACGGTGCTGGAAGGCCTGCCGGCCTTCCTCGGCGCGGTCGACGAGAGCGTTGCCAAGGAAGCCGCCAAGGTCTTCAAGAAGCAGGGCCTGGACATCCAGCTCGGCGTGAAGGTCGGCGAGGTCAAGAGCTCGAAGAAGGGCGTCAGCGTCGCCTACACCGACGCCAAGGGCGAGGCCAAGACGCTGGAAGTGGACAAGCTCATCGTCTCCATCGGCCGGGTGCCGAACACCATCGGCCTCAACGCCGAGGCCGTGGGCCTGAAGCTCGACGAGCGTGGCGCCATCGTCGTCGACGACGACTGCAAGACCAACCTGCCGGGCGTCTGGGCCATCGGCGATGTGGTGCGCGGCCCCATGCTCGCGCACAAGGCCGAGGAAGAAGGCGTGGCGGTGGCCGAGCGCATGGCCGGCCAGCACGGGCACGTCAACTTCAACACCGTGCCCTGGGTCATCTACACCAGCCCCGAGATCGCCTGGGTCGGCAAGACCGAGCAGCAGTTGAAGGCCGAAGGCGTGGCCTACAAGGCCGGGCAGTTCCCCTTCCTGGCCAACGGCCGCGCCCGCGCACTGGGCGACACGACCGGCTTCGTCAAGTTCCTGGCCGATGCCAAGACCGACGAGATCCTGGGCGTGCACATCATCGGCCCGTTCGCCTCGGAGCTGATCTCCGAGGCCGTCGTCGCGATGGAGTTCAAGGCCTCGGCCGAGGACATCGCGCGCATCTGCCACGCGCACCCGTCGCTGAGCGAGGCGACGAAGGAGGCGGCCCTGGCCGTCGACAAGCGCACGCTGAACTTCTGATCGAGCAACGCAAGCAACCAGGGGCGGCCTTTCAGTCGCCTCTTTTTGTTCCATGACCTCCCTGCATGCCATCCGTTAGCGAGCTCTACCAGCAAACCCTCGCCGAGCGCGGCTACACGGCCGACGAGGCGCAGCTGCGCGCCGTCGCGTCGCTGCAGCGCTGCCAGGACGAATGGGCCAGCTACAAGGCCCGCCGGGCCAATGCGGTGACCAAGCTGCTGGTGCGCCCGCCCATCCCGCGCGGCGTCTACATGTACGGTGGCGTGGGCCGGGGCAAGAGCTTCCTGATGGACTGCTTCTTCCAGGCCGTGCCGCTGACACGCAAGACGCGTCTGCACTTCCATGAGTTCATGCGCGAGGTGCACCGGGAGTTGCAGGAGTTGAAAGGCATCGCCGACCCGCTGGACGAACTCGGCAAGCGCATCGCGCGGCGATTCCGCCTGATCTGCTTCGACGAGTTCCACGTCGCCGACGTGACGGACGCGATGATCCTGCACCGTCTGCTGGACGCGCTGTTCCGCAACCGCGTGTCCATCATCACGACGTCCAACTTCCACCCGGACGGGCTCTATCCCAACGGCCTGCACCGGGACCGCATCCTGCCGGCCATCGAGCTGCTGAAGGCGAATCTGGAGGTCATCAACGTCGATGCCGGCACCGACTACCGACGCCGCACGCTGGAGGACATGAACCTCTACCTGACGCCGCTGAACGAGACGACCGAGGCGGCCCTCACCCATGCCTTCGAGTCCCTTGCCGAAGCGCAGGACGAGGACCGCAAGCTGATGATCGAGCACCGCGCCATCTACGCCCGCCGCCGCGCCGGCGGTGTCGTCTGGTTCGATTTCGCAACCCTTTGCGGCGGCCCGCGCTCGCAGAACGATTACCTGGAACTGGCCAGCCAGTTCCATACCGTCATCCTGTCCGACGTGCCCGAGATGCCGGTGCGCCTGGCCAGCGAGGCGCGCCGGTTCACCTGGCTGGTGGACGTGCTCTACGACCGTCGCGTCAAGCTTGTGATCTCGGCGGCCGTGCCGGCCGAGGCGCTCTACACCGAAGGCCCGTTGGCCCACGAGTTCCCGCGCACCGTCTCGCGGCTGCAGGAGATGCGTTCGGCCGAGTACCTGGCCCTGGCGCGCCGCGAGGTCGATACTTCGCTGACATGAGTCTGCGCCCCCTGATCCTGTTGCTCGTCGCCGCGGCTGCCGCTGCCCAACCCGCCACGCGCGCCGAGGTCGCCGCGCAACGCGCGGCCATCGAGCAGAAATTTGCGCGGGACAAGGCCGAGTGCGAGCAACGCTTCGGCGTTGCCGCCTGCCTCGACGATTTGCGCCAGCGCCGCAACTTGGCACTCGCGCCCCTGATCCGCCGCGAGCATGAGCTGGCCACCGAGGAGCGTCGTGAGCGGGCGGCCGCCCAGACCCTGCGTGTGCGCGAGCGCGAACAGGCTGCGGCCCAGGACGAAGGCCAGCGCCGCGAGCGCGTCGTCATGGCGCCGCGGGCCTCGGCGTCGTCCGTGCCGGCCTCGCATCCGAGCCGGGCGCGCAACGTAGAGGATGCCGAGCAGGCGCGTCGGCAGGCCGTCAAGAAGGCCGAGGTGGAGGCTGCCAGGCGCCGTGAGCAGGCCAGTGAGCGCGAGCTGCGCCAGCAGCAGCGCAGTGCCGAGCATGAGGCGAAGGAGAAGCGCCGTACCAAGCCGCTGGCGGCGCCCTTGCCACTGCCGGGTGCCTCCGCAGCGTCTCGTTAGTCGAGGTTTTCCAGCTTGACGATGGCGAGCGACAGGTTGTCGCCGCCCCCGCGGGCACGCTGGCGCGCCTTGCTCACCAGCAGCTCGGCCGCTTCGCGCGGCGGCAGGCTGTAGAGCACGCTGCCCAGCTCCTGCGCGGTGAAGTAGTGCCACAGGCCATCGCTGCAGCACATCAGCGTGTCACCCACCTCCAGGCCCTCGAAGCGCTCCGAACTGGAGGTCGGGTCCTGCACCGTGCCCAGGCAGGCCGTCAGCAGATTGCTCTGTGGGTGAGAGCTGGCCTCGGCCTCGCTGAGCTGGCCCTCGTCGACCAGGCGCTGCACGTAGGAATGGTCCATCGTGCGCTTGACGAGCCGGGCACCGCGGAACCAGTAGATGCGCGAATCGCCGGAGTGGACCCAGTGCGCGCAGCGGTCGCTCGTGACGACGAAGCCGGCGATGGTGCTGTGCGGCTCCTCCTCGGCGGAGATGGCGGTCAGCTTGATCATCAGATGCGCCTCGGAGGCGATCTGGCTCAGCAACTCGGCCGGCAATTCATCCTCGGGTGAATAGCGCTCGAACAGCTGGCGCGCGGTCAGGATGACCTGGTCGGCTGCCTTTCGGCCGCCGCTCTTGCCCCCCATGCCGTCGGCGACGATGCCCATCACGCAGCCCTGGATGCGTGGGTGAGCGATGACGGCCACCTGATCCTGCTGATAGGCCCGGTCCCCGCGATGGGTGCCGGTGGCGGCGGTGAGTCGGAATCCGACGGAGGAGGGTGGGGCCATGCCGAAAACTATACTGGTCAGCGGGCTTTCACCCCGCCGCAACTTGCCCCGGAAACCCTCGGATGGATGAACAACTTCACTCGTTGCCGCGGCGGCTCATCGAGTTGCGCATGGAGCATGCCGACCTCGACGCCATGATCGACCGCCTGGTTGAGCAGCCACCCATTGATGAATTGGCGCTGCAGCGCCTGAAGAAACGCCGTCTGGTGCTGCGCGACATGATTGCCCGGCTGGAAGCCGCCGCGGAGCCCGATGAACCTGCCTGATCTCGACGACTGGCTCGACGCCCTGGATCAGGCCACCCCGCCCGCGCCGCCCGCCGCCGACGAACTCGAACAGGCCGTGCTGGCCGCCTTCGACCTGGACGGCCCGCTGGCGCGGCTGGACCCCGGCTACAAGCCGCGTGAGCAGCAGCTGCAGATGAGCCGGGCCGTGGCTCGTGCGCTCAGCCGCCGCCAGGCCCTGGTCGTGGAAGCCGGCACCGGCGTCGGCAAGACCTTTGCCTACCTCGTGCCCGCGTTGCTGGCCGGCAGCCGCGCGCTGATCAGCACGGCCACCAAGAGCCTGCAGGACCAGCTCTTCCTGCGCGACCTGCCGCGACTGACCAAGGCGCTGAACACGCCGGTGCGGCTGGCGCTGCTGAAGGGCCGCGGCAGCTACCTCTGCCTGCACCGCATGAAGGAGGCGCGCGTGTCGGGCGAATTCCCGGACCGCCGCACGGCGCTGTCGCTGGCGCGCATCGAGCGCTGGGCGCTGGGCACGGTGACTGGCGATTTCGCCGAGATCGACGGTCTGGATGAGCGCTCGCCCATCATCCCCATCGTCAGCTCCAGCCGCGAGAACTGCCTGGGCCAGGACTGCCCCGACTGGAAAGCCTGCTACGTCGTCAAGGCGCGTCGCGAGGCGATGGAGGCGGACGTCGTCGTCGTCAACCACCATCTCTTCTTCGCCGACATGACGCTGCGCGACACCGGCGTGGCCGAGCTGCTGCCCAGCGTGGAGATCGCCATCTTCGACGAGGCCCACCAACTGGCCGAGGCCGGCGTGCAGTTCCTCGGCACGATGCTGGGCACGGCGGCGCTGATCGACTTTGCGCGCGACCTGCTCGCGCAAGGCTTGGCGCATGCGCGCGGCGTGCATGATTGGCAGGGCCTGCATGCCGGCGTCGAGAAGGCCGCCCGCGAGCTGCGCCTGGCGGCAGCCGGGCCGCTGGCCACCGCGGGGCGCGAGCTGCGTGGCACGCTCAAGCTGGGCTGGAAGGAGAGGGCGAATCAGCCGGCCTTCGGCATGGCGCTGATCGGTGTCGAGCAGGCCACGGCGGCGGCGCTCGAAGCGCTGACCGCCGTGCGCGAGGCGGCGCCCGACTTCGCGCGCCTTTGCGAACGCGCCCAGGAGTTGCGCGACCTGTCCAAGGTCTTCGCGACCGACCCCGACCCGGGTGACGTGCGCTGGATCGACATCAGCCCGCATGCGGCCCGCCTCGTCGAGTCGCCGCTGGACATCCGCGACGCGATGCAGCAGCAGCTGGAAGGTCCGCCCAAGGCCTGGGTGTTCACCTCGGCCACGCTGGGGGACGACGAAGGCCTGACCTGGTTCACCGAACCCGCCGGCCTGACCGAGGCCGTGGTGCTGCGTGTCGGCAGCCCCTTCGACTACCCGGCCCACGCGCGCCTGTACGTGCCGCGTGGCTTCCCCAAGCCCAGTGAACCGAATCACCCGGCCAGCGTCGCGCTGCTGGCCTCGCGGCTGGCGCGAGCCCTGGGCGGTCGCACCTTCGTGCTGACGACGACGCTGCGCAATCTGCAGACGGTGGCCGACGCCTTGCGGGAGCGCTTCGAGGAAGGGGGCGACGCGATTGCCGTGCTTCAGCAAGGCGCGCTGCCCAAGCGTCTGCTGTTGCAGCGCTTCCTGGACAACCCGGCCGCCGTGCTGGTCGGCTCGGCCAGCTTCTGGGAAGGTATCGATGTGCCTGGGGACGCGCTGCAATGTGTGGTCATCGACAAGCTGCCCTTCCCGCCGCCCAACGACCCGCTCGTCGAGGCGCGCGTGCAGCGGCTGGAGTCCCAGGGGCGCAATGCCTTCTCGGAGTATTTCGTCGCCGAGGCGGCCATCGCGCTGAAGCAGGGCGCTGGGCGCCTCATCCGCACCGAGACCGACCGAGGGCTGCTGGTGGTGTGCGACCCGCGCATGGCGGGCATGAACTACGGCCGCCGCTTGCGCGCGGCCCTGCCGCCGATGACGGCGGTGGCCAATGAGGCCGACGCGCTGGCCTGGTTGCAGCTGCTGAATGCAGAACGGACCTGAGCGGCCCGTTCGATCTTGCTCGGCGAGACTTCAGCTCACCAGATTTGCCACCAGCGCTTGCGCTTACTCTCGTTGCCCGAGGCGTAGACGCTGCTGGGGAAGTTCTTGTCCAGCACGCGGCGGGCGTCGTCGCGCAGCTGGGTCAGGCCGAGCTTGTCGTAGCTCTCGCTCATGATGAACAGGCCTTCCTCGATGCCCGGCGCGTACTGGAACTCGGCCACGGCCGCCTGCGCGCGGTTCGCCGCGGCGACATAGGCCTTGCGGTTGAAGTAGTAGCGCGCGACGTGGATCTCGTAGGCCGCCAGCGTGTTGGTGATGAAGTTGATGCGCGTCGTCGCCTCGGCCGCGTACTTGGACTCGGGGAACTGCTCGACGAGCTGGCGGAAAGCCAGCAGCGCCTCGCGCGAGGCCTGCTGGTCGCGCTCGGCGACATCCTGGTTGGCCAGGCGGCCGAACAGGCCGAGATCCTCGTTGAAGTTGACGATGCCCTTCATGTACAGGGCGTAGTCCATCGCCGGGCTGGACGGGTTGAGCTTGATGAAACGGTCCAGGGTCGTGATCGCCTGGGCGCGCTCGGCCGTGCGGTAGTAGGCCCAGGCCACGTCGAGCGTCGCCTGCTGGCCCATCGTCGTGCCCGCGGCGCGGCCCTCGATCTTCTCCAGCGACTTGATCGCGCGGTCATAACTGCCGGCGTTCAGGTCGTCCTTGGCGTCTGCATACAATTTGTCCAGCGCCGCCTGGGAGTTCGGATCCTCCTTGGCCGTGGAGCCGCAACCGCTCAGGCCCAGCGCAAACGCCATCAGGACAGTGCCAGCGACGACGCGGGCGGCCTTGAATTTCTCAACAAACATGTCTGAAGTCGACGGCGATGCTGCCGGCTGGTCACGGGGAACAATGGACGCGGAGTATAGGGTGGGGGGTCGGGAAGATTCCGAGCAGGACGCCGAGGACGCTGGCGAGGCCGAACGGCGCACGGCCGATGTCGATGCCCGGGGGCATGGCGAACGCCTGGATCGCTGGTTGACAGGGCAGGCGCCGGAGTTCTCGCGCAACCATCTGCAATGGCTGATCGAGCGCGGCTGCGTGACGGTGGACGGCAAGGTGCTGGAGAAGGCAGCCCACAAGCTGCGCGCCGGCCAGCGCGTCGAGATCGAGCTGCTGCCGACCGACGAGAGTCGGGCTTTCCGCGCCGAGGCGATGGCGCTGGACTTCGTCCACGAGGACGAGCACCTGGCCGTCGTCAACAAGCCGGCCGGCCTCGTCGTGCACCCGGCCGCCGGCAACTGGTCGGGCACGCTGATGAACGGCTTGCTGGCCCGCCACGCCGCCGCGGCGACGCTGCCGCGCGGCGGCATCGTGCACCGGCTGGACAAGGACACCAGCGGTGTCATGGTCGTCGGCAAGACACTGGCGGCCGTCACGGCGCTGATGCGCCAGATTTCGGCGCGCGAGGTGCACCGCGAATACCTGGCCCTGGCCTGGGGCCGTGTCGAGGAGCCCTTCGTCGTCGAACAGGCGATGCGCCGCGACCCGGTGTCGCGCGTGAAGATGGCGATTGCCCCCGCCAATCTCGGCAAGCCGGCGCGCACCGACTTCTTCCCGCTCGGTGTCGGCGAGGTGAATGGCCGGGCCGCCAGCGCCGTGCACTGCGTGCTGCACTCGGGCCGGACCCACCAGATCCGCGTGCACCTCACGCACAGCGGCCACCCCATGCTGGCCGACGTGCTCTACGGCGGCGCGCCCGCCCTCGGGCTCACGCGCCAGGCCCTGCACGCGGCGAGGCTGTCCTTCACGCATCCGATCACCGGCGAACCCCTGGTGCTGACCGCGCCGCTGCCCGCCGATCTGGCTGCCGCATGGGCGCAAATCGGTGCCGCCGACCTGCCGGGCTGACGCGGCTATACAATGCACCTCGGTTGTCGTGGCAGCCAGCGCGCCCAGAAGTCGACAAGACGGGCGCGACCCGCGCGGTTAGCAGTCCATCCGCCCGCCGGCCAACCACCCCGATCGCGTCCCGCTGGAAGGTTTTTGAGCCCCTTCGGTGACGCCCGGACAGACCCCGTCCGCAACGCCCGAGGAACGCTGTGAGCGCCCAGGCCCGGATGGGTTGCCAAGCTAGGCTTGATTGAGGGCGCAATTGCGTTCATGAACACCCAGGATGCCAAGCGCGTCCTCGAGACCGCGCTGATCTGTGCTTCGCAGCCGCTGACGCTGCGCGAGATGCGCAGCCTGTTCGCCGACGAACTCGGCGCCGACAGCGTGCGCAGCCTGCTCGACGAACTTTCCCGCGACTGGGAGGGCAAAGGCGTGGAGCTGGTGGCGCTGGCCTCGGGCTGGCGCTTCCAGAGCCGCCCCGAACTGCGCGAATACCTCGACCGTCTGCACCCCGAAAAACCGCCGCGCTACTCGCGTGCCGTGCTGGAGACGCTGGCCATCATTGCCTACCGCCAGCCGGTCACGCGTGGCGACATCGAGGACATCCGCGGTGTCGTCGTGGCCAGCCAGATCGTCAAGCAGCTGGAAGACCGCGGCTGGATCGAGGCCATCGGCCACCGCGAGACGCCCGGCCGCCCGGCGCTGTACGCAACGACCAAATCCTTTCTCGACGACCTCGGCCTGGCCAGCCTGGAACAGCTGCCGGCGCTGGAAGTTGGCGGCGAGGCACCGGCCTTCGAGTCGCTGCAAGGCCAGTTGCTGGATGCAGCCGACGAGCTGCCAGCACAGACTGCGGCCGAAGCCGCGGTTGAGGCCCCTGCCGAAATCGCCGCTGATGTGCCGACCGACGCGCCCGTGCCCAGCCTGAGCCTGTTCGGCGACGACGGCACGCCGGCACTTCCCAATCCAGATCCTTCCGATCCCTCCGACCCGCCCCCGCAACCTCAGCCCCAATCCGCATGAACGACGCCGCCGATCAAGACAAGCCCCTGCCTCCCGCCGCTGACGCCGAAGCGCCCGCCGCGCCCAAGCGCCGCCGCACGACGCCCAAGGCCACTGCCTTGGCCGAAGCGGCGCCCGAGGCGCCTGTGGTTGCCGAGGCCGCCGTGCCCGTAAAGCGCACGCGCCGCAAGGCTGAGGCCGTTGCCGACGAGGTGGCAGCGCCCGAGGCCGCGCCCGTCGAGGCCGTGCCTGCGCCGGCGCGCAAACGCGCGCCCCGCAAGACGGCCGTTGCCGAAGCCGCGGCCGAGGAAGTCGCGGCGCTGGCTGTCGAGGCTCCTGCACCGGCACCGGCCCCTATCTTCACGCTGGGCGCGGATGCGCCGGGCGTGGCGACCGGGGAGGGCAGCGGCAGCGGGGAGGGCGATGAGGGCGAGGGCGAAGGCGAGGAAGGTGAAGACGGTGAGCGCGGCGGCCGCAGCCGCAACCGCCGGCGCAATCGCAAGGAACGCGCCGAACGCCAGGCCGCTGTGCAGACGGTCGGCGGTGGTGAGCCGGCCGGCCCGGCGCTGGCGTCCGAACTGGTCGAGGCCGCGGGGGCGCGCTTTGCCGATGTGCTGTCGGGCAACCTGGACGCCGAGTCCGAGGCGCCCGACGCCGAGCCACCTGTGCTGGCACCGGTGGCTGAGGCTGCGGAAGAAGGCGCCGAGGAGGCCGAGGGCGAGACCAAGCGTGTGCTGGCTGCGGACGCCGATGCGCCCAAGCTGCAGAAGGTGCTGGCCCAGGCCGGCATCGGCTCGCGCCGCGACATCGAGGAGTGGATCGCCGAGGGCAAGATCGAAGTGAACGGAGAGGTTGCGCATGTCGGCCAGCGCATCTCCTTCGGCGATCGGGTGCGCGTCAACGGCAAGGAGGTGCGCGTGCGCATCTCGCCGCCGAATCCGCGCATCCTGGCCTATCACAAGCCCACCGGCGAGGTGTCGACCTTCAACGACCCGGAAGGCCGCCCGACCGTGTTCCGCTCGCTGCCGCGCGTGCAGGGCCAGAAGTGGCAGTCCGTCGGCCGGCTGGACATCAACACCGAGGGCCTGCTGCTGTTCACCAACTCCGGCGAGCTGGCCAACCAGCTGATGCATCCGCGCTTCGGCGTGGAGCGTGAGTACGCGGCCCGCGTGCTGGGCGCACTCACCGACGAGCAGCGCGCCAAGTTGCTGGAGGGCGTCAACGTCGAAGGGCAGACGGCGTCCTTCAAGAGCATCGAGGACGGTGGCGGCGAAGGCGCCAACCGCTGGTACCGCGTCGTCATCACCGAAGGCCGCAACCGCGAGGTGCGCAAGCTCTTCGAGGCCGTCGGCATGGTGGTCAGCCGCCTGATCCGCATCCGCTACGGCACCGTCGTGCTGCCGCGCGGCTTGAAGCGTGGCGTCTGGGTCGAGCTGGGCGACGACGACGTGCGCGTCATCCGCCGCCTGGCTGGACACACGTCCAACAGCGGCCAGGGACAGCCGCAACGCCAGGAACGCCCCGAGCGCCAGGAAGGCCAGGGCCAAGGCAAGGGCCAGCCGCAACAGCAGCAAGGCCAAGGCAACAAGAATGACCGCAACAAGCGCCGCTCCGACGACCGCCACGGCGGTGTCGGTCCGCGTCCGAGCCGCCCGCCGGAGGCTCAGCAGCCTCAGCAGGCGCTGCAGGCCCGCCCGCCGCGAGAGGAGCGTGCCCCGCGCCGTGACGACGAGGAGGATGACGGCTTCATTCCTCACCACGTCAACCCGCTGGAGCAGACCTTCGACCGCCGCCACGCCACCAGTGGCAAGCGTGGCGTTCCGGCGGGCTTCGGCGCCGGCGGCAGCCAGCAGGACGACCGTTCCGGCCGAGGCGGCGGCAACAAGGGCAACGGCCCGCGTGAACCCGATCCGTTGCAGACCTCGGTGGGCTATATCGGCGGTGACGCCTTCCTGCGCCGTGGCGGCGGTGGGGGCGGCCGCGGTGGCAAGGGTGGCGGTGGTGGTGGTGGTGGTGGCCGCTCAGGCGGCGGCTATGGCGGTCGGCGCTGAAGCTGGCCGGGCGGGACGTTAACTAGGGTCATCCCTGCCCGCTACAATCGCAGGCTTTGTCCAACACGCCCCATCAGGAGAACTCCATGGCAATCGAACGCACCCTGTCCATCATCAAGCCCGATGCCGTGGCGAAGAACGTCATCGGCCAGATCTACGCCCGCTTTGAAGGCGCCGGCCTGAAGATTGTGGCGGCCAAACTGGTCCAGCTGTCGCGCGCCGACGCCGAGGCTTTCTACGCCGTGCACAAGGCTCGTCCCTTCTTCAACGACCTGGTGACCTTCATGATCTCCGGCCCGGTGATGATCCAGGCGCTGGAAGGCGAAGGCGCCATCCTGAAGAACCGTGACCTGATGGGCGCCACCGACCCGAAGAAGGCCGAGAAGGGCACCATCCGTGCCGACTTCGCCGACAGCATCGACGCCAACGCCGTGCACGGTTCGGACGCCGCCGAGACCGCCGCGGTCGAGATCGCGTTCTTCTTCCCCGGCATGAACGTCTACGCCGGTCGGTAATACCCCCCAACGGGGTCGGTGACCCCGGCCCAGGAAGCTCGTATGGATGCGGTCAACCAGCTGGGTTTGCCGAACCTGTTAGGTTTCGATCTGCCAGGCTTGGCTGCGTACTGCGAGCAACTGGGCGAAAAGAAGTTCCGGGCGACCCAGCTGTTCCGCTGGATCCACCAAAAGGGCGCGGCGGACTTC
This sequence comes from uncultured Roseateles sp., assembly GCA_963422775.4. Classification (GTDB taxonomy): domain Bacteria; phylum Pseudomonadota; class Gammaproteobacteria; order Burkholderiales; family Burkholderiaceae_C; genus Pelomonas. Next base: position 28,642 of record CAUJSJ030000019.1, read on the forward strand.
GAGCAGATGTCCGACCTCGCCAAGTCCTTGCGCGAAAAGCTCAAGGGCCGCGCCCACATTGTTGCGCTGCCGGTCATCTCCGAGCATGTCTCGGCGGACGGCACCATCAAGTGGCTGTTCGACGTCGGCGCCGGCAATGCGGTCGAGGCCGTGTTCATCCCGGAAGATGACCGAGGGACCCTCTGCATCTCCAGCCAGGCCGGCTGCGCCGTCGGCTGCCGTTTCTGCTCCACGGGGCATCAGGGCTTCAGCCGCAACCTGACGACGGCCGAGATCACGGCCCAGCTCTGGTTTGCCGAGCACAACCTGCGCAAACGCCTCAACACGATGGAGCGGGTGATCTCCAACGTCGTCATGATGGGCATGGGCGAGCCGCTGCAGAACTACGACCAACTGGTTCCTGCACTCAAGACCATGCTGGACGACCACGGCTACGGCTTGAGCCGCCGGCGCGTCACCGTGTCGACCTCCGGCGTCGTGCCGATGATCGACCGCCTGCGCGAGGACTGCCCGGTCGCGATGGCCGTCAGCCTGCACGCGCCGACGGACGCGCTGCGTGACCAGCTCGTGCCGCTGAACAAGAAATATCCCATCGCCGAGTTGCTGGACGCCTGCAACCGCTACCTCGACAAGGCGCCGCGCGACTTCATCACCTTCGAGTACTGCATGCTGCACGAGGTGAACGACTCGCCTGAGCAGGCGCGCGAATTGGTCAAGCTGCTGAAGAACAAGGTCAGCTGCAAGATCAACCTGATCCCGTTCAATCCCTTCCCGGCCTCGGGCCTGATTCGCAGCACGAACGAGCGAGTGCAGGCCTTCGCCGAAGTGCTGATCCAGGCCGGCATCGTGACGACCGTGCGCAAGACGCGCGGCGACGACATCGACGCCGCCTGCGGCCAGCTCGCCGGCGAGGTGCAGGACCGCACCCGCGCGCATATCCGCATGGTCAGGGCACCCGTGACGGTGGCCAAATCCACCTGATGCCATCCATCGAGGATTTGATGAAGCGACTGCTGCCTGTCCTGACCGCCGTCCTGCTCGCTGCCTGCGCCAGCACTGGCACCGCGCCCACCGCTGATCGCGAGATCAGGACCGATTCCGACCAGACCGACGCCGACCGCAAGGCCGGCATCCGGCTGGAGCTGGCCCAGGGCTATTTCTCGCGCGGCCAGTTCAACACGGCGCTGGACGAGCTCAAGATGGCACTGCAGACCAAGCCCGACATGCGCGAGGCCGTGAACCTGCGCGGCCTGATCTACGCGGCCATGGGCGACAACCAGCTCGCCGAGGAGGCCTTCCGCCGCGCGCTGGTCGTCTATCCCAACGACCCCGACACGCTGCATAACTACGGCTGGTTCATGTGCCAGCAGCAGCGCTGGCAGACGGCCGATTCGCTGTTCGACCAGGCCCTCGCCCAGTCCACCTACCGCGCGCCGGCCCGCACGCTGCTGATCAAGGGCGTCTGCGAGGCCCGTGCCGGCCGGCTGCTCGTGGCCGAGAAGACGCTGGCGCGCGCCTTCGAACTCGATCCCGGCAGCCCGGCCGTCGCCGTCAACCTGTCCGAGGTGCTGTTCCGCAACGGCGAACTGGAGCGCGCGCGCTTCTACGTGAAGCGCGTCAATGCCCAGCCCGAGCAGGTCAATGCGCAGAGCCTTTGGCTGCAGCTGCGCATCGAGCGCAAGCTTGGCAACGCCGGCGCTGTCGACGATCTGGCGCTGCAGCTGCGTCGCAAACACCCGCAGGCGCCCGAGACGCAGTCCCTGGACGCCGGCCGCTACGACGAATAAGCCGCGACGCGGCACACAACAACAACGACCAGACGATGGAACCCATCTCCGAGGGACGCGCCACCCAGGCAGCCACCGCTGGCGCCTGGCTCAGGAATGCGCGCCAGCAGCGCGGCCTGCACATCGCGGCGCTGGCCGTCATGCTCAAGGTGCCGCAAGCCAAGCTGGAGGCCCTGGAGGCTGATCGCTTCGACCTGCTGCCCGACGCCACCTTTGCCCGCGCGCTGGCCACGGCCATGTGCCGCGCGCTCAAGGTTGATCCGGCAGCCGTGCTGGCCCTGCTGCCCCGCGCCGACGGCAGCGGTTTCGATGTGCGCCCGGGCCTGAATCAGCCCTTCCGCGAGCGCGGTGCCGGCCCCATCGATGGCGGCCTGCTGTCCCTGGTGGTGCGCCCCTTGGTGTGGGGCCCGGCGCTGCTGCTGGTCGCGGCGGCGGCCGTCTACTGGATCCCTGCCGGCTGGCTGCCCGAGCGTGGCGAGAGCAGCGCCTCGGCGGCCGCGTCCGGCGCCGTCGCTGCCAGCGGCGTGCCGGTGGAGTTCGTCGCAGCGCCGCCTGCTGCTTCGTCGCCCGCTTCGTCGCCCGCCTTCGTGGCCACAGCACCTGCGTCGGCGGCTGCACCGATGCCCGAGCCGGTCGCTTCGGCGCCGCTGCAGATCCGCGATGTCGCACCGCCGCCGGCCGTCGCCCGGGCTGCGTCCACGCCGGCCGGCGAGCCGCTGCGCATCAGCGCCACAGCCGACAGCTGGATCGAGGTGGTCGACGCCAAGGGCCAGATGCTGTTGTCGCGCGTGCTGCGTGCGGGCGAGCAGCAGGAATTCGCCGGCGCCGCGCCCTACAAGCTGCGCGTTGGCAACGTCAGCGGCACCCGGCTTGAATGGCGCGGCAGCGCCGTCGACCTGAGCGGTCGAGGCAAGGACAACGTCGCCCGTCTGGAGTTGAATTGATGAGCGAACTGATCATTCCCGAAGCGATGCCGGCGCCGCGTCGCAGCCGCCAGGCCCGCGTGGTCTGGGGATCGCGCGTCGTCACCGTCGGTGGCGACGCGCCGGTGCGCGTGCAGTCCATGACCAACACCGACACGGTGGACGCCATAGGCACGGCCATCCAGGTCAAGGAGCTGGCCATCGCCGGCTCGGAGATGGTGCGCATCACCGTCAACACGCCCGAGGCCGCCGAGCAGGTGCCCTACATCCGCGAGCAGCTCGATCGCATGGGCATCGACGTGCCGCTGGTGGGCGACTTCCATTACAACGGCCACCGCCTGCTCACCGATTACCCGGCCATGGCGCAGGCGCTGTCCAAGTACCGCATCAACCCTGGCAACGTGGGCAAGGGCGACAAGAAGGACCGCCAGTTCGCGATGATGGTCGAGGCAGCGGCGAAGTACGACAAGGTCGTGCGCATCGGCGTCAACTGGGGCAGCCTGGACCAGGAGCTGCTCGCGCAGTTCATGGACGAGAACGCCAAGCGCGCCCAACCCTGGGGCGCCAAGCCGGTCATGTACCAGGCCCTCGTCGAGTCGGCGCTGACGTCGGCCGCCTACGCCGCCGAGCTGGGGCTGAACCCCGACAACATCATCATCAGCTGCAAGGTCAGCGGCGTGCAGGACCTGATCTCGGTCTACCGCGAGCTGGCCCGCCGCTGCGACTACGCGCTGCACCTGGGCCTGACCGAAGCCGGCATGGGCACCAAGGGCACGGTGGCGTCCAGCGTGGCGCTGGGCATCCTGGCGCAGGAAGGCATCGGCGACACCATCCGCGTCAGCCTCACGCCGCAGCCGGGCGAGTCGCGCACGCAGGAAGTCGTCGTCGCGCTGGAGATCCTGCAGGCGCTGGGCCTGCGCCACTTCAACCCGAGCGTGACCGCCTGCCCCGGCTGCGGCCGCACGACGAGCACGACCTTCCAGGAACTGGCCAAGCAGATCGACGACTTCCTGCGACTGCAGATGCCCGTCTGGCGCGGCAAGTACCCCGGTGTGGAGGAGATGAAGGTGGCCGTCATGGGCTGCATCGTCAACGGCCCGGGGGAGAGCAAGCATGCCGACATCGGCATCAGCCTGCCCGGCACCGGCGAGGCACCGGCGGCGCCGGTCTTCATCGACGGCGTGAAGGCGCTGACGCTGCGCGGCGACAACATCGCCAACGAGTTCCACGCGCTGGTCGAGAACTACATCGAGAAGCGCTTCGGCGCCACGGCCACGGCCTGATTGCACCCATGAGCGAGATCAAGAAAGTGCAGCCTCTCCAGGCTGTCAAGGGCATGAACGACATCCTGCCGCCGGAGTCGGCGCGCTGGGAGTGGCTGGAGGCCAAGATGCGCAGCGTGCTGCAGCGCTACGGCTATCAGAACGTGCGCGTGCCCATCGTCGAGCCCACGGCGCTGTTCGTGCGCGGCATCGGCGAGGTGACCGACATCGTCGAGAAGGAGATGTACGCCTTCGAGGACCGCGCCGACAAGCATGGCCAAGCCGAGCATCTGGCCCTGCGCCCCGAAGGCACGGCCGGCGTCGTGCGGGCCATGATCGAGCACAGCTATCTGCGCGACAGCCCGCGCCGTCTGTACTACGTCGGCCCGATGTTCCGCCGCGAGAAGCCGCAGAAGGGCCGCTATCGCCAGTTCCACCAGATGGGCATCGAGGCGCTGGGTTTTGCCGGCCCGGACGTGGACGCCGAGGTCATCCTGCTGGCCCGCACGCTGTGGCGCGAACTGGGCCTGGTGGAAGGCCAGGACGTGGTGCTGGAGATCAACTGCCTGGGCCAGCCGGAAGAGCGCCGCGCGCACCGCGAGGCCCTCGTCAGCTACCTGGAACAGCATCAGGACGTGCTGGACGAGGAGGCCAAGCGCCGCATGTACAGCAACCCGCTGCGCGTGCTGGACACCAAGAACCCCGCCATGCAGGCCATGGCCGAAGGCGCGCCGCAGCTGCTCGACTTCCTCGGTGCCGAATCCCAGGCCCACTTCGACGGCGTGCGTGCACTGCTGGCGTCGGTGGGCCTGGCCTACCGCATCAACCCCCGGCTGGTGCGCGGGCTGGACTACTACAACCTCACCGTGTTCGAGTGGGTCACCGACAAGCTGGGCGCCCAGGGCACCATCTGCGCCGGTGGCCGCTATGACGGCCTCATCGAACAGCTGGGTGGCAAGGCCACGCCGGCCGTGGGCTTCGGCATGGGCCTGGAGCGGCTGCTGCTGCTGCTGGAGACGTTGGGCTTGCAGTCGCCCACGCCGGCGCCCGACGTCTACGCCGTCGTGCCCGACCCAGCCGAGCTGCCGCACCTGTTGCCCACGCTGGAGGCGCTGCGCGCGGCCGGCGTGGCCGTGCAGATGCATGCCGGCGGCGGCAGCTTCAAGTCGCAGTTCAAGAAGGCCGACGCCTCGGGCGCGCGCTTCGCGCTGGTCTTCGGCGCCGATGAGCTGGCCCGTGGCGAGGTCGCCGTCAAGCCGCTTCGTGACGGTGCTGAACAGAGCAACCGCCCGCTCGCTGACGTGGCCGCCTGGGCCGCCGACCTCCTCCCCGCATAATCCCGGGCCTCCCGAGCCCTTTCCCGCTCAGTCTTCCGCACAGTTTTCCCATGGCAGCCCATCTCGATCTCGAAGAACAAGAACAACTGGAACAGCTCAAGGCGTTCTGGAAGCGCTGGGGCAACCTCATCACCTGGCTGATCACCGCTGCGCTGGCCGCTTTTGCGGCCTGGCAGGGCTGGAACTGGTACCAGCGCGACCAGGCCGCCAAGGCCGCCGCGATGTACGAGGAATTCGACCGTGCACTGGCCGCCCAGGATCTCGACAAGGCCGCGGGCGCCGCGGGCGACCTGAAGGCGCGCTTCGCCGGCACCAGCTACGCAACCCAGGCCAGCCTGCAAGTCGCCAAGCTGCAGCTCGACAAGGACAAGGCGGACGACGCCAAGCAGAGCCTGGCCTGGGTGGCCGAGCATGGCGCCGAGGGCGGCGCCTACCGCGACATCGCCCGCCTGCGCCTGGCCGGCCTGCAGCTCGATGCCAAGGCCTATGACGAAGCCGGCAAGACGCTGGATGCGATCAAGTCTCCCGAGTTCGCTGGTCTCGTCGCCGACCGCCGCGGTGATCTGCTGCTGCTGCAGGACAAGCGTGACGCCGCCAAGGCCGAGTACCAGAAGGCGCTCGCCGCGCTGGACAAGACCCAGGACTACCGCCGCATCGTCGAAGCCAAGCTCGCGACGCTGGGCGTGCCCACCGCGGTCGACGCCACCGGAGCCGCGCAATGAGGCGCGCCGTCCTGATTTCGCTGCTCGCGGCTTCGCTGTCGGGCTGCTCCACGATCAGCTCGACGTGGAATTCCTGGTTCGGCGACGACAAGAACAAGCCGGCCGCGCTGGAGAACCTCTCGGGTCCCGCATCCGGTCGCATCGTCTGGAGCACCAAGGGCGACAACGTCAATTTCCCGCTCAGCATCGCCACGCCGGGTGACCGCTTCGTCGTCGCCAGCAGCGATGGCAGCGTGCGCGCGCTGGCCGCTGCCGATGGCCGCGAACTGTGGCGCGGCGACGCGGGCGGCAAGCTTTCCGCCGGCATCGGCAGCGATGGGCGCTTCGCCGCCGTCGTCAGCCGAGACAACGAACTCGTTGTGCTCGACAACGGCAAGGTGGTCTGGAAGAAGGCCCTGCCGACGCCCGTGGTCGCCGCGCCGCTGGTGGCCGGTGAGCGCGTCTTCGCGCTGACGCTGGACCGCCAGGTGCTGGCCTTCGACGCGCTGGACGGCCGCAAGATCTGGGAACTCAAGCGCCCCGGCGAGCCGCTGACGCTGGCCAAGGCCGGCGTGCTGCTGGCCTACAAGGACACGCTGATCGTCGGTCAAGGCCCGCGCCTGGCCGGGGTCGACCCCGTCAAGGGCCAGTTGCGCTGGGAAGCCAGCGTGGCCACGCCGCGTGGCACCAACGAGGTCGAGCGTCTGGCCGACCTGGTCGGCCCGGCCGTGCGCCAGGGGGAGGTGGTCTGCGCGCGCGCCTTCCAGTCCTCGGTCGGCTGCATCAACGCCGAGCGCGGCAGCGCGCTGTGGAACCGCGTCGTCGGTGGCACCAACGGCATCGGCGCGGACGACCAGATCGTCGTCGCCGGTGACGCCTCCGACCGCCTGTCGGCCTGGAAGCTGGCCAACGGCGACCTGGCCTGGTCGGCCGACCAGTTCCAGCGTCGCAAGCTGTCGGAGCCGGTTCTCTCGGCCAAGCAGGTCGTGATCGGCGACTTCGAAGGCCAGATCCATCTGCTGGACCGCGACACGGGCAAGACCCGTACGCGCCTGTCGACCGACGGCTCGGCCGTGGTCACCATCGCGCTGCTGCGCGACACCGCCCTGGTTGCGACCAAGAGCGGTGGCCTGTTCGCCGTCAAGGCGGAATGAAACCAGCGCAATGAAACCAGTTATTGCCCTGGTCGGCCGCCCCAACGTGGGCAAGTCGACGCTGTTCAACCGCCTGACGAAGTCGCGCGACGCCATCGTGGCCGACTTCGCCGGCCTGACGCGCGACCGCCACTACGGCGACGGCCGCCTGGGCGACCGCGAGTTCATCTGCATCGACACCGGCGGCTTCGAGCCCGACAGCAGCACCGGCGTCGTCAAGGAGATGGCCAAGCAGACCAAGCAGGCTGTCGCCGAGGCTGATGCCGTCATCTTCGTCGTCGATATCCGCCTGGGGCTGTCGGCGCACGACAGCGACATCGCCCGCTATCTGCGCAGCGTCAACAAGCGCGTGCACCTGGCCGTCAACAAGGCGGAGGGCATGAGCGAGTCGCCGCTGCTGGCCGAGTTCCACGAACTCGGCATGGGCGAGCCGCACCCGATCTCGTCGGCCCACGGCCAGGGCATCCGCAGCCTGCTGGACGCGGTGCTGGAGCCCTTCGAAGATGCCACCGAGGAGTTCGGCGCCGGTCCGCAGCAGGATGGCGTCATCCGCCTGGCCGTGGCCGGCCGTCCCAACGTCGGCAAGAGCACGCTGATCAACACCTGGCTGGGCGAGGAGCGCCTCGTCGCCTTCGACATGCCGGGCACGACGCGCGACGCCATCACGGTGGACTTCGAGCGCAACGGCCAGAAGTTCAAGCTCATCGACACGGCTGGGCTGCGCCGCAAGGGCAAGGTCTTTGAGGCGATCGAGAAGTTCTCGGTCGTCAAGACGCTGCAGGCCATCGCCGACGCCCACGTCGTGCTGCTGCTGCTGGACGCGACCCAGGGCGTGACCGACCAGGACGCCCACATCGCCGGCTACATCCTAGACAGCGGCCGCGCGGTGGTGCTCGCGCTCAACAAGTGGGACGCCGTCGACAGCTACCAGCGCGAGACGCTGCAGCGCCAGATCGAGCAACGCCTGAGCTTCCTGAAGTTCGCGCCGATGCACAACATCTCGGCGCTCAAGCGCCAGGGGCTGTCGGCGGTCTGGAATTCGCTGGCCGATGCCTACGCGTCGGCCTACCGCAAGATGACGACGCCGGTGCTGACCCGCCTGGTGGCCGAGGCCGTCGAGCACCAGCAGCCCAAGCGCTCGGGCGTTTCTCGCCCCAAGATGCGTTATGCCCACCAGGGCGGCCAGAACCCGCCCATCGTCGTCATCCACGGCAATGCGCTCGACGGCGTCACCGAGGTCTACAAGCGCTATCTGGAGGGCCGCATCCGCGCGCACTACAAGCTCGTGGGCACGCCGCTGAAGATCGAACTGCGCTCATCCAAGAATCCGTTCGACGAGAAGAAATAGGGTCACTGCCGGATGCGGCGAAACCCTGTGTTAAGGTCCAACCCGTAGTCCCTCTCCCCCGATAACTCGGAGCATACCGATGAGCAACAAAGGCCAACTTTTGCAGGATCCCTTTTTGAACCTGCTCCGCAAAGAGCATGTGCCCGTCTCGATCTACCTGGTCAACGGCATCAAGCTCCAGGGCCACATCGAATCCTTTGACCAGTACGTCGTCCTGCTGCGCAATACCGTGACGCAGATGGTCTACAAGCACGCGATCTCGACCGTCGTGCCGGGTCGTGCGGTCAACTTCCACGCTGGCGACGCTCCCGCGGACGCCTGATCCCCACCCCCTTGTCCTCGACCCCTGCCAACGCCGCGACGCCGCCCTCCGAGGCGGCGCGCGCCATTCTTGTGGGCGTCGATTTCGGTCGGCGCAACGCCGCCCAGGGCTTTGACGAGAGCCTGGATGAGCTGGCCCTGCTGGCCGAATCCGCCGGCGACACGCCGGTCGCCAAGGTCATCGCCCGCCGCCCGGCACCCGACGCGGCCCTGTTCGTCGGCTCCGGCAAGGCCGACGAGATCAAGCTGCTCGTGCAGGCCCATCAGGCCCACACGGTGCTGTTCGATCAGGCCATCTCTCCGGCCCAGCAGCGCAACCTGGAGCGAGTGCTCGGTGTGCCCGTCGCCGACCGCACGGCGCTGATCCTCGAGATTTTTGCCGCCCGCGCGCAGAGCCACGAGGGCAAGTTGCAGGTCGAGCTGGCACGGCTGCAATACCTGGCCACGCGCCTGGTGCGGCGCTGGAGCCACCTGGAGCGTCAGAGCGGCGGCATCGGCATGCGCGGCGGCCCGGGTGAGGCCCAGATCGAGCTGGACCGTCGCATGATCGACGAGCGCATCAAGAAGACCAAGGAACGCCTGAAGCAGGTGCAACGCCAGCGCGGCACGCAGCGCAAGGCGCGCTCGCGCAACGGCGTCTTCAAGGTCTCGCTGGTGGGCTACACGAACGCGGGCAAGAGCACGCTGTTCAACGCGCTGACCAAGGCGCGTGCCTACGCTGCCAACCAGCTCTTCGCGACGCTGGACACGACGACGCGTTCGCTCTACCTCGAACAGGCGGCGGCCAGCGTGTCGCTGTCCGACACGGTCGGCTTCATCCGCGACCTGCCGCACAAGCTCGTCGAGGCCTTCCGCGCGACGCTGCAGGAGGCGGCCGATGCCGACCTGCTGCTGCATGTCGTCGACGCCGCCAGCCCGGTGCTGGACGAGCAGATCGCCGAGGTCGAGAAGGTGCTGGCCGAGATCGGCGCGGCCGACGTGCCGCAGATCCTGGTCTACAACAAGCAGGACCTGTTGCCCGACGACCAGCGCCCACGCGAGATCGTCGACGCCGTGCTGCGCGCCAACGGCAGCACCGGGCCCACGCCGCGCGTCTTCGTCAGCGCGCTGGACGGCAGCGGTTTGGCCGAACTGCGCCAACTGATTGCGACGGCCATGCAGTCCCAGCCCTTGATTCCCGACGTGCGGGACCCACGTTTCGACGTTGATCCGTCGCATTCTCCGGACGGCGACGACCCCTCTTCCTCAGACCCAACCCAGGCATGAGCAGCACTCCTCACACCCCGCCCCGCAGCACCTGGGCCCAGCGTCTGCTGACGCCGGTGGCCCGCGCCGCAGGCCGGCTGCTGAACAACGGCCGCAACGACGGCCCACCCGATCTCGACGAGCTCTGGCGCGACTTCAACCGCAAGCTCTCGGGCATGTTCGGCGGCAAGTCCGGCGGGCCGTCCAGCCCGGGCGGTTCGGGCGGCACGCCCGACATGAAGGGCGCGGGCATCGGCCTGGGTCTCATCGCCGGCGTCGTGGCCCTGGGCTGGCTGTCCAGCGGCTTCTTCATCGTGCAGGAAGGCCAGCAGGGCGTCGTCACATCCTTCGGCAAGTACAGCAAGACCGTCGAGGCTGGCTTCCAGTGGCGCCTGCCGTATCCCTTCCAGGCGCACGAGATCCAGCCGGTCTCGCAACTGCGCCAGGTCGAGGTGGGCCGCAGCTCCGTCGTCGCGCAGACGGGCCTGCGAGACTCGTCCATGCTGACCCAGGACGAGAACATCGTCGACATCCGCTTCTCGGTGCAGTTCACGATCCGTGACCTGCGCGACTTCCTGTTCGAGAACCGCGACCCCGAGCAGGCTGTGCTGCTGGCCGCCGAGTCGGCCGTGCGTGAGATCGTCGGCAAGAGCACGATGGACTCGGTGCTGTACGAGCAGCGCGACGCCATCGCCGCCGACCTCGTCAAGTCCATCCAGGCCCAGCTGGATCGCCTGAAGGCCGGCATCCAGATCAAGAGCGTCAACGTGCAAAGCGTGCAGCCACCCGAGCAGGTGCAGGCCGCCTTCGACGACGTGCAGAAGGCCAATGCCAACCGCGAGCAGTCGAAGAACGAGGCCCAGGCCTACGCCAACGACAAGATCCCGAGCGCGCAGGGCGACGCTGCCAAGCTGCGCGAGCAGGCCGAGGGCTACAAGGCCAGCGTCATCGCCCGCGCCGAAGGCGATGCCGAGCGCTTCAAGAGCGTGCTGACCGAGTATCAGAAGGCGCCCCAGGTCACGCGTGACCGCATCTACATCGACACGATGCAGCAGATCTACAGCAGCGTCAGCAAGGTCATGGTGGACAGCAAGAGCGGTTCCAACCTGCTCTACCTGCCGCTGGACAAGCTGCTCCAGCAGGGCAGCAGCGGCACGGTGACCGTGTCGGCGCCGCAGCCGACCACCGTGCCCGAACCGCAGACATTGCCGCCCGCAGACCTGCGCAGCCGTGACAACCAGCGCAGCCGCGACGGCCGCTGATTGAGGACCCTCTCATGAACCGTATTGCCGCCATCCTCGCCGGCGCCATCGCCGTGCTGATGCTGCTGTCGTCCACGCTCTTCATCGTCGACCAGCGTCAGTTCGCTGCCGTCTACGCGCTGGGCGAGATCAAGGAAGTCATCACCGAGCCGGGCCTGAAGTTCAAGCTGCCGCCGCCGTTGCAGAACGTGGTGCTGCTGGACCGCCGCGTGCAGACGCTGGACAGCACCGAGTCGCGCCCCATCTTCACCGCCGAGAAGAAGAGCCTGGTCATCGACTGGCTCATCAAGTGGCGCATCGCCGAGCCGCGCCAGTTCATCCGCAACAGCGGTGCCGACATGCGCAACGTCGAGAACCGCCTGGCGCCCGTCGTGCAGGCCGCGTTCAACGAGGAAGTGACCAAGCGCACCGTCATCGCCGTGCTGGCCACCGAGCGCGAGAAGATCATGCAGGACGTGCGCAAGCGCCTGGCCGACGAAGCCAAGCAGTTCGGCATCGAGGTCGTCGACGTGCGCATCAAGCGCGTGGACTTCGCGTCCAGCATCACGGAGTCCGTCTACCGCCGCATGGATTCGGAGCGCAAACGCGTGGCTGCCGAGGCGCGCTCCACCGGCGCTGCCGAGGGCGAGAAGATCAAGGCCGACGCCGACCGCCAACGCGAGATCATCGTCGCCGAGGCCTTCCGCGATGCGCAGAAGATCAAGGGTGAGGGCGATGCCAAGGCTTCTGCCCTGTACGCCGAAGCCTTCGGCCGCGACCCGCAGTTCGCGCAGTTCTACCGTTCGCTGGAGGCTTACCGCGCGAGCTTTCGCAACAAGAGCGATGTCATGGTCGTCGACCCGGGCAGTGACTTCTTCAAGGCAATGAGAGGTTCAGGGGGTTCTGGCTCCGCTGCCGCCGCCGCGCCCGCGCGCAAGTGAACGAGCTGCTGACCGCGCTGGCGCTGGTGCTGGTCATCGAGGGGCTGATGCCCCTGATCAGCCCTTCGCGCTGGCGTGAGGTCTTCAGCCGCATCCTCGCGCTGAGCGATGGCCAGATCCGCTTCATCGGCCTGGCCAGCATGCTGATGGGCATGTTCGGGCTGCTCTGGTTGCGTTGATCTGAAGGCTCGCACGGGCTTGAGCCGGGGAGGGCGCCGGTACAATGCCGTTTTTAACCGCCTGCCTGCGCTCATGTCCTCTGCTTGGCTGCTGCCCGAGCACATCGCCGATGTCCTGCCTTCGCAGGCACGCCGCATCGAAGAGCTGCGCCGCGAGCTGCTCGACATGGCCCGCAGCTATGGCTGCGAGCTCGTCATCCCGCCGCTGCTGGAGCACCTCGATTCGCTGCTGTCCGGCACGGGCAGCGGCTCGGAAATCAAGCTCTTCAAGCTGGTGGACCAGCTCTCCGGCCGCTCGCTCGGCCTGCGCGCCGACACGACGCCGCAGGTCGCCCGCATCGACGCCCACCTGCTGAACCGCCAGGGCGTGACCCGCCTGTGCTACTGCGGCCCCGTGGCTCACACGCGGCCCGACGGCCTGAACACCAGCCGCGAGCCACTGCAGTTCGGTGTCGAGATCTATGGCCACGCCGGCCTGGAAGCTGATCTGGAAGTGCACGAGCTGGCACTGGACGCGCTGCGCCGCGCTGGCCTGAGCGACGTGATGCTGGACGTCGGCGACGCGCGCTTGCTGCAGGGTGTGCTCGATGGCGTCATGCTGGCGCCTGACGCGCTGCAAGCACTGACCGCCGCGCTGGCCGCCAAGGACCTTGCCGCGCTGTCGGCCCTGAGCGCTGATATGCCCACCGTCGCACGCGAGGCGCTGTTGGCCCTGCCGAGCCTTTTTGGTGGCCGCGAGGTGTTGTCCGAGGCCGCGCGCCGCCTGCCTGATCACCCGCTCATCAAGGCCGCGCTGGCGGACCTCGATTGGCTGGCCGGCCATCTGGCCGCCGTCCACCCGGAGGTGGCACTGGGTTTCGATCTGGCGGACCTGCAGGGGTATGCCTACTACACCGGCATCCGCTTCGCTGCGTACGCCTCGGGCTGTTCCGACGCCGTACTGCGTGGCGGTCGTTACGACGAGGTTGGCGCAGCGTTCGGTCGCCGCCGGCCGGCCGTCGGCTTCAGCCTGGACCTGAAGACGCTGGTGACGCTGGCGCCCGTCTCGCCGCTGCGCGCCGCCGTGCGCGCACCCTGGGGCGACGACGCCTCGCTGCGCCGCGCCGTGCGCGCCTTGCGCGAGCAGGGCGAGACCGTGGTCTGCATGCTGCCCGGGCATGAGCACGAGGCCGATGAATTCGACTGTGACCGCGAACTGGTTCGCGAGCACACTGAGTGGGTCGTCCGAACGCTGTAACGCGCGGCGCCCACCATCCATTTCAAGCAAGACAGGCAATGAACATGAGCCAAACCGCGCGTGGACGCAATGTGGTCGTCGTCGGCACCCAGTGGGGTGACGAGGGCAAGGGCAAGGTCGTGGACTGGATGACGGATCACGCCCAGGGCGTCGTGCGTTTCCAGGGCGGCCACAACGCGGGCCATACGCTCGTGATCAAGGGCGTGAAGACCGCGCTGCAGCTGATCCCCAGCGGCATCATGCGCGACGGCGTGGCCTGCTACATCGGCAACGGTGTCGTGGTGGACCCGACCCATCTGCTGACCGAGATCGAGCGCCTGGAAGCGGCCGGCGTCGAGGTGCGTTCTCGCCTCTTCATCAGCGAATCCTGCCCGCTGATCCTGCCCTTCCACGTCGCCGTGGACAAGGCCCGCGAGCAGCTGCGCGAGACCAGCGGCAGCGGCAAGATCGGCACGACCGGCAAGGGCATCGGCCCGGCCTACGAAGACAAGGTCGCCCGCCGCGCGCTGCGCGCCCAGGACCTGAAGCACCCCGAGCGCTTCGCCAAGAAACTGCGCGAGTTGCTGGAGCTGCACAACTTCGCGCTGGCCGGCTACCTGCACGGCGAAACCCTGGCCTTCGAGCCCATCTTCGAGCAGGCGATGAAGATGGCGGAGGCCATCAAGCCCATGCTGGCCGACGTCGGCTACATGATCCACAAGGCCAGCAAGGCCGGCGCCAACATCCTGTTCGAAGGCGCGCAGGGCACGCTGCTGGACATTGACCACGGCACCTATCCCTACGTCACGTCCAGCAACTGCGTGGCCGGCAATGCCGCCGCCGGCGCCGGCGTGGGCCCGCAGATGCTGCACTACATGCTGGGCATCACCAAGGCGTACACGACGCGTGTCGGCTCCGGCCCCTTCCCGACCGAACTCGACTGGGAGGAGCCCGGCACGGTCGGCTACCACCTGTCCACCGTTGGCCAGGAGCGCGGCACCGTCACCGGCCGCGCGCGCCGCTGTGGCTGGCTGGACGCCGCCGCGCTCAAGCGCTCCATCATCATCAACGGCATCACCGGCCTGTGCCTGACCAAGCTGGACGTGCTGGACGGCCTGGCCGAGATCAAGATGTGCGTGGGCTACGAACTCGACGGTCGCCAGCTCGACATCCTGCCGCTGGGCGCCGACGAGATCGAGGCCTGCACGCCGATCTTCGAGACCTTCCCCGGTTGGACCGAAACGTCGTTCGGCGTGACGTCCTGGGACGCGCTGCCGGCCAACGCACGCAGCTATCTGAGGCGCGTCGAGGAAGTCATCGGGGCGCCCATCGACATGGTCTCGACCGGCCCCGACCGCGAGCACACCATCGTGCTGCGCCATCCCTATTCGGCCTGATTCGCTCCTGATTCGCCCGACACTTCAAACCCATTCGACGGAGACCCCGCCACCATGCTGACCGATGACGGCAAACACCTCTATGTGTCCTGGGACGAGTACCACCTGCTGACCGAGCGTCTCGCGCTCCGGGTGCATGCCTCGGGCTGGCAGTTCGACCAGATCCTCTGCCTGGCTCGTGGCGGCATGCGCCCGGGCGACGTGCTGTCGCGCGTGTTCGACAAGCCGCTGGGCATCATGTCCACCAGCTCCTACCGCGCCGAGGCCGGCACCATCCAGGGCCGCCTGGACCTGGCGAAGTACATCACTATGCCCAAGGGCGAACTCGCCGGCCGCGTGCTGCTGGTGGACGACCTGGCGGACTCCGGCGTCACGCTGAAGGCCGTGGTCGAGCGTTTGCGCGGCATGCCGTCTATTCAAGAGCTGCGCTCGGCGGTCATCTGGACGAAGAAGGTGTCGGCCTACACGCCCGACTACTACTGCGAGATGCTGGAGACCTCGCCCTGGATCCATCAGCCGTTCGAAGAGTACGACGGCATGGGGCCGGAGCTGCTGGCGAAGAAGTTCGCTGTTTGAGTTGGCACCGCGTGAGTGGCACGATGCGAAGCTCGGTTTGTGCCACCACTCGACGAAGCGCCCATCGAGGGCGCTTCGTCGGGGACTCGGTCACCTCCGGCGACCCCGGCGGCCAGCTTGGCGCTTGCAGGCACCAAGCCTTCACCGAGGCGTCGGGCAAGCCGCGGGGCGTGCCCTCGGTCCCCGGTGACACGCCCTTCGAGTCCTCTCCTGGGCACCAAAGCAAAAAGGCCGACGCTTTCGCGTCGGCCTTTTTGTCTTTGTTTGGTGCCCAGGAGAGGACTCGAACCTCCACGGAGTTACCCGCTAGTACCTGAAACTAGTGCGTCTACCAATTCCGCCACCTGGGCAAGGTGCTCAAGACTTGAAGCAAGTCGAGAGCCGTTTCAGGCAAGCTAGGATCATATCATCAAAAACTTGAAGAACACAAACGCTTCGCCTACGGGCGATGGGGCAGGGCTGCTCGGCGAAGTCGAGGGCACGCTGCAAGGCCACCGCGACGGACACGGCTTCCTGATCCCCGATGACGGCTCGGCCGACATCTACCTGTCCTCGCAGGAGACGCACGCCGTCATGCACGGCGACCGCCTGCGCGTGCGTGTCGTGCGCCTGGACAAGCGTGGCCGGCCTGAAGGCCGTGTGCTAGAAATCCTCGAGCGCAAGAAGCGCCCGCTGATCGGCCGCCTGCTGCTGGAGTCGGGCATCTGGCTCGTTGCGCCCGAGGACCGGCGCATGGGCCAGGACATCCTGATCCCCAAGAACGGCATTGCCAACGCGACCGCCGGCCAGGTCGTCGCCGTCGAGCTGACCGAGCCGCCGTCGCTGTATTCGCAACCGGTCGGTCGCGTCGTCGAGGTGCTGGGTGAGATCGACAACCCCGGCATGGAGATCGAGATCGCCGTGCGCAAATACGACGTGCCGCACCGCTTCAGCCCCGACACGCTTGCGCAAAGTGCCAAGCTGCCCGAGAAGCTGCGCGCGGCCGACCTCAAGCACCGCATCGATCTGCGCGACGTGCCGCTCGTGACGATCGACGGCGAGGATGCGCGCGACTTCGACGACGCCGTCTATTGCGAGCCGCACAAGCAGGGCCGTGGCAAGAATGCCTTCCAGGGCTGGCGCCTGCTGGTGGCCATCGCCGATGTGTCGCACTACGTGAAGCCCGGTGAGCCGCTGGACGCCGATGCGTACGAGCGCGCCACCTCCGTCTACTTCCCGCGCCGCGTCATTCCGATGCTGCCGGAGAAGCTGTCCAACGGCCTGTGCTCGCTGAACCCGTACGAAGACCGGCTCAGCATGGTCTGCGACATGCTCGTGTCCACCGACGGCAGCGTCGCGGCCTATCAGTTCTACCCGGCCGTGATCTGCTCGCACGCGCGCTTCACCTACACCGAAGTGGCGGCAGTCCTGGCCAACACCCACGGCCCCGAGGCCGCCAAGCGCCGTGAGCTTGTTCCCCATCTGCTGCATCTGCACGAGGTCTATCGCGCGCTGCTGGCCGAGCGCGGCCGGCGCGGCGCCATCGATTTCGAGACCACCGAAACGCAGATCGTCTGCGACGACAACGGCCGCATCGAGAAGATCATCCCGCGCACGCGCAATGATGCGCACCGCCTGATCGAGGAGGCCATGCTGGCCGCCAACACCTGCTCGGCTGACTTCATCCAGTCGTCCAAGCACCATGCGCTGTTCCGCGTGCACGAGGGGCCTACGCCCGAGAAGCGCCAGACGCTGCAGGCCTACCTGCGCTCGCTGGGCATCGGCATGGGCATCTCCGACGACCCCACGCCGCGCGAGTTCCAGGCCATTGCCCAGTCGACCAAGGACAGGCCCGACGCGCAGCAGATCCACACCATGCTGCTGCGCTCCATGCAGCAGGCCATCTACACCGGCACCAACTCCGGCCACTTCGGCCTGGCCTACCCGGCCTACACGCACTTCACGAGCCCGATCCGGCGCTATCCCGACCTGCTGGTCCACCGCGTCATCAAGTGCCTGCTGGCCAACAAGCGCTACACGCTGGATGCGGCCAAGATGAACGTGCCGCAGGCGCCCAAGCGCCCCGGCCGCGCTGCGCCGCCGAATCCGGCCGACGCACGCAACGAGGCCGAACGCTGGGAGGTTGTCGGCGCGCACTGCAGCGCCAACGAACGCCGCGCCGACGAGGCCAGCCGCGACGTCGAGGCCTGGCTGAAATGCCGCTACATGCGTGACCGTCTGGGCGAGGAGTTCGCTGGCACGGTCAGCGCAGTCACGTCCTTCGGCCTGTTTGTGCAGCTGGACGCGCTCTACGTCGAAGGGTTGGTCCACATCACCGAGCTGGGCGGCGAGTACTTCAAGTTCGACGACGTCCGCCAGGAGCTGCGCGGCGAGCGCACCGGCATCCGCTACGCGACGGGCGCGCGCGTGCAGGTCCAGGTCAGCCGTGTCGATCTGGATGGCCGGCGCATCGACTTCCGTCTCGTGCGAGATGGCGAGGACCTGCGGTCATCCGGGCGCGGGGCGGCGTCCAGGCCGACGGGCAAGGTCTCTGGCAAGACGCCAGCCCGCAAGCGTGCGCCAAAGACGGCTGTCGAGGCGCTGGACGACGTGCGCCAGGCCGACCGTGACGTGAAGCAGAGCCGCAAGGCCGTCGTCGCATCCCTGCATCCGGTCAAGGCCGCGCAGCAGGCTGCGAAACGTGCTGCGAGCAAGGCGTCGAAGAAGACGGCGACCAAGGCGGCGCCGCGCAAGCGCCGATAGGCACCCCGTCAGTGCCGCGCGGCCAGGCGTTCGATGAGATCGCCGGCGCGCAGCACGCCGCCGCTTTCGCCGGCGCGACCGTGTGCGTCAACGCCCGCGCAGGCCATCACATGGGCGCTCGACGTCGGCTGCTGGGCCCAGAGCCCGCCCAGCCAGCCGGCCAGCACGTCACCACTGCCGGCCGTAGCCAGTGCCGGGCCACCGCTGGCGCAGATCGCCGGCCGCTCGGCGGGTGACGCAATGACGCTGCCTGAGCCCTTCAGAATGACGGTGCAGGCGAAGCGCGCCGCGAGCTCCAGCGCGGCAGACACGCGGTCGGTTTGCAGGCTCGCGACGTCGCGATCAAGCAATCGCGCCGCTTCGAGCGGATGCGGCGTCAGCACCGTGGAGCCCGCTGGCCGCGCGCGCAGCAGTGCCTGCAAATTCGCGTCCGCGCTGATGGCATTCAGCGCATCTGCGTCGACGACGGCACGCGGCAGTTGCCGCAGCAACGCGGGCAATCCGATCTCGATGCCAGGGCCCGCGCCGCAGCCGATGACGCCGACCGCATGTGGCAACCCCTCCAACGCACCGCGCATCAATTCTGGCCGGCCAAGGTCCGCAGGCTCGCCTGCCGGCAGGCCGAGCAGGTCGAGGTAGACGCGCCCGGCACCGCAGGCCAACGCCGCGCGGGCGGCCAGGCGTGCCGCGCCCTGCATGCCCGGCGCGCCACCGACGACCAGCACCTGGCCATGGCTGCCTTTGTGGCTGGTCTGGCTGCGGGTGAGCGGCGCGGCTGGGCCGAGCAGGTCGGCGGTCGCCGCCTCGTCCGGCGCGATGCCCAGATCGTCAAACCAGAGTCGCCCGCAGTGCGCGCGCCCTTCACCCGTGAAAAGACCGGGCTTGAGCGTCAGCAGCGTCAGCGTGTGATCAGCCTGCACGGCGCGATCACCAGCCGGTTGGCCGGTGTCGCTGAGCAGGCCACTGGGCAGGTCGACGGCGAGGATGGCGGCACCGCAGGCCTGCATCGCCGCCATCGTGGCCAGCATCTCGGTCGACGGGGCACGGTTCAGGCCCAGGCCCAGCAGCGCGTCGATGACCAGGGAGGGGCGTTCGGGCGTGGCGTGGCTGACATGCACCGGCACGCCATGCCGGGCCAGCAGCCGAGCCGCCACGTGGCCATCGCCGCCGTTGTTGCCGGGGCCGCAGACGACCCAGACCGGGCCGTCGCCACGCCGCAGCGCCAGCGCGAGCTTGGCAACAGCCAGGCCGGCCTTCGCCATCAGATCGGGCGAATGGACGAGTGCGCGCGCCTCGATGCGCCGGCTGGCGGCGACGTCGAACAGCGGCAGCGTGGTGGACGTGGGCAGCAGCGCGTGCATGCCCGCGAGCTTAGGCCAGGCGCTGAGCGCCGAGGGCGCTGACGTCGAGCACAGGCGTCTGGCCGGCAATCTGCTGGGCCAGTAAATGAGCTGCGCCGCAGGCCAGGCCCCAGCCGCTGCCGCCCGGCGACAGATTGAGCCACACGCCGACGCGGCCGCTGGCACCGATCAGCGGCAGGCCGTCAGCGGCCAGCGCGCGCCGGCCCTGGCCCTGCTGCACCTGGTTGTGCATGACCGAGCCCGGGAACCAATGCTGCAGGCCGCGGTGCAAGGCCTCGAAGTTGGCAGCGGCCTTGCCGCCGGCGCGGGTCACCGCCAGATCGCCGGTCACGCGCACGCGCTGGCCTGTGCGGGTGATCGTCAGGTCGAGCGTGGGGTCGATCCACGCCGCCTTGGGGCCGAGATCGGGGTGGGCCTCCAACAGGCGCAAGGGCGCGGTGACGGAGGCTTCATGCTGGGCGGCCAGCGGCAGTCCGTGGCCTAGCAGTCCAGTGGCGTCCATGCCGTTGCAAAGCACGATGGCGTCGAAGCGTTCGTCCATGGGGCCGAGGGCCTGGGGCAGGGTGTCACCGGCTTCGCGTTCGGCGCCGTGGACGCGCGTCGGCGCTTCGGGCGGCGGCGTGTGCTCGTGGCGCAGCGTCAGGCCGGTGCCGTCCGCGGTGACCGCGCGCACCGTCGTGTGAAAACGAAAGCTGGCGCCCAGGCGCTGGGCCTGCAGACGCAGTTGCTGGGCGAACAGGCGGGCATTGCCGGCGCCGCCGTGCGCGATGGTGAGAGCGCCGGCCAGAGGCGCTTCGGCGTTCAGCCCCGGCTCGCGACGGCGGGCGTGCTCAACGTCCAGCAGCTCGACCTGCAGGCCCAGGCTCTTCCAGGCTTCCAGCCGCTTCTCGGCCGCGGCAAGCCGGCGCGCGTCGGTCAAGGCCACGAGCAGACCGTGGGTCGCTTCGTCGTCAAGGCCCAGGCTGTGGCGGAGCTCGGCCGTGCGGGCCAGGCCCAGCTGGCTCAATGCCGCCAATGCCGAGGCCGCATCGCCACCGCGGCGACCGGCGCGCCAGCGGCGCCAGCGCCAGCTCAGCGGCGCCGGCGTGGCCGCGTCGGCCAGTTGGGGCAGGAAGGGTGAGAGCAGGGCGCTGCCGGCGAAGCTGGCCTGCTCGGCGACGCTGCCGCCTCGTTCGAAGACCTGGACCTGAAGCCCCAAGGCGGCCAGTTCGTAGGCTGTCGTCACGCCAGCCAAGCCCGCGCCGACCACCGCGACGCGGCGGCTCAAGCGCGCACCCGGGAGGAGGCCCAGGCGGGCAGGCTGGCAGCCGCTGCGAGGCGCTGTCGGCGGGTAAGAGGCATGGGTTGTGTATACTCTGCGGGTTTTGCCGGGGGTGGCGGCGCATTTCAGCGTTGCCGGGCCTTCGGGAAAACAGTTGTGAGGGTGTCGCGGCTGAGCTGTTCGGCCGCCACTGTCGCAACAAATCGCAAACCGGCCACGCAAAGGTGTTGTGGTTTGCGGCTCAGGAAACGGACGTTTCCAGATGCTGCAACGCAATTCGGGCCGGATTTTAGACACAACCTTCGGAGTAAGACCCATGTCTGTCACGATGCGCGAGATGCTGGAAGCCGGCGTCCATTTCGGCCACCAAACCCGCTTCTGGAATCCCAAGATGGCACCGTATATCTACGGCCATCGCAACAAGATCCACATCATCAACCTCGAGAAGACGCTGCCCGCGTTCAACGATGCGATGAAGTTCGTTCGCTCGCTGGCTGCCAAGCGCGGCACGATCCTGATGGTCGGCACGAAGCGCCAGGCCCGTGAAGTCGTCGCCCTGGAAGCCCAGCGCGCCGGCATGCCCTACGTCGACTCGCGTTGGCTGGGCGGCATGATGACCAACTTCAAGACGGTCAAGACCTCCCTCAAGAACCTGAAGGACATGCAGGCCCAGATCGACGCCGGCACCCAGCCCGCGATCAAGAAGGAAGCGCTGATGTTCCAGCGCGATATCGCCAAGCTCGAAAAGAACATCGGCGGCATCCAGGACATGACCGCGCTGCCCGATGCCATCTTCGTCATCGACGTCGGCTATCACAAGATCGCCGTTGCCGAAGCCAAGAAGCTGGGCATCCCGGTCATCGGCGTGGTTGACACCAACCACTCGCCCGTCGGCATCGACTACGTGATTCCCGGCAACGACGACTCGGCCAAGGCCGTGGCCCTGTACGCCCGCGCTGTCGCTGATGCCGTGCTGGAAGGCCGTGCCAACGCCACGAACGAAGTGCTGGCTGCGGTTGCTCCCGCCGGGGACGAGTTCGTCGAGGTTTCCGAAGAGGCCTAAAGCCTTTCGACCCCGCATCTGAAAGGGGCCGTGAGGCCCCTTTTGCCAACCGAAATCTGGAGAAGAGAAATGGCTGCTATCACCGCAAGCATGGTGGGCGAACTGCGTGCCCGCACCGACGCCCCGATGATGGAGTGCAAGAAGGCGCTGACCGAAGCCGAGGGCGATCTGGCCCGGGCTGAAGAGATCCTGCGCGTCAAGCTGGGCAACAAGGCCGGCAAGGCCGCGTCGCGCATCACCGCCGAAGGCATCGTCGCCTCGGCTGTGGTCGGCGGCAACGGCGCGCTGATCGAAGTGAACTGCGAGACGGACTTCGTCTCGAAGAACGACGCCTTCCTGGCCTTCGTGAACGCGCTGGCTGGCCTGGTGGCCGAGCAGAACCCGGCCGATGTGGCTGCCCTGTCGGCACTGCCGCTGTCGCAAGAAGGCTTCGGCCCGACCGTGGAAGACGTGCGCAAGGGCCTGATCGGCAAGATCGGCGAGAACATGTCGATCCGCCGCTTCCAGCGCTACGCTGGCAGCAAGCTGGCGTCCTACCTGCACGGCACCCGCATCGGCGTGATGGTCGAGTTCGAGGGTGACGACGTCGCCGCCAAGGACGTCGCCATGCATGTCGCCGCGATGAAGCCGGCCGCGCTGTCCAGCGCCGAGGTCTCGGCCGATCTGGTCGAAAAGGAGCGTCGCATCGCCACCGAGAAGGCGGCCGAATCCGGCAAGCCGGCCGACATCGTCGCCAAGATGGTCGAGGGCTCGGTGCAGAAGTTCCTGAAGGAAGTCAGCCTGCTGGACCAAGTCTTCGTGAAGGCTGCCGACGGCAAGCAGACCGTGGCGGCCTACCTGAAGTCGGCCAACACCACGGTCAAGGGCTTCACGCTCTACGTCGTCGGCGAAGGCATCGAGAAGAAGGTCGATGACTTCGCGGCCGAGGTGGCTGCCCAGGTGGCGGCTGCAAAGGGTCAGTAAAGACTCTTGCTAAATGAAAGGGCGCCAAGTTGGCGCCCTTTAAACTTGCGGCCCACCATAGGCCCCCACATTCTGAGGACACCATGCCCGCGTACAAGCGCATTCTGCTCAAACTCTCCGGCGAAGCCCTGATGGGTGACGACGCCTACGGCATCAACCGCGCGACCATCGTTCGCATGGTGCAGGAGATCCGCGAGGTCACACAGATGGGCATCGAGGTCGCCGTTGTCATCGGCGGCGGCAACATCTTCCGCGGCGTGGCTGGCGGCTCGGTCGGCATGGACCGCGCGACCGCCGACTACATGGGCATGCTGGCCACGGTCATGAACTCGCTGGCCCTGGCCGACACGATGCGCCAGGAAGGCATGACCGCGCGCGTGATGTCCGCCATCGCCATCGAGCAGGTCGTCGAGCCTTACGTGCGCCCCAAGGCGCTGCAGTACCTCGAAGAGGGCAAGATCGTTGTCTTCGCCGCCGGTACCGGCAATCCCTTCTTCACGACCGATACGGCGGCTGCGCTGCGCGGTGCCGAGATCGGCGCCGAGATCGTGCTGAAGGCCACCAAGGTCGACGGCGTCTACACCGCCGACCCGAAGAAGGACCCGACGGCCACCCGCTATTCGCGCATCACGTTCGACGAGGCCATCAGCCGCAATCTGCAGGTGATGGACGGCGCCGCCTTCGCGCTGTGCCGCGACCAGAAGCTGCCGATCAAGGTCTTCAGCATCTTCAAGACCGGCGCTTTGAAGCGCGTCGTGCAAGGTGAGGACGAAGGCACGTTGGTCCACGTCTAAGACTTAGTCAGTTGGGGGCAGCGCTACTCACTGCCCGCTCGGGCGGTCTGTCCCGCAAATTCATAGGTATCGATCATGAGCATTGCTGATATCAAGAAGAACGCCGAAGCCAAGATGGCCAAGTCGGTGGAAGCCCTGAAGAACGACCTGCACAAGATCCGCACCGGCCGTGCCCACCCGGGCCTCCTCGACCAGGTCAGCGTCGACTACTACGGCTCGCTGGTGCCGATCTCGCAAGTGGCCAACGTGACGCTGCTCGATGCCCGCACCATTTCCGTCCAGCCCTGGGAAAAGGGCATGGGTGCCAAGATCGAGAAGGCCATCCGCGAGAGCGACCTCGGCCTGAACCCGTCGTCGCAGGGCGACCTGATCCGCGTGCCGATGCCGCCGCTGACCGAAGAACGCCGTCGCGACCTGACCAAGGTCGTGCGCAACGCGGGCGAGGACGCCAAGATCGCCGTGCGCAACCTGCGCCGCGATGCCAACGAGCATGCCAAGAAGCTGCTCAAGGACAAGGAAATCGGCGAGGACGACGAGCGCCGCAGCCTTGACGAAGTGCAAAAGCTCACCGACCGGGTGATCTCGGAGATCGACAAGTTGATCTCGGGCAAGGAAGCCGAGATCCTGGCGGTTTGAGCGCCGTCCTCATGGCGCAAGACCGCCCCGCGCCGCCACGCCATGTCGCCATCGTCATGGATGGCAATGGCCGCTGGGCCAAGAAGCGCTTCCTGCCGCGCTTCTTCGGCCACAAGGCGGGCGTGGACAGCCTCGTCAAGATCGTCCAGGCCTGCATTGATCGCGGCATCGAGCACGTCACTGTGTTCGCCTTCTCCAGCGAGAACTGGAAGCGGCCGAGCGACGAGGTCTCCGGCCTGATGGGCCTGGTGCTCGCTGCCGTGAGCCGCTACCTCGCCAAGATGGGCGCGATGGGTGTGCGCATCCGCATCGTCGGCGACCGCGACACGGTGTCCGACAAGCTGCGCAATGCCTGGAACGAGGCCGAGACCAGCACGGCGCACAACACCAGGCTGACGCTGAACGTCGCCTTCAATTACGGTGGCCGCTGGGACATCGTGCAAGCCTGCAAGGCCGCGATCGCAGCGGGCGTGAAGCCCGACGAACTGACCGAAGCCAGGTTGTCGGAGTTCATGGCGATGAGCTATGCGCCCGACCCCGACCTCTTCATCCGCACCGGCGGCGAGGTGCGCATCAGCAACTTCCTGCTCTGGCAGGCGGCGTATACCGAATTCGTGTTCTCGGACTGCCTCTGGCCCGAGTTCGGCGAGCGTGAACTGGATGCGGCCATCGCCGCCTTTCACGAGCGTGACCGTCGCTTCGGCGGCGTCAAAGAGGCGCCCGCCGCAGCCTGAGAAAAAATGATGCCCCCACGCTCGCTCCGCTCACTGCCCCCCGAGGGGGCGCGTCAGCGCCTTCGGGCGGCCGTGCGGCACTGACACCATGCTGAAGACCCGCGTCATCACCGCCCTCGTGCTGCTGGCCATCCTGCTGCCGGTGCTCTTCCAGGCCTCGCCCTGGCCCTTCGCCTGGGTCACCGTTGTCATGATGGGTGCGGCCGGCTGGGAATGGGCGCGGCTCAATGGCCTGCCCGGTACCGGTGCGATCGCTGCTGGCGTCGCTCTCGCGCTGGCCTGCGTCTGGACGCTGCTGATCGGCGGCCTGAACGCACCGCCGGCCTGGGTCTGGTCCCTGGCCAGCCTGGTCTGGGTGCTGGGCGGCGCCTTCGCCTTGCGCGCGGGCCCCGGCGGCTGGCCGCGCATCGCGCGCGGCGCGCGGCTGGCCCTGGGCGGCGTGCTGCTCTGGGGTGCCTGGCTGGCCATCGTGCAGGCCAAGGTGCATGGCATCAACTTCATCCTGTCGGTCTTCTGCCTCGTCTGGATGGCCGACATTGCGGCCTATTTCTGCGGGCGGGCCTTCGGCAAGAGGAAGCTCGCACCGGCCATCAGTCCCGGCAAGAGCTGGGAAGGCGTCTGGGGTGGCATGGTGGGCGTCATCCTGCTCGGCTTCATCTGGGTCCATGTCATCGACGTGAAGGTCGCCGTCGACTCGCCCAGCCTCTACACGCTGCTGGTGCAACGCCATGGTTGGGTGTCGCTGCTGGCCCTGGTCTTCCTCGGTGCGATGAGCGTCGTCGGCGACCTGTTCGAATCCCTCGTCAAGCGCGCCGTCGGTGCCAAGGACAGCAGCGGCTTGCTGCCTGGCCATGGCGGCGTGCTGGACCGCATCGACGCGCTGCTGCCGGTCTTCCCATTGGCACTCGCGCTGATCAGCCTCTGATATGACCCGCCAACGCGTCTGCGTCCTCGGCTCGACCGGCTCCATCGGGGTCAACACGCTGGACGTCATCGCCCGCCACCCCGATCGCTACGAGGTCGTCGCTCTCAGTGCGATGAGTCGCGTGGATGAACTGCTCGCGCAGTGCCTGACCTGGAAGCCGCGCTTGGCTGTCATCCCCGGGCGCGAGGCCGCCGCCCGACTGCGTGCGCTGCTGCGCGAGGCCGGCAGCACGACCGAGGTACTGGATGGCGCCCAGGCCCTGGCCGACATCGCCGCCCACCCGGACATCGACACCGTCATGGCCGCCATCGTCGGCGCCGCCGGCCTGGCTCCGGCAATAGCCGCGGCGCGTGCCGGCAAGCGCCTGCTGCTGGCCAACAAGGAGGCCATCGTCGTCGGTGGTGCCCTGTTCATGCAGGCGGTGGCGCAGGGCGGCGCCACGCTGCTGCCCATCGACAGCGAGCACTCGGCCATCTTCCAATGCCTGCCCGAGGACCGCGCTGCTTGGGCCGAGCGCATCGACCACATCGTGCTGACGGCCTCCGGAGGCCCCTTCCGCAGCCGCGACCCGGCCACGCTGGCCGATGTGACGCCCGACCAGGCCTGCGCCCACCCGAACTGGGTCATGGGCCGCAAGATCTCGGTCGACTCGGCGACGATGATGAACAAGGCGCTGGAGGTCATCGAGGCGCGCTGGCTGTTCAATCTCACGCCCGATCAGATCAAGGTGGTGATCCACCCGCAGAGCATCATCCATTCGATGGTGGTCTGCCGCGACCAGTCCGTGCTGGCCCAACTGGGCACGCCCGACATGCGCGTGCCCATCGCCTACGGCTTGTCCTTTCCTGAACGCATCACGTCGGGCGCCAGCCGCCTTGACCTGCTGACGACGCCCAGCCTGACGTTCGAGGAAGCCGACGCCGTGCGCTTCCCCGGCCTGCACCTGTCCTGGCAGGCGCTGCGTGCGCCGGAGGGCAGCACGACGGTGCTGAACGCCGCCAATGAAGTGGCGGTCGACGCCTTCCTGAATGGCCGCCTGCGCTTCGACCGCATCCACGCCATCAACTCGCAATGCCTGGCGGACGTGCAGCCCGGCGACTGCGGCAGCATCGAGGCGCTGCTGGAACTCGATGCTCGCACCCGCGAGCACGCAGGGCAGCTGGTATGACGACCCTCATCGCCTTCCTCGCTGCGCTGGCGCTGCTGATCGCCGTCCATGAATGGGGCCACTACCGCGTCGCGCGGGCCTGCGGCGTCAAGGTGCTGCGTTTCTCCATCGGCTTTGGCCGCGTGCTCTGGCGCCGTGTCGGCCGGGACGGCACCGAGTTCACGCTGAGTGCGTTGCCGCTGGGCGGCTATGTGCGCATGCTGGACGAGCGTGACGGCCCGGTGCCCCCCGCCGAGCGCGAGCAGGCCTTCAACCAGCGCCCGCTGCGCCAGCGCGCGGCCATCGTCGCGGCTGGCCCGGCAGCCAATTGGGCGCTGGCCGTGCTGCTGTTTGCCGTCGTGGCGTGGCTGGGCAGCGAAGTGCCCAAGGCCGTGCTCGGCACGCCGCCGGCCGGCTCGCTGGCCGAACGCGCCGGGCTGCATGCCGGCGACTGGGTGCGCGCGATGTCGGCCGATGCGCAGCAGTGGCAGGACGTCGACTCCCTGCCCGAACTGCAATCGGCAGTCGCGCGCGCCCAGGCCCTCGGCGAGCCGTTGCATCTGCAGGTCAGCGGGGCCGAAGGCCATGGCTCGCGCAGCGTTCATCTGGAGATGGAGCGGCTGGCCGGCCGCGCGCCGGATGCCAAGCTGTTCAACGACATCGGCCTGGCACCCCTGGCCGAACCGCTGATCCGGCAGGTTGCTGCTGGCGGCCCCGGTGCAGCTGCCGGCCTGCTGGCCGGGGACCGTGTGCTGTCCATCGACGGCCAGGCCGTGTCAGACGCCGGGTTTCTGCGCGATGCCATCCGCCGTGCCCGCGATGGCGAGCAGCCGCGCACGATGGCCTGGCGCGTCGAACGCGGTGGCCAGATCGTCGAACTGAACCCGACGCCGCGGCTGGTCGACGACGGTGGTCAGCGCATCGCCCGGCTCGAGATCGGCGTGGGCTCGCCGCCCGAGCGTGTCTTCGTCAGCTATGGCTTGATCGACGGGCTTTGGCGTGGCTTCGAACAGAGCTGGGACATGGCCGCAACGACCGTGCGGCTGCTCGGCCGCATGCTGATTGGTGAAGCTTCGGTAAAGAACCTGAGCGGGCCCCTCACCATCGCCGACTACGCCGGCCAGTCCGCCCAGGCGGGCCTGTCCCCGTATCTGGACTTCCTCGCCAAGATTTCTCTGAGCCTGGCCGTTCTGAACCTGCTGCCGCTGCCCATGCTTGATGGCGGGCACCTCATGTATCATCTTTTCGAGGGTTTGAGTGGCCGCCCCGTCTCCGAATGGTGGCAACGGCAACTGCAGCGCGCTGGCGCGCTGATCCTGATGCTGATGATGGCCTTGGCCCTTTCCAACGACGTCGCCCGTTTCGCGGGTTGGCACTGACACTCCCCGGTTCCCATGTCCTTTTCTTTCAGTTCGGGAGCGAAGCGTCGCCCCTTCCGCCTCGGCTTGCTGGCTCTGGCTGTCACGGGGATGTTCCAGTCGGGGCTAGCCTGGGCGGTCGATCCCTTCGTGCTCAAGGACATCCGTGTCGAGGGCCTGCAGCGTACCGACCCGGGTACCGTGTTCGCGTCGCTGCCCTTCCGCATCGGTGACACCTACAACGATGAAAAGGGCGCCGCTGCGCTGCGCGCGCTGTTCGCCACGGGCCTGTTCAAGGACGTGCGCATCAGCATCGATGGCAATGCCGTCGTCGTCATCATTGACGAGCGCCCCATCATCGCCAATGTGAACTTCGTCGGCCTGAAGGAGTTCGACACCGAGGCGCTGACCAAGTCGCTGAAGGACGTTGGCATCGGCGAAGGCAAGCCCTTCGACAAGGCGCTGGCCGACCGCGCCGAGCAGGAACTCAAGCGCCAATACCTGACCCGCAGTCTCTACGGCGCCGAAGTCACGACGACGATCACCCCCATCGAGCGCAACCGCGTCAACGTCAGCTTCAACGTCGCCGAGGGCGAGCCGGCCAAGATCGCCGAGATCCGCATCCTGGGCAGCAAGGTCTTCTCCGAGAGCACGCTCCAAGGCCTGCTGGAACAGACATCGTCCGGCTGGTTGACCTGGTACACCAAGACCGACCGCTACTCGCGCGCCAAGCTGAATGCGGACCTGGAAACCATCCGCAGCTACTACCTGAACCGCGGCTACCTCGAGTTCAACGTCACCTCCACGCAGGTGACGATCTCGCCGGACAAGCAGAGCATCAGCATCGCCATCACGGTCAGCGAAGGCCAGCCCTACACGGTCACCGGTGTCAAGCTGGAAGGCGACTACCTCGGCCGCGAGGAAGACTTCAAGCACCTCGTCTACCTCCAGCCCGGCCAGGCCTACCAGGGTGAGGCCGTCGCGCAGACCACGCGCGCCTTCAGCGACCTGTTCGGCACGTACGGCTACGCCTTCGCGCGCATCGACAGCCGGCCCGACATCAACCGCGAGACCGGCCAGGTCGTCGTCACCTTCGTCGCCGAGCCGCAGCGCCGCGTCTACGTTCGCAAGGTCATCCTGTCGGGCAACTCGCGCACGCGGGACGAAGTCATCCGCCGCGAGTTCCGCCAGTTCGAGGCGGCCTGGTACGACGGCCAGAAGATCAAGGCGTCGCGTGACCGCGTCGAGCGCCTGGGCTACTTCAAGGACAAGGAAGTCACCATCGACACCCAGGAGGTGCCGGGTGCGCAGGACCAGGTCGACGTGATCCTCACCGTGGTCGAGCGCCCCACCGGCGCCATCACGGTCGGTGCGGGCTACTCCAGCCAGACCAAGCTGTCCTTCACCGGCTCCATCCGCCAGGACAACGTCTTCGGCTCGGGCAACTACCTCGGTATCGACGTGGCCACCGCCCGCACCGGCCGCCAACTGCAGGTCAGCACGGTGGACCCGTACTTCACCGTCGACGGCGTATCCCGCTCCATCGACATGTTCTACCGCACGACCCGCCCGATCAACACGCTGGGCGAGGAGTACCAGTACGTCACCAAGGGCGGCGCGATCCGCTTCGGCGTGCCGTTCTCCGAGGTCGACACCGTCTTCTTCGGCGTCGGCTACGAGCAGACCAACATCACGACGTCCAAGGGCCTGCCCAACAGCTACTTCCTGTTCGCCAACCAGTTCGGCCAGCGCAGCAACTCCGTGCCGCTGACCATTGGCTGGCAGCGCGACAGCCGCGACAGCGTCATCTCGCCACTGAAGGGCCGCTACCAGCGCGTCAACGTCGAGATCAGTGCCATCGGCGATGCTCAATTCGCTCGCGCCAACTTGCAGTACCAGCAGTACTTCGAGATCACGAACAAGATCACGCTGGGCATCAACAGCGAACTCGGTTGGGGCGTGGGCCTGGGCGGCAAACCCTACCCGATCTTCAAGAACTTCTACGGTGGCGGCCTGGGCTCGGTGCGCGTGTTCGAAGCCGGCTCGCTCGGCCCGGTGGACGTGACCGGTTCCTACAGCGGCGGCAGCAAGCGCTTCAACACCAATGCCGAGCTTTACCTGCCGGTGCCGGGCAGCGGCAACGACAAGAGCTTCCGCATCTTCGGCTTCATGGACGCCGGCAATGTCTGGGGCACGGGCCTGGCCGAGAAGGTCAGTTTCGACACGGTGCGCGTGTCGGCCGGCATCGGCCTGTCGTGGATCTCGCCAATGGGCCCGCTGCGACTGAGTTACGGCAAACCTATCCGCAAGGAACGCACGGATAGAATCGAGAAATTCCAATTCCAGATCGGGACTGCATTCTGATGATGAGCAAGCTCTTGCAATCGGTGGCTCTGGCCGCTGCGATGGTTGTGGCCGCTTCGGCCGTGCAAGCCCAGGAACTGAAGATCGGCTACGTCAACAGCGAGCGCGTGCTGCGCGAAGCGAGCCTGGCCAAGACCGCACAGGCCAAACTGGAAGCCGAGTTCGGCAAGCGCGAGAAGGACCTGCGCGATCTGGAAACCAAGCTGCGCGGCGCCGCCGAGAAGCTGGAGAAGGATGCCCCGACGCTGTCCGAGAACGAGCGCAATCGCCGCCAGCGCGACATCGTCGAGCAGGAACGCGATCTGCAGCGCAAGCGCCGCGAATGGCAGGAAGACCTGACCCAGCGCAAGAACGAAGAACTGTCCTCGGTGGTTGAAAAGGCCAACCGGGTCATCAAGCAGATCTTCGACGCCGAGAAGTACGACCTGATCCTGCAGGACGCGATCCACTTCAGCGCCCGCGTGGACATCACCAAGAAGGTGATCGACGCGCTGAACGCGCAGAAGTAAGTCGCGAGTCGCCATGGGCTCGACACCTGTCGCGCTCTCCGAACTGATCGCCGCCTTGGGCGGCGATTTGCTTGGTGGGGCCGACATCCGCATCGCGCGCATCGCGCCGCTGGACGAGGCCGACGCCGAGAGCATCAGCTTCCTCGCCAACCCGCGCTACCAGGCCCAGCTCGCGACGACCGCGGCCGCCTGCGTCATCGTCGCGCCGGCCCTTGCCGAACTCGCGGCCCAACGTGGCCTCTCGGGTGGTGCGGCCATCGTCACGCCCGACCCCTACCTGTATTTCGCCCGCCTGACGCAGTGGTGGGTCGCGCGCATGCGCAGCGGCGTGGCGAACTCGGGCGTGCACCCGAGCGCTATCGTCTCGCCCGAGGCCACGCTGGGGCAGGGCGTCGAGGTCGGCCCGCTGGCCGTCATCGAGGCCGGTGCCGTCATCGGCGACCAAGCCAGCATCGGCGCCCATTGCATCGTCGAGCGCGGCGCCATCGTCGGTGCAGGCACCCGCTTGGCGCCGCGCGTCGTGCTCGGCCACGGCTGCCGCATCGGCGCTCGTGGCCTGGTACACAGCGGCGTCGTCATCGGCGCCGACGGCTTCGGCTTTGCGCCCAGCAAGGCCGGCTACGTGAAGATCGAGCAGCTCGGCGCGGTGACGATTGGCGACGATGTCGAGATCGGCGCCAACACCTGCATCGACCGCGGCGCGCTGGCCGACACCGTCATCGAGGACGGCGTGAAGCTGGACAACCTGATCCAGATCGCCCACAACGTGCACATCGGCCGCAACACCGCCATGGCCGGCTGCTCGGCTGTTGCCGGCTCCACGCGCATCGGCGCGAACTGCACCATCGGCGGCGCGGCCAACATCATCGGCCACCTGACGCTGGTGGACGGGGTGCACATCTCGGCCGCCACCACGGTCACGCGCAGCATCAGCGAGCCCGGCGTCTACAGCGGCCCCCATCCCTTCGAAGAGAATTCCAGCTGGCAGAAGAACGCGGCCACGCTGCGCCAGCTCCACACCCTGCGCGACCGCGTGCGCGCGCTGGAGAAGAAATAAATGACCGAACCCACCCCGACCCCGATTTCGACCGCGCTGCCCACGACGATGGACATCCACGAAATCCTCAAGCGCCTGCCGCACCGTTACCCCATCCTGCTGGTGGACCGCGTGGTCGAGCTGATCAAGGGCGAGCGCATTCGTGCGATCAAGAACGTCTCGATCAACGAGCCCTTCTTCCTCGGCCACTTCCCGCACCGCCCCGTCATGCCGGGCGTGCTCGTGCTCGAGGCGCTGGCCCAGGCCGCCACGCTGCTGGCCATCGAGACCGTGGGCATCGTGCTGGACGAGAAGTCGGTCGTCTACTTTGCCGGCATCGATGGTGCCCGCTTCAAGCGCCCGGTGGAGCCTGGCGACCAGCTGGTGCTTGAGGTGACGCTGGGCCGCGCCAAGGCTGGCATCTACAAGTTCAGCGCCCGCGCGTTGGTGGGCCAGCAACTGGCTGCCGAGGCCGAGCTGATGTGCACGATGCGCCGCATCGAGTCATGACCCACCCCCGTAGCGCCTTCGGCGCTCCCCCTCAAGGGGGCGCACCCAGTGGCCTGGCAAAGCCAGTTCCACGGGTGCCGCTGGAGGTGTCGAGCTCGCGCACTGCGCGCGCCTCTCTGGAGCTGGCATGGCTTTGATTCATCCCACAGCGTTGGTTGATCCCTCCGCCGAGCTGGACTCCTCGGTCACGGTCGGTGCCTACACGCTGATCGGCCCGCACGTGAAGATCGCGGCCGGCACCAAGGTCGGCCCGCACGTCGTCATCGAAGGCCACACGACCATCGGCCGCGACAACACCTTCTTCCAGTTCAGCTCGATCGGGGCGGCCAACCAGGACAAGAAGTACGCCGGCGAGCCGACGACGCTGGTCATCGGCGACCGCAACACCGTGCGCGAGTTCTGCACGCTGAACATCGGCACGGTGCAGGACCGCGGCGAGACGACCGTCGGCAATGACAACTGGATCATGGCCTACTGCCATCTGGCTCACGACGTCGTCATCGGCAACGAATGCGTGCTGGCCAACAATGCCACGCTGGCCGGGCATGTGCAGGTGGGCGACTGGGTCACCATCGGCGGCCTGACCGGCATCCTGCAGCGCATGCGCATCGGCGACCACGCCATGATCGGCTTCCAGGCCCATGTGGCCCAGGACGTGCCACCCTTCATGACCGTGGACGGCAACCCGCTGGCGGCCCGCGCCGTCAACGTCGTCGGCCTGAAGCGCCGCGACTTCAGCAGCGAGCGCATCGGCACCATCCGCCAGATGTACAAGCTGCTTTACCGCAGCGGCCACACACTGGATGAGGCCAAGGCCGGCATTGCGGCGCTGCGCGGCAGCGACGGTGGTGCTGCCGACGGCGACATCGACCTGATGCTGAACTTCCTTGCCGCCTCCACCCGCGGCATCGTCAGATAACGCATGCCAACAGCGCCCCGCCTCGGCATGGTGGCCGGCGAGGCCAGCGGCGACCTGCTGGCCGGCCTGCTGCTGCAAGGCCTGCACGCGCGCTGGCCCGGGTTGACGGCACAAGGCATTGGCGGGCCGAAGATGATCGCGCAGGGCTTCGAGACCTGGTGGCCGCACAGCAAGCTGTCCATCTTCGGCTACGTGGATGCGCTGCTGAACATCCGGGAGCTGCTGTCCATCCGCAAGCAGCTCGGCACGCGCCTCATCTCGAACCGTCCCGACGTCTTCATCGGCGTCGACGCGCCCGACTTCAACTTCGGGCTGGAGACACGCCTGCGCGAGGCCGGCATCAAGACGGTGCACTTCGTCTGCCCGTCCATCTGGGCCTGGCGGCCTGACCGGGTCGTGAAGATCAAGGCTGCGGCTGACCACGTGCTCTGCCTCTTCCCCTTCGAGCCCGAGATCCTGCACAAGGCCGGTATCGGCGCGACCTACGTGGGCCACCCGCTGGCGGATGCGATCCCGATGGAGCCGCCGCGTGCGGCTTCCCGCGAGGCGCTGAAGCTGCCCGAGGGCGACACCGTCATCGCGCTGCTGCCCGGCAGCCGCAAGAGCGAGATCAACTACATCGCGCCGGCGCTGATCGGCGCCGCCAGGCTGCTGGCCAAGCCGGGGCGCCGCTTCGTCATGCCCGTCGTGCCGGGGCTGCGCGGTCTCGTCGAGCCTTTGTTAAGGGACGTGGGTGGTGTCGACATCCAGCTCGTCGACGGCCAGTCACACGCCACGCTGGCGGCCTGCGACCTGACGCTGGTGGCCAGCGGCACGGCCACGCTCGAAGCGGCGCTTTTCAAGCGCCCCATGGTCATCGCCTACCGCATGAATGCGCTGAACTGGTGGCGCATGAAGGGCCGAGGCCTGCTGCCGTGGGTGGGCCTGCCCAATATCCTGGCGCGTGAGTTCCTCGTGCCCGAGCTGATCCAGCAGGCCTGCACGCCCGACGCGCTGGCGCGCGAGGCCGAGGCCCTGCTCGCCGACGCCCCGCGCCGCGCGGTGCTGCACGAGCGCTTTGTCCAACTGCATGAGCTGCTGCGGCGAGACACCGCGCAGCGTGCCAGCGATGCCATCGCGACGCTCATCCGTGCCTGAGCAGGTGTCCCTGGACTGGACACCCATCACCGGCCTCATCGCCGGTGTGGACGAGGCCGGCCGCGGGCCACTGGCAGGCCCGGTGTTCGCGGCGGCCGTCATCCTTGACGACCTGCAGCCCATCAAGGGCCTGGCCGACTCCAAGGTGCTCACCGCAGCCAAGCGCGCCAGGCTGTTTGATGAGATCCGCGCCAAGGCGCTGTGCTGCTGCATCGCGCAGGCCAGCACCGAAGAGATCGACCAGATCAACATCCTGCAGGCCACGATGCTGGCCATGCAGCGCGCGGTCACCGGCCTGCGGCTCAAGCCGGCGTTGGTGCGCGTGGACGGCAACCGCCTGCCGGTGCTGCCGATGGCGGCCGAAGCCATCGTGAAGGGCGACGCCACCGTGCAGGCCATCTCGGCGGCCAGCATCCTTGCCAAGGTCGCGCGCGACCTGTTCTGCGAGCAGATGCACGAGAGCCACCCTCAGTACGGGTTTGCCACGCACAAGGGTTATGGCACGCCGGAGCATCTGGCCGCGCTGAAGGCCCACGGTGCCAGCCCCTGGCACCGCCGCAGCTTCGCGCCAGTGCGCGAGGCGGAGTTGCAGATCCGCGTGAACATCACGACGAACCCGCTGGCATGAAGCTCGAACACATCACCTCGCGCGACAACCCGGCCCTGGTGCGCTTGCGCAAGCTGAGCGCCGACGCCACGGGCTATCGCAAGACCGGCAGCGTGTGGATCGAGGGCGACCACCTGCTGCGCGCCGCTCGGCAGCGCGGCTGGCCGCTCGGCCTGGTCGTCATCACAGAAGCGGCGATGCAGGACGACGCGCTGCGCCTGCTGGCCGAGTCAGCCGTGCGCGTGCTGGTCGTTCCCGTGGCCTTGTTCAAGGGCCTGAGCGGCTTGGAGTCGCCCGCGCAGATCGGTGCCGAGCTGACATTGCCCGGCGCCGCGCAGATCCAGCCCGACGCCGCCAGCGTCGTGCTGGACCGGCTTCAGGACGCCGGCAACGTCGGCGCCATCCTGCGCAGCGCGGCGGCCTTCGGCGTGCGCCAGGTGCTGGCCCTCAAGGGCACGGCTGCGCTGTGGTCGCCCAAGGTCGTGCGGGCCGGGCAGGGCGCCCACTTCGGATTGCGCCTCATCGAAGGCCTGGCCGTGGCCGATCTCGCCGCGCTGGGCGTGCCGCTGGTGGCTACCAGCTCGCACACCGAGCACGCGCTGAACCGCGTCGTCCTGCCATCGCCCTGCGCCTGGGTCATGGGCCACGAAGGCCAGGGCGTGTCGCCCGAGCTGATGGCCCGCTGCACGCTGACGGTGGGTATCCCGCAGCCTGGCGGCGAAGAGTCGCTGAACGTGGCCGCCGCAGCGGCGATCTGTCTCTACGAAAGCGAGCGGCAACGGGCCTGATCGCAGTGGCACTCGAGGGAAGTGCTTTGACTTGCAATTGAGAATAGTTCTCATTACAGTGCGACCATGCTTGCCGATCCCCCTTCGCCCAAGGCGCCACCCCGGGCTACGAGCCAGGCCCGTCGCATCGACAGCGCCACGCTGCTCGGCCCCTGCGGCGAGGTCTTCATCGTCCACCAGCAGCAGGTCTACCGTCTGCGCGTGACGGCCCAGGGCAAGCTGATCCTGACCAAGTAGCCCCACTCGTTTCACCGCGCCAGCCAGCCGCCGCCCGCCCGCGCCTCCCCCGGAGACCCCCGCATGGCCGAAAGCTGTTGTGCCGCGCATGCCGCCATCCCTGTCACCACCGGCTCGCGCCGCCGCCGCCTGTGGGAACTCGGCAACCATGCGCATTGCCCCGTCATCGGCGTCTGCATGCCGCTGGAGCGCGTGCGCCAGCTCGCCAAGAAGCTGCTGTTGCTGCAGGGCAAGGAGGAGGAAAGGGATGACTACACGCTGCACTGCAGCCTCGTCACCGCTGCCGCCCGCCGCAACGCGATGGCCGAGGCGCTTCAGAAGGATCTGGAGCAGCGCTTCGCACTCGATGTGCGCGCCGCTGCTCGGGCCAGATGCCGCGACGACCTGATCGACCTGATGGCCTGGTGGCGCGGCCGCGCCGCCCAGGGCGAGATTGCCGGCGCGCTCTGGGCCACGCTGACGCATGCGCGCTGCGACGAATGGCTCGAGATGCGCGTGCTGGGCCAGGTGCACATGCTGCAGCACCAGCTCGGCGCCGCGCAGCGCGTGGACCTGGGCCGCCATCGCGAACTGGCCACCGAGCACCAGGCGCTCGCGCGCGACTACGCCGAGGTGCAGCAGCGCGTGACCGCCTGGAGCCTGGAGCGCGCCCGCGAGCAGCAAGCCTGGGAGCGGGAGCGCATGCAACGGTGTGCCGCGCAGATCGGACTGCAGACCCAGCTCGCTCAGGCCCAGGAGCAGCTACAGCAATGGCAGGCCGCGCGCCCCGACCTGCCCGAGCGCGAGGCGCTGCGCGAGCGCCTGGCCGAGCAGGTCGAACGCAACCAGGTCCTGCAGCGCGAGGTCAACCGGCTCGCCCTGCGCCTGCCTTCGGTGCCTGCCGCTGCGGCGCCGTCGCTCGCCGAAGCGCAAGCGCCCGCCGAAGCAGTGACGCTGGAGCACCGCGTCGTGCTCTGCGTTGGCGGCCGTGCCGGCAGCGTGCCGCAGTACCGCCAGGCCGTGGAGGGCTGCGGCGCGCAGTTCCTGCACCACGACGGCGGCAGCGAGCACAAACCCGGCCAGCTGGAGCCCCAGCTCGCCGCGGCCGACCTCGTCATCTGCCAGACCGGCTGCATCAGCCACGACGCCTACTGGCGCGTGAAGGACCACTGCAAGCGCCACCACAAGCGCTGCGTTTTCGTCGAGACCCCCAGCCGCAGCGCCTTCGAACGTGCGCTGGCCCAGGCCGCGGCCGGCGAAGGGACAAACACGGCAGTCTGAGGGGAAGCCCCCAGCGGGGCGGCAAACTCGGTGTCGCAAACTGCAATTGTTTGCAGCCGGAGACCGCCATGCCCCCCGTCGCCTCGCCCCACCAGCTCGCCCGCCGCGCCATCGCCCTCGTCCTCGCCGGCGGCCGCGGCTCACGGCTCAAGCAGCTCACCGACACGCGCGCCAAACCGGCGGTCTACTTCGGCGGCAAATTCCGCATCGTCGACTTCGCGCTCAGCAACTGCGTCAACAGCGGCATCCGCCGCATCGGCGTCGTCACGCAGTACAAGAGCCATTCGCTGCTGCGCCACATCCAGCGCGGCTGGAGCTTCCTGCGTGCCGAGCTCAACGAGACCGTCGACCTGATGCCGGCCCAGCAGCGCACCGACGATGAAAGCTGGTACCGCGGAACGGCCGATGCGGTGTTCCAGAACCTCGACATCGTGCAGAGCACCGGCGCCGACTACATCGTCGTGCTGGCCGGCGACCACATCTACAAGATGGACTACTCCAGCATGCTGGTGGACCACGTGGCGTCGGGCGCGGGCTGCACGGTCGGCTGCATCGAGGTGCCCAAGGCCGAGGCCAGCGCCTTCGGCGTGATGGCCGTGGACGGTGAGCGCCACATCACGGCCTTCCAGGAAAAGCCCGCCGACCCACCCACCATGCCCGGCCGCGACGGCGTGTGCCTGGCCAGCATGGGCATCTACATCTTCAACGCCGACTACCTCTACCGCCTGCTCGCCGAAGACCTGGCCGACCCCAACTCCAGCCACGACTTCGGCAAGGACGTGATTCCCAAGGTCGTCGCCGAGCAGCGGGCCGTGGCCCATCCCTTCGGCATGAGCTGCATCATGAACCCCAACGGCGCCACACCGTACTGGCGAGACGTCGGCACGCTGGACGCCTTCTGGGCCGCCAACCTCGACCTCGCCTCCATCAGCCCCGAGCTCGACATCTACGACACCGACTGGCCGATCTGGACCTACCAGCGCCAGCTGCCGCCGGCCAAGTTCATCCCCGACCACAACGGCATGCACGGCATGACGGTCAACACCATCGTTAGCGCCGGCTGCATCGTGTCGGGCTCGCATGTCGTGCAGTCGGTGCTGTTCAACAACGTGCGCATCCGGTCGTTCTGCAACATCCATCAGAGCGTGCTGCTGCCCGGCGTCGCGATCGGCCGCAACTGCCGGCTGACCAAGGTCATTGCGGACCGCGCCTGCGACATCCCCGACGGCCTCGTCGTCGGCGAGGACGCGGCGCTGGACGCCGCGCGCTTCGAGCGCACGGACAGCGGCGTCGTCCTCATCACCAAGCAGATGCTGGCCAGGCTGTAGACATGGAGCCCCTCGTCCAAGGAGTACCTCAGCCGGTCCCCCAAGGGGACGCCGATGCCCGCGGCGTTGAGCCGCGCGCTCATCGCCGAATGGGCCGGCTTGGGAGCGGCCCGGCGCTCGGCCCGAACACTTCGCACCGCGCCAGGGGGCATTGAGATGCGTGTCCTTCAAGTCAGCGCGGAGCTGTTCCCGCTGCTGAAGACCGGCGGCCTGGCGGATGTGGCCGGCGCGCTGCCCGCGGCCTTGGCCGCGGCCGGCGCCGAGCCGCGCCTGCTGGTGCCCGGCTTCCCGGCCATCCGCGAGTCCCTCACCAAGGAATGCGCCGTCGCCCCCGTGGCCCTGCCGTGGAGCGAGGGCCGGGCGGCGCTGCTGCGCGGCCGGCTGCCGGGCTTCGACATGCCCGTCTATGTGCTGGACGCACCCGGCCTGTTCGACCGCCCCGGCAACCCCTACGGCGATGCCGTCGGCGTGGCCTACCCGGACAACCACCGCCGCTTCGCGCTGCTGGGCCTGGCCGCGGCCCGCCTGGCAGAAGGCGTGGACGCCGCCTGGCGGCCGCAGATCGTGCATGCCCACGACTGGCACGCGGGCCTGGCCTGCGCCCACATCGCCGCCAGCCGCTCGCGGCGGCGCACCGAGGCGCGCACGGTCTTCACCGTGCACAACCTCGCCTACCAGGGGCTCTTCCCGGCCGCGCAGTTCTGCGACCTGGGACTGCCGCCGCAGCACTACGCCGTGGAGGGCGTC
Organism: uncultured Roseateles sp.; assembly: GCA_963422775.4. Classification (GTDB taxonomy): domain Bacteria; phylum Pseudomonadota; class Gammaproteobacteria; order Burkholderiales; family Burkholderiaceae_C; genus Pelomonas. The sequence goes on from CAUJSJ030000019.1 coordinate 68,696, forward strand.
GAGTTCTATGGCCAGGTCAGCTTCATGAAGGCCGGCCTGCATTTCGCCGACGCGATCACGACGGTCAGCCCGAGCTACGCCCGCGAGATCCAGACGCCTGAGCAAGGCTGCGGGCTGGATGGCTTGCTGCGCCACCGTGCCGGTGATCTGCACGGCATCCTCAACGGCGTGGACTACGCCGTCTGGTCGCCCGCCCACGACCGCAGCGTCGCCCAGGCCTACAGCGTCGACCGACCGGAAGGCAAGGCCGACTGCAAGGCTGCGCTGCAGCGCGAACTCGGCCTGGCCGTGAAGCCCGATGCACCGCTCTTCGGCATCGTCAGCCGTCTGACCGAGCAGAAGGGCCTGCCGCTGGTGCTGGAGGCGCTGAACGACCTGATCGACGCGGGTGGCCAGCTCGTCGTGCTGGGCAGCGGGGAGGCGCGCCTCGAGGCCGCCTTTGCGGACGCGGCTGCCAAGCACCCGCGCCAGATCGCCCGCCGCACCGGCATGGACGAGGGCCTGGCCCATCGCATCGTTGCCGGCAGCGACGTGGTGCTCGTGCCCAGCCGCTTCGAGCCCTGTGGCCTGACCCAGCTCTATGGCCTGAGCTACGGCGCGCTGCCGTTGGTCCATCGCGTCGGCGGCCTGGCGGACACCATCGTCGACACGACGCTCGAAGACCTCGCCGCCGGCACCGCCACCGGCTTCGTCTTCAACGCCTTCACGGCAGACGCCTATCGCCGCGCGCTGCGCCGAGCGTTTGCGCTGTGGAGCCGCCAGGAGTACTGGGCCCGCGTGAGTAGCGCGGCGATGCGCCAGCACTTTGGCTGGGATGGCGCGGCGCGGCGCTACGTCGAGATCTACGAAGGCCTGCTACAGCGCTAGCCCGATGACGCCCGCGCCGATCAACGCTGCGCCGGCCAGCCGCCAACCCCGCTCCCCTTCGCCCAGCAACTGCCCGCCCAGCAGCGCCGCGAACAGCATCGACACCTCACGCGCCGGCGCGACGCGCGACAGTGGCGCGTCGCGCATGGCCATCAGCACGAGGATGTAGGCCAGCGGCCCTAGGCCCGCGACGGCGAGCACGCCGCGCCACGAACGCCGGAGCTCCGGCCAGAAGCTGTGCGCCTGGCGCAGCGCGACCGGCAATTGCAGTGGCACGCGCATCACGTTGCCGAAGTAGTCCAGCATCAGCGGCGACACGGCCAGCACTTTGACGGCGTAGCCGTCGAGCACCGTGTAGCTGGCGATCAGCGCGCCGGTGGCCGCACCCCAGTAGATGCCATGGCGGCGGCGCTTGGCAGCCTCGGGATCGTGGGCCACGCCGCGGCCGACGAGGCGCGGCCCCATCGTGATGAGCAGGATGCCGCCGACGACACCCGCCAGCCCCAGCGCGCCGAAGGTGCCCAGGTGCTCGCCCAGCAGCACGACGGCGGCCAGCGCCGACAGCAACGGCCCGCTGCCGCGTGCGATCGGATAGACGACGGTCAGGTCGCTGGCCCGGTAGCCGGCGATCAGGCAGTTGAAATAGCCCAGGTGGACGACGGCGCTCGCGGCGACAAAGCCCCAGGCCAGCAGCGACCAGCGCGGCAGCTCGTCCAGGCCGACCCACAGCACGGCCGGCAGCCACAGCACCGTCACGCCGAGCGCGCAGCTGAAGACGAAATGCGGCCCGCCCCCCCACTTCTTGGCGGCGAGGTTCCAGAGGGCGTGCAGGAGGGCGGCGGTGAGGACGAGGAGTAGTGCGTGAGCCGGCATCAGTACATCAATCGATCCGGCCGGATGTCTCGCAGGATGGTCGTCGCGATCTCTTCGATGGACTTGTGCGTGGACGACAGCCAGGAGATGCCCTCGCGCTTCATCATCGCTTCGGCCTCGTTGACCTCGTAGCGGCAGTTCAGCACGTCGGCGTATTTGCTGCCGGGGCGGCGCTCGTTGCGGATCTGGCTGAGCCGCTCGGGGTCGATGGTCAGGCCGAAGCATTTGCGCCGGTGCGGCATCAGCGAAGGCGGCAGTTTGCGGCGCTCGAAGTCCTCGGGGATCAGCGGGTAGTTGGCGGCCTTGATGCCATGTTGCATCGCCAGGTACAGAGAGGTCGGCGTCTTGCCGGAGCGCGACACGCCCACGAGGATGACGTCGGCGATATCGAGGTTCTTGGACGACTGGCCGTCATCGTGGGCCAGCGAGAAGTTGATGGCCTCGATGCGGTCGTGGTACTCCTGGCTCTGCGCCACGTTGGAAAAGCGCCCGACGCGGTGGTTGCTCTTGATGCCGAACTCGTCTTCCAGCGGCTCGATGAAGGTGCCGAACATGTCCATGACCCGGCCCTGGCAGTGCTCGCGGACGATCTTGAGCACGTCGCGGTCCACCAGCGTCGCGAACACGATGGGCGTGCGCCCTTCGCGCATGGCGGCCTCGTTGATCTCGGCCACGACCGCGTGTGCCTTGTCGGCCGTGTCGATGAACGGCCGGCGCACGTGGCGCGGCTTGATCTCGAACTGCGCCAGGATGGAGTTACCGAAGGTTTCGGCGGTGATGCCGGTGCCGTCTGAGACGAAATACACGGTTCTGTCGGTCATGGCGGGGTTCCGGCGAGATCGAGGGGGCGCAACGGGGAGCCATCATAGGAGTGCCCACCTCTAGAATCGGTGCCAATTGCTTTGCCCAGCCATGCGCACCCCCACCCGACTCCTACAACGCCCAAGCGGTGAGATCACGACCGGTTACGCGCCGTGCTGGGGTGCAGCGGACACAGCCCAGAGTTTTCAACCTCCCGGAGTTTTCCCATGTCTGCTGCGCGCTTTGAGGCGACCGCCCTGGTCGTACCGTTTGAGAACCTGAGGATGACCGACGTCGAGGCGGTCGGTGGCAAGAACGCCAGTCTCGGCGAAATGATCTCCCAGCTCTCGGACGCCGGCGTTCGCGTGCCCGGTGGTTTCGCGACCACGGCCCACGCGTTTCGACAGTTCCTGAAGCACGAAGGCCTGGATGCCCGCATCGCGGCGCGCCTGTCCACGCTGAACACCGACGACGTGCGCGCGCTGGCCGAGGCCGGTGCCGAGATCCGTGGCTGGATCGAGCAGCAGCCCTTCCCGGCCGACCTGGAAGCCGGCGTGCGCTCGTCCTACGCCCAGTTGACGGCCGACAACCCCGACGCGACCTTCGCCGTGCGCTCGTCCGCCACGGCCGAAGACCTGCCCGACGCGTCCTTCGCCGGTCAGCAGGAGACCTTCCTGAACGTGCACGGCATCGACGAGGTGCTGCACAAGATGCGCGAGGTGTTCGCCTCGCTCTACAACGACCGCGCCATCAGCTACCGCGTGCACAAGGGCTTTGCGCACAACGACGTGGCCTTGTCCGCGGGCGTGCAGCGCATGGTTCGCAGCGACCTCGGCTCGGCCGGCGTCATGTTCACCATCGACACCGAGAGCGGCTTCCAGGACGTCGTCTTCATCACGTCCAGCTACGGGCTGGGCGAGACGGTCGTTCAGGGTGCCGTGAACCCGGACGAGTTCTACGTCCACAAGCCCGCGCTCAAGGCCGGCAAGCTGGCCATCATCCGCCGCAACCTGGGCTCCAAGCTGCTGCGCATGGAGTTCGCGTCGCCCGAAGAAAAGGCGGCGACCGGCAAGCTCGTGAAGACCGTGGACACCGTGCCCGAGCAGCGCAACCGCTATTCGCTGAACGATGCAGAGGCCACCGAGCTGGCCCAGTACGCCCTCATCATCGAGCAGCACTACGGCCGCGCGATGGACATCGAGTGGGGCCGTGATGGCGTGGACGGCAAGATCTACATCCTGCAGGCCCGCCCGGAGACGGTGAAGAGCCAGTCCGCCGGCCAGGTCGAACTTGCGTACAAGCTCAAGGCCCACAGCGCCGTGCTGGCCGAGGGCCGTGCCATCGGCCAGAAGATCGGCACCGGCCCGGTTCGCCTCGTCGACAGCGTCGCCGAGATGGAGCGCGTGCAGCCGGGCGATGTGCTCGTCACCGACATGACGGACCCGAACTGGGAGCCGGTCATGAAGCGCGCCAGCGCCATCGTGACGAACCGCGGCGGGCGCACCTGTCACGCCGCCATCATTGCCCGCGAGCTGGGCATCCCGGCCGTGGTTGGCTGCGGCGATGCGACCGAGAAGCTCAAGGACGGCCAGCTCGTCACCGTGGCCTGCTCCGAGGGCGACACCGGCTACATCTACGACGGCCTGCTGGAGACCGAGATCAGCGAGGTGCATCGCGGCGAGCTGCCGTACTGCCCCATCAAGATCATGATGAACGTCGGCAACCCGCAGCTCGCGTTCAACTTCGCGCAGATGCCCTCGGGTGGCGTGGGCCTGGCGCGGCTCGAGTTCATCATCAACAACAACATCGGCGTCCACCCCAAGGCGATCCTGGACTACCCGAACATCGATGCGGACCTGAAGAAGGCGGTCGAGTCCGTCGCCCGTGGCCATGCGTCGCCGCGCGCCTTCTACGTGGACAAACTGGCCGAAGGCATCGCGACCATCGCGGCAGCCTTCTACCCGCGCCCGGTCATCGTTCGCCTGTCGGACTTCAAGAGCAACGAGTACCGCAAGCTCATCGGCGGCAGCCGTTACGAGCCGGATGAAGAGAACCCCATGCTGGGCTTCCGCGGGGCGTCGCGCTACATCAGCGGCGACTTCCAGGACGCCTTCGCGATGGAGTGCGAAGCGCTCAAGCGCGTGCGCAAGGAGATGGGCCTGAACAACATCGAGATCATGGTGCCCTTCGTGCGCACCGTGAAGCAGGCCGAGAAGGTCGTCTCGATGTTGGCCGACCGGGGCCTGAAGCGCGGCGTCGACGGCCTGCGCATCATCATGATGTGCGAGGTGCCGAGCAACGCCATCCTGGCCGAGCAGTTCCTGGAGCATTTCGACGGCATGTCCATCGGCTCCAACGACCTGACGCAGCTCACGCTGGGCCTGGACCGCGACTCCGGCCTGGAGCAGCTCGCCGGCGACTTCGACGAACGCGACCCGGCCGTGAAGGCGCTGATCTCGCGCGCCATCCGCGCCTGCCGCGCCACCGGCAAGTACATCGGCATCTGCGGCCAGGGCCCGAGCGACCACCCGGACTTCGCCGACTGGCTGGCCGAGGAGGGCATCGTGTCGATCTCGCTGAACCCCGACACGGTCATCGAGACCTGGCAGCGCCTGGCTGCGAAGTAAACCGTCTTCGTCCCTGGTCAGCCCGGGTTCTCCGCAGGGGATCCCGGGCTTTTTGTTGCGCATCATCGCGACCGTGCCCGCCCACCCTCTGCATCGCCGCTACGCCCTGTTCGCGCTGAGCTTCATCGCTCTCGTGGTCGGCCTCGGCCTGGCCGAGCGGCGCGGCCTGCCCAAGGTCTGGATCGGCTACACCTTCCTCGGCGCGACGGTCCTGGTCTACGCCGTCATCGGCATCCTGTGCCGCACGACCGATCCGGCCGAATACTTCGTCGCCGGCCGCCGCGTGCCACCGCTCTACAACGGCATGGCCGCGGGCGCCGACTGGATGAGCGCGGCCAGCTTCATCGGCCTGGCCGGCACGCTGTACGCGAGCGGCTATGCAGGCCTGGCCTATGTGCTGGGCTGGACGGGGGGCTTCTGCCTGGTGGCCCTGTGCATCGCGCCGTATCTGCGCCGCTTCGGCCAGTTCACCATCGCCGACTTCCTCGCCGAGCGTTTCGAGAGCCGCACGCTGCGCCTCGTCGGCGCGGCGGCGGCCATCCTGGTGTCCTTCGTGTACCTGGTCGCGCAGATCTACGGTGTCGGCCTCATCACGACGCGGCTCACCGGGCTGGGCTTCGAGGTCGGCGTCTTCGTCGGTCTGGGCGGCGTGCTGGTCTGCTCCTTCCTGGGCGGCATGCGTGCCGTCACCTGGACGCAGGTGGCCCAGTACCTCATCATGATCCTGGCCTATCTGGTGCCCGTCATCTGGCTCAGCGTCAAGCAGACAGGTTGGCCGCTGCCGCAGCTGGTCTACGGCCAGCAGTTGCACCAGCTGGCCGAGCGCGAGCAGGAGCTGATTCGCGACCCCGCCGAGCTGCAGGTGCGCGCCATCCATCAGCGGCGCGCAGACGACGCGGCTGCCCGGCTGGCCGACGTGCCCAGGGCGCTGGCCGACGACCAGGCGAAGGCGGCGGCGAGTGTTGCTGCGCTGAAGGCGGCGAACGCGCCGCTGGCGCAGATCCAGTCCGCAGAGAAGCAGCGCGCGGCCCTGCCCCGCACGCCGGCCGAGGCCGAGGAGCGCTGGCGACGCGAGCAGGTCGGCGAGGCCCAGTTGGCCCTGCCGCTGTCGGGCCTGGTGCCGCACACCCAGCCGTTTGCCGGCAACCCCGATGGCAGCCCGGCCGAACGTGAGCAGGCCAGCGCGGCGCGCCGCAACTTCATCGCGCTGGCCCTTTGCCTGATGGTCGGCACGGCCGGCCTGCCGCATCTGCTGACGCGCTACTACACGACCAGCTCGGTCGCCACGGCGCGCGAGTCGGTAGCCTGGTCGCTGGTCTTCATCTGCCTGCTCTACCTGACCGCGCCGGCGCTGGCCGTGATGGTCAAGACCGAAGTCTTCAACGACCTGGTCGGTACGCCCTTCGACCAGTTGCCCGCGTGGATACGGCAATGGCAGCGTGTTGATCCGGCGCTGCTGTCTGCGGTGGACCTGAACGGCGACGGCCGGCTGCAACTGGGCGAGCTGCGCCTGCACCCCGACCTCGTCATGCTTGTCATGCCCGAGCTGGGCGGGCTGCCCTACGTCATCTCCGGCATGGTGGCCGCTGGCGGGCTGGCGGCGGCGCTGTCCACCGCCGACGGCCTGCTGCTGGCCATCTCCAGCGCGCTGTCGCATGACATCTACTACAAGGCCATCAATCCGGAGGCGTCGCGCACGCGGCGGGTTACGCTGTCCAAGGCCCTGCTGCTGGCGGCGGCGCTGGCCGCGGCGGCAGTGGCGTCCAGCCGGCCGGCCGACATCCTGGCCGTCGTCACGGCCGCGTTTTCCATCGCCGGCTCGACCTTCTTCCCTGCACTGGTCGCCGGTGTGTTCTGGCGCCGCGCCAACCGGGCCGGCGCGCTGGCCGGCATGCTCACCGGGCTGGGGGTGTGCGTGGTCTACCTGCTGGTGGCCCATCCGGGGCTGCGGGCCATGGTCGGGCTGCCCGGGCCAGCGACGCTGATCTGGGGCATCCAGCCGGCGTCGGCCGGGTTGTTCGGCGTGCCAGCCGGGGCGCTGGCCCTGGCGCTGGTCAGCCTGATGACGGCAGCGCCCGGGCAGCGGCAGCGCGACTTTGTCGACGCGCTGCGCAGCCCGCAGCAGTCCTGACGCGGCCCTGATTAGGCGGATCGGGCTTCCCGGGCTAGAATCCTTGGTTCCCCCTTGCCGAGTCACGAGTCGACGCTGTGACACGGCTTCCACAGCCAGGGCAGTTCATTTCGACAGCGCCCGGCTGGAATCCACAAGGAGTATTCATGCGTCACTATGAAATCGTTCTGCTGATCCATCCGGATCAAAGCGAACAAGTTCCGGCCATGCTGGAGCGCTACAAGGGCTTGGTCACCGCTGGTGGCGGTGTCGTGCATCGGGTTGAGGACTGGGGCCGTCGTCAGATGGCTTACCTGATCCAGAAGCTCGCCAAGGCCCACTACCTGTGCCTGAACATCGAGTGCAGCAAGGAAGTCCTGGCTGAAATCGAGACCGGCTTCCGCTTCAACGACGCCGTGCTGCGCCACCTCACCGTGGTCCAGGACAAGGCCATCACGACCCCCTCGGTCATGATGAAGGCCGTCGAGCGCGAAGAAGCCCGCAAGGCGCCGCAACAGCAAGAAGCGGCCTGAGCTGAAGGCTCATCGCTGAAGAACCAGGTTTTTCGAGCAGCGCGCCCCTAGCGTGAACCAGCTTCACCTTCAGGCGCAGATCCAGCAACTCGGACAAGTTCGCTACACACCCGCCGGGCTGATGGCCCTGGACGCAAGCCTCAAGGCGGAGTCCGAAGTCATCGAAGCCGGCAAGCCGCGCAAGATCTCCCTGGAGATCAAGGCGGTTGCGGTGGGCGAGTTGGCCAAGCAGTTGCAGGCGCTGGGAGTCGGTGGTGTCGCGGTGTTCCGCGGCTTCCTGACCCACCAGCGCAACGGCCGGGGCTTCATCGCCCACGTCACCGTGATCGAACCCGCTGCTGCCGAACCTGGCAAGTTTTGAATCCGGATAGATTTAACAGAGGTCCTCTATGCCCCCGCCACGTGGTAAAGGTCGCTTCTCCAAAGACAAGAAGCCCAAGCGCAACCAACAATCGTTGCTGTTCCGTCGCAAGCGTTTCTGCCGCTTCACCGTCGCCGGTGTCGAGCAGATCGACTACAAGGACATCGACACGCTGCGCGATTTCGTCTCCGAAAACGGCAAGATCACGCCCGCTCGCCTGACCGGCACGCGCGCCCTCTTCCAACGTCAGCTGACGGTGTCCATCAAGCGTGCGCGCTTCCTGGCCCTGCTGCCGTACAGCGACCAGCACAAGGTCTAAGGAGCTGACGACATGCAAGTGATCCTGCTCGAAAAAGTGGCCAACCTCGGCAACCTCGGCGACGTCGTCAAGGTCAAGGACGGTTATGCCCGCAACTTCCTGATCCCGACCAAGCAGGCGCGCCGCGCCACCGAGTCCGCGATCAAGGAATTCGAAGTCCGCCGCGCGGAACTCGAAAAGGCCGCCGCCGCCAAGCTGGCCGAAGCCCAGAAGCTGGGCGAAGCGCTGGCCGGCAAGACCGTGCGCATCGCCCAGAAGGCCGGTGTGGATGGCCGCCTGTTCGGCTCCGTGACGAACGCCGACATCGCCGACGCGCTGACCAAGCTGGGCACGCCCATCGCGAAGTCGCAAGTGCGTCTGCCCAATGGTCCGCTGAAGACCGTTGGCGAGTTCCCGGTGAACGTTGCCGCACACACGGACGTGATCGTCGAGATCAGCGTTCAAGTGGTTGCAGAAACCGAGTGATTTCGGAGTAAGCGCCCTTGCGCTGCGGCGCCTGACGCCGCAACATTGAAGAAGGCCGAGACCCCCATGGGTTTCGGCCTTCGGTTTTTTGGGGTCGGGTTTTACCGCTCGGTCCACCGGTTGCTCCCAGTCCGTTCACAGCTTTATCCACAGGCATGTCCGCGATCTTTCCCGTTTCATCCTCCGCCGCACCGTATGACGATGAAGTCGCGCGGCTGCGCGTGCCCCCGCACTCGGTCGAGGCCGAGCAAAGCGTGCTTGGCGGCCTGCTGATCGACAACTCGGCCTGGGACAAGGCGGCCGACCTGCTGACCGACAGCGACTTCTACCGCTTCGAGCACAAGCATGTCTACACGGCGATCGGCAAGCTCATCAACGCCGGAAAGCCGGCCGACGTCGTCACCGTCTTCGACGAGCTGACGTCGGTGGGCCGCGCCGAGGAATGTGGCGGCCTGGCCTACCTGAATGCCCTCGCGCAGAGCGTGCCGAGCGCCGCCAACCTGCGCCGCTATGCCGAGATCGTTCGCGAGCGTGCCATCCTGCGCAAGCTGGTCGCCACCAGCGACGAGATCGCCACCGCCGCGATGAACCCCCAGGGCCGCGCGGTCACGCAGATCCTCGATGAAGCGGAAGGCAAGATCTTCCGGATCGGCGAGGAAGGCTCGCGTAGCCAGCAGGGCTTCCAGAGCATGGACAAGCTCGTCATCGCGCTGATCGACCGCGTCAACGAACTGGCGGAGAGCGGCGCCCAGGATGTCACCGGCGTGCGCACCGGCTTCTATGACCTGGACCGCCAGACGGCCGGCCTGCAGGGCGGCGACCTCATCGTGCTGGCCGCGCGCCCGTCCATGGGCAAGACCGCGTTCGCCGTCAACATCGCCGAGAACGTCGCCATCAACGAAGGCCTGCCCGTCGTCATCTACTCGATGGAAATGGGCGCGGCGCAGTTGGCACTGCGGATGGTCGGCTCCATTGGTCGCATCGACCAGAGCCATCTGCGCACCGGCCAGCTCAAGGACGATGAATGGAGCCGCCTGTCCGAGGCGGTCGACAAGCTCGGCAAGGCCAGCATCTACATCGATGAAAGCCCTGGGCTGTCGCCCAGCGAGGTGCGTGCCCGCGCGCGGCGCCAGGCGCGCATCAGCGGCCAGCTGGGGCTGATCGTCATCGACTACCTGCAGCTGATGAGCGGCAACGGCGGCGGCAGCGAGGAGAACCGGGCCACGGTGCTGGGCGAGATCTCGCGGGGCCTCAAGGCCCTGGCCAAGGAGCTGCGCTGCCCCGTCATCGCGTTGTCGCAGCTGAACCGCTCGGTGGAGCAGCGGCCTGACAAGCGCCCGATGATGTCCGACCTGCGCGAGTCCGGCGCCATCGAGCAGGACGCCGACATCATCATGTTCATCTACCGCGACGAGTACTACACCAAGGACGAGTGCAAGGAGCCGGGCGTGGCGGAGATCATCATCGCCAAGCAGCGTAACGGCCCGGTGGGCACCGTGAAGCTGATGTTCCAGCGCATGCACACGAAGTTCGAGAATCTCGCGCCGGGCTATGTCGGCGTGGAGCGGGACGAGTACTGACCGTCAGCTGCCCAGGCCTTGCCGCGTCAGCAGTTCGTCCAGCCACCTGAAGTCGATGGGCTTCATGAGGTGAAAGTCGAATGCATCCAGCTCGACGCTCTTGAGCGCGCCCGTCACGGCAACGACGAGGATCGCCTTGCCGAAGCGCCCACGCAACTGGGCCGCCAGCGCGTGGCCGTCGACCTCGGGCATGAAGACGTCGATCAGCGCGACATGCGGCGCGAAGGTCTCGGCCAGCGCCAGCGCGTCCTCAGCGCTCGTGACGTAGCGGACATTGCGGCCTTCGAGCTGCAGGCAGAACGCAAGCGACTCGGCCGCGTCCGGGTCGTCGTCCACCACCAGCACGCGCAGCATGGGCGCCGCCGCGTCTTCGGGCAGAGCAGGCGTCAAGGCATCCGGAGTCATGAGCACGGACTGTCAGCGCTGGCCCGAGGGTTCGGCTCCGGGAGAACTACCTAGCCGGACCGTCAGCTGTTGGCGGATGCAGGCTGTCGCGCCGGGCCAGCGCCGGGAAGATCTTCCACCACAGCAGCACGACCGCCAGCGTGCCCACGCCGCCCATCACCACCGAGCCGACCGGGCCGAGCAGCGCGGCGGTGGCGCCGGATTCGAATTCGCCGAGCTGGTTGCTGGCGCCGATGAAGACCGAGTTCACGGCGCCGACGCGGCCGCGCATGTCGTCGGGTGTCTCCAGCTGCACGAGGGACTGGCGGATGACGACGCTGACCATGTCGGCCGCGCCGCTGATGGCCAGCACGACGAAGGCGACCAGGAAGGACGAGGTCAGCGCGAAGGCGATCATCGTCAGGCCGAACACCGCCACGGCGCTCAGCAGCCAGTGGCCGGCGCGGCGCGCGATGGGGTGGCGGGCCAGCCACAGGCCGACGAGGACAGCGCCCAGGGCCGGCGCCGCGCGCAGCAGGCCCAGCCCCTCGGGGCCGGTGTGCAGGATGTCGCGCGCGAAGATGGGCAGCAGCGCCGTGGCGCCGCCCAGCAGCACGGCGAACAGGTCCAGCGAGATCGCACCCAGCACGACGGGGCGCCGCCAGATGAAGCGGATGCCAGCGGTCAGCTGCGCCAGGCCCGGCGACGCGCGCCGCGGCGGCACGGGGCGGTGGCGCACGGCCAGCACCGCGATCACGGCCGCCATCAGCAGCAGCAGCGCCACGCCGTAGACGATGGCCGCGCCCCAGTGGGCCGCGATGCCGGGCGCGGCGCTGTGCTCCGTGCGCCCGGCGGCCCAGGGCCCGAGGGCGTACAGCGCGCCGCCCAGCGCGGGGCCGGCAATGATGGCGGCCTGCATCGTCGAGCTGGCCGCGGCCACCGCGCGGGGCAGCAGCACCGGCGGCACGAGGGTCGGCATCAGCGCCTGCTGCGCCGGCATCTGCAGCGCACGGGCGCAGCCCAGCAGCACGGACAGCAGCAGGATCAGCCCCGGCCCCACCCACCCGCCGCCGCTGGCCAGGGCCAGGCAGGCGGCCGTCAGCAGCTGCAGGCACAGGCTGGCCGCCAGCAGCAGGCGGCGGTCGTGCTGGTCCACCAAATGGCCGGCGGGCAGCGTCAGCAGCAGGGCGGGCAGGAATTGCGCCAGGCCGACGAGGCCCAGGTCCCAGGCGCTGGCGGTGAGCTCGTACATCTGCCAGCCCAGGGCCACCATCAGCATCTGGTTGGCCGCGCCGCCGGTCACGCGCGCGGCGAGCAGGCGCAGGTAGTCGGGTTGATCGCGCAGGCGCTCGGGTCGCGCCGGTATCGGGTCAGGGAGGGTCATCCGGGGTGAAAGAGTCGTCGACCGACAGTTTGCAGCCGCTTGCCGTTGGCTCGCAGCACAGCGGGTTCTTGGATGGGGTGCTGGCAAGATCCGGAATACTGTATATATTTACAGCATGCCGCCCGCCCCAATCCGCATTGCTGCCAGCCAGCCCGCGCTCGTGCCGCTCGATTCCATCAAAGGACGCGGCAGCGCCACGGCCATGCCGCATCGCTTCCAGCGGCATGAGCGTGAGCAGTACGACGACGGCTGGGGTTCGCTGGACCAGGACGCCGCCGAGGAGCATCTGCCGCCAGCCACGCAGATCATCGAGGAGCACGCGAAGAAGATCGTCACCAGCAACCAGTCGCCCGACATTTCTTTCGACTACTCCATCAACCCCTACCGCGGCTGCGAGCATGGCTGCATCTACTGCTTCGCGCGGCCCACGCACAGCTACCTGAACCTGTCGCCGGGCCTGGACTTCGAGACGAAGATCGTCGCCAAGGTCAACGCGGCCGAGCGGCTGCGGGAGACCCTGGCGGGCGCGCGGTACGAGCCGCGCTCGCTGGTCATCGGCACGGCCACCGATGCTTACCAGCCCATCGAGCGCAAGCTCGGCATCACGCGGCGTGTCGTCGAGGTGCTGGCCGAGTGCGGCCACCCGTTCTCGGTCGTCACGAAGAGCAGCGGCATCGAGCGCGACCTGGACCTGATCGCACCCATGGCCGCGCAGGGGCTGGTGTCGGTCTACCTGTCCGTCACGACGCTGGACAACGACCTCGCCCGCATCCTGGAGCCGCGCGCCGCTGCGCCGGCCCGGCGGCTGCGAACGATCCGGGCGCTGGCGGAGGCGGGCGTGCCGGTGGGCGTCAGCGTGTCGCCCATCATTCCCTTCATCAACGAGCCCGAGCTGGAGCGCATCCTCGAAGCCGCGGCCGAAGCCGGCGCCAGCAGCGCCTTCAGCATCCCGGTGCGCCTGCCCTGGGAGGTGAACCCGCTGTTCCAGGACTGGCTGGCCCGCCACTTCCCCGACCGCGCCGAGCGCGTGATGGCGCGCATCCGCGAGATGCGCGGTGGCAAGGACAACGACGCGCGCTTCGGCACCCGCTTCACCGGCGAGGGTATCTGGGCCGACCTGCTGCGCGCACGCCTCAGGCGGGCCGCCTCCAAGCTGGGCCTGCGCACCGAGCGGCGGCCGGTGCAGCTCAGCCACTTCCAGCCGCCCGCGAAGGCGTCGGCGCAAGGGCAGCTTTTTTGAGGGCGGGCTCCGCAGACGCAGCGCGCGCCACTCACGCCGCCTGCAGCGCGCCGCTGCTGCGGGCCTCCTCCACCAGCACGCGATTGCGGCCTGAGGCCTTGGCGCGGTAAAGCGCCGCGTCTGCGCGGCGCAGGGCGGCCTCCAGCGTGCGGTCACCCTCCCGCCACGGTGCCACGCCGCCGCTGACCGTCACGGCGATGCGCTGGCCGCCCTGCGTGCCGTGCGCGACGGGCTGCGCCGCGATGCGTTCGCGCAGGCGCTCGATGCGCGAGGCCGCGGCCTGCGCGGTGGTGAACGGCATCGCGATGGCGAACTCCTCGCCGCCAATGCGGCCCACGCGGTCGGTGGTGCGCAGCTCGCTGCGCAGCAGGCGGCCCACCTCGCGCAGCACGGCGTCGCCGGCGGCGTGGCCGTGGCTGTCGTTGATGCGCTTGAAGTGGTCCAGGTCCAGCATCACCAACGTCAGCGCCCCGGCCTGGCGCTGCACCAGACGGTGCAGGGTCCCGGCCTCCTCGTGCCAGGCCGCCCGGTTGAGCAGGCCGGTCAGCGCATCGGTGCGGGCCAGCTCGGTCATGGTGGCGAGCGCGTCCGTCAGCTCGCGCTTGGCCGCCCGCAGCGCGACAAGGTTCATCACCTGCCTGGCCAGCCCGTTCAGCAGCTCGACCTGCGCGGTGTCGAAGTCGCGCTGCACCGTGTCGGTCACGCACAGCGTGCCGAGCTTGCGGCCGTCCTCGGTGCGCAGCAGCGCGCCGGCGTAGGCCACGATGCCCGTGTCGCCCGGCTGCCGGGTGATGGCGCGGGTGCGCGGGTCCTGGCGCACATCGCGGCTGACGAGGTTGTCCTCGTCGCCGGCCAGCAGCGCGGAGCAGTAGGCCTGCTCCAGCGGCTTGTGGCTGCTGCGCGCCGCCAGCGCGGAGGCGGGCCAGAGCCGGGTCGAGTCGGCAAAGGAGACGAAGGCGTTCGCGGCGCCGGTCAGCATGCAGGCCGCGCGCGCCAGCATGTCGAAGTCGGACAGCGTGGCGGGATCGTCCAGATTCAAGGCCTGGATCAGGTCATCGGTGGGGGCGGGTGTCGTCATGGCGTGCTGGCGGCTCAGCCGGCGGTGAGGGTGAACACGCCGGCCGACTGCTCCAGCCGCTGGGCCTGTTCGCGCAGCGAACTGGCGGCGGCGGCCGATTCCTCCACCAGCGCCGCGTTCTGCTGCGTGGCCTGGTCGAGCTGGGCCACGGCGGTATTGATCTGGCTGATGCCGGCGCTCTGCTCGATGGCGGCGGCGCTCATTTCGTCCATCAGCAGGCTGACCTGCTTGGCGCGCGCCACGATGCGCGTCATGGCCGCACCGGCCTCGCCGGCCAGGCGCAGGCCCGACTCGACCCGGTCGGACGAACTGCCGATCAGCGCCTTGACCTCCTTGGCGGCTGTGGCGCTGCGCCCGGCGAGCGCGCGCACCTCGCTGGCCACCACCGCGAAGCCGCGGCCCTGCTCGCCAGCGCGCGCGGCTTCCACGGCCGCGTTCAACGCCAGGATGTTGGTCTGGAAGGCGATCCCGTCGATGACGCCGACGATGTCGGCGATCTTCTGCGAGGCCAGCGAGATCTCGCCCATGCCCTTCACCACGCGGCCCACCATCTGCCCGCCCTCGTCGGCCGCGGCCGAGGTCTCGCTGGCGATGGCCGTGGCCTGGCGCACGGTGTCCAGCGACTGGCTGGCATGGCCGCTGAGCTGCTCCACCGCCGAGGCCGTCTCCTGCAGGCTGGACGCCGCATGCTCGGTGCGGGCGCTCAAGTCGTGGTTGCCCGCCGAGATCTGCGCCGACGCGCTGGACACCGACACCGCGCCCTCGCGCACCTCACCGATCAGCTCGCGCAGCCGCCCCACCATCGTGCCCAGCGCCCGCATCAGCTGCGCGAACTCGTCCGTGCCCTGCACGGCAGGCGGGGGCCGCAGCTCGCCGCGCGCGGTGGCCTCGGCCAGCGCCACGGCCTGGGCCAGCGGCCGGCGGATGGTGCGCACCAGCAGGCCGGCCCACGCCACGCCCACGGCCAGCACCAGCGCCGCCACGCCCAGCGCCACGAGCGCCACGCGCTGCTCGGCCCGCTGCGCGGCGATCTTGGCAGCCTCCACTTGCTGCCTCTGTAGCACCACGAAGTCGTCCAGCGTCCCGATGTAGGCCCGCGTGGCGGGCTCGAAGGACTCGGCCACGAAGCGCCGCGCGGCTTCGTCCTCGCCGCGCGCCTTGAGCTGGTTGGCCTTTTCCAGCAGCCCCAGCACCTTGAGCCGCGCGGTGGAGATGCGCTCGATGGCGCCGCGGTCCGCGTCGTTGTCGATGTCCTTCTCGACGCGGGCCTGCAACGCGTTGATCTCCTCGCTGCCGGTCTTCATCTGTGCGGTCAAGGCCTTGACGAGCTCCGGGTCGCTGCTGGTGGCGATGACCGAGCGGCGCAGCGAGTTCAGCGCGGTCAGGCCGCGCCAGTCGATCGCCTGGGCCACCATGCGCTGGTTCTGTGCCATGTCGGCCATGGCCGACAGCAGCGCGCGGCTGGTGGCCTGCTGGGTCCAGGCGCCGGCGACGATCAGGCACACCAGCAGGCCCAGCATGCTGAGCCAGATCTTGCGGGCGACGGTGAGTTGGTGGAGCAGCTTCATGGGGAGGTCTTTCAAAAGGTCATGCGGTGATGGCTTGGATGGCGGCCTGGTCTTGCAGCAGCGCCTGCAAGCGCGCGCCGGGCACGGCGGCACTGAACAGAAAGCCCTGGGCGAAGTCGCAGTGCTGCTCGGCCAGCAGGCGGCGGTGGTGTTCGGTTTCTATGCCCTCGGCCACTACCCGCATCTGCAGGCTGTGGGCGAGCTGGATCAGCGCGCGCGTCATGGACACCTGGCCCGGCGGCGCGGCCACGTCGGGGATGAAGCAGCGGTCGATCTTGACAATGTCCACCGGCAGCTGGCGCAGGTAGTTCAGGCCGGAGTAGCCGGTGCCGAAGTCGTCGATGGCGACTTCGATGCCCAGCGCCTGCAGCCGTTTCAGCGTGGCCGAGGTCTGGGCGAAGTTCTCCACCAGCATGCTCTCGGTCACCTCGACGGCCAGCCAGCCCGGGTCCAGTGCGCAATCGGCCAGCGTCCGCTCGATGTAAGGTGCCAACCCAGGCTGGCGCAGTTGCCGGCCGGACAGGTTCACCGCGATGCGGATGGGAGCCAGCCCCGCCTGCTGCCAGGTCGCGGCCGCCGCGATGGCCTCGCGCAGCACCCAGTCGCCGATGGCGCCGATCAGGCCGCTCTCCTCGGCAATCGGGATGAAGCGGGCCGGCGATACCTCGCCCAGCTCCGGGTGGCGCCAGCGCAGCAGCGCTTCGGCGCCGACGATGCGGCCACTGGCCAGGTCGATCTGCGGCTGGTAGTGCAGCCGAAGTTGCTGGCGCTCGATGGCGCGGCGCAGCGCGCTCTCCATGCGCAGCGCGTCGGGGTCGACCTCGTCGGGCTCGGCAGTGAACACATGCAGGCCATTGCGCCCCGCAGCCTTGGCGCGGTGCAGCGCGGTGCCGGCCTGGCGCACCAGCTCGCTCACATCGACACTGCCGGCCGCCGTGCTGGTGCAGCCGATGCTGCAGCTGATGAACACCTCGCGGCCCGCCAGTTCGAAGGGCTGGGCAAAGGCCTGCAGCACGCGCTCGGCGGCCAGGGCAGGGTCGGCGTGACGCAGCAGCACGGCGAATTCATCGCCGCCCACGCCGGCCAGCAGCTCGGCTTCAGGCAGGGCCTGCTGCAGCCGCTCGCCGGCCAGGCGCAGCAGTTCGTCACCGGCGGCCTGGCCAAGCACGTCGTTGATGCGCTTGAAGCGGTCCAGGTCAATCAACAGCACATCCAGCGCCTCGCCCTGCTGCAGCCCGGCCTGCAGGCGCAGGCGCATCTCGGTGCGGTTGGGCAGGCCGGTGCACGGGTCGATCTGGCGGGCCAGCGGGTCGGCAACCGGCACCGACGACGCCATCAGCTGCACCACGCGGCCCTGGCCATCGAACACCGGCAGCATGCTGAAGTGGCGCGTGTGCCAGGCGTCGCTGGGAGCCTGCGCCTGCTGCGTGAAACGCGATGGCGTGCCGCGCCGCGCCAGCTTGATGGCCCGCCGCAGGCAGCGCCGCGCGGTCTCGCAGCCCCGCCACCAGGGCGTGTCGGCAAAGTGCTGGCCCAGCACGTCCTCGGATGCAGCGCCGATGAAGGCCAGGGCCGGCGCGTTGGCGTGGATCAGCTCGCCGTCGGGCAGTAGCAGCGCGACGAACGCGCTGGGGTTCAGCGTCTCGACCATGTCGAGCAGCGGCTGCGCAAATGAGGGCGGGTCGGCAGTGGGCTGCAGCGTGTGCGCGGTCGACATGGCAAGGCTCCGGTGGCGGGGATGGCCCGCTGGAGGAACCGAGTGGCGGCGCCACCGGATTCCATGGAGCCAAGGGTAAGTACCAGGGCTGCCGCTGAACAGCAGCAGCGACGGCTGAAAAAGCCGTATCAGCCGGCGGCTTGCGTCACCAGCCGGCCGAGCGTGGCCACGGCGGCTTCGGTGCGTGCGTCCCAGGCGTGGCCGTAGTTCAGGCGCAGGCAATGCCCGAAGCCGCGCTGGGCCGAGAAGATGGGCCCCGGCGCGACGCTGATGCGCTGGGCCAGCGCCTGGCGGTGGATGTCCAGCGCCTTGACCTGCGGCGGCAGCACCACCCACAGGAAGTAGCCGCCCGCCGGCCGCGTCACCCGCGTGCCCGCCGGGAAGTGCTGCGCGATGGCCTGCACCAGCAGCGCCTGCTGCTCAGCCAGCGTCTGTCGCAGCCGGCGCAGGTGCTTGTCGTAGCCACCCTTCTCGAGATAACTCGCCAGGCCTGCCTGCGCCGGCGCACTGGCCGTCAGCGTGGTGTTGAGCTTCATGCGCGCGACCTGCTGCGTGAAGCGGCCCGGCATGGCCCAGCCGATGCGGTAGCCGGGCGCCAGGCACTTGGAGAACGACGAGCAGTGCATCACCAGGCCCTCGGTGTCGAAGGCCTTGGCCGGCAGCGGGCGCCGGTCGCCGAAGTAGAGCTCGCCGTAGACGTCGTCCTCGATCAGCGGCACGCCGTGGCGGGCCAGCAGCGCCACCAGCGCCTGCTTCTTCGCCTCGGGCATGGAGCCGCCCAGCGGGTTCTGGAAGTTGGTCATCAGCCAGCAGGCCTTGGGGCGGTGGCGCTGGATGGCGCGCTCCAGCGCCTCTAGTTCCATGCCCTCGCAGGGGTGGGTGGGCACCTCGATGGCCTCCAGCCCCAGCCGCTCCAGCGCCTGCAGCGCCATGTAGAAGCAGGGCGACTCGATCAGCACCGCGTCGCCCGGCCGGGTGGCCACCGTCAGGCACAGGTTGAGCGCGTCCAGCGCGCCGCTGGTGATGACGATCTCGTCGGTGTTCACGTGGATGCCGTCGGCCAGGTAGCGCAGCGCGATCTGGCGGCGCAGCCGGGCAAGGCCCGGCGTGAGGTCGTCCACCGTGCTCCAGGGGTCGAGCTTCTGCACCGTGGCTGCCATCACCCGGCCCAGGCGCTGCAGCGGGAACAGCAGTGGGCTGGGAAAGGCCGAGCCCAGCGGCACGACGTCGCGCACCATCGTGGCCTGCAGGATCTCGAAGACATGGTCGCTGACAGCCAGCGACACGGCGGCGTCGCCGGGGGCGGACGGGGTGTCAGGCTCCGGCGGCAGGGCCTTGGGCGTGGCGGTGTCCGCCACGTAGTAGCCCGAGCGCTCGCGCGCCCGGATCAGCCCGCGGGCTTCCATGAGGTAGTAGGCCTGGAAGACGGTCGATGCGCTCAGGCTGCGGCTGCTGCGCACCTGTCGCACCGAGGGCATGCGGTCGCCCGGGCGCAGCACGCCGTCGTGGATCGACGTGGTCAGCTCCGCGGCCAGGGCCTCGTAGCGCTTCAGGCGGGAGGGGTCTTTGCTGGGCATCGGGTCGGCCCGGGGGGCCAGGCGGTGCCGGCATTCTCGCGGGCCGGGTGCCGCATGAACAGCGGTCTTCATAGCAGCGCCCGGCCGCGTCATCAGCTCCATGTGCTGTACCCCCAGGCGAAGCAGCTGAGCGCGCGGCTCAGGGTGTCCGTCGACTGGGTCATCCAGGCCTTCAGCCAGGCCGCACTGCCCGCCGGCCGGGCCGGCGCTGTGGCGTCCGGTTCGGCGTGTGCCTGGGCGCACCAGGCGGCGTCATCGCCCAGCTCGGTGGGCAGGTCGCTGTAGAAGGGGGCGGGCAGCATGGGCATCTCCTGGGGTGATGCCAATGTCGGCGTTGCGCGCCGCGCAGGGAATCCGCGCCGGGGCCAAGACTGCGTTACCGCCGGGGTAACAGTGGCGCTCAGCCGGCGACCCTGACCTGAGCGCGCCAATGGCTGCGCAGGGCTGGTGTCGGTGGCCTGCTGCGCGCCGGCCGGAGCAACCGAGCCCATTGCGGCCGCCCGCCAAGGTCGCGGCCCAGGGAGAGCTGTTCTAGCCCTGCGACGGGTTCATGTCCTGGTGTCGAAGGCAACCGGCAGAGGGGCGCTCCAGCCGCGAGCCGGCCTCGGTGCCTGCACCAGCCGCTCGGTGTTCAGGTCGCTGCTGGCGGCCAGCCACATCGTGAAGGAGCCGGGCTCAAGCGGAACGATCTGCACGCCGGCCGGCAACTGGCCGTTGGCGCCCATGGCTGCAGCCACGCTGGCGACGGTGGCCCAGGCCTCGATACGGCCCAAGGCCAGCTTCCTGGCGTTGGCCAGCTCGGCCGGGGCGACATCGACATGCTGGAAGCCCAGCGCCGTCAGGCGGGCGACCAGGAAGGCGCTGCGAACGGCGCCTGTCCGCAGCCGCCGCAGGTCGGCGAGTTGCTGGCCGCGATGGGCAAGCCCGGGCGGCAGCACGAGCACGATCCGGTCCCGCGCCAGCGGTGCCAGCCATTGCCAGGACGCCTCGCGCTCAGGCGTTCTGGCCAACGGAAACAGCAGGCAGTTGCCCTCGGCGGCCGTGAGCAGCGCTCGCGCCCAGGGCATCCAGTGGATGTCGGCTGCCGCCATTGGCGAAAGCATGTCGATCACTCTTTTTTCGATGCTGCCGCCCGGCTCGATCGCACCGCTCAGGTAGCCCGCCAGTACCCGGGGCCGACCGGCCGGTGCTGCCCGCGAGGCCACCATCGGCGCCATCTGGAGCAGGGTGGTCAGGAGGAAGGCCCGCCGGGCATTGCGCGATGCCGCAACGGCTCCCGCATCGGCCGGGTTGCTGATCGTGTCGGCAGGCTTCATCGGGGTACCTCTATTGGGTTGGGACCATCGTCATGCTTCAAGGTAGTCACGCGGCCGCGCCGCGCAAAGGCGGCCGGGGTGAAGACAGCGTGCAGAGGGTTTGAACCGCCAGGGCCGCATGGGTAACAGTGGCGCTCAGGCGGTCATGCCGATGAGTGGGCTGGCGAGCTCCCACAGCCGCTGCGCGTTGGCCGCGTCGACGGCATAGGGCGCCACGCCGGTGAAGTCTGCCGGGCGCCTGTCCACCACAAGTGCCTCGTTGCAGTCCTCGAAATAGCGCCCGCCCGCGCCGGCCAGCAAGGGCGAGGCCGCCAACAGCACGGAGGTGGCCGCCCCTTGCTCGCCGGTCTTGCGGCGCTCCACCGGGGTCTTGAGCCCGCCGGTGTGCTTCTGCAGGTTGGTCGCGATCGCGCCCGGGTGGACGGCATTGGCGACGATGCCGTCGGCCTGCCAGCGGCGCGTGGCCTCCACGGCCAGCAGCACGCAGGCCGTCTTGGCCTGCGCATAGGCGGCGAAGGGCTCGTAAGCGCGGAAGCGGAAGTGCAGGTCGTCGAACACCACCGGGCCCAGCAGTTGCGCGCTGGAGCTCAATGACACGATGCGCGCGCCGCCAGCCGCCTTCAGTGCGCCGTGCAGGCTTCGGGCCAGCGCGAAGTGGCCCAGGAAGTTGGTCGCGAACTGCAGCTCCCAGCCCTGGGGCGTGGTCTGCAGTTCGGGGATGACCATCACGCCGGCGTTGTTGACCAGCATGTGCAGGGAGCCGCGCCATTCGGCGGCGAAGCGGTGGACCGAGCCGAGGTCGGCCAGATCGAGGGCGGCGACGTGGACGGCGCCCCGGCCTGCCGCGCGGAGTTCCTGCGCCGCGGCCAGCGCCGCGTCCGGGCGGCATACGGCCAGCGTGACTTCGGCAGCGGCGTTGACGAGGGCCCGTCGTGGATGTGCAAACGGTTCATCAATGAAGCGCACCGAACTGTCCGGCCTGCAGGCCGTGGTGGCCGTGGCCGCACGCCAGAGCTTTCGTGCGGCGGCTGCCGAGTTGGGGCTGTCCGCGTCGGCCGTCAGCCACGCGGTATCAGCGCTGGAAGAGCGCGTGGGCGTGCGCCTGTTCCACCGCACGACCCGCAGCGTCGCGCTGTCCGAGGCGGGCCGGGAGTTCTTGGAAAGAGTTGCACCCGCGCTGCGCGAGATCGAAGGCGCCATCGACGCCACCAGCGCCCAGAGCCCGCGCCCTAGCGGCACGCTGCGCATCAACACCTCCGAGGCAGCCGCCCACCAGTTGCTGGCGGCCTACCTGCCCGAGTACCTGCAGCGCTGGCCCGACATGCGAGTGGATCTGGTGACCGAGGGCCGGCTGGTCGACATCGTGGCGGAAGGCTTCGACGCCGGCGTTCGGCTGGCGAGCAGCGTGCCGCAGGACATGGTGGCCGCGCGCTTCGGCCCGGAGCAGGGTTTCGTCGTGGTCGGCGCGCCGGCCTACTTCGAGGGCCGGGTATTGCCGGCCACGCCGCACGACCTGCAGTCGCACCGCTGCATCCGCAACCGCCTGGCCAGCGGTGCGATCTGGCGCTGGGAGTTCAGCCGGCAGGGCGAGGTGATGTCGCTGGATGTCGACGGGCCGGTCACGCTGGACGACAACGGCCTGCGGCTTCAGGCGGCGCTGGCCGGCATCAGCCTGGTCTACATGAACACCTGGTCGGCTCGGCCGCACCTCCAGGCGGGCCGGCTGGTGCAGGTGCTGCAGGACTGGACACCGTTCATCGGCCGCCTGGCGCTGTACTACCCCGGCCATCCGCACGTGCCGGCGGGGCTGCGCGCCTTTGTCGACCTGCTGCGCGAGGTCGATGCGCAGCGGTGGCGGTGAGAATCCGCCCGACTGACCCGGGAGAGCTGCGAATGGACCGACTGCAGGCGATGACCGCCTTTGTCACCGTGGTGGACTGCGGCGGCTTCGCCAGCGCAGCGCGCAAGCTGGAGCTGTCGCCGCCGGTGGTGACCCGCGCCGTGGCCGAGTTGGAGGAACGGCTGGGCCTGCGCCTGCTGACCCGCACCACCCGCGTCGTGCGCGTGACCGAGGCCGGCGCGCGCTTTGCCGACGACTGCCGGCGCATCCTGGCCGAGATCGACGCCGCAGAGGTGGCCGCCAGCGGCACCCACTCGGCCGCGCGCGGCACGCTGGTGCTGACCGCACCGGTGCTGTTCGGCCACCTGTACGTGACGCCGGTGCTGGTGGACTACCTGACGCGCTGCCCGGAGGTGGACGCGCAGTGCCTGTTCGTCGACCGCGTCGTCAACCTCGATGAAGAGGGCGTGGACGTGGCGGTGCGCATCGGCGAGCTGCCGGATTCGTCGCTGCAGGCCGTCAAGGTCGGTCGGGTGCGCCAGGTACTGGTGGCGGCGCCCGCTTACCTGAAGGCGCACGGCAGCCCCGCGCACCCGGCCGAGCTGGCGCAGCACACGCTGGTGGCCCGGGGCAGCGCGGCGCCGGAGGTGGACTGGCCGTTCGACGAAGACGGCAAGCCGCTGACGCAGCGCCTGCGCACGCGCATCCGCACCAGCAGCAACGACTCGGCCATTGCCGCGGCCGTCGCCGGCTTCGGCATCACGCGGCTGCTCAGCTACCAGGTGGCCGAGGCGGTGCGCCTGGGGCAGTTGCAGATCGTGCTGGAGGACTTCGAGAAGCCGGCGCTGCCCATCCACGTGGTGCACCGCGAGGGCCGGCGTGCGACGCAGAAGGTGCGTGGCTTCATCGATCTCGCCGTGGAGGCTTTGCGGGCCCACCCTGCGCTGCGTTAAAGGTCCAGCACGAGGTCTTCGCCTGCGGCCGGCACCGCGCAGCACAGCACGGCTTCCTGCGGCCCGGCCCGCCATGCCGGAGGCTTGGCATAGCTGACCTGGCCGGTCTGGATGCGCGTCACGCAGCTGCCGCAGTTGCCGGCGCGGCAGGAGAAGGGTGGCGACAAGCCCTTGCCCTCGGCGAATTCCAGCAGGCTGCCGTGACCGGGCTTCCACACCGAGGCTTCGCCGCTGCGCTTGAAGACGACAGTGGCCTGGGTGGCGGGCGGCAGCGGGGCCGGCGCGGCTGCCGCTCCTGCGTCAACGCGCCGGGTCAGTGATGCCGGGCCGAAGGCTTCCGCGTGGATGCGCTCGTCGCGCACGCCCAGGTCGCGCAGGCCGTCGTAGAGGGCCTGCATGAAGCCACCCGGGCCGCAGAGGTAGAACTCGTGGTCGTCGAAGGGCAACAGGGTTTTGAGCAGGTCGATGGTCAGTGGCCCCTTGATCGCGCCGGCACCGCCGTCGCTGAGGACCGCATGCACGCGCACCGCGCCGTTGGCGCGCGCAGCCAGCAGGTCGAACTCGGCGGCGAAAGCGCGCACCTGGTCGTCGTGCGCCACCTGGATGACGTGCGTGGGCCGCGTGCTGCGGCGGCGGAAACCTTCCGTGACGATGTGGCGCAGGAAGGCGACCATGGGCGTGATGCCCACTCCGGCACCGATCAGCACGGCCGGGCGGCGCGCGGTCGCGTCCAGCGTGAACTGGCCGCGCGGGCCCAACGCCTCGATGACGTCGCCCACCTGCAGCCGCTCGTGCATCTGCGTCGACACATGGCCGTCGCGCTTGATGCTCAGCCGCAGGTGGTCGTCGCCCGGCGCGGACGAGATCGTGTAGGTGCGCAGCGGTGCCATGCTGTCGAGCCGGATCGGCAGGTGCTGCCCGGCCTGCAGCGGCGGCAACGCGTGGCCGTCGGCGGGCTGCAGGTGGAAGGAGCGGATCACGCGGCTCTCGTCGACGATCTGTGTGATGCGGTAGGGGCGCCAGGTCTGCGCCAGGGCTGACGCCCGCAGCCGCGCGGCGGCTTCGTCCCAGGTGCCGGTGATCAGCGAGTTGGGCGACCAGTCGCGAAAGCGCCAGCGCAGCGGCAGGGCCTCGCTGAGCCGCCAGCCTGATTCGACATGGAAGCGCCAGGCGCGCTGGGCGCCTTCAAACGCGGCGATGGACTGCAGCAGTTCGCCGTCCCACACCACCTCGGCGCGGCCGGTCAGCGTCAGCAGCTCGCCGCTGTCGAAATCGATGAAGAGCACACCGGCGCGCGGGTTGACCTCCAGGTTGCCGAAGGTCATGAACAGGTGGTTGCCGAGGAAGTCGGGCACGAGAAACGTGTGGTCGTCCTCGATGTGCACGAAGCCCGGCCGGCCGCCCCGGTGCGACACGTCGGCGCCCGCGCCGGGGGCGTGCGTGGCGATGAAGAGGGTGTCGGCCTGGGTGATCAGCGCGCGGGCCGGCGCGTCCATCTTGTCGAGGGGGTCACGACGGCGCGGCTGCACGTCGAGCGGATCGCGCACCCATTGCATCTCGCGGCCCTGGATGTACTGCGGGCAGTTGCCCACGGTCTGCTCCACGTCCAGCTCGAAGCCGCGCTCGCTGACCGCGCTGACGACGCCGTTCACGCGGTTGCGGCGGCGCGTGTGCAGCTCGATGCCCAGGAACCCCAACGGCGCGCCGGGCCGCAGCCCCTCGGCCAGCGGGTCGCCGGCCACGGGCCGAGCGGCAAAGCTCAGCCGGCGCTCGTCGGGCGACTGGATGAAGCCCGCCTCGCCCACCAGCACCGAGGCCCAGGGCCGCGCTTCAGCGTCCACGGAGCCGACCATGATGAAGGGCAACTGCGGGTAGAACTGGCGGTGCTGCTCCGGCATGAAGGGGCGCACCACGCGCTGGCCGATACCGCGCATGCGCTCGGCAATGCCCAGGCGCTGCTGCACGGCCACCTCACCAGCGTGGAAGGGGGTGTCCATGATCGGCTCAGGCGCGCAGGCCGACGGCTGACTGCGGGAAGGGCACGAAGCCGGGCAGGGCCTCGATGCGCGCCAGCCAGGCCCGCACGTTCGGGTAGGCGCTCAGGTCCACATTGCCCTCGGGCGCTGCAGCGATGTAGCTGTAGCCGGCCACGTCGGCCAGGGTGGCGGCGTCGCCGACCAGGAAGTCGCGCTGGCCCAGCACGCCCTCCATCACCTGCAGCAGGTGGTGGGCCCGGGCGATCACTTCCTCGGCGTTCAGCTTGGAGCCGAACAACGTGATCATGCGGGCCGCCGCCGGGCCGAAGGCGATCAGGCCGGCGGCCACCGACAGCCAGGCCTGCACGGCCGCCTGGCCGGCCGCGTCGTTGGGCAGCCAGCGGCCGGCCGGGTCGTAGCGGCGGGCCAGGTAGACGAGGATGGCGTTGGAGTCGAACAGCACCGTGTCGCCGTCCTCCAACACCGGCACCTGGCCGAAGGGGTTGAGCTTGAGGAAGGCGTCGGTCTTGTGTTCACCCTGGCGCAGGTTGACCGGCGCCACCTCGTGCGGCAGGCCCAGCAGCGACAGCATCAGCTGGGCACGGTGCGAGTGGCCCGACAGGGCGAAGTGGTGCAGCTTGAGGGTCGTGGTCATGAAGGTCTCCAGGAGTTGTCGACAGGCAAAGGCATGCCGTCCCGCCCCGGCGGGGCGGAGGGCACAGGGAAGGTTGTGCGGGGTTAGCGGCTGCGGGCCAGTTCGGCTTGCAGCTCAGCAATTCGCGCATCGCGCTCGGCCAGCGCCTGCTGCACGTCCTCGGCGTCGAAGCGCTGCGGGATGTGCTGCGGGCAGTTCCAGTCGACGGCCTCGACCGCGATGACGAAGGCGCGCTGCGCGCGGGCGCGGTAGCCGGGCGTGACGAGCTGCTCGTGCAGCGGGTCCTCCGGGCTCAGGTCCCGCACGCTGAGCCGGCCCAGCAGCTTCAGGCGCACGCGCTCCGCGTAGTCCACCAGGATCAGCGCGACGCGGTCGTTCGTCGCCAGATTGCCGACGCTGATGAGCTGGCGGTTGCCGGCGAAGTCGGCGAAGGCCAGCGTCTTGTCGTCCAGTACCTTCAGGAAGCCGGCCGGGCCGCCGCGGTGCTGCACGTAGGGCCAGCCGGTCTCGGACACGGTGGCCAGGTAGGCGCTGCGCTGCGCGGCGATGAAGTCGGCCTCGGCTTCGCCCAGGCGGTCATTGAAGGCTTCGCCCGGGCCCTCGAAGTTGCGTGCGTAGCTGGCCCGGCTGCCGTCGCGTTGCTGCGCGGCCTTGACGGCGGGCGTGAAGGCGAGGTTGGCGAAAGCGTGTGACATGGCGGCTCCTTCGAGGCACAGCGCCGGGGCCGGGCTGCGATGGAGCAACTGTGGCGCTTCGGCGCGCCGAACAGAATCCTCGCGGCGGCCAAGTCACTGTTTCGTGATTGGAAGCAATCAGCCTAGATCCGGCAGCTGAGCACGCCTGAGGGGCTGGCGAGGCGGGTTGCTGGCAAGGCGCGCCGACGCAGTGGGCTCCTGCCCACAAGGAGAAGCAACGCCGCCAGCGGCCCGCAGCGCCAGTCCAGCGGGCGTGCAGCGTTATTCACGGCCGTGGTGAACGTCCAAGTGTCGTGATGGCGTTGACGAGACCGGACTTTCGATGAATGGCGAGCGGTCAGCTGCCGGATCTAGGCTCAGCGCCTGCAGGCGGCGAGCAGGTCCCACTCCGGCTTGTAGACATCCGCCCGCGCGCCCACCCAGCCCATCGCGGTGTGGAAGAGGTTGTCATGCGAGGCCGGCTTGTCGCGCAAGGCCTGCAGGCAGCCGGGCTTGAGCGATGCAGCCAGCGCGCCGCCCTCGGGCAGCCACAGGACCATCGGCACATGCGTCTGCTCGTCGGGCGCGAGGGCGTAGGGCATGCCGTGCAGGTACAGGCCGTTCTCGCCGAGGGACTCGCCGTGGTCCGACACGTAGAGCAGGCCGGTGTCGAAGGCCTGCTGCATCTGCAACCATGCGATGGAGCGGGCCAGCAGCCGGTCGGCCGTCACGAGGGTGTTGTCATAGCCGTTGACGACCTGCTCGCGCGGGCACTGCTGCAGCTCGTTGCTGCGGCATTCGGGCTGGAAGGGCTTGAGGTCGGGCGGCGAGCGCTTGAAGTAGGCCGGACCGTGGCTGCCCATCTGGTGCATGACGAGCACGAGGCCGCGCTTGAGGCGCTCCGGGTCCAGCGCGGCGATGCGCTTGTCCAGTTCGTGCAGCAGTGACTCGTCGAAGCACTCTTCCCCGTCGCACAGCCCCGCCGGCAGCGGCGCCGCGCCTGCAGGCAGTTGGGTGGTGAAGCTGTTGGGCACCCGGTCGCACAGGCCCTTGCAGCCGCTCTGGTTGTCCAGCCACAGCACGGCCAGCCCCGCGCGCTGCAGCACGTCCAGCAGGTTCTGCTGCGGCTTGTCCGCGTCGAAGGCGGAGCGGCCTTGCGGCGCGAACATGCAGGGCAGCGAGGCCGCCGTGGCCGTGCCGCAGGAGCTGACCTGGCGCAGGCTGATGACGGGAAGTCTGGCGAGCTCCGGGTTGGTGGGCCGGGCGTAGCCGTTCAGGCTGAAGTTCATCGCCCGCGCGGTTTCACCGACGACGAGCAGCAGCAGCGGCGGCTTCGCGCCATCGGCGCGCGGCAGCAGGCTTGCATCCGCGCCGATGACGGCCGGCGGACCCTTGGGGCCGGAAAGGCTGCGCACACCGACGATGCTGACCGAGTAGACCGCGTTCAGCGGCGTGACCATGTAGCGGATGCTCTTGTTGTTGCGCATCGTCGAGGACAGCGTCGCGAAGACGCTCAGCGCCAGCAGCACCATCACGACCAGCGCCAGCCCGAAGGCAGAAAGATTGCCGCCCAGGCGTTTGCCGAACGCTTGCGCAGGCGCCGCCGGTCGGCGCAGCAGCCACACCGCGGGCAGGGCGCCCAGCAGCAGCAGGCTGACCAGCAGCCGCCAGCTCAGCAGGTCGCGCGTCTCGCGCACGTCGGTCTGCACCATGTTCACGACCATCGTCGGGTCGAACACGATGCCGTAGGTGCCGATGAAATAGGCCAGCGCTGCCGCCGCCAGCAGCAGGAAGGCCAGCACACCCTTGATGAGCCTGGGCCAGGCCAGCAGGCTCAGCACGGCACCGGTGGCGGCTGTGACCATGCCGGCGAAGGCCAGCGTGAACCCAGCGCCGACGCCGGGCAGGGCTTGCAGCTGCTTCCACAGCGGCCAGTTGGCCAGCAGACCCATCCACAGCGCGGCCAGCCAGGCCTGGGTGAGGGGACGCGAGGTCTCGGGCTGGAACCAGGCCAGCAGGCGCTTGATCAGGGTCATTCGAGGGGGCAGGGGAGGCAGCGGCGGCGCATTCTCGCCCGCGGGGGCTGGCTCGCACGCCGGCTCTGGCGTGGCCGACAGCCTGGGGTCAGGCCGCGACTGCAGCCGTTGGTGCGCGCAGCGCCACGCCACCGGCCGATGTCTTGTTCGAGGTGCTGCCCATGGGCTTCACGTAGCGGCCGTGCAGGACGTCGATCTGCTCGGCCAGCGTGACGGCGGTGTCGATCTTCTCGGCATGGCGCTTCAGCACGAGGCCGGCCATGTCGATGAGCTTGGCGTTGCGCGTTTTCTCGCCCTGCTGGATCAGCAGCTCGACGGCGACCTTGGCATTGCCGCGCAGCGAGTAGCGCATGGCCGTCTCGGCAACGTTGAAGATCTGCTGGTGGCAGTCCCGGAACTGATCGGCCGCACCCTGGTGGCCCTCGGACATCGAGACCAGGATTTCGGTGCTGGCCTTGGTGGCGCAGTGACGCATGCCCAGGCCGCGCAGGATGGGCATCATCTCCTCCAGCTCGACTTCCTGACTGGACAAACGGATCCACAGCGCCGTCAGCAGCGACGCGGCCTCGAGGTCGAAGTTGCCGCTGTCCGCGTGCTCGGTGAATTCGCGCGCGATGACCAGGGTCTGGCCGACACGGCGCTCCAGCAGGAAGGCGAGGCCCCGGAACACGAGGTCGAAGCGCTGCAGGCGGATCGAACCCGGCGCGCGTTCCAGCGCGGCAGCCAGCGAATCGTGGGCGTACTTGAAGCCCTTGAAGTCCTTGGCATCGAAGCGCATCAGCCCGATCAACACGAGGCTGAGCATGTCGAAGAGCTTGGAGCGCAGGCCCTGCGACATGGCGCGCTCCAGCATGCGCAACGCCTCGGTGCGCTCGCCGGCGTAAAAGCCCAGCGAGCCGCAGCGCTGCAGGCGCAGCAGGCAGCCGGGCGTCAGCGTCGCGGCGGTCTGGTAGGTCTTGAGCGCCTCGCGCAGGTCGCCCTGCTCCATCTGCACATGGCCCATCAGGTCGTGCGAGTCGGCGTAGTCGGGCAACTCGCCGATGAGGTTCTCCAGCGTGCGGCGCGCCGCCTGCAGGTTGCCGCTGGCGACCTCGGTGCGCGCGACGCCCAGGCGCGCCCATGGCACGGTCTTGGCAGCGATGATGGCTTCGTAGAGCGTCTTGGCGTCGCCGAAGCGCTTGAGCCTCAGCAGCAGCTCGGCGCCGATGCGTGCGGCGTAGAGCCAGTACTTGCCCTTGGCCTCGAAGCGCGCCATGCACAGGTTGGCGGCGGTCTCGAAGTCCTGGTTCTCGATGGCCTCGAAAATGTCCTTCAGGATGCGCTTGCGCAGCCGGGCGCTGGCCAGCCGTTCGGCGAGGTTGGCGCTGGTGTAGGGCTTGATGAGGTAGGCGTCCAGCGCGGCTTCCGCGGCTTCTGCGACCTTGGCGTAGGTGGCCTCGCTCGTCACCATGACGAAGACGGTGGAGTAGGGCAGCAGGCCTTCGCGGCGCAGTTCGTCCAGCAGATCCTGGCCCGAGGTCTCGGTGGCGTCGAAATGGTAGTCGCACAGCACGATATCGAAGGCCTGGTGCTCCAGCATCACACGCGCGTCCTTGATGCGCGGCGTCTGGCGCACGGTGCCCACGCCGAGGTCGCGCAACTGGGCGGACATCAGGCTGCGCGAGTTGGCGTTGCTGTCGATGATCAGCGCCGACGCGGCCTGGATGGTGTCGTCCATCAGGAACATGCGATCTCCCTCCTCGGCGTGCGGCCGTGGACTGTGAGCGGAAATCGCGGCAAAAGGATCACTTATGAGCTATCGGTGTGACAGTCGGAGGACTTTAGGGTCTTCCGTCAAGAGTACTGCGCTGGTTTACGCGCGCATAGGGTGCTGACGTGATTTACGACGCAGGCTGGCCCTGCGAGGCGTGAGTGCTCCACGCATAAAAAAGCCGCGGCACCCTTGCGAGTGCCGCGGCCGCGTGAAATGAGCCGGCTTACTTGAACAGGTCCTTGACCCGGTCCGTCCAGCTCTTGGCGTTGGGCGAGTGGCGCTCGCCACCCTTCTTCAACGACTCGTCCAGCTCCTTGAGCAGCTTCTTCTGGTGCTCGGTCAGTTTGACCGGCGTCTCGATGGCGATGTGGCAGTACAAGTCGCCGGGGTAGCTGGAGCGCACGCCCTTGATGCCCTTGCCGCGCAGGCGGAAGGTCTTGCCGTGCTGCGTGCCCTCGGGCAGTTCGATCTCGGCCTTGCCGCCCAGCGTCGGTACCTCGATGGTGCCGCCCAGCGTCGCGGTGACCATGGACACCGGCATCGTGCAGTGCAGGTCGTCGCCGTCGCGCTCGAAGAGGTCGTGCTGCTTGATGCGGATCTCGATGTAGAGATCACCGCTCGGGCCGCCGTTCACGCCGGGCTCGCCATTGCCCGCCGAACGGATGCGCATGCCCTCGTTGATGCCAGCGGGGATCTTCACTTCCAGCGTCTTGGTCTTCTTGACCTTGCCCTGGCCGTTGCAGGTCGTGCAGGGGTCGGGAATGATCTTGCCGCTGCCATGGCAGTGCGGGCAGGTCTGCTGGATGCTGAAGAAGCCCTGGCGCATGTGCACCGTGCCCGAGCCCTGGCAGGAGCCGCAGGTCTTGGCACTGGTGCCGGGCTTGGCGCCGCTGCCGCCGCAGGTCTCGCAGCCCTCCCAGCTCGGGATGCGGATCTGCGTTTCCTTGCCGCGGGCAGCCTCTTCGAGCGTGATCTCCATCGCGTAGCTGAGGTCGCTGCCGCGGTAGACCTGCTGGCCACCACCGCCTCGGCGCTGGCCGCCCTGGCCGCCAAAGATGTCGCCGAAGATGTCGCCGAAGGCCTCGGCAAAGCCGCCAAAGCCTTCCGCACCCGGGCCGCCGCGGCCGGCGCCCATGTTCGGGTCGACGCCGGCATGGCCGTACTGGTCATAGGCCGCGCGCTTCTGCGCGTCGGACAGCATCTCGTAGGCCTCCTTGGCCTCCTTGAACTGCTCTTCGGCCTTCTTCGCACCCTCGCCCTGGTTGCGGTCGGGGTGGTGCTTCATGGCCAGCTTGCGGTAGGCCTTCTTGATGTCCTCCTCGGTCGCGTTCTTGGCGACGCCGAGGATTTCGTAGTAATCGCGCTTGGAAGCCATGTTGTCTTCTTTGAAGGGCAAAGGCCCGGCGGCGCTTTGCAGCACCGCCGGGCCGACTCAACGAGGGCTTACTTGCCGTCCTTGACTTCCTTGAACTCGGCGTCCACGACGTTGTCGTCGGCCGGGCGCTTGGCTTCGCCTTGCGGCGCGGCCTGGGGCTGCTCGGCGCCACCGGCACCGGCTGCCGCGGCCGCAGCGGCCTGGGCGCCTTGCTGGTCAGCGTAGATCTTCTCGCCCAGCTTCTGGCTGGCCGTCATCAGCACCTCGGTCTTGGCCTCGATGGCGGCCTGGTCGTCGCCCTTGATGGCTTCTTCCAGGTCCTTGGCGGCGGCCTCGATCTTCTCCTTCTCGCCGGCGTCGAGCTTGTCGCCGTGCTCAGCAAGCGACTTGCGCACGCTGTGCACCATGCCGTCGGCCTGGTTGCGGGCCTGCACGAGCTCGACCTTCTTCTTGTCCTCGGCCGCGTTGGCCTCGGCGTCCTTCACCATCTTCTCGATCTCGGCCTCGGACAGGCCGGAGTTCGCCTTGATGGTGATCTTGTTTTCCTTGCCGGTGCCCTTGTCCTTGGCGCCGACGTGCAGGATGCCGTTGGCGTCGATGTCAAAGCTGACTTCGATCTGCGGCGTGCCGCGCGGCGACGGCGGGATGCCTTCCAGATTGAACTCGCCCAGGCTCTTGTTGCCCTGCGCCAGTTCACGCTCGCCCTGGTAGACCTTGATGGTCACGGCCGGCTGGTTGTCGTCGGCGGTGGAGAAAGTCTGCGCGAACTTGGTCGGGATGGTCGTGTTCTTCTTGATCATCTTCGTCATCACGCCGCCCAGGGTCTCGATGCCCAGGGACAGCGGGGGTGACGTCCAGCAGCAGCACGTCCTTGCGCTCGCCGCCCAGGACCTGGCCCTGGATGGCGGCACCGACGGCCACGGCCTCGTCGGGGTTCACGTCACGGCGCGGTTCCTTGCCGAAGAACTCCTTGACCTTGTCCTGCACCTTGGGCATGCGGGTCATGCCGCCGACCAGGATGACGTCGTCGATGTCGGACAGCGAGACGCCGGCGTCCTTCACCGCGGTGCGGCAGGGGGCGATGGTGCGCTCGATCAGCTCGTCCACCAGCGACTCCAGCTTGGCGCGGGTCAGCTTGACGTTCAGGTGCTTCGGCCCGGTCGCGTCTGCCGTGATGTAGGGCAGGTTGACGTCGGTCTGCGCGGAGTTCGACAGCTCGATCTTGGCCTTCTCGGCCGCTTCCTTCAGGCGCTGCAGGGCCAGCACGTCCTTGGTCAGGTCGACGCCTTGTTCCTTCTTGAACTCGGTGACGATGAAATCGATGATGCGCTGGTCGAAGTCTTCGCCGCCCAGGAAGGTGTCGCCGTTGGTGGACAGCACCTCGAACTGCATCTCGCCGTCCACATCGGCGATCTCGATGATGGACACGTCGAACGTGCCGCCGCCCAGGTCATAGACGGCGATCTTGCGGTCGCCCTTGCCGTGCTTGTCCAGGCCGAAGGCCAGGGCTGCGGCGGTGGGCTCGTTGATGATGCGCTTGACGTCCAGACCCGCGATGCGGCCGGCGTCTTTCGTCGCCTGGCGCTGGGCGTCGTTGAAGTAGGCCGGCACCGTGATGACGGCCTCGGTCACTTCCTCGCCGAGGTAGTCCTCGGCGGTCTTCTTCATCTTGCGCAGGATTTCAGCCGAAACCTGCTGAGGCGCCAGCTTCTTGCCACGCACTTCAACCCAGGCGTCGCCGTTGTCGGCGGCGGTGATGGCGTAGGGCATCAGGTCGATGTCCTTCTGCACTTCCTTCTCGGTGAACTTGCGGCCGATCAGGCGCTTGACCGCGTAGATCGTGTTCTTGGGGTTGGTCACCGACTGGCGCTTGGCCGAGGCGCCGACGAGGATCTCGCCGTCTTCCTGGTAGGCAATGATGGACGGCGTGGTGCGCGCGCCTTCGGCGTTCTCGATGACGCGCGTGGTGTTGCCTTCCATGACCGACACGCACGAATTCGTGGTGCCGAGGTCAATGCCGATGATCTTTCCCATTTGGAACTCCTGAAGATTTGTTGATGTGTTCGATTTGTGGATAACTCAGCCGCCTTCAAGGGGCGGCGGGCTGTGAATTACTTCGGCGCCGCGACCGTCACGAGGGCCGGCCGCAGCACGCGGTCAGCGATCAGGAAGCCTTTTTGCAGCACCATGACCACGGTGTTGGCTTCCTGCTGCGGGGCGGGCACGACGGAGATGGCCTGGTGCTGGTGGGGGTCGAACTTGACGCCCTGGCCGGGGTTGATCTCCACGACCTTGTTGCGCTCCAGCGCGCTGGAGAGTTGCCGGCGCGTCGCGTGCACGCCTTCGAGCACGGTTTCGACGCTGGCGCTGGGCGTGGCGATGGCCGCCTCCAGGCTGTCCATGATGGGCAGCATGGCTTCGGCAAAGGCTTCAACGGCGAACTTGCGAGCCTTGGCGACGTCCTCATCCGCGCGGCGGCGAGCGTTCTCCGTCTCGGCCTTGGCGCGCAGATAGGCGTCGCTCATTTCAGCGAGGCGGCCTTCCAGCTCGGCAATCTTGATTTCTGGATTCAGCTCGGCGGCCGTGGGTTCGGCAGTGCCGGCTGCGTCTTCGGGCAGGGATTTTTCGGTGGTCATGGCATCAAAAAGCGGGATCGTGTTGACTTGGGGCACGATGTCCCGGTTTCAAGAGGGGGGATTCGAAACGAATTATCCGGGTCAACCCGGATCGCCTCTGTCGGAGGCGTCGTCCGAGTCGCCGGAGTCGTCCAGCGACACCGACCAGCGGTCCCAGTCCGCCAGGCGGCGGCGATCCTGCTTGGTCGGCCGACCCTGGGCGATGGTGGCAGCCGGCTCGGGCGCCAGCCGGCGCGCCTCGGCGGCGGCCTCACGGGCCGTGATGCTGGCCTGGGTTTCGGCGTAGAGGGCCTGGGCCTGGGGTGCCGGGCCGCGCTGGTTGGACAGGCCGAGGACTGAGACCTCGCGCACCAGCGTACCGATGCGGATGGCAAGCAGGTCGCCGACCCTGACGTCCCGCGCCGGCTTGACCGGCTGGCCGCCCACGCGCACACGGCCCAGGTTGATCTCGTCGACGGCCAGCGCCCGGGTCTTGTAGAAGCGCGCGGCCCAGAGCCATTTGTCCAGGCGCATGCTGCTGGGCGCCTCGCTCAATCGGCGGCTCCCGCTGCGAGCGCCCGCTGGCGCTGCAAGGCCAGGGTGTCGGGGTGGGGCGGCTCAATCGGCCAGCCCTGCAGATGGCGTTCGGCGAGCTTGGCCAGCGCGCGCATGCCGGCGGGGTGGTCGTTCAGGCAAGGAATGTAGGCAAAGCGCTGTCCGCCGGCGGCAAGGAAGGCGGCGCGGGCCTCCTGGGCGATCTCTTCCAGCGTCTCCAGGCAGTCGGCCGAGAAGCCCGGGCAGATGACGTCGACGGACTTGCAGCTGCCCTGGGCCAGCTTGATCAGGCTGGGCTCGGTGTAGGGCTCCAGCCACTTGGCCTTGCCAAAGCGGCTCTGGAAGCTGACCAGCAACTCGCCAGGCTGCAGGCCCAGGGCCTCGGCCAGCAGCCGGCCGGTCTTCAGGCATTCGCAGTGGTAGGGGTCGCCCAGATGCAGGGTGCGCTCGGGCATGCCGTGAAAGCTCATGACGAGCTTCTCGCCGCGGCCCTCGCGCTGCCAGTGATCGCGCACGCTCTGAGCGAGTGCGGCGATGTAGCCTGCGTCGTCGTGATAGTGGTTGATGAAGCGCAGCTCGGGCACATGGCGGGTCTGCAGCGCCCAGCGGGCCACGTCGTCGATGACGCTGGCCGTCGTCGCGCCCGAGTACTGGGGGTAGGCGGGCAGCACGAGCACGCGCTTCACACCCTCGCGCTTGAGCGCATCCAGCGTCGCGGCGATGGCGGGCTGGCCGTAGCGCATGGCCGGCGCCACCCGCACGCGCAGGCCGCGCTCGCCCAACTGGCCCTGCAGCAGCCGGGCCTGCTTCTCGGTCCAGACCTTGAGCGGCGAGCCCTCGGACGTCCAGACCGTCGCGTACTTGGCCGCGGACTTGGCCGGCCGCACGCGCAGGATGATGCCGTGCAGGATGGCCAGCCAGATCAGCCGGGGGATCTCGACGACGCGTGGGTCGGCCAGGAACTGCGCCAGGTAGCGGCGCAGCGCCGACGCCGTGGGCGCGTCGGGCGTGCCGAGGTTGCAGAACAGGATGGCCACATCGGTCGCCAGCGGGCCAGCGGGAGCAGCGCCGTGGCGCTGCGGCGGTTCAGGTGCAAAACGCATTGGGATTAGCGACGGGAGCGTGGGCCGCCGAAAGGTTGCGGCTCGGTGTCGTAGAAGTGCAGCACCTCGAAGCGCACGACGGGCGACTGCTCGTCGGTGGGCAGGCCGCCCAGGCCGATGACGCCGCTGCCATGCAGCGTGCAACTGCCGCGCTTGAGGCTGAGCAACTCGCCCGAGTCGCCGAAGCGGACGTAGGTGCCGTTGTACGAGAGGTCGGTCAGCTCGAAGCTGCTGCCCTGCCAGTCGATGCGGGCATGCGAGCGCGACACGCGCGCGTCGGTGATGCAGTAGGTGGCCTGCACGCTGCGGCCCAGCACGATGGGCATGGCGCCGATGTCGAAGACGCGGTCCAGGTCTTGCCAGATGAGGCGCATGCCGTCGGGCTCGACCGAGCGCATCGGCTCGCCGAACTGCGTGGCGGTGTCGTCGGCACTGACCAGCGGCGCGGCGTCCATGCGGTAGACATGCACCGGCTCGATGCGGCCGCGCACGGAGATGCGGTCCAGGCTGCGAAAGCGCCCCTTGGACGCGTGGTGCAGGCCGGCCAGCACTTCCGCCGTGATGAGGATCTCGCCGTCGCCGGCATGGTCGATGAGGCGGGCCGCGACGTTGACCGCATCGCCGAAGCAGTCGCCGTTGAGCTCGACGACCTCGCCGCGCGCCAGCGCCACCTGCAGGCGCATGGCCAGCATGGCCGGGTTGCTCTGGCGGCGGGCGCGCTGCACGGTCTTCTCCAACATCTCCTGCATGCGCTGGGCGGCGCGCACGCCATCGCGCGGCGTGTCGAAGGCGGCCATCAGGCCGTCACCCAGCGTCTTGATGAGCTGGCCGCCGCTCTCCAGCACGGCCTCGCTGATCTGGCCGACGGTCTGCGTGACCATGCCGCTGGCCTCGGCGTTGCCAAGTGACTCGTACAGCCCGGTGCTGCCGCGCAGGTCGGCAAAGAGGACGGTGCGCTCGCGGATCGCGGTCATGTCAGCAGTTTATCGGCGTAAAAAAGGCCGGACGGGCCGGCCTCAGGAAGAAGTTGCGCGCAGCTTGTGCCCTGCCTCGCTGCGCGAGTCAGGGCGCAAGTTGCGTTGCCGCTACGCGGCAGTTCGCTGGCGCGAACCACGTCTATGACCAACCTTTACAGGTTGTCCAGATACGTGCGCAACTTGTCCGAACGGCTCGGGTGCTTGAGCTTGCGGATCGCCTTGGCCTCGATCTGGCGGATGCGCTCCCGCGTGACGTCGAACTGCTTGCCGACTTCTTCCAGCGTGTGGTCGCTCTGCATCTCGATGCCGAAGCGCATGCGCAGCACCTTGGCCTCGCGCGGCGTCAGGCTGTCCAGGATGTCCTTCACCACATCGCGCAGGCCGGCCTGCATCGCGGCCTCGATGGGCGCCGTGTTGTTGGTGTCCTCGATGAAGTCGCCCAGGTGGCTGTCGTCGTCGTCGCCGATCGGCGTCTCCATGGAGATCGGCTCCTTGGCGATCTTCATGATCTTGCGGATCTTGTCTTCCGGGATCTCCATCTTCTCGGCCAGCGTCGGCGCGTCCGGCTCGAAGCCGAATTCCTGCAGGTGCTGGCGCGAGATGCGATTCATCTTGTTGATCGTCTCGATCATGTGAACCGGAATGCGGATGGTGCGGGCCTGGTCGGCAATGCTCCTCGTGATAGCCTGGCGGATCCACCACGTCGCGTAGGTCGAGAACTTGTAGCCGCGGCGGTATTCGAACTTGTCCACCGCCTTCATCAGGCCGATGTTGCCTTCCTGGATCAGGTCCAGGAACTGCAGGCCGCGGTTGGTGTATTTCTTGGCGATGGAGATCACGAGGCGCAGGTTGGCCTCGATCATTTCCTTCTTCGCGTCACGAGAGGCTTTCTCGCCCTCGTTCATCTTCTTGTTGATGTCCTTCAGGTCGTCCAGCGGCACCACGGCCTTGGCCTGGATGTCCGTCAGCTTCTGCTGCAGTTCCTGCACGGGCGGCAGGTTGCGCGCCAGGATGATGCTGTACGGCTTGCCGGCAGCAACTTCCTTCTCGGCCCACTTCAGGTTCAGCGCGTTGGGCGGGAAGGTCTTGATGAAGTGCTCTTGCGGCATGCCGCACTTGTCCACCACGATCTTGCGCAGCTCGCGCTCGTAGCGGCGCACGTCATCGACCTGGCTGCGCAGGATGTCGCACAGCTTCTCGATCGTCTTGACCGTGAAGCGGATGGTCATCAGCTCGCCGCTGATGGCCTGCTGGGCCTTGTTGTACGGGACCGACTTGTAGCCGTCCTTCTCGAAGGCCTTGCGCATCTTGTCGAAGGCAGCGGACATGGTGTCCAGCTTGACCAGCGCGGCGTTCTTCAGCTCTTCGAGCTTCTTGGTCAGCGCCTTGGAGCCGCCGTTGCCGTCGTCGTCGTCTTCCTCGTCGAACTCGTCGAAGTCTTCCTCGGCAACGTAGTCATCCGCCTCGTCGGCGGCGACGAAGCCGTCCACCACCTCGGAGATCTGCATCTCGCCGGCGCGGATCTTCGTGGCGAATTCGAGGATGTGGGCGATGGTCGTCGGCGAGGCCGAGATCGCCAGCATCATGGCCTGCAGGCCGCCTTCGATGCGCTTGGCGATCTCGATTTCGCCTTCGCGGGTCAGCAGCTCGACCGTGCCCATCTCGCGCATGTACATGCGCACCGGGTCGGTCGTGCGGCCGAATTCGGAGTCCACCGTCGACAGCGCCGCTTCGGCGGCTTCTTCGGCTTCTTCCTCGGTCGACGTGGCCGTCGTGTTGCCCTGGATCAGCAGCGTGGCGGCGTCCGGTGCCTGCTCGTAGACGGCGATGCCCATGTCGTTGAGCATGGACACGATGGCTTCGAGGATTTCCTCGCTGACCAGCTTTTCGGGCAAGTGGTCGTTGATTTCCTGGTGTGTCAGGAAACCCCGCGTCTTGCCCATCTTGATGAGGGTCTTGAGCTCGCTGCGGCGCTTGAGGGCTTCCTCTTCGGTCAGCGCGGTCTCTTCCAGGCCGAACTCGCGCATCAGCGCGCGCTCCTTGGCGCGGCTGACCTTCATGCGCAGCGGCTTGGCCTTGGGCGTGTCTTCCGCAACGGCGGTGACTTCCTCGACCTCGGCCTCCACCTCGCCCTCGAGCTCGGCGTCGACGTCCGACAGGTCCACGTCTTCCTCGATGACCTTCTTGCCGCCGGCCTTCTTCGACTCGGTCTCCGCCTTGGGCTTGCGGCCGCGCTTGGGCTTGTCTTCGTCGGTCACGGCCGCCTTGGCGGTTTTCGCGGCCGGCTTGGCCGCCGCCTTCGCGGCGCTCTTGGCAGGCGCCTCAGCTGCGGCCTTCACGACCGTCTTCTTCTTGAGTTCTTCGGTGGGGGCGGGGCTGGCCTTGGGCGCGGTCTTCTTGGCGGTCATGCAGGTCCTTCGGGTTTGCGCGGTCAATTCAGAAATGCAGCAGCCACCGCAGCCAGCCCGGGCTCGGCGTCAAACCGGCGGGGCTGGGTGCGGTGGCTTTCGTCGCCGGGGTGTCAGCCGGATATCAGGGATATCGGCCCAGGGACCCTGGCGTGGCGCGAACAAGCTGGCGTGATCGTTTGGTATGCAGAGCTGGCGGATAGGTTGGCCATTAAAACCCTGATTGGGTTACCCAGTGTCGCTGGGTGGCCGGGTCCGGCATTTCTCTGCCGTCACTCTTGTTGACGCGCGCGGAAAACACGAGATTATCCGCGATTTGCGGCTGAATTGCAAAACCGTGACAGGCAAACCCTGATCTGGCTGCCATCAAGCGGCCTCAGCGCCGCCCGATCCCTTGAGCTCATCGGCTCGCTGGCACAGCTCGCGATAGCGCTGACGGTCAGTGTCACTCAGGCGAGGCTGGGCGAGCAGCCGCTCGATTTCGGTCTTGACATGACTGAGCCAGAGCTGGCGCAACGCAGCGGCGAGTTCCCTGGCCGGCTCGACTTCGGCGCCCAGGTCGCGGGCTGGGCGGATGACCTTGCCGGCCGCGTCCGTCAGGCCGGCAGCTGCCAGACCGGCTTCGACGGCCGCCCAGGGCATGGCGCCATGGTGGGTCAGTTCGCGTTCCAGCCAGCGGACGAGGTCGCCATGCGTGCCGGGCAGGTCGTGCAGCAACGCGTGATCCTCGTCGGTCAGGCCGTCCCAGAGATCGCTGTGCTGAAGCAACAGGCGCACCGTGTGGTCGGCCGCCGTGGCCGGCACGGTGCGCGGGCCGGCGGGGCGTGGTTCTTCATCCCGGCCCTTGCGCTTCCAATCGCCTTTGGGCTTCCACTCCCCTTTGGGTTTCCACTCCCCTTTGGGTTTCCACTCGCCCTTGGGTTGCGAGCGCGGTGGGTCGGCAGGGGTTTCGGCCGGGCGGCCTGTGGTGGTGGCTGCTGGTTCGCCCATCCACAGGGCCTGCAGCTCGGCTTCCGGCATCTGCCCCTGCCGGGCGATCTCGCCCAACAACTGACGGCGCAGCAGGCTGTCGGGCAGCAGGTTCCACAGCGGCCTGGCCTGATTGAGCATGCGTGCGCGGCCCTCGGGTGTGCCGAGATCGCAGCCTTCGCCAGCGACGGCAATGAGCTGGCGCGACAGCGGCACCGCCGTCTCGATGCAGCGCTCGAAGGCCTCGGCGCCGAGCTCGCGCACGTAGGAGTCGGGGTCGTGCTCGGGCGGCAGGAAGAGGAATTTGACCGAACGGGTCTCGGTCGCGTGGGGCAGGGCGGCTTCCAGCGCGCGCACGGCGGCGCGGCGGCCGGCGGCGTCGCCGTCGAAGCTGAACACGACGGACTCGGTGTGACGGAAGAGCTTGTGGACATGTTCGGCCGTGCAGGCCGTGCCCAGCGTTGCAACCGCATTGCCGATGCCATGCTGGGCCAGCGCCACGACGTCCATGTAGCCCTCGACGACCAGGGCGTGCCCGCGCTGGCGCATCGCCTGGCGGCCTTCGAAGAGCCCGTAGAGCTCGCGGCCCTTGCTGAAGACGGGCGTCTCGGGTGAATTCAGGTATTTGGGCTCGCCCTTGTCCAGCACACGGCCGCCGAAGCCGATGACTTCGCCCTGGACATTGCGGATCGGGAACATGATGCGGTCGCGGAAGCGGTCGTATCTTTTGGCGTCCTCGCCGGGCTCGGCATCGGGCGTGATGACGAGCCCGGACTCCACGAGCTGAGGATCGTCATAGCTGGGGAAGCCGCTGGCGAGCGACCGCCAGCCTTCGGGCGCGTAGCCCAGGCCGAAGTTGGCAGCGATCTGGCCGGTCAGGCCGCGGCCCTTCAGATAGCTCACGGCGCGTGGCGACTTGCGCAACTGGGCCTTGTAGAACTCGGCGGCGCGCGCCAGCACGTCGGTGAGACTCTGCTGCTTCGCCTTCTCGGCCTTGGCGCGCTCGCGCTGCTCGGGGCTGCGGTCGTCCTGCGGCACCTGCATGCCGACCTGCTGGGCCAGGTCCTCCACGGCCTCGACGAAGGTGGCGGCCGTGTGCTCCATCAGGAAGCCGATGGCATTGCCGTGCACGCCGCAGCCGAAGCAGTGATAGGTCTGGCGGCTCGGGCTGACGATGAAGCTGGGCGACTTCTCGCCGTGAAAGGGGCACAGGCCCTTGTGGTTGATGCCGGCCTTCTTCAGCTCGACATGGCGGCCCACGACCTCGACGATGTCGACGCGGGCGAGCAGGTCATGGATAAAGCCGGGTGGGATCACCCGCGCAGTTTAAAGAGGGGCCTGGGACGGGCTGCGAAGTTGCCCCGCCCAGTCGCTGTGGCCGAAGGCATCTATCCACCCCGGCAGGGCCATCGGGTGCATGGCAGCGGCGATGCCGTTGCCCTGGCCCAGGCGGCAGCCCAGGCGCAGCAGCTCCCGGGCGTGGGCGCGGCTTTCCACGCCCTTGGCCAGCACGGAGCAGCCGATATTGCGCGCCAGTCCGATGACACTTTCCACCAGCGACAGATCCTGCGCGTCGCCCAGCATGCCCTGCACGAAGCTGCGATCGAGCTTGAGCGTGTCGACCGTCAGGCGCTTCAGCGAAGACAGCCGCGAGTAGCCGGCGCCGAAATCGTCCAGCGCGATGCCGACACCCAGGCCGAGACAGCGCTGGATCAGCGCCTGCGTGGCGGCTGTCTCGGTCAGCGCGTCCGCTTCCAGCACGTCCAGATGCAGCAGATGGGCCACCTCGGGCGGCTGGCGCTGGATCAGCTCCTGCAGGCGCTGCGGGAAATCATGCCTTCCAAGCTGGCGCAGCCCGACATTGACGCTGACCGGCAGGCCGCGGCCGCCGTTCACGCCGGCCCGCGCCCAGGCCGCCGTCTGCGCGAGGGCCTGCTCGATGACCCAGTCGCCGATCTGCACGGCCAGGCCGGTGGTCTCGATCAGCGGCAGGAAGTGCGCCGGCGCCAGCAGGCCGCGCTCCGGGTGCTGCCAGCGCAGCAGGGCTTCGACGCCCATGACCTGGCCGGTGCGCAGGTCGATCTGCGGCTGGTAGTGCAGCAGCAGTTCCTCGTTGTCCAGCGCCTTTTGCAGGCGGGCCAGCGCGATCAGGCCGGCCTCGTCGCGCTGGTCCAGCGTCGGGTCGTGGAACTGGATGCCGCCGCGGCCGGCGTGCTTGGCGCGGTAGAGGGCGTGGCCGGCGTGGCGCAGCAGCGTCTCCGGATCGGCGTCGTCCTGGGGGTAGAGGGTGGCACCCATGCTGGCGCCGATCTCGATGGCCAACCCGTTGCCGACGCGGCTTTCGCGGATGGCGACCGGCGTGGACAGCACGGTCAGCAGGCGGTCGACGCCCCGCTGGGCTTCTTCGGGCGTCTGCACGCGCATCAGCACCGCGAACTCGTCGCCGTGCAGGCGCGCGAGCTGGTCGGCCGTGTCCGGCTCGGCGCCGCGCGAGCCGCGCAGCGTGGCCTGCAGGCGGCCGCTGAGCTGCAGCAGCACGGCGTCCGCCACGAGCTGGCCGTGCTCGGCATTGACACGGCCGAAGTCGTCCAGGTCGATGATGCCGACGACGAGCTTGAAGCCGTCGCGGTTGGCGGCGGCCATGGCCTGCTGAAGCAGGCGCATGAATTCATCGCGGTTGGCCAGGCCGGTGGCAAGGTCATAGCGCAGGCGCCGGCGCAGCAGATCCTGCTGGCGCAGGCTTTCGCCGAGGTCGGTCAGGCTGAGCAGGCGCCAGCGCGGGCTGACGCCATCAGGTTCGGGCACGGGGCTGAGCTTGGCTGCGAAGACATGCTGGCCGCCATCGTCCAGCTCGACCTGCAACTGGCCGCTCCAAGTCATGCCGCTGCCCAGTTCGACCTGCAACTCGGCGGGCTCGTGGCCGCTGCGCTGCAGATTGGCCACGCTCAACGGCGTGGCCAGGCGGCCGACCAGGGCCTCGCGCGGCGCATGCAGGACGTCGCAGTAGGCCGGATTGACCTCGACGACGCGCCACTGCGTGTCGACGATGGCCAGGCCCTCGCTGGCTTGCTGGAAGAGCGTGGCCGACATGCGCTCGCGTTCCTCGGCCGTGTGGCGCCAGCTGACGTCGGCCAGTGTGGCGATGAGGCCGCGGGCGCGGCCCTGGCGGTCGCGCAGCGGCACGTGGGCCTGCAGTTCGTGCCAGCGCCAGTCGCCGCCGTCGGCGGCCATGCGCAGCGACACGCCGAGGTGGTTGCGCAGCGGGTCGGCCAGCATCTCGCGCAGCGCGCGGCGCACCGGCTCGCGGTCGCGCGGGTGGGCCAGGCGCAGCCAGTCCAACGGCGCGTTGCCGGTCGAGGCGCCGTCCAGCGGCGTCGTGAGTGCCATCCAGCGCGCCGACGCGTGGCGGCGGCCTTCGGGCAGACGCCATTCGGCCAGCGCCAGGCCCTGCGCGTCGAGCGCGCTCCGCCAGCCATCGCGGTCGCGCAGCTGCTGCTGGCTCAGTGCCACGACGAGCAGGGGCAGCACCGCCAACGCCGCGCCGAGGGCGTAGGCCGTCAGCGTGGGCGGCGCGCAGGCGGCCCAGATGACCAGCAGCCCGGCGCCCAGCGTGGCGTTGGCGCGCGGCGAGGCTTGCAGCGCGTGCAGGCACAGCAGCAGCTGCGGCAGCAGTTGCATCGCGCCGGCATTGGGCAGCCAGGCCAGGCTCGCCTGGGCCGCAACGGCAGCCAACGCGAGCCCGTGGCCCATGCGGCGGCTGCCGCGGCGCGGCCGCTGCGAGCTGGCCTGCAGCGTGGTGCCTGCGCTCAACAGGGCCACAGCCCAGGCGGCCACCAGTTGCAGCGCGCCAGCGCCCGCAGCGCCCGTCGACAGGCCGGCGCCGAGCAATGCCGCCAGCGCCAGCAGGCCGGCCAGGCTGGGTGCGGCCACGCCGGCCAGCAGGCCGAACAGGCCGACCTC
This sequence comes from uncultured Roseateles sp., assembly GCA_963422775.4. Lineage (GTDB taxonomy): Bacteria > Pseudomonadota > Gammaproteobacteria > Burkholderiales > Burkholderiaceae_C > Pelomonas. The sequence continues at coordinate 113,345 of CAUJSJ030000019.1, forward strand.
GCGCCAGCCCGTCAGGCGACCGGTCAGGCGCAGGCGGCGCAGCAGCGTGCGGTTCAGCGCGATGGCCAGCAGCGGCAGGGCCAGCGCGCTCAGCACCGGCGCCGAGGTCAGCAGATCCAGCGCTGCGCCCGGGTCGGGCGTCGTCTTGAAGAGCAGCGGCAGGCCGCCGCCCAGCAGCAGGCCGGCCATCACCAGAGGCAGCACCCAGGCGCTGAGGCGCCACAGTGCCACCAGGCCCAGGGCGGCCAGCAGCATCGGAATCAGCAGGTCCTGCACCGGCATCGCGCCGGCTGGCTGGGGCAGGCGCAGCAGCGGCGGCAGCGCGTCTGCAGCCAAGCCCCAGGCTGCGACGAGGCCGCCACCCAGGCCGGCCAGCGCGGCCAGGCCGACGCGGCGCAGCCGGCGCCAGCCACGGCGGTCGTGGATACGGCGGGGGCCTGGCGGCAGCGTGGTGGAAGGAGGTGCCTGCACGCTCAGATCCGCGCTCTGGTCATGCGCGTTGGAATCGGGCGAGCCGGAATGCAGTTCCATGCTCAGGCCCAAACCTCGGCAATCAATCCCGCCGCCGCCGCGGTGCGGCTATGCAGAAGGCGAGGGCGGACAAACATTCCCGGAATCTCGTTGCGCCCGCAATCCGGTGCGCCTGGGGAAAACCCGTGCGTTTTGGTTCCAGACAGCGTGACGAAAGGCATGACGCAGTTTAGGCGTGATGCCGGAGACAAAAGAAAAGGGCCATCCCGTAGATGGCCCGAGGGGTTGCGGCGCCGTTGCAGGCGCGTCGCGATGATTTCTTCAAACTGCCTTCGTGCGGCGGCCAAGGGGCCGTGGCGCGCGGCCAGGTCGCCTGTCGGCGATCTTCAGACGGAGAAATCGGTCAGCTTGGCGCCGCCGCCGATGGCCGCCTTCAGCCATTTGGGTTGCAGGCCACGGCCGCTCCAGGTTTCGCCGGTGGCTTGGTTGCGATACTTTGCGGCCACCTTGGACACCTTGGCTGGCTTGGGTGTGCGTGTACTGAGGTCAGCGACCGACAGGCCATATTCGCTCATCAGGGATTTCACCTTGGCCACGGCCTCGCTGCGCTCGCGTTCCTTGGTTTGGCTGATCTGCTCATCCAGCGCGGCGCGCTGGGCCAGGAGTTCCTTGAGATTGGACATGCTGCTATTCCTCTTGCGATTTGACCGGTGAGACTCCCGATGGCGGGCATCGGGGCCTCGGAGGGGCCGAGGCTGAAAACCCGGGCGATTATCTCCGCAGTCGAATTAAATCGCGTACCGCGAATTCAAGCAAGAGTTTTCGTTGGCTGCTGGCTACGGGTTTTCAATTGATCCCGGCAGTTTGATTGCAGCGGAATTTGCCGTGGCGGCGCGCGTCGTGCTGCAGCAGATACTGCGCGCCGCAGCGGTGTCATCAGGTATTTGCCGTGACGAATGCCACGGACGGCCGCAGGAATTCAGTTCGATGGCGGTTGTGATCGGCCACCTGCGCTGCGCGCGGGGTGGGTGGTCCCCAGTTTTTCCACTGAGCTGCGCTCAGTTCGCCGGCGGCACGTAGCCCGCCACCGTTTCAGCACCCGTACCGAAGAAAAACTGTTCTGCCTGGCGCATCAGGTATTGACGGGCGCGCAGGTCCGCGAGGTTGAGGCGGTTTTCATTGACGAGCATCGTCTGATGCTTCATCCAGGCTGCCCAGGCCTCCTTGCTGACGTTCTCCCACACCTTCTTGCCGAATTCGGTATGGGCGGGGTAGGGGGGGAAGTCCAGCCCTTCGGCTTCCTTCTTCAGATAGGCGCATTGAACGACGCGGGGCATGGCGGACTCCTGAGGCACAAAGAGAGAAAACGGCCGGCACTTTAGCGCGCCGGCCGTTTCGAGGTGGTGAGGGCGGGCTTAGCTGAATCTCTTGACGAGGACGAGCGAGCGCCGATCCCAGTTGTATTTGCGCTTGCGTTCCTCGGGCAGCCATTCGGGGTCGACCTGCTGGAAACCGCGTTTGATGAACCAGTGCATCGTGCGCGTCGTCAGCACGAAAATGCTGTCCAGCCCCATCGCCTTGGCGCGTTGCTCGATTCTCTTCAGCAGGCGGTCGCCGTCGCCCTGGCCCTGCACTTCGGTGGATACCGTCAGCGCCGCCATTTCGGCGGTGCGCGCCTCGACGTAGGGGTAGAGGGCCGCGCAGCCGAAGATGACGCCGTCGTGCTCGATGACGGTGTAGAGCTCCGCGTCGCGCTCGATCTCGGTCCGGCTGCGCTTGACCAGGGTGCCGTCGCGCTCGAAGGGCTCGATGAGCTGGATGATGCCGGCGACGTCGTCGGCGCTGGCCTCGCGCAGGCTCTCCAGCTTTTCGTCGACCACCATCGTGCCGATGCCGTCGTGGGTGTAGACCTCCTGCAGCAGCGCGCCGTCCACGGCGAACGGGATGATGTGCGAGCGCTCCACACCGGCGCGGCAGGCCTCGGCGCAATGGCGCAGATAGAAGGCGACGTCGGTGGGCCCGGGCGTGGCGCTGGCCTTGGCCAGCATGCGGTCGGCGTCGGCCACGGCCAGTTCGGTGTCGATGGGGCTTTCGGGGTCGTCCGGGTTCTCGGGCACGCCGGCCACTTCGCAGACGAACAGCAGCTTGTCGGCCTGCAGCGCGATGGCCGCGGACGTGGCCACGTCCTCCATCGACAGGTTGAAGGCCTCGCCCGTGGGCGAGAAGCCGAAGGGCGACAGCAGCACGATGGCGCCGATGTCGATGGCGCGCTGGATGGCAGCGGCGTCGACCTTGCGCACCAGGCCGGAATGCTGGAAGTCCACGCCATCGACGATGCCGACCGGGCGGGCCGTCAGGAAGTTGCCCGAGACGACGCGCACGGTGGCATTGGCCATCGGCGTGTTGGGCAGGCCCTGGCTGAAGGCGGCCTCGATCTCGAAGCGCAGCTGGCCGGCGGCCTCCTGGGCGCAGTCCAGCGCGACGGCGTCAGTGATGCGGCGGCCATGGCTGTAGCGAGGCGTCTGGCCCTTGGCAAGCAGCTGTTCGTTGACCTGCGGCCGGAAACCGTGGACCAGCACGATCTTGATGCCCATGGCGTGCAGGATGGCCAGATCCTGCACGAAGGCATTGAGCTTGCCGGCAGCCACCAGCTCGCCCGGCATGCCGACGACGAAGGTCTCGCCGCGGTAGGCGTGGATGTAGGGCGCCACGGCGCGGAACCAGGGCACGAAGGTGTGGGGGAAGACGAGGCTGAGCGCGGTCATGGGGGCGAATTGTGGCCTGTGACTCGGGTCACTTGACGCTGTCATCTTCGCCGCCGACCATGTCCGTTCCATCACCCCGGAGACCGCGATGAAGGACTACAACGACGTCTACATGACCCCCGGCGCCTTCAGCTGGAACGAGCTGGGCACACCCGACCCCAAGGCGGCCTGCGAGTACTACGGCAGCCTGTTCGGCTGGACGTACGACACGATGGACATGGGCCAGGGCGACTACCACGTCATCAAGGTGGGCGAAGTGGCGGTGGGCGGCATCATGGCGCCGCCGGCGCCGGGGCCGGCGATGTGGGGCGCCTACGTCACGGTCGAGTCCTGCGACGCCACCGTCGAGAAGGCCAAGAGCCTGGGCGGCACCGTCTGCGCCGGGCCGTTCGACATCCCGTCCGTCGGCCGCATGGCGGTGCTGCAGGACCCGCAGGGCGCCGTCATCCAGGTCATCAACTACTTCCCGCGGACGGAGTAGGGCCTGCTCACCCCGCGGCTGGCCTTCCCTTCTGGTCACAACGCGGCCCATTGCCGCGGGGTGAGCAGGCCCTGGCTTGCGGGACAATCCCGCCGCAATGAATCCTGAATCGTCCGAGAGCCGGTTGCCTCAACCGGCTCTTTCCATTTCCTTTCCCGAAAGCCTGCCGGTCAGCGCCCGACGTGACGAGATCACGCAGGCGCTGCGCGAGCACCAGGTCGTCATCGTCTGCGGCGAGACCGGCTCCGGCAAGACGACGCAGCTTCCGAAGATCGCGCTGGCCATGGGCCGGGGGCGGCTCAACGGTGGCGGCCTGATCGGCCACACCCAGCCGCGGCGCATCGCCGCCAGCAGCGTGGCCAAGCGCATCGCCGAGGAGCTGAAGACGCCGCTGGGCGACGTCGTCGGCTACAAGGTCCGCTTCCAGGATCGCCTGGCCAAGACCGCGTCGGTCAAGCTGATGACGGACGGCATCCTGCTGGCCGAGACGCAGAGCGACCCGCTGCTCAAGGCCTACGACACGATCATCATCGACGAGGCCCACGAGCGCAGCCTGAACATCGACTTCCTGCTGGGCTATCTGCGCGAGCTGCTGCCGCGCCGGCCGGACCTGAAGATCGTCGTCACCTCGGCCACCATCGACGCGGACCGGTTTGCCAACCACTTCGCGTCGAGCAAGGGCCCCGCGCCGGTGCTGACCGTGTCGGGCCGGCTGTACCCGGTCGAGCAGCGCTACCGCCCGTTCGAGGAAAGCCGCGAGTACGACCTGAACAACGCGATCACTGACGCGGTGGACGAGCTGTGGCGCGAGGGTGGCGGCGACGTGCTGGTCTTCCTGCCCGGCGAGCGTGAGATCCGCGAGGCGGCCGAGGCGCTGCGCAAGCACCACCCGCCGGGCGTGGAGGTGCTGCCGCTGTTCGCGCGGTTGTCACCGGCCGAGCAGGACAAGGTGTTCGAGCCGCACGGCCAGCGCCGCATCGTGCTGGCGACCAACGTGGCCGAGACCTCGCTGACGGTGCCGGGCATCCGCTACGTCATCGACCCTGGCCTGGCGCGCGTCAAGCGCTACAGCTACCGCAACAAGGTCGAGCAGTTGCTGATCGAGCCGGTCAGCCAGGCCGCGAGCAACCAGCGCGCCGGCCGCTGCGGGCGCGTGGCCAACGGCATCTGCATTCGCCTCTACAGCGAGAAGGAATTCAACGAGCGGCCCAAGTTCACCGACCCGGAAATCCTGCGGTCGTCTTTGGCCGGCGTCATCCTGCGCATGAAGGCGCTGCACCTGGGCGAGGTCGAGCGCTTCCCGTTCCTGGAGCCGCCTCGCCCGAAGGCGATCGCCGACGGCTACCAGCTGCTGGCCGAGCTGGGCGCCACGGACGATGAGAACGAACTGACGCCGCTGGGGCGCGAGCTGTCGCGCCTGCCGCTGGACCCGCGCGTGGGCCGCATGATCCTGGAGGCCAAGACGCGCGAGGCGCTGACGGAGGTGCTGGTCATTGCATCGGCGCTGTCGGGCCAGGACGTACGCGACCGGCCGATGGAGGCCGCGCAGGCGGCGGACGAGAAGCACAAGAAGTTCGACGACGAGAAGAGCGAGTTCAGCGGCTACCTGAAGCTGTGGAAGTGGCTGGAGGAAAGCAAGGGCGGTGGCACCGAGCACAAGCTCAGCAACCGCCGCCACGAGCAGCTGCTGCGCGAGAACTTCATCAGCATCCGCCGCGTGCGCGAGTGGCGCGACGTGCATTCACAGCTGCACACCGTCGTTGCCGAACACGGCTGGCGGCTGAACCAGAGCCCGGCCACCTACGAGCAGATCCACCTGTCCATGCTCGCCGGCCTGCTCGGCAACATCGGCCTGAAGAGCGACGACGAGGACTGGTACCTCGGCGCGCGCGGCATCAAGTTCTACCGCCACCCGGGCGCGCACCTGTCCAAGAAGCCAGGCCGCTGGATCGTCGCGGCCGAGCTGGTCGACACCTCGCGCCTGTACGGCCGCGGCATCGCCAACATCGAGCCGCAGTGGCTGCCGCCCATCGCCGGCCACCTCATCAAGACCCAGCTGCTGGAGCCGCACTGGGAGAAGAAGGCCGCCGAGGTGGTGGCGCTGGAGCGCGCCACGCTGTACGGCATCGTGCTGTACAGCAACAAGCGCGTGAACTTCGGCCGCGTGGACCCGAAGGCGGCGCGCGAGATCTTCATCCGCGAGGGGTTGGTCAACGACGACCTGCCGGACGATCTCGTGCGGCAGCTGCCCTTCCTCGCCCACAACCGCCGCCAGATCGCCAAGGTCGAGGCGCTGGAGCACAAGTCGCGCCGGCAGGACGTGCTGGTCGACGACGAGCTGATCTACGCCTTCTACGACGACCAGCTGCCGGCGAACGTGTTCTCCGGCGCCACGCTGCTGAAGTGGTGGCGCGAGGCCAGCAAGAGCAACGACAAGCTCTTGCAGCTCAGCCAGGACGAGCTGATGCGCCACGAGGCCGCAGGCGTCACCAGCGAGGCGTTTCCCAAGGTCATCCGCCTGGGCGGCGTGGACTGCGCGGCGACCTATCTGCACCAGCCCGGCGACGCGCGCGACGGCCTGACGGTGACCGTGCCCATCTTTGCGTTGAACCAGGTCAGCGAGGAGCGCGCCGAGTGGCTGGTGCCGGGCATGCTGGCCCAGAAGGTGACGGCGCTGCTGAAGAGCCTGCACCAGAAGCCGCGCGCGCGGCTCACGCCGCTGCCGGACTTTGTCGCGGAGTTTGTCGAGCTGCAGCCCTTCTGCCAGGGTGGTTTGGTGGACACGCTGCTGCGGGCCGTGAAGGACCGCAGCCAGATCGCCGTGCAGCGCAATGACTTCAAGCTGGAGCAGCTGGCACCACATCTGTTCATGAACTTCCGCGTCGTCGACGAGCATGGCCGCCAGCTCGGCCAGGGCCGGCAGCTGGCGGCGCTGAAGGCGGAGTTGGGCGGGCAGGCGAGGTCGGCCTTCCAGGCGCTGGCGGCCCTGAAGCTGCCCGCGGCCGAACCGGCGCCCAAACCGCGACCTGAACGGGGCGTCCGCGCCGAGATCGTCAAGCCCGCCGCGCCAGCGCGTGATGCCAGCCAGGCCTACACAGACTGGACCTTCGGCGAGCTGCCGGAGCTGCTGGAAGTCCAGAAACCTGGTTCTGGCGGCCAGACGCTGATCGGCTTCCCGGCGCTGATCGACAAGGGCGCGCACGTGGAGATCGAGGTTTTCGACGAGCCCGAGGTCGCTGGCGCCAAGCATCGCGCCGGCCTGCGCCGCCTGGTGGCGCTGCAGCTCAAGGAGCCACTGCGTTTCCTGGAGAAGAACATCCCCGACCTGCAGCGCATGTCGGTGCTGTTCATGGGCCTGGGCACGGCCGAGGACCTGCGCGACCAGATCATCGGCGTCGCACTGGACCGCGCCTTCCTGGCCGATCCGCTGCCCACCGACCCGATCAGCTTCAAGAAGCGCATCGAGGAGGGTCGCAGCCGGCTCAACCTCATCGCCCTGGAAGTGGCCCGCGCGGCCCACGCCGTGCTGCAGGAGCTGGCCCATGCGACCCGCAAGCTCAAGGATTCGCGACCGGCCAAGGACGTCGGCGACGACATCACGGCCCAGCTGCAGCGCCTCGTGCCCAAGCGCTTCGCGCTGGACACGCCCTGGGCGCAACTGCAGCACCTGCCGCGCTACCTCAAGGCCATCACCGCGCGGCTGGACAAGCTGCGCGCCGACCCGCTGCGTGACGCCAAGCTGATGGCCGAACTCAAGCCCCTGGAGCAGCGCTGGCAGCGCCGCATCGCCGAGCTCAAGGGCGTGCGCGACGGCCGCGTGGACGACTTCCGCTGGCAGCTGGAGGAGTTGAGGGTGAGCCTGTTTGCCCAGGAGCTGCGCACGCCGCAGCCGGTGAGCGTGAAGCGGCTGCAGAAGGTGTGGGATCAGATCGCACAATGACGGCGTGATTTCTCGCGCAATTCCGCGCCTGATTCGCCCTTGGCCTGCACCGAGCTGGCGTCCAATGTCACGTTCGGAAACATTCCCCGCCGTGCCTGAAACCTCTCCCTCTCCAACCGCCACCCCGTTGCGCAGCTTCGGCCGCTTCGAGTTGCGCGCGCTGCTGTCCAAGAGCGCCCGCAGCCTGATCTGGCGCGTCTTCGACGCCCGCCATGGCCAGGAGCTGATGCTGTGCATGCCACGCGACAAGCCCAACAGCGCCCCCGCGCTGGAGCACTGGCTGCGCATGGCCCAGGGCGGCGAGCGCGTGCAGCACCCCAACATCGCGCCGGTGTTCGAGATCGGCCAGGTCGAGGGCTGGCCTTATGTGGCCTACGACCGCGCCCTGGGCGAGACGCTGGACGAGCGTCTGGCGCGCCAGAACGCGCCGCTGCCCATCGATGCGGCCGGCTGGGTCGCACAGCTGCTCGAAGGCCTGGCATTTGCGCACGAGGCCGGCCATGCCCACCGCGACCTCCAGACCACCAGCCTCGTCATCGACGCGAGCGACAAGGTGCGCCTCATCGGCCTGGAAGTGGCACAGGAAGTGTTTCCCGCCACGGCCGACTTCAACACCGTGACGCGCCGTGCGGTCCGCGAATCGGCCGAAGAAGACGTGCTCTGCGTCGGCCTGCTGCTCAACCGCATCCTCAGCGGCAAGCCCGTGCTGGAGGAGAACGACCTGCAGCATGTGGTGCAGCAGATGCAGCCCCTGGGGCGTGAAATGGTTCGGCTGGGCTGGGAAACGCCGCACCCCATCCCCGACCCGCTGCGCGCCATCTGCAACCGCGCGACGGACCGCCAGCTGCGCCAGCGCTACCACCTGGCGCGCAGCTTCTGGCGTGCGCTGGACGGCTGGCGCCAGTCGGCCGCCTACGACAGCGGCGGGCCCGTCGCGCTGCTGATGGACAAGCTGCAGCGCATCGGCCATCTGCCGACGACGACGACCGGCCTGCACCGCTTCACGGGTGGCTCGGGCCTGGAGTCCCAGCATGCGAGCGCGCTGTCCGAGTTCGTGCTGAAGGACATGGCACTGAGCCTGGAGCTGGTGCGCCGCGTGAACAACGCGCTGAAAGCTTCCGGCCACCAGGGCGAGACCGTGCTGAACATGCAGCGCGCCATCCAGATGCTGGGGCTGGACGGCCTGCAGCTCGCAGCCAACGCGCTCAAGCCCTGGCCGGGGCCGCTGGCACCGGTGGCCGCCGAGATGCTGCGCCAGTTGATGGCGCGCGTCACCAAGGCCGCGCAGGTGGCGCAGGCGCTGCGTCCGGCGGGTTACGACGGCGAGGTCGTGCACCTCATCACCGTCATGCAGAACCTGGGCCGCCTGCTGCTGCAGTACCACTTCCCGGACGACGCCCAGCAGATCCGCCAGCTCATGGTGCCGCCCGAGCCGACCGAGGAGCAGGCGAATCCACCGGCCATGAGCGAGCAAGCCGCGGCCTACGCCGTGCTGGGCTGCGACCTGGACGCGCTGGGCATCGCCGTCGCCCGCCACTGGGGCCTGGGGGACGAGCTGCTGCAGATGATCCGCCGCCAGCCGCTGGACGCTGGCGTGCAAGCACTGCGCGGCGACGCCGACGCCATCCGCCTGACCTGCAGCTTTGCCAACGAGTTGATCGACGCCCTGGGCCTGCCCGAGGCGCGCCGCCGCCCGGGGCTGGAGGTGGCGACGCGTCGCTACGCCAAGGTGCTGGGCGTTGGCCTGCGCGAGGTGATGGAGGCGCTCAACCCAGGCGCGCATAAACCTTCGGCCACCGCACCCAAGCCGAGCGATGACGCGCAGCCTGCATCCCCGTCTTCATCTTCACTGCGCGACCGCCTGTCCGCCCGCGGCGGCTCCTGAACCCGCGCCATGGCCGACGACCTGCCCCCCCAGCTCGGCCGCTTCCGCCTGTTGCAGCGCCTGGGAGAAGGCGCACAGGCGACGGTGTGGCTGGCGCACGATCCGCTGCTGGACCGCGAGGTGGCCGTCAAGCTGCTCAAGCCCGCGGCCGAACCCGGCAGCGTCGACGAATGGCTGCACGAGGCCCGCGCCGTCAGCCGCCTGACCCACCCGAACATCGTGCCGGTCTTCGAGGCCGACACCCAAGGCGGGCACTCCTATCTCGTCTTCGAATACGTGTCCGGTGGCACGCTGAGCCAGCGCCTGCGCGCCGGGCCGCGGCTGTCGGCGGCCGAGGCCGTCACGCTGATGCTGGGCATCCTGGACGGCCTCACCGCCGCCCACGCCGCCGGCCTGGTGCACCGCGACCTCAAGCCCAGCAACATCCTGCTGGACGCCCGCGGCCGCCCGCGCGTGATGGACTTCGGCATCGCCGCGCGGGTGTCGACCGATGCCAACCAGCCGTCGCGCATCGTCGGTACGCCCGGCTACATCTCGCCCGAGGCCGCACGCGGCGCGCCGCCGCATCCGCAGATGGACGTGTTCGCGGCGGCCGTCATGCTGGCCGAGATGCTGAGCGGCCAGCGGCTGAACCAGGAACCCGACCCCTGGCGGGCCATCCAGCGCGTGCAGACGACCGACCTCGTGCTGCCCTCGGGACTGGACAGCAGCGTGGACGACGCGCTGCGTGCCATCGTGCAGCGCGGCCTGTCGCGCGCTCCTGAAGCGCGCTGGCCCAGCGCGGCGTTGCTGCGCGATGCGCTGGCCGCCTGGCTGCGCCCCGTCGCCGAGCCCGATGCCGAGGCCCAGGACGCGCCGGTGCTGGACTTCCTGCTGCGCCGCATGCGCCACAAGAGCGACTTCCCGGCGCTGTCCGACGCCATCGGCCGCATCCAGCGGCTGACGCAGTCCGAGAACGAGAGCCTGGCCAGCCTGTCCAACGAGATCCTGAAGGACGTGGCGTTGACGCAGAAGCTGCTGCGCCTGGTGAACACGGCCCAGTACCGGCATACCAGTGACGGAAAGGGCGGTGGCGGCATCAGCACCGTGTCGCGCGCCGTTGCGTTGATCGGCTTTGCCGGCATCCGCAACCTGGCGCTCTCCCTGGTGCTGCTGGAGCGCATGGAGAACAAGGGCCATGCCAAGCGGCTGCGCGAGGACTATCTGCGCTCACTGATGGCGGCGTCCCTGGCGCGCGAACTCTGCCCCAACCCGCGCGAGGCCGAGGAGGCCTTTCTCGGCGCGATGTTCCATCACCTGGGCCGCTCGCTGACGGAGTTCTATTTCCCGGAGGAAGCCGACGCCGTGCGCCGCCTGGTCAGCCCCGCCGAGGATGGCCAGCCGGCGCTGAGCGAAGCCGCCGCGTCGGCCCAGGTGCTGGGCATGAGCTACGAGGCGCTGGGCCTGGGCGTGGCCAAACAATGGGGGCTGCCCGACAGCCTGCAGCGCGCCATGCGCCGCCCTGTCGGCGAGCCGCCCGCGCGGCTGCTGGAAGAGGGCGTCGAGCGCCAGCGCTGGCTGGCGCGCGCCAGCAACGACATGGCCGACCTCATCCTGAACACGCCGCCCGAGCAGGCCCACGCCAAGCTGCGCGCGATGGCCCAGCGCCATTCGCGGGCGTTGGGGCTGAGCGCCGAGGCCTTCGAGCAGGCCGCCGACACCGCCCGCCAGCATCTCGCGCAGATGACCGAGGCGCTGGAGCTGCATCTGCCCAAGGACTCGCGCGCCCAGCGCCTGCTGGCGCCGCTGACGCCCTCGGTGCAGGACTCGCTGACCGCCCATGAACTCGCGCCCACCCAGGTGCTGGAGCGCACGCAGGACAAGGGCAAGGCATCGCCCGCCGAGCAGGCCACGCAGCTGCTGGCCGCCGGCGTGCAGGACATCACCGATGCGATGGTCGAGAACTTCCAGCTCAACGCCGTGCTGCGCATGATCCTGGAGACCGTCTACCGAGCGCTGGGCTTTCGCCGCGTCATCTTCTGCCTGCGCGACGCGCGCGGGCAGGCGCTGACGGGGCGGCTGGGTGTCGGCGCTGATGTCGAACGCCTGGCGCCGCTGCTGCGCGTGGACCTGACGGCCCAGCCACCGGACCTGCTGGCCGCCGTGTGCCTGAAGGGCGCTGACACGCTGATCCAGGACGCCCGCGCTGCCAACATCGCGACAAGGCTGCCGAGCTGGTTCCGCGGCGAGCTGCAGTCGCAGAGCTTCCTGCTGCTGCCGCTGATGCTCAAGGGCGCGCCGCTGGGCCTGATCTATGCCGACCACGCCACGGCCGGCGCCGTGCAACTGGGCGACAAGGAACTCTCCTTGCTGCGCACTTTGCGCAATCAGGCCGTGATGGCCTTCAGGCAGGCCTCCGGCGCGTAGCCCTACGCGGCGGTAAGGCGTCTCCGACACGCAGGGGCGCTGCCGGCTGACGGGCTGCGGGCATGCCGTCGCGAATACTGGTGTTGCACCGCCAGGACATCCTGGCCCCGGCGCATCCAATGTCTTTCTGTGGCCGCCGGGTTGGTCCAACCAGCAGGAGCCCGTATGAAATTCCAATCGATGCACGGTCGAACGATGCTTGCCATCGCGACCGCCCTGGCCCTTGCCGCTTGCGCATCGCCGCCTCCGCCCAAGGAGGAGCTGGCGGTCGCCAACTCGGCGGTCGACCAGGCCTCCAGCAACGCCGCCGACGCGCCTGCCGAGCTGGCCTCCGCGCGCGACAAGCTCGCCCGCGCCAACGCCGCCATGGCCGCCAAGGACTACGTCGCCGCCCGCCAGCTTGCCGATCAGGCTGCCGCCGACGCGGCGCTGGCCCAGGCCAAGGCCCGCTCCACGCGTTCCGACCGCGCCTTGGGCGAACTGAAAGAAAGCATCCGTCAGCTGCAGGTGCAGCTGAACCGCTCGTGATCCGAGCCCCCCGACAACAAGGAAGCACTGCCATGAAATTCGCCACCACCCTGATCACGCTCGCCGCCGCCGCGCTGTTCGCCGGCTGCGCCAGCGGCCCCACCGTCACGCCCCAACTGGAGCAGGCGCGCAGCAGCGTCTCGCGCGCATCGGCGGATCCGGCCGTGTCCAAGTACGCCGCGCTGGATCTGAAGAAGGCCTCCGATTCGCTGCGCCGCGCCGAAGAACTGAGCGCCAAGCGCGAGGCCCCGGCCGACATCGACTCCGCCGCCTATATCGCGATGCAGCAGGCCCGCACGGCGCTGACGATCGCCAAGGCCGCGTCTGACGAAGACGCGATCAAGGCCGGTGAAGCCGAACGCGAGCGCGCTCGCGCCGATGCCAACGGTGCCGCCGCCGCCCGTGCCCGCGCCCAGGCCGACAGCGCCCAGAACCAGGCCGCCAACGCGAACGCGCAGGCCGCCAACGCCAATGCGCAGGCCGCCATGGCCAGCGCCGACGCGAACAATGCCCGCGCCCAGGCCACCGCTGCCCAGACGGATGCCGCCGCCGCCCAGGCCCAGGCCGCCGCACTGCAAAAGGAGCTGACCGACATGCAAGCCCGTCAGACCGACCGCGGCATGCTGGTCACGCTGGGCGACGTGCTGTTCGAGACCGGCCGTTCCGACATCAAGCCCAACGCCACCGGCGCGATCACCAAGCTGGCCAGTTTCCTGGCCCAGCATCCCGAGCGCCGCATCTTGATCGAGGGCTTCACCGACAGCGTCGGCGGTACCGAGACCAACCAGATGCTGTCCGAACGCCGTTCGCGCGCCGTGGCCGATGCGCTGCAACGTGCCGGTGTCGACGGCTCGCGCATCGACGTGCGCGGCTATGGCGAGCGCTACCCGGTGGCCAACAACACCAGCACCTCGGACCGCGCGATGAACCGCCGTGTCGAGGTCTACATCTCGGACAACGACCGCCCGGTCCGCGCCCGCGGCTGAACCAGGAGGTTGCATTGAACCACCCAACCCGAACCCTCAGCCTGGCTCCGCTGGTCGCAGCGCTGTCGCTGGCCCTGCTGGGCGCCGCCGCCCAGGCCGCACCCAAGGCGTCCAAGAACGTCGACGGCGCCCGCCTGACCTATGAGCGCGAGAAGGCCGACTGCATGATGGGCCGCACGGCCGAGCCCAGGAACGTCTGCCTGAAGGAGGCCGGAGCGGCCTACGCCGAAGCGCGCCGCGGCCGGCTCACGTCGCCCAGCGACGAGGCCTCGCAGTGGACGGCCAACGCCGCCCGGCGCTGCGAGGCGCAGAAGGGCGAGATGCGCGACCTCTGCCTGCGCCGCGTGGCCGGCGAGGGCACGGTGAGCGGCTCCGTCGCCCAGGGCGGCAAGCTTGACGAGCTGACTGTCCTCACGACCGCTCCGCCGGCCACTGGGCCGTTGCAGACGCCGCCACCGAAGTAACGCTGTCGTCAGCACGCAAGGCCCACCCGCACGGTACTCAACAAGGCCGTGGCAGGGTGGGCCTTGCGCCTTTTGGAAAAGGCGGCGTCGTCACAATGGCGCGCTGCCATCCCTACGATCAGGCCCTGCATGAGACTGTCCCTCTGGCTGCTGCTCGCCGCCCTCGCCCTGGGCGGCTGCGGCGCGTCGGCCATGTCGACCCTGGAGACAGTGGCGATCAACCAGGATTTCGTGCTGGCAGCGGGGCAGGAGGCGAGGTTGGCGTCCAACGACATGCGCGTGGGCTTCGACGGTGTCGTCGTCGACTCGCGCTGCCCCAGGGGCGAACAATGCGTCTGGGCTGGGGAGGCCCCGGGCGCGTGTCTGGCTCCAGACCGGCACGGGGCCGCGCCAGGCGCTGGAGCTGGTGCAGCGCACAGGCTCGCACAGCGACGATCCGACTGCCCTGGGCCTGAGGCTGGTGCTCGTCCGGCTGGACCCGCCCGCGGTGGCCGGTCGCACGCTGGCGCCCGCCGACTATCGACTGACGCTGAAACTGCAGCGCGCCGACAGCATTGACGCGGCGCAGTAGCCTCGCGTATGCGCTGCGACGCGAGAAAAGTTCCGCTGGGTTTCCCTGCTCCAGGTTAGGGGTCGTCGTGTCAAGCCTCGGATGACACCATGTGACGCACAAGTGTTTCAACCGCTTGCTCTCCACCCCGAACCCGAGGACACCCCGTGCAGCTCGCCTTTCGCCTCTTCTCGGCTCTCGCTCTGGCCGCCGTCTCGGTGTGCGCTTCTGCGGCACCCGTGGTCTACACCTCGTCGTCGGCCTTCCTGGCGCAGCTGGCGCCGGGTGCCTATACGGAGACCTTCACCGGCCTGGGCAACCCGTCGGGCACGGACCCGGCGAACTTCAGCGGCTCAGGCTTCAGCTACACGGCCAGTTCACCGGCCTTCGGCCTGTACCTGGCCGGCGGCTTCCTCGGGACGAACCAGGTCGACGAGACGGTGACGCTGACCTTCGGGCCCAACGTCTACGCGATCGGCGCCAACTTCTTCGCCACGGACATCTCGGACAATTTCCTGAGCAGG
>CAUJSJ030000020.1:0-5003 GCA_963422775.4 uncultured Roseateles sp.
GCCCCGTGGCGGATATCCTCGACGGCCCACCCCCCGCTGCGCTGCCCGTGCCCCCTCCCTCGCCCCGCCCGTCAAGCCCAGCCGCGCGCTGGGCGCAGGGGCTGCTGGGCCCCGAGGGCCAGGGGCGCGGCGCCGCCACGCTGACCCTGCTGGCGCTGGGCGTCTACGGCCTGTTCGCGCTCAACGTGGCCTTGCAAGTGAGCCTGGGATTGATGCAGCCCCGACCTGCGCTGTGGCTGAGCGCGCTGAGCGTGATGGGCATCACAGGCTTTACGTGCTGGTGCGCAGCGGCCTGAGCCGGCACTTCGGGCCAGACCCCTCGCTGACGCTGCCGCAGTCCGTCTTCGGCGTGCTGATCACCGCCTGGGGCTATGCCATCGACCCGCCCCTGCGCGGCGCCATCATCGCCATCATGCTGCTCAACCTGGTGTGGGGCATGTTCGTGCTGTCGCAGCGCCAGGCCTTCGGGCTCTACCTGTTCGGGCTGGCGGCTCTCGCCGTGGCCATGGCCTGGGGCGCCATCACCGACCCGGTGCGCTTCCCGCCCGCCGTCGAGGGCCTGCACTTCAGCTTCGCGGCCATCCTGATGACGGCGGTGTCGGTGCTGTCGGTCAACATGGCGCGGCTGCGCAGCAAGCTCGGCGCGCGCACGGCCGAGTTGCGCGCGGCACTGGCGCGCATCCAGTACCTGGCCCACCACGACGAGCTGACCCAGATCAGCAACCGCCGCCACCTCAGCGAGCGCCTGGCCACCGAGCAGCTGAACCAGCGCCACAGCGGCCAGACGATGAGCCTGGTGCTGATCGACATCGACCACTTCAAGGCCGTCAACGACAACCACGGCCACACGGCGGGCGACGCCGTGCTGCGCCATTTCGCCGCCACCTTGCACGCGACGCTGCGCGCCAGCGACTTCGCGGGCCGTTGGGGCGGCGAGGAGTTCCTCGTCGTCACACCCCAGGCCCGCGCCGACACGGCCGCCACGCTGGTGGAGCGCCTGCGCGACGCGCTGGCCGCCACGTCCTTCGACGCCATCGTGCCGGGCCTGCGCATCACGTTCTCCGCCGGCGTGGCCGAGTGCGCGCCGGGCGAGGACCTGCACCTGGCCATCGACCGCGCCGACCGGGCGCTCTACCGGGCCAAGCACACGGGGCGCGACCGCACGGTCAGCGAGTTCGCGCCGCTGCTGTGAACGTCTAGAGCGGCGCCACCGGGATGCACAGTTCGCAGTCGAACACGCCGGTCTTGTAGTCAAACCCCGACGCGGGCCCGTAGTGTTCGAAGCAGGGCCGCGCATCCAGCTGCAGGCCGCTGCTCGGCAGCCACCGGCCCATCAGGGCTGCCCAAGCGGCGCCGATCTCGGCGGCCGTGCCCTCGAAGTCCAGCGCCGCGTAGCGGCCACCGGGCAGCTCGGTGACGAGGGCGCCGCCGTTGGGCAGCCAGCCCTCGGGCACGGCCACGCCGGCGTCGTAGCGGCATTGCTCGGGTGGCACCAGGCTCGGGTCGTCGTGGCCGATGCCGAAGCGCGACACCGGCCCGAGGTTCTGCGTGGCCAGCCAGGGGTTGAAAGTCTGGGCCCAGAAGCGGCCGAGTTCGGGGCCGTAGGCGCCCTGGTAGCGCAGATAGCCCAAGCGGACGGCGGGGCGGTCGATGAGGCGGACGTTCACGGGATCTCCTTCGTCGGGGTTGCGGGAGAAGCCATGCTCGTCCCCACGCCACGCGCCGCCCTGATCCAGGTTGCTGTCGGCCTGATCCAGATTGCGCCACTGCGATGGCGAGTGGCCGAAGCGCGCCTTGAAGGCCCGTGAGAAGGCCTCGGCCGAGCCAAAGCCCACGCCGAGCGCAATGCTCAGCACCGAAGAATCCGGCTGGCCGCGCAGCCGCTGGGCCGCCTTCTCCAGCCGGCGCCGCGTCAGGTAGTCGCCCAGGGTCTCACCCATCCACGCGAGGAAGAGGCGGTGGAAGTGGTACGGCGAGAAGTGGGCGACGGCAGCCAGCGCCTCCAGATCCAGCGGCGCGTCCAGGTGCCGGTCGATGTGGGCCTGAACGCGGTGCATGCGCGCCTCGTACTGGCGCCGGCTGGCGTTGGGCGGGGTCATGGGCTCAAGCCCAGGCCTTGACGAGCAGGCGCATCGCGTCGGCATGCACGGCGGACAAGTCGTCGTTGGAAGCCTTGGAGTCGGACTGCAGCGCGACGACGACCCACGGCGAGCGACCCTCGGGCGGGAACACCAGCGCCACGTCGTTGACGGCGCCGCGGTAGCCGGTGCCGGTCTTGTCGATGACGCGCCAGGCCGCGTCCGGCACGCCGGCTCGCAGCCGCTTCAACCCGGTCTGCGAGGCCTGCATGTCGGCCCACAGCCGGGCCTGGTTGGGGCGCGACAGGCCGTCGCCCAGCAGCAGGCGCTGCAGCGTCCTGGCAAACGCCCGCGGCGTGCTCGTGTCCCGCGCATCGCCGGGCGCGTTCTCGTTGAGCTCGGTCTCCCAGCGGTCCAGCCGGGTCACCTCGTCGCCCTGCTGGCGCAGCCACATCGTCAGGCCCGCAGGCGAGTCGCAGCAGTGGCGCAGCAGCACGTTGGCACAGGGGTTGTCGCTCTCGACGACGATGCCCTGCACCAGCTCCGCCAGCGTCGCGCGGCCGCGGGGCAGCAGGCGGTCGAAGGCGGGCGAGTGCGGCACGCGGTCGCTCTTGTGCAAGCTCACCTCGTCGTCCCAGCGCCAGCGCCCACCCTCCACGCCCTGGGCCACGCGGGCGGCCAGCAGGATCTTGAAGGTGGACGCGGTAGAGAAGCGCTCGTCGGCGCGGTGGGCCAGCGTGCGGCCGCTGCCGGTGTCGATGGCGAAGAAGCCCAGCCGCCCCTGCACGCTGCGCTCCAGCGCAGCGAAGTCGGCGGGAGCCGGCGCGGCGCGAGTGACGAAAGGCGCGAGGGCCAGGCTGGCAAGAAGCGGGCGGCGTTGCATGCGCCGCATTCTCGTGCGCCCCGGCACGGCCCCGGTGCAGGGGCACCAGCATCGCCCGTCTGAAAAACTGACTACTCCGTCAGACTTGCGCAACAACCCCGCCGTGACCACCGCCACCCCGCGGCACGGTCCGCACAATCGCCGCCGGCCCTGCAGTTGGGGCCGTTTTCCTTTCTGGAGTCGTTGTCCGATGAACGCACCGCGCCTGAGTCTCCTGGCCCTCGCCTTGAGCACCGCCCTTCCCGCCCTGGCCCAAGAAGTCCCGGCCAAAGACCGCACTCAGCTCGACACCGTCGTCATCACGGCCGAGCGCCGTGCCGAGAACATCAAGGACGTGCCCAACGCCGTCTCCAAGATCAGCGGGGACAAGCTCGACGTGCTGGCCTCCGGCGGCCAGGACCTGCGCTTCCTGTCGGGCCGCGTGCCCAGCCTGAACATCGAGTCCAGCTTCGGCCGCGCCTTCCCGCGCTTTTACCTGCGCGGCTACGGCAACACCGACTTCCGCCTCAACGCCTCGCAGCCGGTCAGCGTCATCGTCGACGACGTGATCCAGGAGAACCCCATCCTGAAGGGCTTCCCCATCTTCGACACCGCCGCGGTGGAAGTGGTCGCCGGCCCGCAGGGCACGCTGTTCGGCCGCAACACGCCGGCCGGCGTCGTCAAGTTCGACTCCGTCAAGCCCAGCCAGAAGCAGGACGGCTACGCCAGCGTCACCGTGGGCAACTACGGCACGCTGAACCTCGAAGGCGCGGCCAACCTGCCGCTGAGTGGCGACTGGGCCGCCCGCATCTCGGCGCAAAGCCAGCGCCGCAGCGATTGGGTGGACAACACCGCCCCGGGTGCGGCCACGCCCAAGACCGAGGGCTACCGCGACAGCGCCGTGCGCGCCCAGGTGCTGTACGAGCCGCACAAGCAATTCAGCGCGCTGGCCAACCTGCACGTGCGCGACCTCAACGGCAGCCCGCGCCTGTTCCGTGCCAACGCCATCAAGCGCGGCAGCAACGACCTGGCCGATGGCTTCGACGCCGAGAAGGCCGCCTTCAACGGCGTGAACGACCAGACCCTCAAGCAGACCGGCGGCAGCCTGCGCCTGAAGTGGTCGCTGCCCGGGATCAACATCTACTCGATCACCGGCGGCGAGCATGTGAAGCCCCTGTCCCGTGGCGACATCGACGGCGGCGTGCCCGGCCAGGCCGGCGTGCCCTTCCAGTCCGAGACCGGCAGCGGCATGAACGGCCACCGCCAGCTGACACAGGAAGTGCGCCTCGAATCCAACACCGCCGGCCCCCTGAGCTGGCAGGCCGGCGTGTACCTCTTCGACGAGAAGTACACGATCGACAACATCACGTACAACACGACGACGCACGCCGACGTCGACCACATCTACAGCGCCCAGACCAACAAGGCCGGCGCGGTGTTCGGTTCGGTCAACTACGCCGTCAGCAACGAAGTGAAGCTGCGCGCCGGCCTGCGCTACACCAAGGACAAGAAGGACCTGTCCACCACCCACGCTGGCACCGGCCCGTTCAACACCTCCACCGGCACCGCCGCCAGCACCAACGACGGCAAGTGGAGCGGCGACCTGTCGGCCACCTACAAGCTCGACGCCGACACCAACCTCTACGCCCGCTACGCCAACGGCTTCCGCGCGTCGTCCATGCAGAACGCGTCGGCCTTCGGCGGCCAGTCGCAGGCCAGCCCGGAAACGGTCGACTCCTACGAAGTGGGCTTCAAGAGCGAACTGCTCAAGCGCACGCTGCGCCTGTCAGGCTCGCTGTTCAGCTACACCGTCAAGGACCTGCAGCTGACGGCCGTGGGCGGCAGCGTCAACGCCACCCGCCTGCTCAACGCCAAGAAGGCCACCGGCACCGGCGCCGAGATCAACCTCGAAGCGCTGATCACGCCTGATGTGCTGGTCACCTTCGGTGGCTCGCTGAACAACACCAAGCTCAAGGACGCCGGCCTGGGCGTGCCCCCGGGCGGCTCGCTCAAGGTGGGCACGGGCTTCCCGACCGTGCTGGACCCGATCGTGGGCGGCAACG
>CAUJSJ030000021.1:0-23805 GCA_963422775.4 uncultured Roseateles sp.
CCTTCTCCTTGGCATGAAGTCAGGGCGTGTGTGCCGGCCGGTGGCCGGCGGGTTCAACCAGGCCGGCGGAATGAGCGCGCCGCCGAGTTGTAACGGCGAGCAAGAAGTAGGCGGAAGCTGGTGACAGCGGTAGACCGCGGCCCTGCCTGTTGGGCAGCATCGCGCGCTGTCGGTTGAATGCGCTTTCAGGGCGCCAGCCGCATCCAACAAACCAGAGCCGAGGGACCGATGAACCGACCGCCGTTGCGCACCTTGTTGACCTGTGGCCTCCCGCTGGCCGCGAGTCTTTTCATGACGGCCTGCGGCGGGGGCGGGGGCGACACAGCCCAGCCCACGGCCCAGGCGGACAGCGGGCCCACGGCCAAGGCGCTCGCCACGGGCACCGGCGAATCGGCCGAGGCGGCGCTGACGCCCGTCAACGCCACGGCGAGTTCCTCCGAGCGCGCCGACCTGGGGCCGGCCAAGGCCATCGACCACGATGCCGACTCGCGCTGGAGCAGCGGCTTCTCCGACGACCAGTTCCTCGTGCTGGACTACGGCAGGACGGTGACGATCAACCGCGTGCACATCGAGTGGGAGCGGGCGCATGCGACGCGTTACGAGCTGCAGGTGTCGGCCGACGGCGTGGGCTGGACGACGCTCAAGGCCGTGGCCGACAGCCAGGGCGGCAGCGAGGACTGGTCCGGCCTGTCGGGCCAAGGGCGCTATCTGCGCGTGAAGGGCCTGCAGCGCTCGTCGGGCTACGGCTACTCCATCTTCGAGATCCAGGCCTTCTCGGGCGCCTCGGTGCCACCGGCGCCCGCACCTGAACCGGCGCCCGCGCCCGCGCCCGGGCCGGTCGACCTTGGCAAGCCCGGCGTCCTGGTGAAGCCGGTGGCGGCCACGTCGTCGGCCGTGGAGAACGCCGGTGCGTCTGCGGCAATGGCCATCGACGGCAAGCCCGGCACGCGCTGGGCCAGCACGTTCGAAGACGGCGCCTGGATCCAGTTCGACTTCGGCGCCAAGACGGCCGTGGGTTATCTCAAGCTGGTCTGGGAGAACGCCTACGGCAAGGAGTATTCGCTGCGCACGTCGGACGACGGCAAGACCTGGACCGAGCTGCGCCACGTCAGCAACGGCCGTGGCGGCACCGAGGAGTTCTTCAACCTGGGCGCCAACGCGCGCTACCTGCAGTTGCAGGGCGTGGCCCGCGCCACGGCCTACGGCTATTCGCTGTTCGAGGTCGAGTTCAAGACGCCGGGCAGCGACAACACGCTGGCCGAGGTCGCCACGTCCGCTGTTCGGTTCCCGGCGAGCGGCACGGGCCTGGTACCGCTGCCAACGAGCGCGGAGCCGCTGGAGTCGATGCAGTTCACGCTGCCCGACGGCAGCCTCGTCACGCGCTTCGGCGTGCGCGGCCTGGCCCGCCACGGCCGCGAGCGGGGCGAGGACTGGAACGAGATCGGCTATGGCCCCAACGAGACGGTGGACGCCCTGGGCAACCCGGTGGACAAGGGTCCGGGCAACTTCCTGACTTTCGTGCCCCAGTACTTCAAGAACCGCACCTGGGGCTTCGAGGTCATCGACAACAGCCGCGTGGCCGGCGTGACCCGGCCCACGCTCAAGGTCAACCAGTACTTCACGCAGCCCCAGCTGCCCGGCGGCGTGGCCTGGTTCCGCGCGTTTGATCGGCCTGGCGTGACCGGCTATGGCTGGATGAACCCCGGCGAGCTGGCCGACAAGAGCCTGACGATCTGCCCGCCTGTGGCCTACCCGCCGAGCGGCAAGCTGGCGAGCGCCAACCTGCTGAACAACGGCTGCAGCCTGACCGTGAACGGCTACCCCGGCCACGGCGACCTCGGCGCCGACGGCCTGCCCAACGGCAAGAGCGTGCCGGGCCGGGCGCTCGTCGTGGGCGACGTCATCGAGGTGTCGCCGTCCTTCTTCTCGACGACCCAGGCCATGCAGGCCATCGGCGACAACGGCGGCATCCGCTACTACGCCGGCGAGTGGACCTACGTGGTGGGCGTGGGCCTGCGCCCGTCCTACGGCGTGCAGCCGCGGCTGATGAACGCGCCGCTGCCGGCGGCGACGCTCTCGGGCGGCGACGGCTCGGTGTCGTACAACTATTCCGACAACGGCCTCTTCATGTTCCAGCAGCCCCACAACCACGCGGGCATGCAGAACATGCAGCGCTTCGTCGAAGGCCGCCGCCTCATCCACACCAACTTCACGACCGGCGACCACAACGAGCCCGGCAACGACCGCTACACCGCCGCCGTCGGGCTGCAGGGCACGCGCTTCAACCAGTCCGCCTGCATCGCCTGCCACCTCAACAACGGCCGCAGCCCGGCGCCTTTTGCGATCAACCAGAAGCTGGACGCGATGTCCGTGCGCGCCGCGATGCTGGATGCGAACGGCCAGCAGCTGCCGCACTCGCGCTACGGCACGTCCATCCAGATGAATGCGCAAGGCCCCACCGGCACGCCGCAGGACTGGGGCACCGGCGTGCGCGTGGCCGGCTTCGACGCCCAGACCGTCAAGCTGGCCGACGGCACGGCCGTG
Source organism: uncultured Roseateles sp. (assembly GCA_963422775.4). GTDB lineage: Bacteria > Pseudomonadota > Gammaproteobacteria > Burkholderiales > Burkholderiaceae_C > Pelomonas. The sequence goes on from CAUJSJ030000021.1 coordinate 2,545, forward strand.
GAGCTGCGCAAACCCAGGCTCGCCTTCGACGGCCCGGTGCCTGCGGTGTGGTCGCTGCGCGCGGCCCAGCCGATGATCGGCACCGGTCTGCTCGAAGCCATCCCCGAAGCGGACATCCTGGCTCGCGCCCGCACCACGCCGGATGCCGATGGCGTGGTTGGCATCCCCAACTACGTCTTCGATCCCGAGACCGGCGCCGTGCGCTTGGGCCGCTTCGGCTGGAAGGCATCCAAGGCCTCGCTGCGCCACCAGGCTGCGGCGGCGTTGCTGCATGACATGGCCGTCACCTCACCGGTCTACCCGAGCCGTGCGTGCAACAGCGGGCCGGTGGCCTGCGCATCAGGAAAGGTCGAGGCCGGCATCTCCGAGGCCGACCTGCAATCCGTGTCGCGCTACCTCGCCCTCATCGGCGTGCCGGCGCAGCGCAGTCTGGCCAGCGGCTTTCCCAAGGGTGTGGCGCCGCTGGACGAGCACCGTGTCGACCCTTTGCAGGTCAGCGCTGGCGCCAGGCTCTTCAGCGACGCCCGCTGCACGGCCTGCCACACGGCGTCCATGAAGACCGGCCCGGGCCACTTGTTCGCCGAGCTGCGCAACCAGACCATCAAGCCCTACACCGACCTGCTGCTGCACGACATGGGCGCGGGCCTGGCGGACGGCTTCATCGAAGGCCAGGCCAAGGGCGGCCTGTGGCGCACGGCGCCGCTCTGGGGCATCGGCTACACCGACAAAGTCATGGGCAACGCTTCCCGCGTCGCCTACCTGCACGACGGCCGGGCGCGCAACCTGACCGAGGCCGTGATGTGGCACGGCGGGGAGGCCGAGAGGTCGAGGCAGCGCTTCGAGGCGATGGGCAAGGCGGATCGGGAGGCGCTGCTGGCGTTCCTGAAGTCGCTCTGATCAGCCGGCGCGCATGCCTGACAGCGCCTGGGCTACGGCCATGGCGCTGGGGCGGCTGTCCACGTCGTCGCTCATGCAGGCGATGGCCAGCGGGGCCAGTGCGCTGACGGGTTCGTTGCAGCAGGCTTGCAATTCCTCCAGCAGGCAGCCCAGGGCGCGCACATCCAGCGCCTGCAGCCGCCCGGCCTGGTGGGGCGGCACGCTGCCGAGGAAGGAGGCGGCGCCGAAGTCTCCCAGGCGCACCTGCCCTTGGCCGTCGTGCAGCAGGTTGTGTGCGTAGAGGTCGCCGTGGGTGAGCCCACGCGAGTGCAGGTGGGCCAGCGCGCTGGCCACGCCGGCCGCCATGGACAGCACGGCATGCGCCGAGAGGCTCAGCGCGGGGTCGTAGACATCCCGTGTGCAGGATGCATAGCTGGGCGGACCGGCCAGCGGGCGCAATCCTGGCTCGATCAATGGCATCAACAGCCCGTCGGCCCCGGCCGGGTGATCGACGAGACGACCCTGCGCCGGAATCAGTGCCGGATGACTGCCGGCTTGCAGGCAGGTGGCCAGCTCGGTGGCGGGCAGCCCGTCGCTGGTGACCTCGCCCTTGAACACCTTCAGCGCGACCGCGGACCCATCCGTGCGGGTGGCTCGGTAGATATGGCCCGACGCGCCCTCGCCCAGCAGGGCCTGTACAGCGAGCGCGGCCCAGGGCACCTGCGGCAGCGCAGCCTGCGCCAGCGCGGCGGCTTCCTGCGCAGCGCTGAGCGGGTTGCCGCCGAAGGCCAGCCAGGTCAGCCGCGGCAGCGCGAGCAGCCAGTCGGGCAGGGCGTCGAAGCGATTGGCCGAGATTCGCAGCAGCTCCAGCCGTTCGCAGGCCGCCATGCTGGCCGGCAGTGAGCTGAGCCGATTGCCGGCCAGGGCCAGCTTCTGCAGCGCGGGGCGCCGGCCCAGTTCGGCCGGCAGCGCCTCGATGCAGTTGTCGGTCAGGATGAGCCAACGCAGGCGGGCGGGCAGCGCAACTGCAGGAACTTCCTCGATCCGGTTGGCCTTGAAGCCGACCATCTCCAGCGACGGGCACTGGCCCAGCACACCGGGCAGCCGCGTGAACCGGTTGTTGGAGCAGAACACGATGCGCAGCCGATGCAGGCGTGCCAGGTCGTCGGGCAGTTCGTCGAACTCATTGCCGGAGAGGTCCAGCACTTCCAGCGTGTCGGCCAGGGCATAGACCTGCGGCGGCAGCCGGCGCAGGCCGGCCCTCAGCGTCAGCTCCCGTGCGCCGTGCAGTTCGCCAGCAAAGAGTTGCTCAAGGGTGTTCAAGATCGGGCGTTCCTGGATGAAAGGCAGGCGCGGTCGTTCACGCCTTCTTCACGAACTCGGACTTCAGCCCCATCGCGCCGATACCGTCGATCTTGCAGTCGATGTCGTGATCGCCCTCGGTCAGCCGGATGTTCTTGACCTTGGTGCCGACCTTGACGACCAGCGACGAGCCCTTGATTTTCAGATCCTTGATGACGGTGACCGTGTCGCCGTCCTGCAGCACATTGCCCACGGCGTCGCGGACGACGCGCGCCTCTTCTGCAGCGGGCGCGGAAGTCCGTGCGGACCATTCATGGCCGCAGGCCGGGCAAATCAGCTGGGCGCCGTCTTCATAGGTGTATTCGGACTGGCACTGGGGGCAGGCGGGCAAGGTGCTCATGGCTTCTCTCTCGTCAGGACAAGAAAAAAGCCCCGCTGCTTGCGCAACGAGGCTTCTGATTTGGCTCCCCGACCTGGGCTCGAACCAGGGACCTACGGATTAACAGTCCGGCGCTCTACCGACTGAGCTATCGAGGAATTGATCGGTATTTTTGCTTGCCGTGCGGTTGCGGCTCGCTGTTGTTGCAAAGGCTGGCGAAGTGCCAGCCTTTGCGGGTTTTCTGTGGCTCCCCGACCTGGGCTCGAACCAGGGACCTACGGATTAACAGTCCGGCGCTCTACCGACTGAGCTATCGAGGAACAGAGCCCGTGACTATAGCAGTTCTTTGCAAGGCGTCAGAGACGGATCTCCAGGCTCGTGCGGAAAGTCCGCGGCGCGAGGGGGTAGAGGTAGCTGTGCTCGAACTGCCAGGGGGACTCGCGCCAGGCGCGTCGGTTGGTCAGGTTGTCGACCGCTGCGCGCCAGATCCAGGTCTGGTTGCCCACGCCTTGCGTAAAGCGCAAACCGGCGTCGGCCACCGTCCAGGCGGGTACGGCGATGCTGTTGTCGGGCGTCGCGAAGCGGATGCCTTCGTGCAACAGGCCGAGCTGGGCCTGCAGGCCGGGCAGCAGGTCCTGGCGCAGCTGGGCCTTGAGCGTGGTCTGCGGCACGTTGGGCGGCACGAGGCCGTTGAGGCCGGCATCGGCGCTGCCCTCGCGGCGCGCCTGCAGGCGCATCGCACTGGCGAACAGGCCACCGCCGCTCCACTTCAGGTCCGCGCTGGCCTCGACGCCGCGATGCCGGGCGTAGCCGTCTGCGAGGCGTTCGCAGCTCAGCGCGACGTCGCAGCTGCCGATGTCGCGCCACAGCGGGCGACGAATGTCGAAGACGGTCAACGCGCCTTCGACGCGCTGTGTGCCCGTCTTCAGGCCGATCTCCGTCTGTCGGCTCTTCAGCGCGGGCAGGGCCTGGCCGGCGTTCTTGTAGCGCGAGCGGTTGGGCGTGACCTCGCTCTCGACGCCCTGGCCCCAGCTGGCGTAGGCCAGCCAGTCGGCGCTGATGGCGTGGCTGAGCGCGACCCAGGGTGTCGTGACGCCCTGCGAGTAGTCGGTCGCACGCGAGCCGTCGGTGCGCACGCTCTCGCGGTGCAGGCGGGTGTGGCGCAGGCCCAGCCAGACGCTGGTGTCGGTGCCCAGGGCCACGCGGTCGCGCAGGTAGAGCTCGTTGCTGCGCTCGTCGCGGTTGGTGTTCTCGTCGGTCAGGTCAGGCTGGGCGCCGGTGACGGCGCTGCCGTCGACCTGGCCAGTGCCGGCGTAGTTGTAGGCCTGGCGCTGGAAGCGGCTCTTGAACTGGCTGGTGAGGCCGCCCACCGTCAGGTCATGGCGCATGCCGGCGAGTTGCACGGGGCCGCTGGCGGAGACGTCCAGCGAGGTCGTGTCGCGGTGCTCGTTCTCGCTGCGGAAGTCGTACAGGTCGTAGGTCCCGTCGGGGCAGAAGCGGTCGGCGTAGTAGGTGACGCCGTCGGCCGCGCTGCAGCCGTAGGCGTAGGCCAGGCGGTCGTCGGTGCGCAGGCGCTGGATGCCCAGCGCTGCCTGGGCCCGCCATTCGCCGGCGAGCTGCTGCTGCACGCGCAGCGACGCGTGCGTGTTGTCGAACACGACGGGCTGGCTCCAGGGCTGGTTGTTGAGGTTGAGGTTGGGGTCGACGCCGTGCGGGTCCGGCAGGCGGTTGCCCAGCAGGCTGAAGCCTTGCTGGCTGGGCTGGCTCTGGCGGTTGAATTCGACCTCGGCCTCGACGAGCGTGCCGGGGCTGACGCGCCAGTCAGCCGCCAGCGCAGCGGTGTGCGAGTTGCCTTTGCTGTTGCGCAGCGTCGGGTCCAGGTGGGCTGCAGCGACGTTCACACGCAGGCCGAATTCGCGGTTGGCGCCCAGGCGCTGCGAATGGTCGATGCTGGCCTCCACCGTGCCGCCCTGGATGGCGCCGAGCATCAGTGTGGTGGCGTCGTCAGCCAGCGGGCGCTTGACCACGAGGTTGACGAGGCCGGCCGGTGCGCTGGTGCCCGCCTGCATGCCGGAGCTGCCCTTGAGCACTTCGACGGCGGACTTGTTGGCAAGCGACAGCGCGGTTTCGCCGCTGACGGGCAGGCCGTCGCGGCGCAGGTTGAAGCGGTTGTCGAGATCGAAGCCGCGCACCTTGAGCTGCGACCAGTAGCCGACGGCGTTGTAGCTGTCGGAGACGGAGGCGTCGAGCTTGGTGATGCCCGAGAACTGCGTGATGCCCAGATCGGCCAGGCGTTCGGCCGACAGGCTCAGCGCCTGCATGGGCAGCTTGGCCAGTGGGTCGGCGAAGCCGGTGAGGCCGGGCGCGGCCTCGGTGGCCTTGCCGGTCACGCTGACCTGGGGCAGGGTCTGAGCACCGGCCAGGCCAGCAAGGAACAGTGCCGTGGCGGCGCCGAGGGTGGAGCGGGAGAAGAGAAGTTTTGCCATCGGATTGAAAAGCGATGGCAGGTCGGCAAACGACGGAGCCCAGGGACGGGAGACGGAGATTCGGCCTGGGCTTTCAGCGTGCTTCCCTGCGCGAGGATTACCTCAATCAGGTTCAAAGGGACTGTCTCAGTCGATGGCACCGGCCATCAACACCCCTAGCGAAGAGCCGCCGGCACAAGGCCCGCGACGACTTGATTCTAAAAGCAAACGGCCCGCAAGCTGCGGGCCGTTGTCTAGACAAGTGGCTTCGTCAATCGAACACGGGCGATTCCACGCCCAGCACCTTGTGCAGCTTGGGGCTGGTGGTCGTGTACTGCAGGTGGATGCGCTTGTCCGGGAAGACATAGGGCGCTGCGCCGAAGGCGGCCAGCGCGCACTCGTGGAAGCCGGAGAGGATCAGCTTTTTCTTGCCCGGATAGGTGTTCACGTCGCCGACGGCGAAGATGCCCGGCACGCTGGTCTCGAACTTCTCGGTGTCGACGACGATCTGCTTGCGCTCCAGCGCCAAGCCCCACTCGGCGATCGGCCCGAGCTTGGGGGACAGGCCGAAGAAGGCCAGCACCTGGTCGCAGGGCACGACGCGCGTGATGCCGTCGTTGCCGGTGATCTTCACGCCGGTCAGCTTGCCGTCGGCCTCGTCGATGCCGGTGGCCTGGCCGACGATGAACTGCATTTCCATCGCATCGCAGAGCTCCCTCATCTTCGCGACGCTGGCCGGCGCGGCGCGGAAGCCGTCCCTGCGGTGCACGACGATGACGCTCTCGGCCTTGTGCGGGTTGCCGTCGGCGTGGCCCGCGCAGAAGTTCAGGGCCCAGTCCAGCGCCGAGTCGCCGCCGCCGATGATGAGCAGGTTCTTGCCGGCGAACTGCGTCGGGCTCTTGACGCGGTAGTGGACCTGCTGGCCCTCGTATTTCTCGACGCCATCGACCTTCAGCGTGCGCGGCTGGAAGCTGCCGACACCGCCGGCGATGAAGACCGTCTTGGTGAGGAACCGCGTGCCCTTGCTCGTCTCGATCAGGAAGCGGCTGTCATCCTGCTTCAGCACCGTCGTGACTTCCTGGCCCAGGTGGAAGGTCGCGCCGAAGGGCTCGATCTGCTTGAGCAGGTTTTCGGTCAGCTCCTTGCCGGTGCACATGGGCACGGCCGGGATGTCGTAGATCGGCTTGTCGGGGTAGAGCTCGATGCACTGGCCACCGGGGTAGGCCAGGCTGTCGATGATGTGGGCCTTGATCTCGAGCAGGCCGAGCTCGAAGACCTGGAACAGGCCGACCGGCCCGGCGCCAACGATGACGGCATCGGTCTGGATGGCGTCGGCGCGGATCTGTGCTTGTTCTTGCATGAGGCAACGCCGGTGCGTGCCGGCGCGGGTTCAGCGGATCAGTTCGGGAAGCTTGCCGGTCTTGTCCTTCCACTCGTCGGCGTCGGGCAGGGCGGGCTTGCGCTTGGTGATACTGGGCCAGTGTTTGGCGAGGTCCGCATTGAGCTTGATCATGTGGATCTGATCGCCGGGCACGTCTTCCTCAGGCAGGATGGCGTTGACCGGGCATTCGGGGATGCAGACCGCGCAGTCGATGCACTCGTCCGGGTCGATGGTCAGGAAGTTCGGGCCTTCGCGGAAGCAGTCGACCGGGCAGACGTCGACGCAGTCGGTGTATTTGCAGCGGATGCAGGCTTCGGTGACGACGTGGGTCATGAGCGGCTCTGAGAAGTAAGGGGCGCCTGGGTGGGCAATGTTTCGGGCGAATCAGCGATTTTAGTCGGCGGCGCGCTTCGATCCTGGCCGCAGACGGCGCTGGCGCCTGTCCCGACCGTGACGACCGTGGGGCGGCCGCGGTGCAGCAGGGCGGCGCGGGCCAGGTCGGCCAGCGCGTGCTCGCTGGTGATGGCATCAGAACAACCCGCGCGGCTGACGACGAGGGTGGGCGTATCCGCCGCCCAGCCGGCGGCGAGCAACTGCCGGCCCAGGGCGGGCAACTGGCGGCCGGCCATGTAGAAGACTTCGGTGTCGGCCGAGCGGGCGGCACGCAGCTCGCCGATCTCCGTCATCGCGGTCGTCAGGCTGACGCTTCGGCCACGGCCGCGACGGGTCAGCGGGCGCTGGGCCTGGGCGGCTGCGGCCAGCGCTGCCGTGACGCCGGGAACGACTTCGCTGGCGATGCCGGCTTCGGCGAGCGCCTGCAGTTCTTCTTCGAGACGACCGAAGACGCTGGCATCGCCGCCCTTCAGCCGCACGACCAGGGCGTGTTCCTGCGCGGCCTTGACGAGCAGCGCGTTGATCTCGGTCTGCTTGGCCGAATGCTCGAAGCCGCGCTTGCCGACCGAGATCCAGCGGGCCTGCGGCGCGAGGTCGCGCAGAGCCGGATCGGCCAGCGCGTCGGCCAGCACGATGTCGGCCTGGCCCAGCGCACGCGCGCCGCGCAGCGTGATCAGGTCGGCGGCGCCGGGGCCGGCGCTGACAAAGATCACGCGTCCAGCCATCACCAGGCCTCTTCCGCCGGGGCGGTCTGCACGTCCACCAGCAGCGCGCCGCTGGTGCGGTGGCTGGCGGGGTCGACGACGATCAGCGCGCCGCCGACGCGGTTGTCCGCGAACGGCTCCACCGGCAGCTCGTGCTGCACTTCCATCTGCACGCGGCCGATCGTGTTGACGGGCAGTTCGTGCGCGTCCTGCGGCTGCAGCGTGTTGATGTCCAGCACCGAGTCGATGGCCGAGATGCGCGCCTGCACCCAGCGGTTGCCGTGGCGCACCCAATACTTGCGGCCGGGCTTGGCGGCTTCGGTGTCCAGCCAGGCGAGCGTGGCCGGGAAAGTCTTGGTGGCCACAGCGCTGCCGGGCGTGACGATCCAGTCGCCGCGGCTGACGTCGAGCTGGCGGTCCAGCACGAGGCCGGCCGAGTCGCCGGCTTCGGCGCTGGGCACGGTCTCGCCAGCCAGGCGCACTTCGGAGACGACGGCCGTCTGCCTGGACGGGAGCACCTCGATGGTGTCGCCCGCCTTCACGGCGCCGTGGGCGATGCGGCCCCACAGCACGCGGGGCTGCACGCCGGTGCCATTGGATTGGTAGGCGTCCTTCTGCACGTACTGCACGGGCAGGCTCAGCGGCGCATCGGTGCGCTCGCTCAGCGTGGGCAGGCGCTCCAGCACCTGCAGCAAGGACTCGCCGTTCCACCACGGCGCGTCCAACGGCTGGGTGACGTTGTCGCCACGCAGCGCGCTGACCGGCACGGTGGCCGCGACGTTCAGGCCGGCGGCGGCGGCGAACTTGTCCAGCGCCGTCTTGACCTTGGCGAAGCCGGCGCCTGGGTCGTCCAGCGCGTCGATCTTGTTGATGGCAAAGACGATGCTGGGCACGCGCAGCAGTTGGGCCAGCAGCGAGTGGCGGCGAGTCTGCGGCAGCAGCACCACCTCGTCCTGCGTCAGGTCGAGCTTGGTGATGTCGACCAGCACGACGGCAGCATCGGAGCCGGCGGCGGCAGTGACCATGTTGCGCGTGTACTGCTCGTGGCCGGGGGCGTCGGCAATGATGAACTTGCGCGTCTTGGTGGCGAAGTAGCGGTAGGCCACGTCGATGGTGATGCCCTGCTCGCGCTCGGCCTCCAGGCCGTCGGTCAGCAGGCTCAGGTCGATGGGGCGGCCAGCGGCGCGGCGCTCCAGCGTGTCGAGCTGGTCGGCCAGGATGGCTTGGCCGTCGAACAGCAGGCGGCCGATCAGCGTGCTCTTGCCGTCGTCCACCGAGCCGGCGGTTAGGAATCGCAAAGCCTTCATCAGAAGTAACCCTCTTTCTTGCGCTTCTCCATGGAAGCTTCACTGGTGCGGTCGTCCATGCGGGTGGCGCCGCGCTCGCTGACGGTCACGGTCAGCGTCTCGGCCACGACCTCGTTTGCGTTGGCGGCGGGGCTCTCGACCGGGCAGGTGCAGGTCATGTCGCCCACGGTGCGAAAGCGCACGGTGGCGGTCTCGACGGTCTCGCCTGCTTCGGGCGGCGTCACCTCGGTCAGCGGCACCAGCAGGCCCTTGCGGCGGATGACCTGGCGCTCGTGCGCGTAGTACATCTGCGGCAGCGGGATGTTCTCGCGGGCGATGTAGAGCCACACGTCCAGCTCGGTCCAGTTGCTGATCGGGAAGCAGCGGAAGTGCTCGCCCGGGCGGATGCGGGTGTTGAACAGCGTCCACAGCTCGGGGCGCTGCTCCTTGGGCTGCCATTGGCCGAAGCTGTCGCGGTGGCTGAAGATGCGCTCCTTGGCGCGCGCCTTCTCCTCGTCGCGGCGAGCGCCGCCGATCAGGCAGTCGAACTTGTGCTCCTCGATGGTCTCCAGCAGCGTCACGGTCTGGTGGCCGTTGCGGCTTTCCAGCGGGTGCGACAGCCGAATCGTGCCCTTGGCCATCGAGTTTTCCAGGTGGCCCACGATCAGGCGCTCACCCATGTCGGCCACGCGCTGGTCACGGAAGGTGATGACCTCGGGGAAGTTGTGGCCGGTGTCGATGTGCACCAGCGGGAAGGGAAGTTGGCCCGAGTAGCCGCTGGCGTGCGCCGCGTTCTTCATCTTGAAGGCTTTCTCGGCCAGGCGCAGCACGACGCAAGAGTCCTTGCCGCCGGAGAACAGCAGGGCGGGGCGCTCGAAGCTCGCGGCCACCTCGCGCAGGATGAAGATGGCTTCCTCTTCCAGCGCATCCAGGTGGGCGTGGTCGACGTCGGCGATGAGTTGTTCGGGTTTCACAGCAGCATTCATGATTTGGCGTGCAGGCCGCACTCTTTGGAACTGTCCTCCCACCACCACCGCCCGGCTCTGAAGTCCTCGCCGACAGCGATGGCACGCGTGCAGGGTGCGCAGCCGATCGAGGGCATGAACTGGTCGTGCAGCGGGTTGTAGGGGACGTCGTATTTCTCGACATAGGCCCAGACCTCGGCCCAGGTCCAGTCGGCGATGGGGCTGATCTTGCGGCGGCCCTGGCCGTCGTCCTCGTCGAAGGCCACATCGCCGCGCGCGCCACTTTGCTCGCGGCGCAGGCCGGTGATCCAGGCGCTGCGACCTTTGAGCATGCGGCCCAGCGGCTCCATCTTGCGGATGCCGCAGCAGGCCTTGCGCAGTTCGATGCTCTGGTACATCGCGTCCTCGCCCTCCTTGCGGACGAACTGGATGACCGCATCGGCCACGGGTTTGAAGACTTCAACCTCGCGGCCGTAGCGCTCCTGGATGCGCGGCAGCAGCGCCAGCGTCTCGGGGTGGAGCTTGCCGGTATCCAGTGTCGAGATGGCAATGGGCAGCTGGGTGCGGGCGATCAGGTCGGTGATGACCATGTCTTCCACGCCCAGGCTGCTGCTCTGCACGAGACCGTCACCGTGCTCGATGTTGGCGTCAGCCAGGCGCTTGAGAGCGGCGTCGATCTTGGCGTCGAGCTGCGGCGTCCACTTGGCGTACAGGCCGATGGCCTGACCTGTCGATGAAGTGGCCGCAGGCGCGGTGGCCCAGGGGAGCGCGGAGCTGGTCATAGCGGGGGCCTGGCGATCTGCAGCCAGGCCTGCACGGCGGGGCGCTGCCACTGGCGGGCGGCGTAGCGCTGCAGGGCCTCGGGCACGGGGTCGCCGTTCAGGATCAGGCGGTTGAGCGTCAGCGCCAGGTCGAGGTCGGCGGCGCTCCAGTCGTCGAAGAGCTGCTCGCGGTGGCCGAGCAACTGCGCCGCCACCGAAACCAGCTTGTCCGCTGCTGCCTGGGCGGCCGCGCTGAGGGGCGCATCCGTCGGTCCGTAGAACACCACCTCGGTGGAGCGCTCGGCGCGCAGGGCAGCCAGGTCGCTGCGCAGCCAAGCTTGCAGCTGGCGGGCCCGGGCGCGCTGCTTCGGGTCGCGCGGCAGCAGGGCCGGGCCGGGCAGCGTGTCGTCGAGGTATTCGACGATGGCGGTGGACTCGGACAGGCTGAAGTCGCCGTCCACGAGCGTCGGCACGCGTTGCGTCAGCGACTCGCGGGCGAAGCCGGTCGCGTGCTGATCGCCTGCAGCGAGGTCCAGCGTCTGCAACTCAAAGGTCGCGCCCTTCTCGCGCAAGGCGACGAAGACGGCCATCGCCCAGGGCGACGCGTACTGGTGGTCGACGTAGAGCTTCACGCCGCGCTCCGCAGGAACCACGGCCGTGTCTCGGCCACGTCGCCCTGGTAGAAGCCCACCTCCGCGAACAGGTCCAGTGCCTTCTGCGCCGCGGCCTTGGACTGGTCGCCGCGCAGCACCACTTCGTCGAAGCCGGTGCGGGCCAGCAGCTGCATCATGTCCACCAGCACTTCGCCGCGGGCGCGGATGGCGCCGGTGAACTTGTGGCGGATGCGCAGGATGTGGGCCTGGCTGTAGGCGCGGCCGTCGGTCCACTTGGGGAAGTCCAGCACGACGAGGGCGATGCGGTGCAGGTCAGGCGCCAGCTGGTGGATGTCGGCGTCGTTCGGGAACTCGATGGCCACCGGCGTGTTGGCGGGCCAACGCGTCTTGACGGCATGCCATTGCTCCAGCGACAGCAGGCGGTGCTGCGCTGGATCGGGGTCGGGCTTGGGGCCGTCTTCGCCGACGGCGTGCTGCCAGGGGCAGGTGGAGGCGTTGATGAACTTCATGCTTTTGCAGTCGAAACACGCACGGCGTTGGCGGCGGTCTTGAAGGGGTCGAGGCCCAGGCGCTTGACGGCATCGATGAAATGCTCGCCCGCCTGACGCTCGCGCTTGAAGGTTTCGATGACGGCGTCGATGGCGTCGGCGATCTCGTCGGCCGCAAAGCTCGGGCCGATGACCCGGCCCGGCACCGTGGTGCCCGACAGCGTGGAGCCGTCGCTGCCGCCCAGCGTCAACTGGTACCACTCGGTGCCGTCCTTGTCGACGCCGAGGATGCCGATGTGGCCGCTGTGGTGGTGGCCACAGGAGTTGATGCAGCCGCTGATGTGCAGGTCGATGTCGCCGAGGTCTTCGAGCTCGTCCTGTTCTTGATACCGCTCGGCGATCTCGGCGGCCAGCGGCAGCGAGCGGGCGTTGGCCAGCGCGCAGAAGTCGCCGCCCGGGCAGGCGATCTGGTCGGTCAGCAGGCCGGCGTTGGGTGTGGCGAAGCCGGCGGCGCGGGCGGCCTGGAACAGCTCGGCCAGCTCGGCCTCGCGCACCCAGGGCAGCACCAGGTTCTGGCGGTGCGTGACGCGCAGCTCGCCGTGGCTGAACTGCTCGGCCAGCGCGGCGGCGGTGTTCATCACGTCGGCCGAGGTGTCGCCCGGGGCGATGCCCACGCGCTTCAAGCTCAGCGTGACGGCGCGGTAGCCGCTCAGGCGGTGGCCGTGCACGTTGCGCGACAGCCAGCGGCTGAATTGGGGATCCAGAGCCGGGTCGCTCTCGTCGAGGGCGACGGAGGCTTGCGCCTGCACGCCCTCGGGGTCGACGAAGCAGGCCGCCACGCGGTCCAGCTCGGCCTGCGGAATGATCTGCTCGTGGCCGGCCGGGTCGTCGGCCAGGATGCGCGCGAACTCCTCGTTGACCGCGTCGAAGAACTTCTGGCCCTCGGCCTTGACGAGGATCTTGATGCGCGCCTTGTAGAGGTTGTCGCGCCGGCCGGCCAGGTTGTAGCAGCGCACGATGGCCTCGATGTAGACGAGGATCTGCTGCCAGGGCACGAAGGCGTTGATCTCCACGCCCGGGATGGGCGTGCGGCCCATGCCGCCACCCACCAGCACCTGGAAGCCCACCTCGCCGGCAGCGTTCTTCTTCAGCTGCAGGCCGATGTCATGCCAGCCGATGGCCGCGCGGTCCTCGGTGGCGCCGCTGACGGCGATCTTGAACTTGCGCGGCAGGTGGGCGAACTCCGGATGCAGCGTGCTCCACTGGCGCAGGATCTCGGCGTAGGGCCGCGGGTCCACCAGCTCATCGGGCGCGATGCCGGCGAAGGCGTCGCTGGTGATGTTGCGGATGCAGTTGCCGCTGGTCTGGATGCCGTGCATGTCCACCTCGGCCCAGCAGCTCCATGACGGTGGCGCTGTCCTTCAGCGGAATCCAGTTGTATTGCAGGTTCTGCCGAGTCGTGAAGTGGCCGTAGCCGCCCTGGCCGGCGAAGGGGCCGTCGGGCTGGCGGTCGTACTCGCGGGCGATCTTGGCCAACTGGCGCAGCTGGCGCGAGGACAGTTCGCCATACGGCACCGCCACGCGCAGCATGGGTGCGTGGCGCTGGATGTACCAGCCGTTCTGCAGGCGCAGCGCGCGGAAATCGTCCGGGCCGAGCTGGCCGCTCAGGTGGCGCTCGAGCTGGTCGCGGTATTGCGCGGCGCGGGCGTGGACGAAGCGGCGGTCGAAGTCGGTGTACTTGTACATATCAGTGAATCACTTTCCAGCCGGCCATCAGCAGTGACGCGCACAGCAGGCTGCGCACCACGCCATCCGGCAGGCGGCGGGTCAGTTGGGCGCCCAGCCAGATGCCGGGCAGGGAGCCGATGAGCAGGGAGACGAGCAGTTCCCAGTGGACGTTGCCGAGGCTGGCGTGGCCGATGCCGGCCACCAGCGTCAGCGGCACCGCGTGGGCGATGTCGGTGCCGACGATATCGCGGGCCTTCATGCGCGGGTAGATCAGCAGGATCAGCGTCGCGCCGATGGCGCCGGCGCCGATGGACGACAGCGACACCAGCACGCCCAGCAGCAGGCCCGACGCGACGGTCAGCGCCGGCTTGCGCGATTCAGGAATCCAGCGCTCCAGTTTCAGGCCCAGCGTCTGCCAGCTTTTCTTGAAGGCGACGACGGCGGCCGTCAGCAACAGGGCGATGCCCAGCGTCAGCGTCAGCGCCTGCGCCCAGCCTTTGGTGATGCCGGTCAGGTGCATCAGCGCGATGGTGGCGATGGAGGCGGGGATGGAACCGGCCAGCAGCCGGCGCACGATAGACCAGTTCACATGGCCGTGGCGGGCGTGGGCGACGGAGCCGCTCATCTTGGTCAGCGCGGCAAACCACAGGTCGGTGCCGATGGCCACCGCCGGGCTGAGCTTGAAGACGGACAGCAGCAGCGGCGTCATCAGCGAGCCGCCGCCCACGCCGGTGATCCCGACGATGAGGCCGACGCCCAATCCGCTAGCAATCGCAATTCCGTCCAGCACCCAACGCACTCCGTGAGCGGCCCCATGCCACCCGAGGGCGCGACTCTAGGGAATGTTGCGCTGCGGCAGAACTATTTAATTCTTAGCGCTATATGCCCAGGCCGAATAAGCAACTTCAGTTTGTGGCGAGCAGTCGCAGCGCGGCGACCTGTTCGGTGATGCGCGGCGGCACGGTTTCAGTGCCATCCAGCATGGCGCGGATCAGGGCTGCGTTCTCGGCCGGCACGCAGGCGGGCGACAGCGGCCAGTCCAGGTCGGCGGTGTCGGCCGGGTGCAGCGGGGCCGCTTCCCCGTCCTGGAAGCCGATCAGATGGGCTTTGCGGCGCAGGTGGGCATAGGCCTCGCCCTCACTGGCGCGCATCAGCAGCGCGCGGCCGCCGGCCGTCGTCAGGCCGGGCAGCGCGGCGCCCATGCTGTCCAGGTACTCCGGATGGGTCACGGCGACGACACGCACGCCCCGCCCGGCGGGGAAGGGGTCCAGCAGCTTGGCCAGGCTGTGCGAGCTGTTGCGCACACCCAGGCGCGGGCGCAGGGCCATCAAACTGTTCAAGCCAGGGTTCAGCATTTGCAAAGGCAGCACGGCCAGCCTGTCGTTGGCCAGGCGCATTTGGGCGTCGGCCAGCGTCGTGCTGGCGGGCAGGCTCAGCGCGTCCAGCAGTTCGAAGGGGCTGTGCCGGCTGTCGAAGTCGTGCCGGCCGAAGATCAGCACCGGCACGCCCTCGCGGGCCAGCAACTGGGCTACCAGCGGCATCAGGTTGGCCTGCTTGCGTGCGCCGTTGAAGCTGGGCAGCAGCACGGTGCGGGGGCCTGCCGGTGCGGCCAGGGCGGCGGTGCGCGCCTGCATCGCCGCCAGGAAGCCGGCCACCTCGTCGGCGCTCTCGCCCTTCACGCGCAGCGCGATCAGCATTGCGCCCAGTTCCATGTCGGGCACCTGGCCGTCCAGCATCGCACCGAACAGCGCTTGCGCCTGGTCGCGCGTCAGGTCGCGTGCGCCACGTGCGCCGCGGCCCAGTTCCTTGATGAGGGGTGCGTAGTCCATGCGCCCAGTGTAGAAACGACAAGGGCCGCTCGCGGCGGCCCTCGGAGCGCAGGCTTGGGCGTCAGAACGCGAAGCGCGCGCCCAGCGACACCAGGCGCACATTGCTGCGCTCGCCCTGGTACTGGGCGCGGGTCGCGTCCACGCCCAGCTCGACACGGGTTGTCGGGCTCAGCGCGTAGTTCACGGCCAGGCCGACGATGGGCTGGGTGCTGTTCTCGCGGTCGGCACCGGTCAGCGTGCCGACCTCGGCATTGAGCTTGGTGCGCACACGGGCCACGCCGGCGCGGCCGACCAGGCCCAGCTCGGGCGTCAGGTTGGCGGTGAAGGCGCCGCCCAAGGACAGGGCTTCGGGCCGGGCGGCCAGGCCCACGGTGCCATCGGAGGCGTGGAACCTGCCGAAGTTCGTGTAGCCGCCTTCCAGCGAGAAGCCGTTGCCGAACGCATAGCCGACCACGGCCTTGCCGCCGGTGGCGTTTCGGTCGCAGGTCTGCACGCCGCTGCAGTCGACGTTCAGATGGCCTTGGCCAAGTGACAGCAGGCCGTAGGTGTGGGCCTTGGTGCTGAGGGAGTTGGACGACTGTGCCTGGGCGGTGACGGCCAGCAGCAGGGCGGCAAGGGTGAGTGCGGTCTTCTTCATCGGTACTTCTTTCTTCCTACTTCGTTCATCGAAGCGCAGCCACCGGATGGGTGCTGCGGCGACAGGCGACGGGTGAGTCGCCGTGAACGATGGTCGACGCCTGCTGCGCAGCACCCTGTAGGACTGGGACACCGATGGGCGACGGACTGGCCCCTTCGCCGGTGAACGGGGTAAGCGAAAGCAAGCCTTGTTTCAGCCCGCGCGGGGATACTGGGCCGCAATTCGGTCCGACGCAGGTGCCATGTCCTACTTCAAGCCCAAGACGCTCTACATCACGCTGAGCGCGTTGATGATCGGCCTCGTGACGCTGGTGTATGGCGCGCTGCTGCTGCACGAACGCTCGCGCAGCGACGCGCTGATGCTGCAGCAGGCCGGTGCGGCGGCCAAGCGCATCGGACGAGAGGCCGCCGCCACGGTCGAGACGGAGTTGCGACCGGCGCGGGTCAGTGTCGCCTTGCTGGCCTCGGGCGCCCTGGGCCGTGTGGGCAGCGAGGCCGAGCGCCTGGCGGCCCTGCCCCAGTTCGCGGCGGCGCTGCGCAGCAACGCCTCGGTGTCGGCCGTTTACGTGGGCACGGCCCGCGGCTCGTTCTTCCTGCTGCGCCGCCTGGGCGATGTGGCCACGCGCAGCCGCATGGGCGCGCCGGCCGGCGCGGCCTACGGCCTGCAGAGCGTGGACCGCGACGGCGCCGCGCCGCGCGGCAGCTATCGCTTCTTCGACGCCGACCTGCACGAGCTGCAGCGGCTGGAGCGGCCCGACTACGAGTTCGATCCGCGCACGCGACCCTGGTACGAGCTGGCACAGCGGGCCGGCGAGGGCAAGTCCGTGCAGTCCGAGCCCTATGTCTTCTTCACCACCGGCGAGCCCGGCGTGACGCTGGCCGAGGCGCGTGGCAACGCGGTCGTCGGCGCGGACGTCAGCCTGCAATCCCTGGCGGCCATGCTGGCGCGGCCGCAGATCAGCCCGTCGGCGGAGCTGCTGATCGCCACCCCGGGCGGCGACCTGGTCGCCCAGGCGCGCCGCCAGGCCCTGGCCCAGGCCGGCACGACCAAGGCGCTGCCCCGGGTGGCGGAAACCGCGTCGCCGCTGATGCGCGAGCTGTGGTCGCGCCGCGACGGCGAGGGCCGGCTGGCGCCGGTGCAGGACGTGGCGGGCCGTGAGTGGGTGGCGCATGCACTGCCGCTGGGGACGGCAGGAGACACCGGATCGACGCTGACGCTGCTGATGGCGGCGCCGCGCGAGGAGCTGCAGGCCTTCCAGATCGAGAGCCGGCGGCACAGCTTCTACATCTCGCTGGGCCTGATGCTGCTGCTGCTCCCGATCGTGCACCTGCTGGCCGACCGCGTCTCGCGGCCGCTGCGCGAGCTGGCCCGCCAGGCCGAGGCCATCCGGCATTTCGAGTTCGACTGGCCCGACCCCAAGCGCAGCCTGATCCGCGAGGTGGACCGGCTGGCGCTGGCGATGACGGCGATGAAGCATTCGCTGCGGCGTTTCCTCGACATCAGCGGCGCGCTCAGCGCCGAGCGCGACTTCGACACGCTGCTGGACCGCATCCTGCGCGAGACCATCGCCGTGGCTGGCGCCAGCGGCGGCGCGGTGCACCTGCTGTCTGCCGACGCCAGCCAGCTGCAGCCGGCCGCCACGCGGCTGCTGGGCGAGCCGGCCCCGCGCGCCGGCCTGACCTGGGACCTGAAGGCGGCCGACAGCATCGCCGCGCCGGTGCTCGCGCTGCGCGCGAACGCGCCCATCGAGACCGACCTGCGCTGGGATGACCCGAGTCATCTCAAGGCCTACGAGCCACTGTTCGCCGGCCTCAGCGCCTCGCGGCTGCGGCTGCTGTCGTTGCCGCTGAAGAATCGGCAGGACGAGACCATCGGCACGCTGACGCTGAGCTTCACGCTGCCGGCCCAGGGCCAGGCCGAGGCGCTGGGCGCGGCGCGCGTGGCCTTCGTGCGGGCGTTGTCGGGCACGGCAGCGCTGGCCATCGACAACCACCTGCTGCTGCGCGCCCGCAAGGAACTGCTGGAGAGCTTCATCCAGCTCGTCGCCGGCGCCATCGATGCCAAGAGCCCCTAC
Source organism: uncultured Roseateles sp. (assembly GCA_963422775.4). GTDB lineage: Bacteria > Pseudomonadota > Gammaproteobacteria > Burkholderiales > Burkholderiaceae_C > Pelomonas. The sequence continues at coordinate 20,427 of CAUJSJ030000021.1, forward strand.
ACCGGTGGCCACTGCCAGCGCGTGCCCGAGCTGGCCCGCATGCTGGCCGAGGCCGCCTGCAACGCGACCGAAGGTCCCTACGCCGCCTTCGCGATGAGTGCCGACGAGTGGGAGGCGCTGCATATCGCAGCCTGGCTGCACGACTGCGGCAAGGTCACGACGCCCGAGTACGTCGTCGACAAGGCCACCAAGCTGGAGACGCTCTACAACCGCATCCACGAGATCCGCACCCGCTTCGAGGTGCTCAAGCGCGATGTGCTGATCGAGCGGCTGGAACAGCGTCTCGGGGCCGAAGGCACGGCGCAGGCGCGCAGCGATGCGGCCGAGGCGGTGGCGGCGCTGGACGCCGACTACGCCTTCGTCGCGGCCTGCAACCAGGGCGGCGAGTTCCTGAGTCCCGAGCGCCTGGTGCGACTGCAGCAGATCGGCGCGCGACGCTGGCAGCGCACGCTGGACGACAGCCTGGGCCTGTCGGTCGACGAGGCGCGGCGCCTGCCGCGGCCCCGCCCGACGCTGCCGGCCGCCGAGCGTCTGCTGGCCGACCGGCCCGAGCAGGTCGTGCCGCGGCCGCCGAGCGAGAAGCTGGCGGAGGGCAACCGCTGGGGCTTTCGCGTGGCGCAGCCCGAGCACCTGTACAACCGCGGCGAGCTGTACAACCTGGCCGTGTCGCGCGGCACGCTGACGGACGAGGAGCGCTACAAGATCAACGAGCACATCGTGCAGACGCTGAAGATGCTGGCCGAGCTGCCCTTCCCGCGCCATCTGAGCGAAGTGCCCGAGATTGCCGGTGGCCACCACGAGCGCGTGGACGGCAAGGGTTACCCGCGCGGCCTGACGCGCGAGCAGATGAGCCCGCAGGCCCGCATGATGGCGATTGCCGACGTCTTCGAGGCGCTGACGGCCGACGACCGGCCTTACAAGCCCGGCAAGCCGCTGTCCGAGGCCTTGACCATCCTCGCCCGCATGGCGCGCGAGGGGCATCTGGACGTCGAGCTGTTCGAGCTCTTCCTGCGCTCGGGCACCTGCATGGCCTACGCCCGGCGCTTCATGCCGGCGGAGCTGATCGACGTGGAGGACGTCGGCGCCTATCTGGCTTGAATTCCGTCGTCACTGCCTGTCGTGGCGGTTCACGGTGAACTTGACCGGCGTGCCCTTGAGCAAGGGGTTGCCAGCGCCGTCGTGCAGTGAGACGACGACCTCGTAGTCGCCCAGTGGCAGGTCGATAATGGCCTCGGTGCGGCCGTCGGCCAGTACCTGGCGCTGCACCATGCTGCCCTTCTGGTTGAAGGCGAGGCGCAGGTGCCCGGTGTCCTTGATCTCGGTACCTGCCGGCGCCACGCCCAGGCCCGCGCCCAGCAAACCAAGCGACAGCGTGAACGGGCTGGACACCAGCTCCTCGTCGCGCAGGTTCTTCACGTAGACCTCGCGGCCCTCAGGCTTGCGTGGCGTGGCGCGGGCGTCCTGGTACCAGGCCTCGCAGCTGTCGTGGAAGTCGTTGCCCGGCAGCACCTTCGGGCCTGGCTCGCTGCGCTTGCCGGTGACCTCGATGGCGATCTCGTTGCTGAACACGAAATAGGGCTTGTGCGCGTGGTCGGCGAACAGCAGGCGCAGCGTGTGCCGGCCTGGCGGCAGGTTGATCTCGGTGCCGGTCTGGCCCTTGCCGAAGTGCTTGTGCGTGTCGGAGAAGGGGATGGGCGCCGTGTGGTCGCGCGGCAGCGGCGTGTCGATGAGGATGTGGTGGTGGCCGGCCTTCGCATTCGGGTTGCCCGCCGGGATGACGCCCATCCCGCGGATGCCGAACTCCACCCAGAAGGGCGAGCGCACGCGGTAGCCGGTCTTCAGGTTGCTGAAGTGCACGGAGACCGGTTCGCGCAGGTCGACGGCCGTGCGCTGCGCGGTATGCGCCAGCCAGCACTGGCGCTCCAGCGGGTCGGCGGGCAGGCTTTCAGCCGCCGCCAGTGCAGGCACAAGGGCCAGAGCCCAGACCAGGCAACGGCCCTTGCCAGCAGCTCGCTCCATAGAACCCCCTTCATCGGCTGTTGCTGCCGATTGTGGGGGCCGGTGGTGATGGCTTGTCTAGTGAAAAGTGGTGACGCCGCGGGCCCGGATCAGGCGGCCCGCAGCTGCTGGCTCAGGCGCAGCTCGCCGAACAGGTCCTTGGGGTCGGCCATCTGCGGGATCAGGTCCAGCGGGGCGCCGAGGCCCAGCTGAGTGGCCAGGTCACGCAGCAGGCGCAACGCCGAGAAATCCTCCAGCGCGAAGCCGACCGAGTCGAACACGGTGACCTGGGCTGCGCTCTCGCGGCCCGGGGCCTGGCCGGCCAGCACGCGCCAGAACTCGGTGACGGGGAAGTCGGCCGGCATCTGCTGCATGTCGCCCTCGATGCGCGACTGAGGCTCGAACTCGCAGACGACCCGTGCCATCTCCAGCACGCCGCGGTGCAGCTCGGTCTTGCCGGGGCAGTCGCCGCCGACGCCGTTGACGTGCACGCCCGGCTCGATCATGTCTGGCGTGATGATCGTGGCGTTGGCCTTGTCGGCGGTGACGGTGGTGATGATGTCGGCGCCCCGCACGGCCTCGGCGGTGCTGGCGCAGACCGTCAGCGTCAGGCCGGGCGTGTGCTCAAGGTGGCGCACCAGCTTGGCCGTGGCGGCGGGGTCGATGTCGAAGAGGCGCAGCTCGCGGATGCCCAGCAGGTGGTGGAAGGCGAGGGCCTGGAATTCGCTTTGGGCGCCGTTGCCGATCAGGGCCATCACGCGGCTGTCGGGGCGGGCCAGGTGCTTGGCGACCATGACCGAGGTGGCGGCGGTGCGCATGGCCGTGGTCAGCGTCAGCTCGGACAGCAGCGCGGGCGCGCCGGTCGCCACGTCGGCGAGCACGCCAAAGGCCATCACGGTCGGCAGGCCGAAGCGGTGGTTTTTGGGGTGGCCGTTGACGTACTTGAAGCTGTAAAGCGAAGCGTCGGCGATGGGCATCAGCTCGATGACGCCGTCGGGCGAGTGGGCAGCGACGCGGGGCGTCTTGTCGAACTCGGCCCAGCGCAGGTAGTCGGCTTCGAGGTAGCTGACGAGGCGGCGCAGTAAATCGGGAAGTCCCACGCGCTGCACGATGCGGGCGACGTCTTGGGTGGTGAGGATGGTGGTCATGGCGGTCTCCGGCGGTGTTTGAAAGTGCTTGCAGCGATTCTTCCCAGACGGCCTGCCAAACAGAAGCGCAACACTTGCCAAGTAATGCAACGGCATTTGGCAAAATGACACCGACAACTGACGCTTTGCACAATATGGACGCCCTCGACCAGCAACTCCTCGCCCTGCTGCGCACCGATGCCCGCGCCAGCGTCGCCACGCTGGCGGCCAAGCTCAAGGTGTCGCGTGGCACC
>CAUJSJ030000022.1:0-6783 GCA_963422775.4 uncultured Roseateles sp.
CGGCATGGCCGGGGCGGGTGCCGCGGCCGCGCTGCCCGACAGCATCCGCCAGGCGCTGGCAGTGCCCGCCCAGGGCGCGACCGGCACCATCGCCGACGTCAAGCACATCGTCGTGCTGATGCAGGAGAACCGCTCCTTCGACCACTACTTCGGCACGCTGCGCGGCGTGCGTGGCTTCAGCGACCCGCGCGCGGTGAAGCAGTACGGCTCGGGCAAGTCCATCTTCGAGCAGCCCAACCTCAACGCGGCCGGCGTCACGCAGAACCCGCCCACCATCCTGCCCTTTCACCCGACCGCGGCCAACCTGGGCCAGCAGTTCCTGACCGGCCTGCCGCATGCCTGGGCCGATGCGCACAAGGCCTGGAACGAGGGCCACAACGACCGCTGGGTGCCCGCCAAGGGCAAGGTGTCGATGGCCTATCTGCAGCGCGCCGACATCCCGTTCTACTACGCGCTGGCCGACGCCTTCACCATCTGCGATGCCTACCACTGCTCCATCATGGCGTCGACCGACCCCAACCGCTACTACCTGTGGAGCGGCTGGTGTGGCCAGAACGGCACGGCCCCCGGCGGCATCGGCGTGGGCAACACCGGCAGCACGCCCGGCACGCTGGCCTTGAACACCAGCGGCGCCAATGCCGGCAACGGCACGCCGCCCCTCGGCCCGGTCGTCAACAACGCCGAGCAGGGCTACGGCTGGACGACCTACCCCGAGCGCCTGCAGCAGGCCGGTGTCACGTGGAAGGTCTACCAGGACGTCGGCCACGGCCTGGACGCCACCGGTTCCTGGGGCTGGGACGGCGCCAATCCCTATATCGGCAACTACGGTGACAACGCGCTGCTGTACTTCAACCAGTACCGCAATGCCCAGGCCGGCAACCCGCTGTACGAGCGCGGCCGCACCGGCACCAATCTGCTCAATGGTGGCGCCTTCAACAACGGCACGCTGTTCGACCAGCTGCGCACCGACGTGCTGAACGGCACGCTGCCACAGGTGTCCTGGATCGCCGCACCCGAGGCCTACAGCGAGCACAGCAACTGGCCCACCAGCTATGGCACCTGGTACATCCAGAACGTGCTGAATGCGCTGACCGCCAACCCCGAGGTCTGGGCCAGCACGGTCTTCATCATCTGCTTCGACGAGAACGACGGCTTCTTCGACCACGTCGTGACGCCCACGCCGCCGGCCACCGCCGCGCAGGGCAAGTCCACGGTCAGCACCGTCAACGAGATCTACCCCGGCGCCGGCAGCTACGCGGCCGGGCCCTACGGCCTGGGTGCGCGCGTGCCCATGCTGGTGATCTCGCCGTGGAGCAAGGGTGGCTGGGTCAACTCCGAGACCTTCGACCACACCTCCATCATCCGTTTCATCGAGAAGCGCTTCGGTGTTGCCGAGCCCAACATCTCGCCTTGGCGCCGCGTCGTCTGCGGCGATCTGAGCTCGACGCTGGACTTCACCTTGCCCAACGCGACGGCCGCGCGCCTGCCCAGCACCGCGTCCTACGCGCCGCCGCAGGCCGACGTCGTCAGCGGCAAGAAGTACGCCACCTATTCACCGCCGGTGCCGGCCAACCAGGTCATGCCGGTGCAGGAGAGCGGCACGCGGCTGGCCCGGGCGCTGCCCTACGAGCTGCAGGCGGACTGGACGCCGCTGTCCAGCAGCGGCTTCAACCTCGACTTCGCCAACACCGGCAGCGCCGGCGCCTGGCTGCATGTGCGCACGGCCAATGGCTGCGTCGCCGGTGGCGGCACGGGTCCCTGGGGCTACACCGTGGAGGCCAGCAAGACGCTGGCCGACACCTGGACGACGCCGGCCGGCGGCGCCTACGACGTGACGGTGAACGGCCCCAACGGCTTCTTCCGCCGCTACGCCGGCAGCCTGGACGCGGGCGCGGCCAAGCTGGTCGTGCGCGGCAGCCCCAGCCGCGCGACGGGCGGCCTGTCGCTGACGGTGACCAACGCCGGCAGCGCGGCCGTGACCGTCACCGTGACGGACCGCTACAGCAGCGCCAGCTCGCACCAGACCCTGCAGCCCGGCGCCAGCTTCCGTTCCGACTGGTCGCTGCAGACCAGCGCGCGCTGGTACGACCTGGCGGTCAGCGCCGACGGCGACGCGCGCTTCTCTGCCCACTTCGCCGGCCACGTCGAGACCGGCGCCGCCGGCACCAGCGACCCTTTGCTTTGACGCTCTGACGCTCTGAGGATCACCATGCCCCTGCTTCGCCCCCTGCTGATTGCGGCTATCGTCGCGGCGATGTCCGCCGTTCCTGCCGCCGCCCATGCCGCCACGCTGTTCGACAACCTCGCCGGCTCGCGTGATGGCGCCGACCCGCTGCTGAGCTTCGGCCCGCTGGCCGACTCCTTCAGCACCGGCGCCAATGCCGGCATCGTGCTGACCCAGGTGACGGCGCTGTTGAAGAGCGACAGCGCCGAAGTCGTCGGCGACCTGCTCGTCAGCCTGCGCGCCGACGGCGTGGCCGGCCCCGGTGCGTTGATCGCCACGCTGGGCACGCTGTCCAGCGCCGCGGTGTCGACTTCCGACTTCGCTGCCTACACCTTCAAGCCGGCGGCCGGCGTGCAGCTCGCCGCCAACACCACCTACTGGGTCCAGCTGGAGGCCGTCGGTGCAAACGCGATCGAGTGGTCCTGGTCCCAGGACCTGAGCGGCCCCGGCGTGGCCGGCGGTTCCAACTACAGCGCCACGCTGGGCCTCAGCACGAACGCGGCGGCCGCGCCCTACCAGCTGTCGGTCGCTGTGCAGGCCGTGCCGGAGCCGGCTTCGATCGCGTTGATGCTGGGCGGTGTCGGCCTTCTCGGCCTCACCGCGGCGGCGCGCCGCCGCAAGCGTTAGAACGCGCGCGGCACCAAGCCGATGTCCAGGCGCCGCGCCGCTGGCGGCGGACGCCGGTGGGATCGCATTGGGGCTGTTCGGCACCGTGCCAGTGCAGGCTGAGCGGTGAGGCGGCCCAGATTTGTGCGCAGGGCTTGCATACAAGCCAGATGAGCGCTGGCATGGAAGCTGCAAATGACCCGCCATGGGCATTTCGGCCACCGACATCAGCCAGCGCATCGTCGAAGCGGTGCTCGCGCAGAAGCTCGCGCCCGGCGCGCGCCTGGGCGAGCAGCAATTGGCCCTGCTGTTCGACTGCAGCCGCACCATCGTGCGCGAGGCCCTGAACCGGCTGGCGGCGCGCGGCATCGTCACGGTCAGTGCACGGCGCGGCTGGTATCTGATTGCACCGACGCCCGACGAGGTGCGCGAGGCCTTCGAGGCGCGCCGCGTCATCGAGCTGGGCCTGATCCGCGGCCAGCCGCAGCTGCCGCCCGACGCCATCGCGCGGCTCAACCAGCATCTGCAGCAGGAACAGGCGGCGCTGCGCGGCGACGACGTCGGCACGCGCAGCTTCCTGCTCGGCGACTTCCATGTCTGCCTGGCCGAATGCCTGGGCAACGGCCTGCTGGCCGACACGCTGCGCGACTTCACCGCGCGCACGACGCTGATCGCGATGCGCTACCAGTCCTCCCATGACGCGGCACTGTCATGCCAGGACCATGTCGCCATCGTCGCCGCGCTGGAAGCCGGCGACAGCGCCCGCGCCGAGTCGCTGATGGCCGAACACCTCAGCAGCGTGCAGGCCGCCTTGCGCCTGCCTGCCGATGACGACCCGCTGCAGCAGTTGCGCGAGGCGCTGGCGCCTCTGCCGACTTCCAGTCCCACTGAATCTGCCGACCCTGCCTATCTAGGAGCCCTGCTATGACCTCGACGCTTTCCCGCCGCCTTCTGATTGCCGGCCTGAGCCTGCTGGCCGCCGGCGCCCAGGCCCAGACCGCGCTGGACACCATCACCAAGAGCAAGACGATCAAGATCGCCATTCCGACCGACTACCCGCCCTATGGCTTTGTCGGCCCCGACATGGCGCCGCAGGGCCTGGATGTGGCGGTGGCCCAGCTCATTGCGGCCAAGCTGGGTGTCAAGGTCGAGCTGGTGCCGGTGACCAGCGCCAACCGCATCCCTTATCTGCAGACCAAGAAGGCTGACCTGGTCATCTCGACGCTGGGCAAGAACCCCGAGCGCGAGAAGGTCATCAACTTCAGCGCGGCCTATGCGCCCTTCTATCAGGCCGTGTTCGCGGCCAAGAGCCTGCCCATCAAGGGTTGGGCCGACCTGGCCGGCAAGAGCGTGGCCGTCACGCGCGGCGCGATGGAAGACCAGGAGCTGGCCAAGGTCGCACCGGCCACGCTGGAATACAAGCGCTTCGAGGACAACAACGCCACCATCGCCGCCTTTGCCGCCGGCCAAACCCAGCTGCTGGCCACCAGTGCCGCCGTGGCCGGCAACCTGATGCAGCGCAACCCGGGGCTGAACACCGAATACAAGCTGCTGCTCAAGGACAGCCCCTGCTTCGTTGGCGTCGCCAAGGGCGAGGACGCACTGCTGGCCAAGGTGAACGACATCATCGCGGCGGCCAAGGCGGCTGGTGAGCTGGAGGCGCTGTCCAAGAAATGGCTCGGCCGCGGCACGGGTGACCTCCCACTCTGATCCGATCATGATCAGCTTCGACTTCCTCGCAGTGCTGGCCGAATGGCCGCTGCTGCTGAAGGGGCTGGCGTGGACGCTGGGGCTCACCCTGGTCGCGACGCCGCTGGGGTTGCTCATTGCCACACTGGGTGCCTGGTCGCGCGCCAGCGGCCCCGCGTGGCTGCGCCGGCTGCTCGGCGTCTACGTCGAGCTGCTGCGCAACACGCCCTTCATCGTGCAGCTCTTCTTCATCTTCTTCGGCCTGCCGGCAATGGGTGTGAAGCTGTCGCCCGAGGCTGCCTCGCTGATCGCGATGACGCTCAACCTCGGCGCCTACGGCACCGAGATCCTGCGCGCCGGCATCCAGGCGACGCCGCGCGGCCAGTGGGAGGCGGCGCAGAGCCTGGCGCTCAGCCCCGTGCAGGTCTTCACCCGCGTCGTGCTGCCGCCGGCCCTGCAGCGCGTGTGGCCGGCCATGACGAGCCAGATCATCATCGTCATGCTGGGCTCGGCCGTCTGCGGCCAGATCTCCACCGAGGAGCTGAGCTATGCGGCCAACCTGATCCAGAGTCGCAACTTCCGCGCCTTCGAGGCCTTCATCATTGCGACGCTGACCTATCTCGCGCTGGCCATCACGGCTCGCAAGCTGCTGATGTGGGCCGGGCCGCGCTTCATCTTCGGAAGGCGACCGACATGATCGAGTTCACCCTCTGGGACATCGTTCGCAACCTGCTGCTGGCCTTGCGCTGGACGGTGGCCTTGTCGGCCATCGCCTTCATCGGCGGCGGCCTGGTGGGCGGCCTGTTGCTGACGCTGCGCATCGGCATGGGTGCACGCACGCGGGGCGCGATTGCGCTCTACGTGCAGCTCTTCCAGGGCACGCCCTTGCTGATGCAGCTCTTTCTCGCCTACTTCGGCCTGGCGCTGCTGGGCATCGAGGTGTCGGTCTGGACGGCCGCCGCGCTCGCGCTGACCTTCTACACCAGCGCCTATCTCGTCGAGATCTGGCGTGGCTGCGTGGATGCCGTGCCGCGCGGCCAGTGGGAGGCGGCGCGCAGCCTGGCGCTGAGCTTTGGCGAGCAGCTGCGCCACGTCATCCTGCCGCAGGCGCCGGGCGCCTGGCCATCGCGCCGACGGTGGGCTTCCTGGTGCAGGTCATCAAGGGCACGGCGCTCGCGTCGGTCATTGGCTTCATCGAGCTGACCAAGGCCGGCAGCATGATCGCCAACGCCAGCTTCAAGCCCTTCCTCGTCTTCGGTTGCGTGGCGCTGCTGTATTTCGCGCTGTGCTTCCCCATCAGCCTGTTTGCACAGCATCTGGAAGGCAAGTCCCATGGCCGCTGAAGCCCCCGTGCCCTTTACCTCACCGCCCATCGTGCGCATCACCGCGCTGCGCAAGTCCTACGGCGCCAACGAGGTACTCAAGGGAATCGACCTGGATGTGCAGCGCGGCGAGGTGATCGCCATCATCGGCAAAAGCGGCTCAGGCAAGAGCACGCTGCTGCGTTGCATCAACGGGCTGGAAGAGTTCCAGGACGGCGCCTCACGGTCAACAGCAAGCCGCTGCTGTATGAAAGCGCCATGGCCATGCGCACTTTGCGCCAGCAGGTCGGCATGATCTTCCAGGGATTCAATCTCTTCCCTCACCTGAGCGTGGGCCGCAACGTGATGCTGGCGCCGACGCTGGTGAAGAAGCGCAGCGCCCACGAAGCCGCCGAGCAGGCGTCCAGGCTGCTCGCCCGCGTGGGCCTGTCCGAGAAGTTCGACGCCATGCCCGATCAGCTCTCCGGCGGCCAGCAGCAACGCGTGGCCATCGCCCGTGCGCTGGCGATGGAGCCGGCCGTGCTGCTGTGCGACGAGATCACCTCGGCGCTGGACCCCGAGCTGGTGGGCGAGGTGCTGCGCGTGGTGGAGTCGCTCGCGGAAGAAGGCATGACGCTGCTGATGGTCACGCACGAGATGAGCTTCGCCCGCAAGGTGGCGGATCGCGTCATCTTCATGCACCAGGGCCGCGTGCACGAGATCGGACCGCCGGCCGAACTCTTCACCGCGCCCCGCACGCCGGAGCTCAAGCAGTTCCTGTCCTCACTGCAGGATTAGCGCCTCCAGCAGCGCTGCAGCGCCGGGGCTGAGCTCGCCGAAGCACACCAGCAGCTGGCGCACGGCCCAGGCGTCGCTCAGGGGCCCGGACACGGACCTGCGCGCCCACCAGCCGTGACGGCGGTCAACGCGGGCACGACGGCCACACCCACGCCGTCGGCCACC
>CAUJSJ030000023.1:0-9865 GCA_963422775.4 uncultured Roseateles sp.
CGGCCCGGATCTTGGCGATGAACTCCAGCCCCGTCATATCCGGCAGGTTCATGTCGACGAGGACGAGGCTGGGCCGGCACTCGCCCAGCGCGGCCAGCGCCTCGGCGCCGGTCTCCGCGCAGCGCAGCTCCCAGCCCGGCAGCAGCCGGAACACCTCCTCCATCAGGATCAGGTGGATGCGGTCGTCTTCGACGTAGAGCACCAGCGGCAAGGCGCGGTCGGGCATGGCGGGTTCGGGGGACTGCAAGGAGCGGTCGGCACGATAGCAGCAATGCCGTGCGGGGCCGGCCGGGTGGCGCTGCCAAACGTTTTCAGTCCTTTGCGTGATTTATCTCACCCGAAGCGCACCCCCTCTTTGCGGGTCTTCAACGCGTATAAACCCTAGAAATACCTAGCATTCGGTCCATGGCGCTCGGCTTCGGGCGCCTTCCTTTTTTGGACCGCTCCATGTCGCTGATCGCCACCCTCGCACTCGCCGTTTCCGCCGGCTCCACGCTGCCGCAATGCAGCTGGGACCGACCGGGCGTCAACCCCTTCATGGGCGATGTGGTGGCGGCCGTCGATCGCTACCAGGACATCCCCGCCGCGACGCGCGAGAAGCTCAAGGCCCGCATGAAGGCGCGCAACTACGACGACATCGCCGTCATCGAGCGCGACGGCATCAAGGGCAAGGCAACCTACGCGCCCGAGATCCGCGACATGCATTTCGGCCCCGGCGCCGTCTGCCGCACCGTGGCGCGCACGAAGTGGACCGCCACGACCCAGGAACGCGGCCTCGTCTACTGCGAGGACGGGCAGTGCATCCTCGTGCCCACGGTCTGCCGCAACGTCAGCCGCATCCGCCGGCTGGACAAGCCGACCGCCGTCGCGCCGGCCCAGGCCGCCAACGTGGCCTCGTCGACACGCGAGGGCGAGGAGGTTCCGCTGGAATTCGAAGCCCCCGCCGCCGGCCCGGTGGCCGCGGCGCCCGAGACCTTTGCCTCCGCGTCCGGCGTGCCGACGCTGAGCGGCGCTGCGGCACCGAGCGGCTTCAGCCTGCCCGGCGGCTCCGCACCCACCCCCGCCGCGGCCCCGGGGGGCAGCGTGGGCCTGGTCAACCTCGGCATGCCGGCCCTGCCGCCGGGCCGTGTCTCGACGGCCGAAGCCCCGCTGCCCGGCGACAGCATCCCGGCCGTGCCCGAGCCGGGCACCTGGGCCATGATCGCCCTGGGCCTGCTCGTCGTGATCTTCCGCGCCCGCCAGAAGCGCTGATCAGCGCCTCAGCAATGGGGCCAGATAGCGCCCCGTGTGGCTGGCCTCGCAGGCCGCCACATCCTCGGGCGTGCCGGCTACCAGCAGCGTGCCACCGCCGGCACCGCCCTCCGGACCCATGTCGATGAGCCAGTCGGCCGTCTTGATGACGTCCAGGTTGTGCTCGATGACGACGATGGTGTTGCCCGCGTCGCGCAGCTGGTGCAGCACCTTCATCAAGAGGGCGATGTCGGCGAAGTGCAGTCCCGTCGTCGGCTCGTCCAAGATGTACAGGGTGCGGCCGGTGTCGCGCTTGCTCAGCTCCAACGCCAGCTTCACGCGCTGGGCCTCGCCGCCGGACAAGGTGGTGGCGCTCTGGCCCAGCTTCACGTAGCCCAGGCCGACGTCCAGCAGCGTCTGCAGCTTGCGCGCCAGCGTGGGCACGGCGTTGAACAGCTCGAACGCGTCCTCCACCGTCATGTTCAGCACCTGGGTGATGTTCTTGCCCTTGTAGAGCACCTCCAGCGTCTCGCGGTTGTAGCGCCGGCCCTGGCAGACGTCGCAGGGCACATAGACGTCCGGCAGGAAGTGCATCTCCACCTTCAGCACGCCGTCGCCCTGGCAGGCCTCGCAGCGGCCCCCGGCGACGTTGAAGCTGAAGCGCCCAGGCCCGTAGCCGCGTTCGCGCGCCGTGTTCATCTCGGCGAACAGCTCGCGGATGGGCGTGAACAGGCCCGTGTAGGTCGCAGGGTTGGAGCGCGGCGTGCGGCCGATGGGGCTCTGGTCGACGTTGATGACCTTGTCGAAGGCGTCCAGCCCTTCGATCTCATCGTAGGGCGCCGGGTCGGCATGGCTCTGGTAGAGCTTCTTGGCGACGGCCGTGTAGAGCGTGTCGTTGACCAGCGTGCTCTTGCCCGAGCCGGACACGCCGGTCACGCAGGTGAACAGGCCCACCGGGATCTCGACCGTCACGCCCTTGAGGTTGTTGCCGCGCGCGTTGACGATGCGCAGCCTGGCCTCGCCCGTCGCCTTGTGGCGGTGCTTGGGCACTTCGATGCGCTCGACGCCACTCAGGTAGCGGCCGGTCAGCGAGTTCGGGTCGGCCGCCACCTGCGCGGGCGTGCCCTGGGACATCACCCGGCCGCCATGCACGCCAGCACCAGGGCCCAGGTCCAACACCCAGTCGGCCGCACGGATGGCGTCCTCGTCGTGCTCCACCACCAGCACCGAGTTGCCGAGGTCGCGCAGCCGGCGCAGCGTCGCGATCAGCCGGTCGTTGTCGCGCTGGTGCAGGCCGATGCTGGGCTCGTCCAGCACGTACATGACGCCAGTGAGCCCCGAGCCGATCTGCGAGGCCAGGCGGATGCGCTGGGCCTCGCCACCCGACAGCGTGTCCGCGCTGCGGTCCAGGCTGAGGTAGTTCAGGCCCACGTCGTTCAGGAAGCGCAGCCTTGACGCGATCTCGCGGATGACCTTGTCGCCGATCTCGGCCTTGTTGCCCTTGAGCTTGAGCCCTTCGAAATAGTCCAGGCACTCGCGCAGCGTCGAATGCTCGACCTCGAAGATCGGCCGGCCGCGCACGCCCACCGGCGCGTCCGCCGGCTGCAGCACGACGTTGCGCGCCTCGCGCCGCAGCCGCGAACCTTCGCAGGCGACGCAAGGCTTGGCGGCCATGTAGCGGGCCAGGTCCTCTCGTACCGCCGCCGAGTCGGTCTCCTTGAAGCGCCGCTGCAGGTTGGGCAGGATGCCTTCGAAGGGATGCTGGCGCTTGACCGAGCGCTTCTTGCCCGAGGCCGACTCGGCCTGGTAGACGAAGCTGATGTCTTCCTGGCCCGAGCCGTGCAGCAGCACGCCCTGGGCCGTGGCGGGCAGGCTGTCCCACGGCGCCTCGACGTCGAACTTGTAGTGCGCCGCGACCGACTCCAGCAACGAGAAGGTGTAGGGGTTGCGCCGGTCCCAGCCCTTGACGGCGCCGCTGGCCAGCGACAGCGTCGGGAAGGCGACCACGCGGTCGGCGTCGAACACCGTCACCTGGCCCAGGCCCTCGCAGGCCGGGCAGGCGCCCACGGGGGAGTTGAACGAGAACAGCCGCGGCTCCAGCTCGGGCAGCGAGTAGGAGCAGACCGGGCAGGCGAACTTGCTGGAGAACAGCGTGGTCTGCTCGGTGTCCATGTTCATCACCAGCGCCCGCCCGTCCGCCAGCCGCAGCGCCGCCTCGAAGCTCTCGGCCAGGCGCTGGCGCAGGCTGTCGGCCGCGTCGTGGCGCAGCTTGATGCGGTCGATGACGACGTCGATGTCGTGCTTCTCGGCCTTCTTCAGCGCCGGGATGTCGGGCGCCTCCACCGTGGCGCCGTCGACACGGAAGCGCACATAGCCCTGAGCCTGCAGGTCGGCGAACAGCTCGACGAACTCGCCCTTGCGGTCGCGCACGACCGGGGCCAGCAGCATCAGCTTGGACTCGTCGGGCATGGCCAGCACGGCATCCACCATCTGGCTGACGGACTGCGCCTCCAGCGGCAGGTCATGGTCGGGGCAGAAGGGCGTGCCGGCGCGGGCGTAGAGCAGGCGCAGGTAGTCGTGGATCTCGGTGACGGTGCCGACGGTGGAGCGCGGGTTGTGCGAGGTGGCCTTCTGCTCGATGGAGATCGCCGGGGACAGGCCCTCGATGATGTCCACGTCGGGCTTGTCCATCAGCTGCAGGAACTGCCGCGCGTAGCTGGACAGGCTCTCCACATAACGCCGCTGGCCCTCGGCATACAACGTGTCGAAGGCCAGCGACGACTTGCCGGAGCCGGACAGCCCCGTGATGACGACCAGCGCATGCCGCGGCAGGTCGACGTCGATGTTCTTCAGGTTGTGGGTACGCGCGCCGCGCACGCGAATGAATCTGGATTCAGGGGGCGCGGGCAAATCCGGGAGGGCCATGGCAGTTTTCACAAGCGAACCGGACATGATAGGCCGCCACAATTCCGCGCTCCAAACCGACAGCGCCGCCCTCATGAAGAACTGCCTGGCCGCCCTCCTTGCCCTGGCCACCTTGCTGGCCCCTAACGCTGGCGCGGCCGAGCCGCCGACAGCCACCGCCTTCTTCAAGCGCGCCGCGGTGCGTGCGCCCAAGCTCAGCCCGAGCGGCCGCTATCTGGCCATCCAGGCCGCCGGCAAGGGCGACCGCATGTGGCTGGCCGTGCTGGACCTGCAGACTATGCAAGCACCCAAGTTCATCGCCGGCTTCAACGACGCCGACGTCGCGAACCAGCACTGGATCAGCGAGGACCGGCTGGTTTTTGACGTGTCCGACTCGCCCGACGGCACGACGCGCGTCCACGGCCAGGGCCTGTGGGGGGTGGACCGCAACGGCGATAACCTGCGCCAGCTGATCAAGACCGACAAGCCCTTCCTCACGACGGCCACGCTGATCGCCGATCGCCGGTTGGACGTCAACTGGACGCTGCACAGCGTGCCGCCAGGGCTGGACGGCGGGGAGGTCATCGTGCTGCGCCGTCCCTGGTCCAACGAGGCTGCATCGATTGGCGTGCAACTGGCGCGGCTGGACACCCGGACCGGCCTCACACGCACACTCAGCGAAGGCATCCCCGACCACACCTCGCACTGGCTGCTCGACTGGCGCGGCCAGCCTCGCGTCATCGACACCCACAACCAGGGCCGCAGCCGGCTGTACCGCCGCGACGACGCGGGCCGCTGGCAGTTCTGGTACGAGGATGACCCCGAGGCGCGCAAGAACCCCTGGCCGGCCTGGATCGGACCCGACAACCAGATGCTCGGCGAGCACAGCTACCGCGGCTACGACGCCATCTTCCGCCTCGACCCGCAGACAGGCCGCGCCGACGGCGAGCCGCTGATCTCCACGCCGGGCTACGACTTCACCGGCCGCCTCATCACCGAACCCGGCACCGGCCGGCTGCTGGGCGTGCGCTTCGAGACCGACGCGCCCGGCACGGTGTGGTTGGACAAGACGATGAAGGCGGCCCAGGCCGACATCGACGCCCGCCTGCCCGGCAGCGTCAACCTCATCGAATGCCTGCGCTGCGTGGGCGCCAGCCACTTCGTCGTCACCTCGCTGACCGACGTGCGCCCGCCGCTGTACTACCTGTACGAAACCGCCGAGAAGCAGCTGCAGCCCCTGGCCGGCACCCGCACCGACCTGCCCACGGCCGCCATGGGCCAGCGCGACTACCAGCGCATCAAGGCCCGCGACGGGCTGGCCCTGCCGGTCCTCGTCACCCAGCCCGCCGGCGGCGTCAAGGCCGCCACGCCCACCATCGTGCTCGTGCATGGCGGGCCCTTTGTGCGCGGCACACACTGGCCGTGGTCGCCCTACGCCCAGTTCCTCGCCAGCCGAGGCTATCTGGTGCTGGAGCCTGAGTTCCGCGGCAGCACCGGCTACGGCTTCAAGCACTTTCAGGCCGGCTGGAAGCAGTGGGGGCTGGCGATGCAGGACGACATCGCCGACACCCTGGCCTGGGCCGTCAAGCAGGGCTGGGCCGACCCCAAGCGCGCCTGCATCATGGGCGCCAGCTACGGGGGCTACGCGGCCATGATGGCCGCCGTCACGCAGCAGGAGTTGTTCAAGTGCGCCGTCAACTGGGTCGGCGTGACTGATATCGGGCTGCTGAGCAGCATCAGCTGGAGCGACATGTCCGCCGAGTGGAAGGACTACGGCATGAAGCGCCTCGTGGCCGACCCCGACACCGACGCCGAACAGATCAAGAAGACCTCGCCCCTGCTGCGCGCCAAGGAAATACGCATGCCGCTGCTGATGGCCTATGGCGGCGAGGACCGGCGCGTGCCGCTCAAGCACGGCACCGAGATGAAGGCCGCGCTGCGGGCCGAACAGCCGCTCGAATGGGTCATCTACCCCGACGAAGGCCATGGCTGGTTCAACCTGAAGACCAACGAAGACTTCTGGGGGCGCGTCGAGCGCTTCCTGGCCCGCAACCTCGGCGCCGCCGCCCCGTGACGGGGATGACGATCCGCCGTTTCCCTCGGAGCCCCGCATGAACCGACTGCTGGCCTGCCTGGCGGCGGCGCTGCTGGCCATGGCCCTTGCCCCGGCCCGGGCCGAGCCGCCACCGATCGCGGCCTTCTTCAAGCAGGCCGCCATCCGCGAGCCGCGCCTGAGCCCGAGCGGCCGCTACCTGGCGGTGCTGGCGCCCGGCCAGAACGACCGCCGCTGGCTGGCCGTGATCGACCTGCAGACCCTGGGCACGCCGCGCATCGTGGGTGGCTTCAACGACGCCGACGTCGCAGGGCACGCCTGGGTCAGCGACGAGCGGCTGGTGTTCCAGATCTCGAACGCGCCCGACGGCAGCACCCAGGTGGCGGCGCCGGGGCTCTGGGCGGTCGACCGGGATGGCACAAACACCCGCCAGTTGATCCACAACAGCAATATCAGCTACGGCCGCCTGTCCGACCGCCGCCTGTCCGCGCGCTGGTTCTTCGCGGGCGTGCTGCCCGACGGCAGCGGCGACGTCTACGTGCAGCGCGCGCCCGGCAACGACCGTGGCGAACGCGGCAGCCTGCTGCTGGCCCGGCTGGACACGCGCACCGGCCTGAGCAAGAACCTCAGCCTGGGCCTGCCCGATGGCGTGATCAGCTGGCGCGTGGACTCGCGCGGCGAGCCGCGCGCCGCGCTGGCCACGCACAACGGCCGCGGGCTCACCTACCTGCGCAACACAGCGGGCGAGTGGACCCTCTGGCTCGACCAGGACCCGTACGGCGGCAACGAGCTTGACCCCTTCTGGTTCGGCCCCGACGACCAGGTCCTGGTGACCGCGCCCTACCAGGGCTATCAGGCGCTGTTCCGCCTCGACCCGGCCACCCGCCAACCCGAGGCGACTCCGCTGGTCAGCACCCGGGGTTACGACTTCAAGGGCGTGCCGGTGTTCGACCCCGACGCCCGGCGGCTCCTCGGCCTGCACCTGGAAACGGACGCCCCCACCACCGTCTGGTTCGACGCCACGATGAAGGCACACCAGGCCGACATCGACGCCAAGCTGCCCGGCAGCGTCAACATCATCGACTGCCAGCACTGCGTGAACGCGCAGCACCTGCTCGTCACCGCACTGTCGGACCAGCTGCCGCCGCGCTACTTCCTCTACACCCCTGCCGACCGCCGCCTGCAGCCGCTGGCCAGCCCGCGCGCCGACCTGCGCGCCGCCGACATGGGTCGGCGCGACGTGCTGCGCTTCCAGGCCCGCGACGGGCTGGAGATTCCCGTTCTCGTCACACACCCCGCCGGCAACGGCAAGGGGCCGGCCCCTACCGTCGTGCTGGTGCACGGCGGCCCCAATGTGCGAGGCACGCACTGGCCCTGGCAGCGGGAGGCCCAGTTCCTCGCCAGCCGCGGCTATCTCGTGCTGGAACCCGAATTCCGCGGCAGCACCGGCTACGGCTTCAAGCACTTCCAGGCGGGCTGGAAGCAATGGGGCCTGACCATGCAGGACGACATCGCCGACACGCTCGCCTGGGCGGTGAAGCAGGGCTGGGCCGACCCCCAGCGCGCCTGCATTGCCGGGGCCAGCTACGGCGGCTACGCGGCGCTGATGGGTGCCATCACGCAGGCCGACCTGTTCAAGTGCGCCGTCAACTGGGTGGGCGTCACCGACATCGGCCTGCTTTCCAGCATCGCCTGGAGCGACCTCTCCGAAACCTGGGAGCGCTTCGGCATGAAGCGCCTGGTGGCCGACCCCGACACCGATGCCGCGCAGATGCGCGCCACGTCGCCGCTGGTGCGCGCCGGCGAAATCAAGCTGCCGCTGCTGATGGCCTATGGCGGCGAGGACCGGCGCGTGCCGCTCAAGCACGGCACCGATCTCAAGTCCGCCTTGCGCGCCGAGCAGCCGGTGCAATGGGTGGTCTACCCCGAGGAGGGGCACGGCTGGTTCCTGAGCAAGACCAACGAAGACTTCTGGGGCCGTGTGGAGCGCTTCCTGGGGCAGCATCTGGCGCCGAAGAACTGACCGTTTGTCGCGGCCGCATGCAGCTCGCGGCCTGCGTCCGGCGATTCATCGCAGCGCCCTGGCGGCGCGCGGGTCCCGTGACGAAACTGCTTCCATCGACACAGCAATACCGCTGAGCGACACCCTCAAAGGAAGCATCATGAAAGCCACCGTCCTGATCCAAGCCGCCGCCGTCGCCGCCTTCGCGTTCACCGCCTTCGGCGCCAGCGCCGCCCCGCAAGAAGTCCAGAAACTGCCCCGCGTCGTCATCACCGGCAAGGCCACGCAGGCAGTTGCCCCTCAAGTCGCTCAACTGCCGCGCGTCGTCGTCACCGGTTACGCCGTCCGCGAAGTCGCTCAACTGCCCCGCGTCATCGTCACCGGCCACCGCGCCTGAGCCTCGCATGACGATGCGAATCACCGAAAACAGTCGAGCCGAGTCGCCGGCGCAGCGGGGCGCCAGCCACCGCTGTGTCGACGAGTCGGCTTGGCGCAAACTTTTGACACAGGTCTGAAAGACAATCCGGGCTTCTTCAACGGAGCCCGCTTGTGAAAGAAGAGCTGCGCAAACGCCGGTCCTGGCTGGATGGCTTCATGGCCTACCCCGCCCCGGCAGGCCTGAGCGAAACCCAGCTGCGCGACAACATCATCCTGCTCGACCAGGCGCTGTACGCGTTGTGGAACCTGGGGGGCAACCTCATCTACGGCTGGACGCCCGAGCCGCGCGGCCTGCGTGTGCTGGTCGCGCCCCATCCCATGCTGACCGAGTTCGCCCTGGGCGACGGCACGCTGTCGTCCGAAGAGCTGACGCGGCGCGCGCGGCTGCTGGACAAGCTGCTGTCCAACCAGGAGCACCTGGACAAGCAGGCCTTCGACGCCGTCAGCGCGGCGCTGAGCATCACGCCCCAGCTCATCACACTGCCCTTCGCGCCGGAGCGCGGCCTGGGCCTGCCGCTGATCGCGGCCATCACCGCACGCTACGGCATCCGCCTCGTCGAGGACCGCGCCGTCATCCTGTTCGACGCCGTCGGCTTCTCGCTGCTGACGGCGCTGCAGCAGGTGGTGCAGCTCAACAGCCTGTCATGCTCGGTCAACGCGGCCTACGCCAAGCTGCTGGACCGCGAGATCAACATCAACTTCGCGCGCACCACCACGGGCGATGGCTTCTACATCTGGAACCGCATGCGCGGCGTCGAGGCCAACGTCGAGCTGTACCAGCTGATGCAGTTCATCCTGGCCGACAACGCGCTGGCCCAGGAGCGCGCGACGCGGCCCGAGTCGGTGCCCAAGCTGCGTGCGTGCTTCCACGTCGGCTCGCACTATGAGTTCTATCAGTCCGAGGGCCTGAACCCGACCTCGTTCAGCTACTTGGTGGGCCAGGTCACGATCGAGCTCGCCCGCATGATCGAGCGCGCCCAGCCGGGGCAGATCCTGGTCGGCAAGTTCAACACGCTGATGCACGACGCCGCCACGGGCGAGGACGTGCGCATCGACAGCCTGGACTTCGTCGAGCGCACCCGCGCGCCGCTGCGCAGCTTGAACGGCCTCAAGCTCGCCGGCTCCGAGGTCGACGAGATCGCCTGCTACCTCACCGGCCGCCGCGACGCGACCGGCCTGTGGGGCATCAGCGAGTACCACATGGCCGACAAGCACGGCCTGATCCACCGCGTCTACAA
>CAUJSJ030000024.1:0-50282 GCA_963422775.4 uncultured Roseateles sp.
GCACGGCGCCCAGGCGCTGTTCACGCTCGCCCGGCCCCGGCAGCTCGAAGGCTTGGCCATGGAGGGCCTTCTTGGCGCGCACGATGCGCTGGGCCACCGTCGCCTCGGGCTGCAGGAAGGCGCGCGCGATCTCGGCTGTCTCCAGGCCGCCCAGCAGGCGCAGCGTCAGCGCCACCTGGGCCTCGCGCGGCAGCACCGGGTGGCAGGCGATGAAGATCAGGCGCAGCAACTCGTCGCCGATCTCGGCCTGGTCGCGCGCGGCGTCGAGGTGGTCGACGAAGTCGGGCACGACATGGCTGCCGGCGGCCTCGTCGTCGGCAGCCAGATGCTCGTGCTCGCGCTCCAGCATGGCGCGGCGGCGCAGCCGGTCCAGGGCCTTGTTGCGGGTGGCGGTCATCAACCAGGCGGCGGGATTGGCGGGCTGGCCGTCGCGCGGCCAGGTTTCCATGGCGGCGATGAGGGCGTCCTGGGCGCAGTCCTCGGCCTCGTCGAGGTCGCGCAGCAGCTTGGCCGCGGCGCCGACGAGTCGGCTGCGCTCGAGGCGCCAGACGCCGGCGGCCAGGTTCGCATGGTCCACCCGCTCAGTCTCCGTCGTAGGCTCGCTGCAGGGCGGCCAAGTCGATCTTCTGCATCGACCAGATGGACTCAAACACTCGCTGCACGCGTGCCTGATCGGGGTCGCGGATCATCTCGAACCAGGCAGCGGGGATGATCTGCCAGGACAGGCCCCAGGCGTCCTCGACCCAGCCGCAGGCCTTGGGCTTGCCGCCACCTGCCTGCAGTTGCTCCCAGAGGTGGTCGATCTCGGCCTGGTCCTCGCAGGCGACCATCAGCGAGAACGCCTCGGTGAGCGTGAAGTGCGGCCCGCCGTTGAAGGCCGTCATCTGCTGGCCGAGCAGTTCGAACTGCACCACCATGACGGTGCCGGCCGCGCCGGGCGAGTTCTCGCCCCAGCGCTGCGTGTGGATGACGCGGCCCTTGCCGTCGCCGAACACCTTCAGGTAGTGCGCCACCGCGTCTTCGGCGCCGCTCTGGTACCAGACGAAGGGGGTGAGTTTTTGCTGGATATTCATGACAGTCTCCCGTTTCAAATGTCAATGCCTGACGGACGTGTTTCGGGCCGAGCGCCGGGCCGCCCCAATCACATCGCAGTCCCCGCGGGGGACCGGCCAAGGTACTCCTTGGACGAGGGGCTCAAGCCTGCTGCGGCATGCCGGTCATGTGGACGAGTTCCCAATGGTGCCCGTCCAGGTCTTCGAAGCCGTGGCCGTACATGAAGCCGTGATCCTGTGCCTCGCTCGGGATGTTGCCGCCCGCCGCCTTGGCCTTGGCGACGAGCGCGTCGACTTCCTCGCGGCTTTCGCAGCTCAGGCAGACCCAGCCGGTGGTGGCCGTCTTGGCGTCCGGAAACGCCTTGGGGGTGAAGGTGCGCGCGAAGTCCTCGGCCAGCAGCATCGCGTAGAGGTTTTCGCCCAGCTCCATGCCGGCACCCTTGTCGTTGGTGAACCGCGGGTTGAAGGTGTAGCCCACGGCCTCGAAGAAGGCCTTGCTCCTGGCCAGGTCCTTGACGGGGAGGTTGACGTAGATCTGCTTGTGCATGGGAGCTCCTTACTGAGGCGGCAGCATCAGCGGCTGCACGAGGTGGATGAGGTTGCCGCAGCCGTCCTCGAACATGACGGCCTTGATCGGGCCCATGTTGACCGGCTCGCCGCGCACGACGACGCCGCGCTCGCGCAGCTGCTGCGCCTCGGCGTCGACATCGGTCGTCACGAAGGCGGTGGCGGGGATGTTGGCCTCGTACAAGGCCTTCTGGTAGACCTGGGCGGGCGCGAAACCCATGGGCTCCAGCGCCAGCTCGACGCCGGCCTGGCCCTCGGGCGACACCACCGTCAGCCAGCGGTAGGTCGGGCCCATCGGGATGTCGGCCATCTTCGTGAAGCCGAGTTTGTCGGTATAGAAGGCCAGGGCCTTGTCCTGGTCGTCGACCATGACGCTCGCAATCCTGATCTGCATGGCAAGGCCTTTCAGTGCGTGGATTCGGCCAGGGCCTTGAGGCGCTGCAGCGCCCGGGGCCAGCTGTCGTTGAGGAAATCGGTGAAGCCGTCGTCCCAGCTCTGCAGATGCACGGCAAGGCGGGTGCCCCCCTCGGGCGTGGCGCTGAAGACATAGCTCTCGCGGGCGGGCTGCTGGATGAGGCGGCTGTCGGCCATGGGCCGGCCGTCCTTGATCTCGCCCACCAGCCGCAGCGACAGGCGCTCGTGCGGCAGGCAGTCGTCGACGATGGCCTCCATGCCAAAGCCCTGGGGGTCGAGGAAGCGGATGCGCCGGCCCGTCGCCCAGACGCCTTCGTAGTAGGAGCCCTCGGCGAAGGCGCTGGTCCAGTCGCGGTAGGCGGTGGGGTCGAACATGCAGTCCCACACCCGCGCAACCGGTGCCGCGATGTCGATGCCGAATTGCAGGTCCTTCACGACTGGGCCTCCGCCAGCTGGCGCAGGTTCTGCAGGCCATCCTCGAAGTCACGGCCCACCATCTTGTCCATGTTGATGAACACGCCCATCAGCTTGGACACGAAGTTGGCGGGGCCGTGCATCGTCCAGCGCACCTCGGTGGCGCCGTCGGCCATGGGCTGCAAGGCGAACTCGGCGGCGTTGTGGGCCTCGAAGGGCTTCACGAAGTCGAGCTTCATCTGCACCGCGCGGCCGGGCTGCTGGCCGGTAATCTCGAGGCTGCCGACGCCGACCTTGTCGCTCTCCCACGCATAGCGGGAGCCGACACCGCCCGCCGCGCCCGCGTACTGGCCCTTGATCAGCGGATCCTTGCGTTCATAGGGGTTCCAGCGGTTGAAGGCGCGCAGCTCGCTGACGAGGGGCCAGACCTTGTCGGCAGGTGCGGCGATGCGGGTGCGGCGCTCGACGCGGAACTCGTCGGGCCGGGTCGAGGCATAGGCCAGCAGCGCGAGGATGGCCACGCCCAGGCCGGTCAGGATGATGGACAGGTTGCTCATGTCGTTCTCCTCACGCGGTGCGGATGGCCATGTCGCCACCGGGCAGGAAGTCGGCGTCCTCGTACAGCTGCCGCACCTCGATCTCGCAGCCTTCGCTCAGAAAGGGCTGCGGGAAGCGGCTGGCCCAGGCCTGCGCCTCTTCCACGGAGCGCACCTGGATCAGCGTGTAGCCGGCGATGAGCTCCTTGGTCTCGGCAAACGGGCCGTCGATGCGCTCGATGCGGCCGTTGGCGTGATAGCGCTGGCGCCAGCCGTCACGGCTGGGGCGCAGGCCGGCGCCGTCCAGCAGCACGCCGGCGCGCGCCATCTCCTCGTGGAAGGCGCCCATTTCCTCGAACAGCTTGGCGTACTCCGGGCCGGGCGGGTCGCCGCGCTCGCTGGTGTCGCGGGCGCGGACTTGGATCATGAATCGCATGACGGATCTCCTGAGATAGTGGAGGCAGCGAGCATCTTGCTGCCTTCTTCCCCACGACGATCCACGCGACCCGGATTCGACAGGCCCCGGGAAACTACCCGGTTCTCGCGCTGACGCGATCGCCGCTGATCCTCAGCGGCGCCTGGCCACCAGGCGGCAGGCGTCGAACAGGTTGACCGGCACGCCCATGCGAGAACTCAGCAGCTTCCCCAGCGGCAACCCCGTCATCCGCTGCATCTGGTAGCCGATCAGCGACAACGGCACTTTCTTCCAGGGATGCTCCACCGATTCCACCTCGAGGCCATGCCGGGACAGCAGGGCTTTCAAGGACGGCACAGTGAAAAAGAACAGATGCTGCGGCGGCGTCATGAGACGCCATTTCGGGCCCATCAGGCGACTGAATGCCGAGCCGAAGTCACCGGTGGTCACGACCAGCTTGCCGCCCGGCTTCAGTGCCCGGGCTACCAGGCCCATCACCTCGTCTGGATCCTGCAGGTGCTCGATGACATCGAGCATCACGACGGCATCCAGCTCGCGTCCGGTGTTGTCCGCCGTGGCAACACCCGTGACCACATCGTGCCCACGGGCCCGCGCGGATGCTGCCGCCGCGTCGGCAATCTCGATGCCACGAACCTTGAAGCGCTCACTCGCCACGTCCAGAAAGAAGCCGAACGCACAACCGATCTCGAGCAACCGCCCTTCACGGACGTCATGGTGTTCAAGCAGGCGCAGGATGTCGCGAAACTCGGCCCGCAACACATCGGCCGAGCCCTCGTAGTCCCCGTAGCCATCGCTGTGACCCCCCTGGAAATAGTCGCGCGTGTAGTAGGACTGCGGGACGAAATCGGCGACTTCCGCCGACCCAAGCCCGCAGTGTGAGCAGGCATGGATGGCGTATCCCGCTGCGCGAAAACGAAAGGCCGTACCGGCCTCGCAGGCCATACAAGTCATGTTTTCCTCCCCGGCGACGTCTCGCCGGGAAGGCATTGTGGCCATGCCTGTGCCGCGGTCAATACCGAGCAATACCGCGGCGGCACGCCATGGCTGGGTCACGGGCTTCAGGTATAGCAGGGCCCGACGCCGCGAATCTCCACCGTCGCCCACTCGGCCGCCGGGCAGCGCTCGGCCCAGGCCATGGCCACGGCCTCGTCGTCGGTGTCGAGCAGGAAATAGCCGCCCAGCATCTCCTTGGCCTCGGCGAAGGGGCCGTCCCAGACCTGGGCGCCACCATCGCGCTTGGCCAGGCGCCTGGCCGCCGTGCCGAGGGAATTGACGCCCAGCAGCAGGCCCGCGTCCTGCAGTTCAGTGGCGAAGTCCAGCATGCGCTGGTAGACGACCTCGCCGGCGGCGCGGCCGCGTTCGGCGCGTTGTCCGATGGGTTCGAAGATGAGCAGCAGTTGGGGCATGGTCAGGGCCTGCGGTCGGTTGGCGACAAGGCGGCATTCTGGCGCCAGTGCCGCCACGGATATGGCAGTTGGGTCCGGCGCCGAGATGCGGCCGGACCTGGACGGCCGCCATGTCCGCATCGGCGAAGGCCCGCGCATGCCGGCCGACTGCATGCGGGCACTCGGCGGCGCCGAGATCGGGCCCGCCGCCAGTTCCTGCGGCACGGCGACGAAGAGCGCCGCCGACGCGCAATGGCCGCAAGAGCAGGTGCAGGCGCGCGCGGCCGAGCTGCCAGCCGCGCAGGGTGGCCGCGTCAACAACCGAAAGTTGGCGTGGACCGCGTGCGGCTCGCCTGCGAAGTGCCCGAGGGCCTTGTACTCGATGGCCGCCCCGAGGTGCTGCCTGCACGCCTTGCGCAACGGCGGCGGCGGCCTGGTGCTCGACAGCGCGCCCGGCCGGGGCAGGGTCGCGCGGCCGGACCTGCCGCTGCACGGCGATGCCGCGCTGGCGCTCGTCGCCTGAATCGGCTCAACGCCGGATCGGTGAGCCGCCCCGCCAGGCCGCGTCGGACCAGCGCTGGAAGGCCCCCATCAGCGCCGGCTCGCTCGACTGGCGCTCGGTGGCCAGGCTGCCGAGCGACACGACCTCGAAGCTGCGGCGGTACTTGCCCTCGGCGCGGAACTCGCGCGCCAGCAACATCTGCGTGCCCCCCGGCACCCAGCCGGCAAACTCGGCCACGCCCAGGCCCGGCTGGGCCGGCGCCGGCGGCATCACGTCGATGCGCCAGCCGCCGTCCTTGCCCGCGTTCTTCTGGAACACCCACAGCTCGCGCCAGCCATCCAGCGGCTGTACGGCCAGGGCCAGTGCACGGCCCTCGCGGTTCAGCGAGGCCGAGGCCAGCGCGACCTGACCGAAGCTGCAACGGCGCGCCGCCAGCTTGGCCGCTTCCTTCAGTTCGACGCAGCGCTCGCCATCGGCACCCGGCTGCAGCGTGAGCGTGACGCTGCCGAAGTCACGCGCCGCCAGACTCGTGCCCAGCCAGCGCGCGGCGTTCACGCGCATCGCGGCATCGGCGTAGGCGGCCTGGTCATCCTCGGTCAACTCGGCAGGCGCGATGCCGGCGAACTCGGCCAGGGCCGGCGCAGCCTCGCCGCCCGCGCCACCTGGACTTCGCCTTGCCTGGGCAAAGGCCAGGCTGGCGGCCACCGCTGCGCGGCGCATCAGCAGGCGGTTCTTCCAGTGGGCAGGCAGCGTGGCCGCATCGACCTGGGCCAGCACCTGCTGGCGCCACTGGTCACGCGCCTCGGCCTCGCGCACCGTGGCGTGCGGGTTCAGGCAGTCGGGGCGGGTCAGGGCCAGCGCAGCACGCACGCGCTACTCCGGCGTGGCCGCGGTGACGAGCACGCGGCGGAAGGCCTCGCCGTCGTAGCAGACCTGCACGCGGCCGTCCTCCGCCGTCTCGAACTGCGCGAACTTCAGGCCGTAGCGCGCGGCCACGTCCATCTGCGTGGCCAGCTGGCCCTCGCCGAGCTTGGCGGTGGGCAGCGAGGCACGGTCGGCAATGCGCTCGGCAGACATGCCCATCGCCTCCAGCGCATCGGCACCACCGGAGCCGGCCAGTTCAGCCGGGGTCGCCGCTTGCACATAGGCTGCAGCCAGGCCCAGACCCAGACCTTCGGTGCCGAACTGCTGGCGGGCCAGGCGCAGCTGTGCCAGCAGCTCGGCGCTGGCACCCTCGCCACGAGGCAACAGCAAGACCTGGCTCTTGCGCAGCCAGCCCCCACGCTCACGGCGGTAGTCCCAGACCTGCCAGTGGTCACCCCGCTCGGCGCGAATCTCCAGCGCCTCGCCGCGACCCATCTGCGCCTGCAGCGAGGCCGTGTCGCGCGGCGCACCGCGCAGGGGTGAATCCTGCGAGACGAGGCCGGCCCGAGGGAATGAAGGGAGGTCGGCGGCGTTGGCGTTGGTCATCACGACGGCAGCCACCGCCGCGGCCACGACGATGAAGGCGATGCGGCGCATGGCTTACTCCTTCTCCGTTTCGGCAGCTTCCGCGGCAGCGGCCTTGGGCTGCGGCGAGACGCCGCCCAGCAGCGCGTTGCCGATGAAGCCGCCCGAGCCGGGCGGCGCGATGATGACCTGCACCTTGTCCGACAGCTTGTCGGCCATGGCCTTCTGCACCAGCAGCGGGTGCCGGGTCAACAGCGCACCCTCGGTGGCCATCTGAGCGGCATTGGCCTTGCCCACCTGCACCACGCGGTAGGCCTCGGCGTCGGCCAGCTTCTGGCGCGCAGCGGCCTCGGCGTCGATCTCGATGCGGCGGGCCTTGGCCTGCCCTTCGGCCTGCTGGACGCGCGCGGCGCTGTCGGCCTGGGCTTCCAGCGCGCGCTGCTCGATCTGCTTTTGCTTGAAGGGCAGCACATGCTTCATGGCCTCTTCCTGCGCCTTGGCCGCGATGATCTGCTCGCGCCCGGCAGCCTCGGCGGCCGTCTCGCGGCGCACCTTGTCGGCAGCGGCCTGCAGCTCGGTCTCCTTGACCTTCTTGTCGGCGATCTCCAGCGTGTAGCGCATGCGCTCGCTGGCCAGGCTGTCCGACAGCATCTGGTCCATGCCACGGCGGTAGTCGGGCGGCAAGTCCACCGAGCCGATCTGCACGCCCTTGAGCACGATGCCGTCGCTGGCCAGCTTGGCGCGCAGCTCGGCCTCCAGCGCTGCGGCGATCTCGGCGCGCTGGCTGGAGAAGATTTCGCGCACAGTGCGCTTGGCGATCTGCTTGTAGACGACGGCCTGCACGGCCGGCGCGATGACGTCCGCCTCGATGTCGTCGGGCAGCTTGCGGGCCAGCTCGGGCAGGCGGGTGGTGTCGACCGCCCAGCGCACCGTCATGTCCAGGCCCAGCGAAAGGCCCTCCACCGACTGCAGCGGCGAGGGGCCGCCCGCCTTGGCGATGGAAGCGGGATGGAAGCTCTGGTCACGCAGCGGGAACAGGCGCACCTCGTGCAGGCCGGGCAGGCGCACGAAGCTGCCGTCGCGGAACTCGGTCACGCCGCCGCTGAACTGGTTGGTTCGCAGCGCGGCCTGGCCGTGGGGCACGGCCTGGATGGGCGGGTGCATGACGACGCCGTAGCCAACGGCGGTGACGGCGGTCAGGATGAGCAGCGGCGGCAGGGCGCGGCGCAGTGAACGCGCGGCATCGGGGGCGACATCCAACCCGTTGTCGGCGACGCGGCCGAAGGCGTTGCGGAGGGAGGCGGCGAGGGTCTTGAGGCGTTGCAGCATGGTGGGTTCCAGGGCGTTGTGCATCGCGTTGTTCTGTTGGCGATGCATGGCGGCCATGGTTGCCAGTCATGCGGGAAGGGACGAGAGGGGCGCGGGGTGGGTGTCTTCCGGTGGAGCGGAAGGATTCTTCCGGGGCATCGGAACGCCATCAGTTTGTCGCCAGAATCTCCCCATGCCGAAACTGACCGCCGCCGACACCCCCGCCGCCGTGGACCAGTTCATGGCTGCGCTGGATCACCCGTTCAAGGCAGAGATCGAGACGCTGCGCGAGGCGATGCCCGCCGTGGACCCGTCCATCGCCGAGGGCATCAAGTGGAATGCGCCCAGCTGGCGCACGACCGAATACTTCGCCACCACGCATCTGCGCAGCAAGACCGGCCTCGGGCTGATCCTGCACCTGGGCGCCAAGGCCCGTGCCCTGCCCGAAGGCGGGCTGGCCATTGATGACCCGACAGGACTGCTGAAATGGCTCGGCAAGGACCGCGCCCAGGTTGAGTTCGGTTCCGCCGCTGACCTCCAAGCCAAGCTCCCCGCGCTGCAAGCCCTGTTGCGCCAGTGGATCACCCACGTCTGACCCACCCATGCCCCGCATCGCCGTCGTCGAAGACGACCCCACCACCAGCGAGCAGCTCACCGGCTGGATCCGCGCCGCCCGCCCGGAACTGACCGTCGACCAATGGTTCGACCGTGACGCCGCCGAAGCCGCGCTGCTGCGCGAGCGCTACGACCTCGTCGTGCTGGACATCGAGCTGGGCCGCGAGCGCAATGCCGGCGTGGCGCTGATCAACGAGATCAACAAGCAGGGCCTGGGCACGCCGGTGCTGGTGGTGTCGGCCATGCCGGCGGCCATCTACCGCAGCATCATGAAGGCGCTGGACGCCTGGGACTACCTGCAGAAGACGACCTTCGACGAGGCCGAGTTCGTCGAGACCTTCCTGGACATCCTGCGCACCGCGCGGCTGCGCGAGCCCAAGGCCGCAGCGTCCAAGGCGCCTGACGAGAGCCTGCAGCTCGACCCGCTCAAGCAGCGCTCTGCGATGTGGCGCGGCCAGCGCATCAACCTGCCGCTGACGGCCCAGCGCATCCTCGCGACGCTGCACGAGCGCGCGGGCGAAGTGGTCAGCTACGAGGAGCTGTTCGACGTGGTCAAGAGCGGCCGCAACCGCGACAACGTGCGCAAGCACGTGGCCACCATCCGCGACGCCTTCCGGGACGTGGACCCGGCCTTCGACGGCATCGAGAACATCCCGATGCGGGGCTTTCGCTGGACCGCGGGCGGATGAAGCTCGGCCGCGTCGATTTCGCCATACCCGACATGCCGCGCCTCGGCGTCGCGGCCTTCCGCAACCGCATCGTCTTCCACCTCGTCTTCATCGCGCTGGCCCTGGCCACGCTGGCGCTGGCCGTTGCGCTGCTGAACGAGGAGCGCCAGCGCAATGCGCAGCGCTACGAGCAGACCTTCGCCAAGTCGCTGGCCGAGATCGCGGCCCAGCTGCGCCACCCGTCGGGCCAGCTCGCGCTGATGAACCCCGAGCCGCCGCAGGTCGAGGCCGGCTGGGTGGCGCCGCTGGTGCTGCCCTTCGCGGCCATCGACTTCGACGACGCCACCAAGGCCCAGCGCGCCGTCGAGATGGCCGGCTGCGCGCTGCAGTACCCGGGCGGCGCGAGCCTGTGCGCGGCGGTGGGCAGCAATGCCTACGCGGGTGGCTTCGTGTACCTCGTGGCCGGGCTGGATGCGCCGCCCCTCGTCAGCCGCGAGCGCGGCGCGCTGGACCTGGCGGACGTGCACCGCGTGCGGATCAGCCTGCGCCAGGGCGGCATCGAGCAGCACTGGCTTGCGCCCGTCGAGATGCTGGATGCGCAGCGCGGCCAACTGCCCGGCTTCACCGTGGACGGGGCCGACAACACCGCCACGCTGCGCACCAAGGCCCGCCCGCAGCGGGACTTCCGCGGCTGGGTGTGGCGCGAGGGGCCTTGCCTGAGCACGGCCGAGCCCTGCCCGCGCCGCACGACGGTGTCCATCCGCCTGCCGCTGGAGGCCTTCCGCGAGGCGCTGTTCCGCCCAGGCGGCCCGCAGTGGCCACCCGCCGACCTGGCGCGCACGGGCCTGCGCCTGGCGCTGCTCGGCCCCGGTGGCACGACGCTGTTCGACAGCGGGAGCACCAACGCCCAGCCCCCGCTGACATTGCCCCGCCTGGCCGGCACGCTGGCGCCTGGCGAGACGCTGAAGATCACGCGCGGCGCCAACGTCGTCGCGCTGCTGCAGGGAGCCGAGGAGGCCGGCGCGCCGCCCTCGCCCTGGCTGATGACGTTGATCCAGCACCTGCCCGCGCCGGCCACGCCGCGCACGCTGGTGGCCAAGGACAGCGTCACGACGCCGGCCGGCCGCTTCGACATCGCGCTGACCGGCGACCTGCAGGGGTTGGACCGCACGCTCAGCGCGAGTGCCGCCCGCCTGGCCTGGCCAGTGGGCGCGATGCTGGGATCAATAGCGCTGGCCTGGCTCATCATCGAGATGGGCCTGATCCGCCGCGTGGCCCAGCTGACCCAGCGCGCCGCGGCGCTGTCCCACCAGCTGCAGTCCCCCGAGCGCTTCGAACTCGGCACGCTGGATGTGGCCGACCTGCGCGGGCGCGACGAGCTGGGCATCCTGGCCGGGAGCCTCGCCGACCTGCTGCAGCACGCCCGCGACAGCCTGCGCCGCGAGCAGTTGCGCGCCGAGCGCGAGCATGACCAGTGGCACGCGGTGGGCCACGAGATCATGTCGCCGCTGCAGTCGCTGATGCTGCTGCACGCGGCAGATGCCGATCCGAGCCGACGTTATGTGCAGCGCATGCAGCAGGCCGTGAAGGTGCTGTACGGCCAGGCCTCACCGAGCGAGGCGCTGGCCGCTGCGACGCTGGCGGTGGGCCGGCTGGACCTGGACGCCTTCCTGCGCGGCGTGGCCGAGAACGCGGCCTATGCCGGCATTGCGGACGTGGCTTACACGCCGACGGCTGAACCCGTTTGGGTACAGGCCGACGAGTACCCGCTGGAGGATGCGATCACGCATGTGCTGACCAACGCCGACCGCTACCGGCCGGCCGGCACGCCCATCACGCTGGTGCTGGACGTCCAGTCAGAGCTGGCCACCATCGCCATTCACAACCAGGGCCCGCAGATCGCCGAGGAGCAGCTGGCGCGCATCTTCGACTACGGCGTCAGCGATGCCGATCCCAACGACGGCCAGCGGCGTGGCCAGGGGTTGTTTGTCGCCAAGACCTACCTGGCCAAGATGGGCGGCAGCATCAACGCGCGCAACGCGGGCGATGGTGTCGTGTTCGAGATCGGGCTGAGGCGGGGCTAGCCCCTGCGCACGCGGCTCAACAGATCGCGCACGGCCAGCTCCGAACCGAGCGACATCTCCAGCGGCGCGCGGCACAGGCCGGCGTGGCCGTATTGCAGGTTCTCGTAGATCTCGGCAGTGGCCGGGAAGTGGTCGAGCAGCCCTGCCATCGCCGGGTGGCCTTGCTGGGCGTGCAACTCGGCGCCGAGCTTCTCGGCGAGCAGCCGGTACTGGTGCGGGTCCACCGAACGGTGTTCGACGGCTTCGAGCAACTGCGCCAGTCGCACCAGCGACAGCAACTCGGCGGGGACGGCGATGCGGACGGCGGAAGACACGGCAGACTCCTTGAAGGCGACAAACCCCAGATGCCTCCACCCAAGGCCAATTCAAGAGCCGGACACGTGACGGTTCGCACACGCCGAGAATCCCACCCATGCCCGCCGACCTCGACTGCCAGCGCTGCGGCGCCTGCTGCGCCGTGTTCCGCGTGTCCTTCTACTGGGCGGAGGCCGACGACGCTCCGGGCGGCAGCGTGCCCGTGGCGCTGACGCGGCCCGTCGGCACACTGCACCGCTGCATGGCCGGCACCGAGGCCCGGCCGGTGCGCTGCGTCGCGCTGCAGGGCGAGGTGGGCCGGGCCGTGGCCTGCGGCATTTACGCCCAGCGCTCCAGCACCTGCCGCGGCGTGCAGCCCGGCGACGCCCAATGCCTGAAGGCGCGCGCAGCCCACGGCCTTGAAAGCGGGCCGGCCGGCATCATCTCGGCCAGCTCCGCCCCTCTCCCGGCTCCCCCATGAAATCACTCGGCAAACGCGCCACCGGCCTGCGCCTGGAACGCATGCGGGCCTCGCCGCTGTACCGCGTCACCGACAAGGGCGAAGGTTTCCACAACCTCCACCCCATCCAGCCCGGCTTGCGCGACAGCACGGAGCGGCCGTCGATCTCCGACTTCCTCTGCGCCGAAGGCCGCCGCACGCCGGCCGGGCCGCTGCCCGCGGTGAACCCGCTGGACGCCTGGCTCAAGCCCAGCAGCAGCGGCCTGCGCGCGACCTGGCTGGGCCACTCCACCGTGCTCATCGAGATCGACGGCCTGCGCGTGCTGACCGACCCGGTGTGGGGCAAGCGCGCGTCGCCGTCCCAGCTCGCCGGCCCCAAGCGCTTCCAGCCGGTGCCGCTGGGCTTGAAGGCGCTGCCCAAGCTCGACGCGGTCGTCATCTCGCACGACCACTACGACCACCTCGACTACACGACGATCAAGGAGCTCATCAAGCTGCAGGACGTGCCCTTCATCACGTCGCTGGGCGTGGGCGCCCACCTGCAGGCCTGGGGCGTGCCGCCGGAGCGCATCGTGGAGCTGGACTGGTGGGAGCACTGGCAGGCGCCGGGCGCCGAGCTGCGCATCCACGCCACGCCGTCGCAACACTTCTCGGGCCGCTCTCTGACCGACCGCAACGCGACGCTGTGGTCGTCCATCGTCATCGAGACGCCGAAGCACCGCGTGTTCTTCAGCGGCGACACGGGCCTCACCAGCGAGTACGCGGCCATCCGCGAGCGCTTCGGCGCCTTCGACCTCGTCATGCTCGAAGTGGGCGCCTTCCACCCGTCCTGGGGAGACATCCACCTCGGCCCGGAGAACGCGCTGAGGGCCTACCAGCTGCTGGGCGGCGGCGCCTTCCTGCCGGTGCACTGGGGCACCTTCAGCCTGGCGCTGCACGACTGGGACCAGCCGGCCGAGGTGCTACTGGCGCAGGGCCCGAAACAGGGCGCCCAGCTGCTGATGCCGCGCCTGGGCGAAGCCGTGGAGCCGGCGCATGGCGAGAGGGCCAAGCCCTGGTGGCGCGAGGCCGAGGCGCCCGGCCACAAGACCATCAGGCCCGCCGAGCCCGACGACCCGGGCAAGATGCCCAAGGCCATGCCCTGGCCGCTGGACTAATTCGAGGGGCTTGAGCCGCTGCCTTCAACCTTGTCGGCGGCTTTGCGCACCGCGCCGCTGGTGGCATCGGCCCCGCGCTTGACGCCGCTGGCGGCGGCATCCACGCCGCGTGCAACACCCCGGGCAGCCGCGCTGGCGCCCTTCTCCACGCCGCGCACCGTCGCCTTGGCGCCGCGCTCGATGCCGCTGGCCGCCGCATGCACGCCCCGCGCGACGCCGCTGGCCGCGGCCTGGGCGCCACGCGCCACGGCGCCTTCGATCCTGTCGAGCGTGGAGGGGGCCTCATCGGCCGCCATCGCGGAAGTGGCAATCAGCAGGCCGGCAAGGACCAGGGCGGGGGACGTCGGTTTCACGAGTCTTCCAATCCGTGGAGGCGGGAGGCCGATTCTGCATGCGACCCAGCCTGTCGCACGTCAACGCGTGACGATGGGGAAGGTGCCCGGCGCCTTGTCGATCAGCCCGAGGAAGCGGGCCAGGTCGATCTTGCTGCCGCTGACCTTGACATCGTCGGACATCAGCAAGTCCTTAGGCCCGGCGGTGCCCGCCATCATGCGCACGAAGAAGGGCTGAGTCAGCGTGAGCGTGGCGTTCGCATCGGCGGCCGGCTCGGCACGGCGGTGGTGCAGCACGGCGTTCTCTATCCACAGCACGTAGCTCTCCTTGGTGTCGGTCAGCACGAGGTTGATCTTGAAGTCCTTGCCCTCGGCGGCAGGGCCGTTCAGGCCGGCGGCCATGGCTTCGAGGAAGCGTTCGATGGGCGTCTGGGCCAGCATGTCGACGAAGGCGGCGCGGTTGATGCCCTGCTTGGGCGGGCCGCCGCGCAGCTCGGCTGCGGCCGTGAGGTAGCTGTTGCGCCAGGTGGAGGCCTCGGCCGCGTAGCCGAGCTGGTCGTAGGTGCGGGCCAGCAGCTCGCGGGCCGGCTTGTGGTTGCCGTCGGCGAAGACGACGCGGTCCAGCAGCTCGGCGGCCCAGCGGTAGTCGCCCTGGTCGAAGGCGGTCTGTGCGGCGGCCACGGCCTTGTCGGCGCCACCGGCCAGGGCCACGTAGCGTTTGGCCATCTCCACCGGCGGCAGCGGGTCCAGGTGGGCGGGGTTGCCGTCGTAGGCGCCGAGGTAGAACTGATAGACGGCCTTGACGTTGTGGCGCAGGTCGCCGTAGTAGCCGCGGGTGCCGAAGTAGTTCTGCAGCGAGGCGGGCAGCTTGATCTGGTCGGCGATCTCGGCAGGCGTCAGGCCGGCGTTGATGAGGCGCACGGTCTGGTCGTGCGTGTACTTGTAGACGTCGCGGTGCCGGGTGATGAATTCGACGATGCGCTCACGGCCCCAGATGGGCCAGTTGTGCTGGCCCACGTAGACCTCGGTATCGCCCAGCTGATCCAGCGCGCCCTGCATGTACCCCGCCCAGCGCAGCGCGTCGCGCACCTTGGCGCCGCGCACCGGCAGCAGGTTGTGCATGGTCTGCGCCAGGTTCTCGGCGCCACCGTAGAGCTTGAGCGCCGGGATGGAGAAGGTCATCTCGGCCGGCGCCTCGGCACCGGGCACGTTGTGGAAGACGATGCGCACGCCGTCCAACACGCGCTCCTCGGTCGGCTGGGTGATCAGGTCGGTGGGCGCCAGCACGCCGAAGCTGCCGTAGCCCACGCCCTTGCCCAGGCCCGTGTCGACCAGGCCCTTGGCCGAGCGCTCCAGGTTCTTGCCGAACTGGTAGGCCGAGCGCCGGCCCATGGCCGTGCCCACCAGCACGTTCTCGCTGGTGGCTTCCTCCATGAAGCCGGCCGAGGCGATGACGGGCACGCCGGCCTTCACCTGCTCCGGCGACAGCACGCCCAGCGCGCCACCGAAGTGATCGACATGGCTGTGCGAGAACAGCAGCGCCGTCACGGGCTTGTCGCCCAGATGCTTGCGCGCGAAGGCCATGGCCGCGGCCGCCGTCTCGCGGCAGGTCAGCGCGTCGACGACGATCCAGCCGGTCTTGCCCTCGATCAGCGTGATGTTGCCGATGTCGAAGCCGCGCAGCTGGTAGACGCCGTCGACGACCTTGAAGAGGCCCGCCTGCGCATTCAGCCTGGCGTGGCGCCACAGGCTGGGGTTGACGGTGGGCGGTGCGGCGCCATCGACGAACTTGAAGGCGTCGAAGTCGATCAGCACGCTGCCATCGGCGGCGAGGATCTTGCCCTCGGGACGGGCGATGAGGCCGCGCCTGGCGTCCTCGAAACCCTGGGCCTCGTCCAGAGGCAGCGTCTTCGCGAACTGCGCGTTCGC
This sequence comes from uncultured Roseateles sp., assembly GCA_963422775.4. Classification (GTDB taxonomy): domain Bacteria; phylum Pseudomonadota; class Gammaproteobacteria; order Burkholderiales; family Burkholderiaceae_C; genus Pelomonas. The sequence goes on from CAUJSJ030000024.1 coordinate 15,603, forward strand.
CTGCACCGTCGTGGCGCTCGCGTCGCCGCTGGGCGCCGCCGTCTCGCGGCTGCAGCCTGCCAGCGCCAAGGTGGCCATCAAGGCCGTCGTCATCGTCTTCATCGCGGTCGTCTCCTCGTTGTTGTTCAGGCCCGCGCGTCGGCGCGGATGAGGTCGGCGGCCTTCTCGCCGATCATGATGGTGGGGGCATTGGTGTTGCCACCGATCAGCGTCGGCATGACGGATGCATCGACGATGCGCAGGCCGCCGATGCCGTGCACGCGCAGCCTGTCGTCTACGACGGCCAGCGCATCGCGGCTCATCTTGCAGGTACCCACCGGGTGGTATTGCGTGTCGGCGCGGGCGCGGATGTCGGCGGCCAGGCCGGCCGCATCGTCAGCCTGCACGGGATAGAGCATCTCGCCGCGGATGGCGTCGAAGGGGTGCGACTCGACGAGGCGCTGCTGCATCTGTGCGCCGCGCAGCAGCAGGGCCAGGTCGCGCTCGTCACTGAGGAAGCGCGGGTCGATGCGTGGCGCGAGCAGCGGGTCGGGCCCGGCCAGTTCCACCGTTCCGCGGCTGTAGGGGCGCAGCACATCGACGTGGCAGGAGATGCCGTGGCCCCAGTGCAGCCTGCGCGCATGGTCGTCAACGATGCCCATGACGAAGACAAGCTGCAGATCGGGCACGGCCACGTCGGGGCCTGAGCGCAGGAAGGCGCCGGACTCGGCGATGCTGCTCGTCAGCAGGCCGGTACGCTCGCGCCGCCACTCACCCACCGCACGGGCCAGCCGCGCACCTCCACGCATCGAGATGCCGAAGGTCGGCGTGGCCGAGTGGCACCGCCAGGTCTGCACGTAGTCGATGTGGTCCTGCAGGTTCTGGCCGACGCCGGGCAGATCGTGCCGCACCTCGATGCCGACCTGCTGCAGGTGCGCACCGGGGCCGATGCCGGACAGCATCAGCAGTTGCGGGGAGCCGAAGGCGCCCGCGCTGACGATGACTTCGCGGCGCGCACGCACGAGGCGGGCTTGGCCGTGGACGCGGTAGTCCACGCCCACCACGCGGCCGCCGGCCAGGCGCAGCTTCGTCGCCTGGGCCCGGGTGACGACGTGCAGGTTGGGCCGGCCCAGGTTGGGCGTCAGATAGGCCTTGGCCGCGCTGCAGCGCTCGCCATTGACCTGCGTGACCTGGTAGACGAAGGCGCCGAACTGCTCGGCGCCGTTGTAGTCGTCGAGGTTCGGCAGGCCTTGCAGCGCCGCCGCGGCCAGGAAGGCCTGGTTGATGGGGCTGGGGCTGCGCGGCAGCGTCACGTTCAGCGGGCCGCCACGGCCGTGCAGCGGGTCGTCGCCGAACTGTTCGTTGTGCTCGGCGCGACGGAAGTAGGGCAGCACCTCGTCGTAGCCCCAGCCGGTGTTGCCCAGGCTGGCCCAATGGTCATAGTCGTGCCGGTTGCCGCGCACGTAGAGCATCGCGTTGATGGAGCTGCTGCCGCCCAGCGTCATGCCACGCGGCTGGTAGCCGCGGCGGCCGTTCAGGCCCGGCTGGGGCACGGTCTGGTAGGCGTAGTTGTTGATGCGCGTGGGCACCATGGCGACGACACCGGCCGGCGCGTGGATGAGGACGCTGCTGTCCGGCCCGCCGTTCTCCAGCAGGCAGACCGACACGGCCGGGTCTTCGCTCAGGCGCGCGGCCAGCACGCAACCGGCCGAGCCGGCGCCCACGATGACGTAATCGAACTCCACGTTGGCTGTCTCCTCCAGCCTCTTGCGGACCGGGGAGCGAAGGATGGGAGCCGGCGCGCGTTTCGTCCAACGCATAATTCGTCGGCATTCATTGCGCTTTCTGCATATGAACCTGCGCCAGCTCTCCCACCTGATCGCCCTCCGCCGACGAAGGCCGCTTCGTCGCTGCCGCGGAGCGCGTGCACCTGAGCCAGGCCGCCTTCAGCCGCAGCATCCAGGCGCTGGAAGCCCACTGGGGCCTGCGCCTGTTCGAGCGCGGCCCGCTGGGCGCGGTGTTGACGCCGGCCGGCCGCACGCTGGTGGAGCGCGCCCGCCGCCTCGCCTTCGACGCCGACTGCCTGGAGCGCGACGCCGCCCTGCTGCGCGGCGGGTTGCTCGGCGAACTCGCCTTTGGCGCCGGCCCGGTACCGGCCGCCGTGCTGGTGCCGCCGCTGCTGGCCGAGTTGCGCCGCCAAGCGCCCGGCGTCGTGGCCCGCGTGCGCTACGGCAATGTCGACAGCCTGCTGGCGATGCTGACCGACGAGGCCATCGAGTTCTTCGTCGCCGACCCGCGCATGCTGACGGACGCAAGCCGTCTGGAGATGGCGCCGGTGACGCGCATCCACGGCGCCGTCTATGCCCGCGCCGGCCACCCGCTGCTGGATGCCGCGAGCGTGACGGCGGCCGACCTCGTGCACTACGGCCTGGGCATGGTGTCGGTGTCGGCGCAGCTGCAGGCCTATGTCGCCCAGGGCCTGGGCTTTGCGACGCCGGCCGAGCTGCCCGTCGTCGTCGAATGCGACGACCTCGTCACGCTGGCCCGGCTGGCGGCCGACGGCGAGCTGCTGGCGGCGCTGCCGCGCGCCCTGCCCATCATCCAGACCCTCGGGCTACTGCCCGTGCGGGGGCTCAAGACGATGAGCGAGCTCTACGTGGACGCCCACGTCGTCTGGCTGCGCGGCCGCACGCTGGCGCCGGCAGCGGAGACGGCGATCCGGCTGTTCAGGGCGGCCGAGGGTTCGGGTAGCTGACGATCAGCGCCAGCGGTTCGCTGCCCAGCTGGCGGATGCCGACGACGGCAGCTTCGTACAGATAGGCCGCCATGCGCGCCGTCACGCGCTGCGGTTCGCCGTCCGACGTGACTTCGCCCTTGCCGGCCAGCACGCAATACACCTCGTCATGCGTCAGTGCATGCAGGCCGATGGCTGAGCCGATATGCAGCACCCGCTTGCGGAATTCCATCGCCCGCGGCTGCGGCGCGGCGTCGCTGATGCGATATGCGGTGGACAGGCCGACGGCGCCGTGGGGCGGCGGCTCTTCGACGCGGGTGTCGTCTTCGTGGATGAGCCGCATGGCGGGAGCCTTCATGGCGTCTTTGGCGCAATGCCCGTGGCCTGGGACCACACCGCCTGCCAATGGTCCTGCCTCAGCTCGTAGCTGTCCGTGTGCCAGCACTCGACGATGCGCCCGGACGGAAAGCCGATGCGGGCCTGGTAGCGAACGATGGCCATCAACGGAGAGACGCGGACACTGATGGGCCCGCAGTCCCACGACGCATAGAAGGGCTCGGCCGCGATGGCGCCCAGGTAGCGCTCGCTCGAAAACACGGCCCCGGGGGGCGTGATGAGCTGGTAGTCGAGCGCATGCAGCCGCTCCAGCGTGGGCATGTCGCGCGCGACGAGCGCCAGCGTGCGCTCGGCTTCGAGCGCGCGAAAGAAGTCTTCTGGCCGGAGTTCAGGCACCGTGATTCCTTTGCATTCGTCCGACGGCAGTTTGCCTCTCAACTTGCACCCGGCGCTTCGCGGCGGACGGCCATGCCGTCGAAGCGCAAAAGGTCGTCAACGCCATCGCCGGGCGAAGCGGGCGCGATGGCCCGTGGGCGGGCCGCAGGACGGCCGGGCCAACGGCCAGACGGTGCGCGTCAACGGCGGCATCGTCTGATGCGCGGGCGAGGTCAGCGCACAACGTCGTAGACCAGCATCTGGGTGCCGCTGGCCAGGGCTTGCGTCGATGTCAGTGCCAGGCGCTGCGTCGCGCCCGGTGGCAGCAGCGGGATGCCCTGCCGCAGGAGCACGGGCATCAGTGCCACCTCGATGCGGTCCACCAGGCCCGCGTCGAGGAGCTGGCCGGCCAGGTCGCCGCCGCCAAACAGCCAGATGTCGCGGCCAGCCGGCTCGGCCTTCAGTGCGGCGACACGGCCGGCTAAGTCGTCGCGCAGCACGATGACCTCGGGATGCGCCGCCGCATCCAGCGTGCGCGACGCGACGATGACTCGCCTGCCACACAGCGGGTTGGCCTCGCCCTGGGCCTGCATGACCTCCCACGTCTTGCGGCCCATGACGAAGGTGTCGAACTCGGCGAAAAGCGCCTCGAAATCGATGCTCGCCTCCTCGACGATCCAGCCGTAACCGCCTTCGAGGTCGGCGATGAAGCCGTCCAGCGTGGCGGCACAGTTGTAGCGAAGCCGGCGCATCGTCAACGCGCCTGCCCCGCGATCCACACGTCGATTCGCCGCTCCAGCACGGCCAGCGGCATCGAGCCCTCGCCCAGCACCTGGTCGTGGAAGGCCGCGAGGCTGAACTTCGCACCCAGCTTCTGCTCCGCACGGCGGCGCAGCTCCTGGATCTTCAGCGCGCCGATCTTGTAGCCCAGGGCCTGGGCCGGCCAGGCGAGGTAGCGGTCGATCTGCGAGCTGGCCTGCTGCGCGCTGGCGCCGGTCACGTCCATCCAGTAGGCCAGCGCGCGCTCGCGGCTCCAGCCTTTTGCATGCAGGCCGGTGTCGACCACCAGACGGGCCGCGCGGCTGATCTCCAGGCGCAGCTCGCCGGCCCAGGCCACCGGATCGGCATACAGGCCGAGCTCGTGGCCCAGCGTCTCGGCGTACAGCGCCCAGCCTTCGCCATAGGCGTTGATCCAGGTGCGGCGCCGGAACTCGGGCAGCTGCTGCATCTCCAGCTGGCGCGCCAGGTGGAAGTGGTGGCCGGGCTGGCCCTCGTGCAGGAACAGGGCCGTCATCGTCGCGACGCTGTAGATGCCGGGGTCGTTGATGACGGCCCAGAACACGCCCGGCGCGCTGCCGTCGGCCTGGCCGACGGTGTAGTGGTCGGACGCTGTCGCGCGGGTCAGCTCGGGCTCGGCGCGGATGTCCAGCGGCAAGCGCGGCAGTTGGCCGAAGAGCCGGGGCAGCTGCGGCTCGACGCGGGCGTTGAGGGCGCGGTAGGCGTCCAGGATCTCGGCCTCGGTCTTGAAGGGCCGAAAGCGCGGGTCGCTCCGCGCCCAGGCCAGCAGGCCGCCGTTTTTCAGCGGGTCGCCGGTGAAGCCGAGCCGGGGCGCCAGCGCCGTGATCTCGCGCTGGATGCGCGCCACCTCCTGGAGGCCCAGCTCATGCACCTGCTCGGGCGTCAGGTCGGTGGTCGTCTGGTCACGCACCAGTTGGCGGTACCAGGCGGGGCCGTGGGGCAGGGCGCCGACGCCGATGTCGCGGGTGCGCGCGGCAGCGAGGTAGTCGGCCTGCATGAAGGCGAGCAGGCGCTGCAGCGCCGGCACGGTGCGCTCGGCCACCTCGCGGCGGTAGGCATCGGCGATGCGGCGGGCGTCCTCGGGCGCCAGGGTGTCAGGCATTGCCCGTGCAGGCGCCGCGAAGGGGTTGCGCGCGAGGTCGGGCTCGGCGAGGTCCTTCAGCAGCGGCAGCGTGGCCTCGACGACCGCGCGCGGCTGCACGATGCCGCGCTTCATGCCCTCACGCATGTTCGCGATGGCCTGGTCGCACCAGGCGGGCAGGGCGGCGATGCGCTTGAGATAGGCGTCGAGCTGCACTGCCGTCTTCAGCGGCTGCTCGGCCTGGCCGCTCGAGAAGATGGCGAGCTGGATGGGCACCGCGTCCATCTGCTGCAGCGGCAGCAGGTGATCGGGGAAGCGCTCGAAGGCCAGGCGCCCGCGCAGGTTGCGCTCCAGCAGCTCGCGGGTCAGGCGATCGCCTGCCGGCAAGGCTGCGGCGGGCACGGTCGCCAGCTCCTTCAGGAAGCCGCGGTAGGCGGCGAAGCGCTTCGTGCGCTCGGCCGGGGCCAGCGTCAGCGCGAGCTGGTCGTCGAAGCGGTTGTCACCAGCCAGCGTCGCCGTCAGCGGGTCGAAGCGCGACTGCGTGTCGTGGTAGCGCGTGGCCAGGTCGGCCAGGCGTTCGGCCGGGGTGGCGGCCAGTGCGGAAGCGGCGAGCGCGCAGGCGCTGAAGGCACTGGCGAGCGTGAGGAAGAACGGGCGCATGGCAAGGGGCCGTCGTGGCGACGGGCGGATTCTGTCCAGCCCTGCCGCCACGGGCTGTCAGCAGCCCGCCCGGAGTCAGGCCGCCGCGCGGCGGCGCAGGCGCGACAGCGCCGCCAAGCCGGCCACCATCAGCACGGCAGCCGTGGGTTCGGGCACGCTGCTGGGCGTGAAGCTGCCGTCGTACAGCGCCAGCGACGCGATGCGACCGTTGGCGAACTCCTGCTGGGCGCCGGCGTCCAGGTTGTCGGCGAAGAAGGTCAGCAGGTGGCCGGGGTTGTTGGCGTTGGCCAGCGTGAAGACGTCGCTGAGCACCGAGAACTCCTGCTGGCCGTCCAGCCAGGCGGTCACGCGCTGGCGGCCGGCCTCGGGCGCCACGCTGAGCATCACGTCATGGAAACCCGGCGTCGTGAAGAAGGTGCTGCCATCGCCGATGGGGCCGACCTGCACGGCCTCCAGCACCTGGCTGGGCGACACGTAGAAGCCGTTGTCGGAGTGGCGGCCCTCGGTGTCGATGACGCGGCGCCAGCCGCCGCCGAAGGGCGCGGTGGTGGCGAACTCGAAGGTGAGCGCGACGGTGTAGCTGGCGTTGTCGGTCAGCAGGCCGCTGGTGTCCAGCGTCAGGCCGGCCTGCTGGGCCGAGAACTGGCCGTTGCCGCTCCAGCGGTAGACCGTCTGGCTCGCGCCGTGCACGACGGCCATCTCGAAGCCGTTGGCGGCCAGCGGGTCGATGGCCAGCAGCGCGGGCGCGCCGGCCTGGTCGGCGGCGAGGCTGTTGTTGAACTGGTAGCTCGCCACCGGCGTGGCGGCGAAGGCCACGGACGTGGCGGCGGCAGAGATGGCGAGCAGGCTGGCGGCCAGGCCGTGGATGAGGCGCGTCATGGGCGGGATGTCTGAGTAGGAAGAAAGCGCGCAGTCTGGGCAGGTCGCGGGCGGGCGTCAACGCGCAAGCTTGGGGGTGCGGCTGTGGTCCACTCCCGGCCACGTTCTGCTGCCGGCGCGGTTGCGCGCCCCGATCTGCCGTGTCCCAGCCCCTTCGCGCCTGCTTTCTTCCCTTGGCCTTCGCGCTGTCGCTCGCCGGCTGCCAACGCGTGACCGATGTGCCCGCCGCCCTGCCGGCGGCGTCGGCCGTGCAAGACACCAGCGCCACCGCCCGGCTGCGCGAGGAGGCCGACAGCCTGCTGGCCCTGCACCGCCAGATCGTCGTGCTGATGGACGGCGAGGCCGCGCTGTCGCCCGCACAGCGCCGCGAGGTGCAGTCGCTGGGGCAGCAGCTCTTCCACGAACTGTTGCAGCGCCAGCAGCGCCTGGCCGATGCCGCCCTCAAGCCCGAGGCGCTGGCGGCGACGGCAGCGCTGCTGACGCGCATCGAGAGCGAGCCGGGCTGGTTCGACGCCGACCGTCTGGCCTTCAAGGAGGTGCTGGGCCAGCTCGCCACCGGGCTGAAGACGGCGCAGACGCTGGACGGCATCAAGCTCGCGCGCCGTGCACAGGAGGACCTGGACACGCTGGCCGAGGTGGAGAAGGCCTACGAGCAGGAGTTGAAGGACGTCTTCGGCGGCTTTGCCAAGCGCGGCATCGAGCTCAAGCGCGAGCGCTGGGCGGACTACGTCGCCAAGCTGCGCACCCTCTACACCCGCGATGGCGTGATGAGGCAGTACGGCGCCCAGTTGCCGGCCGCAGCCGACCTGGCACCCGAACCCCCTGCATCTTCGGCATCAGGCGCGATGCGCGGCGCGGCGCCCAAGGAGCGCGAGGTGTTCGGCGACAAGCTGCCGCCCAAGACCGTGCTGCTCACCTTCGACGACGGCCCGCATGCGCGCTACACCGACGAGATCCTGGAGATCCTCAAGCGCTATCAAGCCCCGGCCGTTTTCTTCCAGCTCGGCCAGAACCTCGGCAAGGCCGATGCCGCCGGCCAGGTGCAGCCCGGCCGGGGCAGCGAGGTGGCCCGGCGCGTGCTGGCCGCCGGCCACCAGATCGCCAACCACAGCTTCACGCACGGGCTGATGAGCAAGTTTGAGCTGGTGAAGGTGAAGGAAGAAGCCGCCAACACCGAGGCGCTGCTGGACGCGGCCGGCCGCCACGGCGACGCGCTCTTTCGCTTTCCCTACGGCGCCCGCAACGACGGCGCCTTGACCACCATCGAGGCGCTGAAGCTGCGCTCGATGATGTGGAACGTCGACTCGCTGGACTGGAGCGACCCCATCCCCAAGAGCATCGCTGCGCGCGTGATGGCCGAGCTGGACAAGCAGCAGCGTGGCATCGTGCTCTTCCACGACATCCACGCCCGCACCGTGCAGGCCCTGCCGCTGGTGCTGGACCAGCTCGCCGCCGAAGGCTGGCGATTCGCGAGCTTCAAGGACGGGCAGTTCGTCGTTTCGTCCAACCGCGCCGCTGCCCCGCCTCCCGCGGCCGGTGAGCTCTACCGCGACAGCCATGCGCTGGTCATCGGCATCAACGGCTACACGGCCTGGCCCAAGCTGTCGCACGCGGTGCGCGATGCGCAGGCCGTGCGCGAATCGCTGGTCACGCGCTTCGGCTTTCGCGCTGACAACGTCACGCTGCTGACCGACGCCGACGCCACGCGCGCCAACATCCTGAAGGCGCTGAACGAGCGCTTCGGCGACGCCAGGCGCGTGAAGCGCGACGACCGCGTGTTCGTCTTCTTTGCTGGCCACGGCAGCACGCGCCGGCTGCCCAGCGGCCGCGAGGTGGGCTACATCGTGCCGGTGGATGCCGGGCTGAACGACCTGCAGGCCGACGCCATCGCGATGCCGCAGCTGCAGGAGGTGGCCGAAGCCATCACCGCCAAGCACGCGCTCTTCGTCATCGACGCCTGCTACTCGGGCCTGGGCCTGACGCGCGGCGGCTCGGCCGCCGCGGACAGCAACTTCGCCCGCACCAACGCCCGCCGCATCGGCCGCCAGATGATGACCGCCGGCGGCGCCGACCAGCAGGTGGCCGACGACGGCCCCGGCGGCCATTCGGTGTTCACGTGGACGCTGCTGCAGGCGCTGTCCGGCAAGGCCGACCTGAACGGTGACGGCCTCATCACCGCCACCGAGCTGGCCGCCTACATCGCGCCCGCCGTGTCGGCCATCGCCCACCAGACGCCGGCCTTCGGCAGCCTGCCGGGCTCGGAAGGCGGCGAGTTCATCTTCGAGCTGCCGACCGCGCAGGAGCCGGGCCTGAGTGGCGCCGTGGCCCAACTGGACGACAAGGCCAGCCAGTTCGCCGCCAAGCTCGACGAAGCCAGCAGCGCCGGCCGCCAGGTTTCTGCAGCGGCCAGCGGCGCAGCGAGTGGCGTGCAAGTCACCATCAAGGGTCTGGACGGCAAGGACCAGGCCCTGGCCGCGACGACCGCGCGCGTGGACCCCGGTGCCCGGGTGGCCGCCCAACGCGCCAACGACCGCGGCCTGCAGCTCTACCGCGAGCGCCGCTACGACGACGCCGAGGCGGCGTTCAAGGAGGCCCTGCAGCTGCAGCCGAAATTCGCGCTGGCGGCCAACAACCTGGGCTTCGTGCTGTACCGGCGCGGCAAGCCCGCGGATGCGGCCGTGTGGTTCGAGAAGGCCGTCGAGATGGACGGCAGCCGGGCGCTGGCCTGGCTCAATCTGGGCGACGCGCGGCTGCTCGCTGGCGACGAGGGCAAGGCCATGGCCGCCTACAAGACCTTCCTGGAGCTGGCGCCCAAACACGCCAGGGCGGCCGAGCTGCAGGCCTGGATCGCGAACCCCTCGGAAGCGACGCGGCCCAAGCCCGCCTGAGCCTGGCCCGCGTGCCGTCGAGCCATTTCAGCGCCGACAGATACTAGCCGCCGCCTTCCCGCCGCCGCCCGCTCCCGCCCCGCCTTCATGGTCTCGCCCCTGGACACCCCCACCGACTCGGCGCTGGTCGACCGCTGCCGCAGCGGCGACGCGGGCGCCTGGCGCCTGCTGGTGCAGCGCTATCAGCGCCTGGTCTATGCTGTGGCCCTGCGGGCAGGGCTTGACGAGGCGGGTGCCGCGGACGTCTTCCAGACCGTCTTCCAGCGCCTGGTGCAGCACATCGACACCCTGAGCCAGCCGGACCGGCTGCAAGCCTGGATCGTCACCACCGCCAAGCGCGAGGCGCTGCGCCAGCGCGAACTGGCCCGGCGCACCGTGTCCATCCATGCCGACGAGGACGACGACGGTGAATCGCCCGCGCACCAGATCCCCGACGACGCGCCACTGGCCGAGGCCGTGCTGGCGGACCTGCAGCAGCTGCACCTGCTGCGCCAGGCCTTCGACCAGCTGGACGAGCGCTGCCGCGGCCTGCTGGCGCTGGTCTTTCGCGACGAGGACGAGCACCTGCCCTATGCCGAGGTGGGCCGGCGCCTGGGCATGCCCACAGGCTCCGTCGGCCCCACGCGCGTGCGCTGCCTCGACAAGCTGCGCCAGCTGGCCACCGCGCGAGGTGCCGGATGAACGCCCCCATGTATCTGTTCGGCGCCTGGCCGCTCTGTGAGGCAACGCATCGACGAGAACGCCATGACGCCCCTTGACCCGCTCAGCGACGACGACGAGCTCAGCCGCCTGACGCAGCGCGCGCTGCGCGAGCTGCCCGAGCCGCCGCCGGGCCTGCAGCAGCGCGTGCTGGCGCTGTTCCCGGCACGGCCGGGCCTGGGCGCCGCCGCCGGCGCGCTGGCCGCCGGGGCGCTGCACCACGTGCTGGCCGTGCTCAGCTTCGACAGCTGGGCCGCGCCCACGCAGGCCCTGGGGATGCGCTCGCTCCGCGACCCCACCCGCCACCTGCTGTTCAGCGCCCAGGGCCGCGACATCGACCTGCGCATCCTGCCGGGCAGCCAGGGCGCCGGTTTCGCGCTGGCCGGCCAGATCCTCGGCCCCGACGAGGCCGGCCAGGTCGAGCTGCGCCCGCACGGCGGCGCTGCGCCGCTGCACGCCGCACTGGACGCGATGGGCGAGTTCCGCCTCGACGGCCTGCCCGCCGGCGCCTGCACGCTGACGCTGGCGCTGGGCGGCGACCTCATCGAGCTGCCGACGCTGCAGCTCGGAGACCCCGGCGCGTGACGCCGCCGGGCGTGCCGGCCCCCGACGAGCAGGCCCGCCACCTGCTGGACGCCGCCACGCCTTTGCCCGACCCCGACCCGGCCAATACCGCGCTGGCCTGGGCGCTGAAGGATCTTTGCTACGCCGCCTGGACCACCGAGCCCGCCCGCGCGGCGCGCGCCGCCGACGTGCTGCATGCGCTGGCCGGCCCGCCCGATGCGCCGCTGGCCGACCCCACCGTGCAGGGCCTGGCCCACTGGACCCGTGCCATCGCCGAGCTGACCCAGGCCCGCATGGCCGCCGCGCTGCCCGAGCTGGACCGGGCCGAGGCCGCGCTCGCCACCGCCGGCCAGGCCGACGCCGCCGCCCAGACCCAGGTGCCCAAGATCATGGCCCTGGCCATGCTCGGCCGCCACGACGAGGCGGCCGCCTGCGGCCGCGCCGCCCAGGCCCGGCTGCTGGCCCTGGGCAACGTGCGCGCGGCCAGCCGGGTCAGCATGAACCTGGGCGGCCTGCAGCTGCACCGCGACGCCTATGCCGAGGCCTCCCGCCACTACCGCGACGCGGCCGTGCTGTTCGCCCGCGTGGGCGACCACGCCCAGTCCGTGCTGGCCGACATCGGCCACGCCTCGGCGCAGTCGTCGCTGGGTGACTTCGACGAGGCGCTGCGCCTGTACGCCCGCGCCCGCATGCGCGCCGAGCGTCACGGCATGACGCCGTCGCTGGCCACCATCGACGAGCTCGTCGCGCTGCTGGAGCTGGCGCGCGGGCGCTTCCGCCAGGCGCTGGCCGGGCTGGAGTCGGCGCGGCGCCTGTACGAGCAGCTCGGCCTGCCGCTGCCGCTGGCCACCGCCGAGAAGCAGCTGGGCGACGTCTACCTGGAGCTGCGCCTGCTGCCCGAGGCCCGGCGCCTGTTCGACGCCGCGCTGGCCCGTTACGCCGCGCTGGCCCTGCCGGGCGAGCAGGCCTGGACGCTGGCCCAGCGCGGCCGCGTGCACGCACTGCTGGCCCAGCCGGCCGAGGCAGGCGCCGACCTGGAAGCGGCGCGCGCACTGTTCGCCGCCCAGGGCCACGAGGTCGGCCAGGCCAGCGTGGGCCTGGCCCAGGCCGAGCTGGCGCTGGCCGGCGGCGATGCCCCCGCCGCGCTGGCGCTGGCGACCGCGGCCGGTGCGCGCTTTGGCCAGGCCGGGCAGGCCGACGGCGCGGCCCGTGCCGAGGTGGTTGAGGCGCACGCGCTGCGCCTGGCCGGCCGGCTCGACGCCGCCCGCCAGCGCTTCGCCACCACGCTGGCCGCGGCCGAAGCCGCGCAGCAGGGCCAGGTGCAGGTGCGCTGCCAGACCGGGCTGGGCCTCGTCGCCCAGGCCGAGGGCGACGCCGCCACCGCGCGGGCCGCCTTCGCGGCCGCCATCCAGCGCTTCGAGGACCAGCGCCGCGCGCTGCCCGACGACGAGCTGCGCAGCGCCTTCTTCGCCGACCACCTGCAGCTCTTCCAAGCCCTGCTGGGCGGCGCGCTGGACGGCGGCGAGCCGGTAGAGGTCCTGCGCCAGCTGGAGCGCTGCCGCGCCCGCTCGCTGGCCGAGCGCCTGGTGGAGGTGGACCGCGAGGCCGAGCTGCCGGATGACGCCGACGCCGGGCTGCGCGAACGGCTGAACTGGCTCTACCGCCGCGTGCAGCGCCTGCACGAAGCCGGCGACAGCGCCGCCGAACCCGAGGCCGAGCTGCGCCGCGTCGAGCAGGCCTTGCTGGAAAGCGCCCGCCGCCAGCGCCTGGCCGCGGCGCGGGATGACGGCAAGGGCGGGGGCGCCACCGCCGATGACGACTTCGACCCCGCCGCGCTGCAGGCCGCCCTGCAAGCGGGCGACGCGCTGGTGGCCTACGGCGTGCAAGGCGATGAGCTGTTCGCCTGCGTCGTCACGCCGGCCGGCGTGCGCCTGCAGCGCCGCGTGGCCTCCTGGGCCGCGGTGCAGCAGACGCTGCAGTCCACGCGCTTTCAGCTGGAGGCGCTGCGCCACGGCAGCGCGCCGGTCAGCGGCCACCTGGCCACGCTGACGACGCGGGCCAACACCCGGCTGGCACAGATGCACGCCCTGGTGTGGGCGCCGCTGGCCGGCCTGCTGGTTGAGGCGGGCCGTGTGCTCATCGTGCCCCACGGGGCGCTCGGCGCCCTGCCTTTCGCTGCACTGCCGGCCGCACTGCCAGCCGACGGCCAGCCGCTCGGCCAGCGTCACCAGCTCGCCCTGGCGCCCAGCGCGCGCGAGGCGCTGCGCGGGCTGCGGCGCGGCCCGCCACCCGTGCGGCGCGTGCTGGCCGTGGGCGAGCCCTCGCAGCTGCCCGAAGCGGGGCGCGAGGCCGAGGCCGTCGCGGCTCGCTTCCCCGGCAGCCAGGCCCTCGTCGGGCCGGCCGCCACCGTGCAGGCGCTACGCGCTGGCGCGCCGGGCGCCGACCTGCTGCACCTGGCCTGCCACGCCCAGTTCCGCGCCGACAGCCCGCGCTTCTCGGCCCTGCACCTGCACGGCGAGGCGCTGACGGCCGACCTGGCCGAGGGCCTGGCGCTGTCGCCCTGCACCGTCGTGCTGAGCGCCTGCGAGACCGGGCTGGCCGAACAGGGCGCCGGCGCCGAGATGCTGGGCCTGGTGCGCGCCTTCCTCGTGGCCGGCGCGGCCCGCGTCGTGGCCAGCCTGTGGCCGGTGGACGACGCCATCACGGCTGCCTTCATGGGCCGCTTCTACGCCAGCCTGCAGGCCGGCGCCGCGCCGTCCCAAGCCCTGCAGACCGCCCAGGCCGGCACGGCGGCCGAGCACCTTCACCCCTATTTCTGGGGCGCTTTCGTCATTTATGGTGGATGGTAGGAGCGCTTTTTTGCGTCTACCCCTCAGACTCCGGGCGCACGCGCGTCCTTTCCACCATGTATCTGGCGCCCGGCTGGCAGCTCTGTCGGCTGCCCGCCCGCCCTGAATGACCGAGGTTTTCCCATGAAGTCACGCCCGACCCGCCTGCTTGCCCGCGCCCTGGTGGCCGCCCTCGGCCTGAGCCTGGCAGGCACCTTGTGGGCCTCGGGCGGCAGCGGGGGTGGGGGTGGCGGCTCGGGCGGCGGCGGCACGACGGCCTCCAGCAGCGGCACGGGCAAGGACGTCGAGGTCGCCGGCGAGCTGCTCGTCAAGCTGCGCTCGGCCGACGCGCTGACCGGCGTGCTGCAGCGCTACTCGCTGAGCCTGGTGTCGCGCTTCGGCGCACGGCCGATCTACCGGCTGCAGGTGACGGGTGCCGTGCGCGTGAAGGACGTGCTCGCCGCGATGGCCACCGACGCTGACGTGCTGATCGCGGAGGCCAATGTCACCAACCGCAGCCCCGAGGCGCGCGGCAGCATCCCCTGGACCATCGGCCGCCAGGGCGATTACGTGGCGCAGTGGGCGCCGCAGGCCCTGCGCCTGGCCCAGGCCCAGACCCGCAGCCAGGGCGCCGGCGTGCGCATCGCCGTGCTGGACACCGGCGTGGACGCCAGCCATCCCGCGCTGGCCGGCCGCCTGCTGCCGGGCCACGACTTCGTCGACGGCGACAACAACCCCGCCGAGGTGCCCAGCGCCTCAGGCACCATCGGCACCTACGGCCACGGCACCCACGTCGCCGGGCTGATCGCGCTGGCCGCACCGCAGGCCCGCATCCTGCCGCTGCGCGTGCTGGACGCCGACGGCGCCGGCAACGCCTGGGTGCTGGCCGAGGCCATCCTCTACGCGCTGGACCCGGACGGCGACCCCAACACCGACGACGGCGCCCACGTCATCAACCTGAGCCTGGGCAGCCTGCTGCGCACCCGCATCATGGACGCCATCGCCCAGATCGCCGCCTGCGCACCGGCCGTGGCCGACGACCCCATCGGCGACCGCAGCGACCCCGGCTACGCCGATGACGAGCGCCGCTGCGCCAACGGTTCCAACGGTGCCCTCATCGTCGCGGCGGCCGGCAACGACGCCAGCGGCAGCCTCAAGGAGTACCCGGCGGCCGAGGGCGCCTACGGCCTGCTCTCGGTGGCGGCCAGCAACTCGGGCAAGCGTCTGGCCGGTTTCAGCAACTTCGGGCCCTGGGTGGACCTGGCCGCGCCAGGCGACGGCATCACCAGCGCCGTGCCCGGCGGCTGGGCGGTCTGGAGCGGCACCTCGATGGCGGCACCGCTGGCGGCGGCGACCGGCGCGCTGGTGCGCTCGCTGGACCTGCGCGTGGCACCCAAGGACGTGGTGCAGCGCCTCAAGCGCACGGCCGCCACGCTGTGCGGCACCAACCTGCGCCAGGTGGACGCCTGGGCCGCGGTGGCCGACATCACGCCGCCTTCGTCCAACTGCAAGTAGGGCCCGCGCGCCCGGCGGGCGTGTATCTGCCGGCGCCCACGGCGCTCTGTGGGAGGCCATGCATGCCCGCAACGCCCTCTTCATCGCCACCGCCCTGATCGCCGGCTGCGCGGACACGCCGCCGGCGGCGCACCGGCCCGACGCGCCGGCAGCCTTTCGCGGCGCCGGCCTCACGCTGGCCGAACCCGCCGAGGCCCAACCGCGTGGCGCCTGGTGGCAGGTGTTCCAGGACGCGACGCTGAACGAACTTGTCGAACGCGCGCAAGCCCAAAACACCGACATCGCCGCGGCCGCCGCGCGACTTCAGCAGTCCCGCGCGCTGCTGCAGCAGACCGAGGCGGGCGGGCGGCCTCAGCTCGGCGCGAGTGCCGGCATCAACCGGCAGGGGGGTCCGCTGATCAATGCCGTGGGCGCCAGCGGCACCCTCGTCACCGCCACCCTCGGCGCCAGCTACGAGCCCGACCTCTTCGGCCGGCTGGCCCGCGCCCAGGGTGCCGCTGCGCTGGACGTCCGCGCCCGCGAGGCCCTGCTGCAGAGCACACGCCTGGCCATGCAGGCCGATCTGGCCCAGACCTATCTCGCCCTGCGCGCCGCCGAGGCCGAGGCTGCGCTGGCCGCCCGCAACGAGGCCGCCTGGCAGGACACGCTGGCGCTGACTGATGGCCGCCGCCACAGCGGCGCGCTGGCGGCCGATGCCAGCGCGCCGATGCAGGCCGCGCTGGCCGAGGCGCAGGCCCGCACGCAGTCGCTGCGCCTGCGCCGCGAGCAACTCGCGCACGCGCTGGCCGTGCTGGTGGGTGAACCCGCATCCCGCTTCGAGCTGCCCGCCGCGGACTGGCGCGCCGCCGCACCGCAGATCCCCGCGGGCATTCCCGCCGCCGTGCTGGCCCGGCGCCCCGACGTGGCCGCGGCCCAGGCGGCGCTGCTGGCTGCCCAGGCCCGCCTCGGACTCACACAGCGCGCCTGGTTCCCGGGCTTTGCGCTGACCGCCTCGGGCGGCCAGGCCTCGCCGGACCTGGGCACGCTGCTGCAGTCTTCGATGCGCTTCTGGGGCGTGGGCGCGCTGCTGGCGCTGCCGCTGCTGGACGGCGGCCGCCGCGAGGCCGGCCTGCGCCAGGCCGAGGCCGACGCCGATCTCGCGCTCGCCGACAGCCGTGCCCGCGTGCTGGCCGCCTTCCGCGAGGTGGAGGACCAGCTCGCCGCGCTGCAGTCCCTCGCCGTCGAGCAGCAGGGCCACGAAACCGCGCTGCGGGCGGCCACGCAGGCCCAGGCGCTGACGCAGTCGCGCTGGCGTGCCGGCCTGGTGAGCCGCTTCGAGCTGCTGGCCGCCGAGCGCGCCGAGCTGCTCGGCCGCCAACGCGTGCTGCAGACCCAGGCCGCCCGCGTGCAGGCCACCGTGGGCCTGGTGCGCGCACTCGGTGGCGGCTGGGGCTGAAGAAAGTTTGTATCTAGCCGCCGCAACGGCGCTCTGTGGAACACCAGCCCCGCACGTCATGAGCACCGCCACCCTCTCCCCCCCACCGGCCGCCGCCACCTGCCCCTTCCATGCGGCCGTGAGCCCCAAGACGGCGGCGCACGGCCTGCAGCCCGGCGACGTGCTGCACCTGCCGCGCCACCAGCGCATGGTCGCCCAGCGCGCCACCGGCGAGCAGGGCCAGCCCGAGCTGCGGCTGTTCTACGCGGACAAGGAAATCTCCTTCGACGAGCCCGAGCTGTTCGCCTTCGCCGAGACGCTGGCGCAGCAATCGCGCTTCGCGGCCGGCGAGGCGCTGCACTGGGGCCAGCCCGGCGACTGGGCGCGGGTGCGCGGCCTGCTTCTGCAGCTGCTCGACGAGGGGGTGCTGCGCCATGCCGATGACGGCGACCTGGACGAACGCATCCTCGGCGACGCCGGCCTGCGGCCCTCGCCGCTGGCCCCGGCCCGCACCGAGCGCGCGCGCAGCTGGCATGAGTGCCCCGGCCTGATGGCCGAGCTAACCGGCCGGCCGCTGGACATCGGCCACCTGGAACTGGTGGTGCCGATCTTCCGCGTCGCGCACATGGCGCTGGACGATGAAGGCCGCCAGGTCGGCGAGTCCAACGCCTTCCCGGCCGTGCTGCGCGTGGACGTGCCCACGAAGTGGCGCACCTGCATCTACGCCGGCTCGCGCTTCCAGGACGACAAACCCATGAACGTCAGCGCGCTCAAGGCCATGCGCGCCCACTGGGGCTCCATGATGGCCATGCTGCTGCGCGTGCGCGAGGCCTATCTGCGGCGCTGCCCCGAGGCGCGCCAGGGCTGGACCGTGGGCCACCTGGAGCGCCTGTCCACCGCCGTGCTGGCGCTGCCGGCCTACCAGCTGATGCGCCGCGACGAGCGGGTGGAGAACGGTGCGCTGCACCCGGTGCTGTCGTCGATGTTCCGCGTCACCGACGGGCTGCGGATGACGATGCACCACATGCTCTTCATCCCCTTCGGCGAGCCCACGCGGCACCCCGACACGCCGATGACCTCTGCCGAGGTGCACGACTACGCCGAGCGCGCCTTCTCGCTGCACTCAGAGCACGGCGTGTGCGCCGGGCCGAAGGTCATGATCGACGAGTTCCTGTCCGTCATCGTCGACGGCCGCATGCCGCGCGACGGCCTGCCCGAGACGCTGGAGCCCGAGCTGCAGCGCGCCGTGGCCGACATCGAACCCGCCATCGCCTACGCCATGCTGGGCCTGCAGGCCTATGCCGCCGTGTTCTCGTACTGGCCCATGGCCATGCGCAGCTACGAACAGCTCCACACGCTGGCCCAGGCCTGGCTGCAGGACGAGCCCAGCGCGCCGGTGCAGGCGCTGGCGGCCTGGCTGCAACCCGTCATCACGCGGCTGCGCACGGCCACCCACCTGGCCACCGAGGCCTGGCGCGCCGACCGCGAGCGCGTCTACGGCGACATGGACGCCCAGGCCGAGCGCACGCTCAGCGGCGTGCTGCCGGGGCGCACGCTCGCCGAGCGCCTGGCGCCGCGCGCCGTGGCGGCCGACGCGCCCGCCGTGCAGGCGCTGCGCGCCGCCATCGAGCGCCGCTTCGGCATCGCCTCAGGCCCCGCACAGCAGCGCCACCGCGACGACTGGCTCATCGCGCTGATGCACCACTTCCTGCACGCGCAGGCCGTGGTGCGGGTGGCCGGCGAAGCGCAGGCCGAGATCAACCGCCTGCTCGGCCGCACTCCCCCGCCGCAGCCGTTCCGCGTGGCGGACATCGACATCTACGTGCAGCTCGTGGGCCTGCTCGAAGGGCGCGTGCCCTTCCTGCCCGACGAGCTGGCGCGCGTTCACGGCCTGCAGGTCGACATCGACTGCAGCGCCGTGAGCATCACAGACACAGGGCTGCCGGCATGACGCCGCGCCCGACAGATTCGTTCGACATGGGGTCGACGAGTTCCGCGTGCCCAGGCACGCACTGAAGACGAGGAGAAAGCCATGAAGGTCAAGACAAATCTGCGCGCAGGTGCCGGCGGTCGTTGCGCGGGCGGTGGTGGCGGTGGTGGTGGCGGCGGTGCCGGTGGTGGCGGCGCCAGCGGCGGTGGCCACAACAGCTCCACGCCTGATGTGCCGGTGGTCTACGTGCCGCCGGTCAGCCGCTGCGTCGGGATCTGATTCCAGCGGGCACTCGGCAGGAGGGGCGGATCACGAGACGTCGTGATCCGCCCCTCTTGCTTTTTGTGCGGCGGGTGCGGCCGGGGAGGGATTCAAGCCGGGGGGCAGCAGCCGGCCAGGAGCAGCCGATGGCGACGGTCAGCCTTCGGATAGGCTGAGTGGGACGAATATGGATAACCAGCTCGATCCACAGATGCGCGATAGACATGGCAACCCAGTCACCGTAGGGGACGTCGTTCGCGTTCTTGAGATAGCGCCCGATGTTCTCGCTTCACTGGCGGAAGACGAACGGCCGCACCACGAGGCAATGCTTCACAACGAGTACGAGATTGACGACCTACCTGAACCAGGCAAGGTCAGTGTCTCGATTTGGTGGGAGGAGGGTGACGGGCTTACTGCGCATAGCGCCTGTATCAGCACTCGCACGAGTTTGAGCTCGTTCGCAAGGGCGGCTCTTAGGCTGCGAATTAAGAGCCCCGAAAGTCGCATAGGGGTCGCCAGCGGGCTCACGCGAACCCGATCTCGATCCCGTAGATTTGCCGGACGAGACCGACTGCGAGAAGTCCGACGTCCGCGGCGGATCTCGGTCAGCCGCCGCCGACCGCGCGTTCACACTGACGAGCCCCTGGGCGCGTCCTTACACTGAATGGCGTCGTCCGCCCTTTGGCGTTGGCGCAGCAACCGGGCTTCCGACCCGGTGGCGGCGCCCCTCGAATGCCGTCGCCGTCCAGCTTCACCTCTACCCAGGAACGACCATGACCAGCCCGATGTATACCTTCGCCGTTCCCGTCTTCAAGCAAATGCTGATGGCGCTCAAAGCCGAACTGGCGCAGGCGAGTACGCACGCCTCGGCCCACTCGATTGAGCCCGACGCCTTGCTGCAGGCGCGCCTGTATCCGGACATGTTTGCGTTGGCCAAGCAGGTGCAGATCGCAGCCGACTTTGCGCGTGGCGTATCGGCACGGCTGGCGGGTGTCGAGGCCCCCATCCAGGAGGGACAAGAGAAGAGCTTTGCTGATCTTGACGTCCTGTTGGCCCAGACGATGAGTTTTCTGGATGGCCTGAGCGCATCGCAGTTCGAAGGCAGCGAAAGCAGGGAGATCATCTTGCGTCCCGGTACACCAAAGGAGAAGCGGCTGATCGGTCAAACCTATCTGGCCAACTACGGCCTGCCGCAGTTCTTCTTTCATGTCACCACTGCCTATGCCATCCTGCGCCACAACGGGATCGCCATCGGCAAGCGTGACTACATGGGTGTGTATTGACTGGCGTTCGATGCCGCGAGCGCCGGGTGGGCTCGCGGTCCTTCGACCATCCAGTTGCCGTAGCTGATTGACAAGCCGGGGCGCGAGCGACTGCTTTGGAGCGATCAATCCAGAGCTGCAAATGCCGCTTCAGGGTGATAGCTGTCGGCGGTCAGGCCTGACGCGAACGACAACACCCCGCGACGCACAGCCATTGGCCACCGCCCGACGCACTTGCGCGCCTGGCCGCGTCCGTGAGTTGACGTCGCTGCCCGCAAGCCGCCTGTCGCAGCGCACAGCGGTTTCGATTGAAGTCGCTTCTGTTGCCGCCCGTCATGGCTTGCAGGTGGGGAGACAATCTCTGTCTTCACTGCCCCTGGTTGGCTAGACAACCTGTCCCTGTCTACAGCTGGTGCCGTCAGACTGCTCATGACCGACGCTCAATACACGACCTTGCCGCAGTGGCCCCACGCTTATCCGCCCAGCGGCGCCAGCGCCACCCTGAAAGGCCTCAACGAGGACTTCATCGTGACCGAACTGCCGCTGCAGCTGCCCTCCGGTGGGGGCGAACACATCTGGCTGGACATCGAGAAGAACGGCGCCAACACCGCCTTCGTCGCCCAGCAGCTGGCCGAGGCCGCCGGCGTGCAGGAATGGGACGTGGGCTATGCCGGCCTCAAAGACCGCTACGCCATCACGCGTCAGTGGTTCAGCATCTACTTGCCGAAGGGCGAGACGCCCGACCTGACCCTGCTTCAGCACCCGGAATTCAAGGTGCTGAGTCAGAGCCGCCACGTGAAGAAGCTGCGCCCCGGTGATTTGCAGGGCAACCGATTTCGCATCGTGCTGCGTGACGTGACGGGCGATCCTGACGTCATGCAGGCCATCGAGGCCAATCTCAAGGCCGCTGCGTCACAGGGCGTGCCCAACTACTTCGGCGCTCAGCGTTTCGGCTTTGAGGGCGGCAACGTCGAGCAGGGCCGGGCCATGCTGGCGCGTGAAATCCGCGTGCGCAACCCGAAGAAGAAGGGCATCTACCTGTCGGCGGTGCGCTCCTTCGTCTTCAATGAAGTGCTGGCGCTGCGAATTCAGCAGGGACTCTGGGGCAAGACCCTGCCCGGTGACGTGATGGACGAGGCGGGCCGGCCCACCGGACCGCTGTGGGGACGGGGCCGCGTGATCACGACCGATCAGGCGCAGGCCGTGGAAAACGGCGTGGCTGAACGTCACGCCACCTTGTGCGACGGCATGGAACACGCCGGTCTGGATCAGGATCGCCGCGCCCTGGTGGCCAGTCCGGTGGACCTGTCATGGGCATGGCCGCAAGCTGATCAACTGGTGCTCACGTTCTCTTTGCCCGCCGGGACTTACGCCACTTCCGTGCTGAACGAAATCCTGCGCACCACGGAGCCTGACCGGCACACTGAGAACGAGTCTGCGGCTGTCGAATGACGCTGTCCTCACCGCGGGCTGAAGGGCGCTGACCCTGTTCCCGGCACGCCACCACATGCGCCGCGCCATCGGGTGCCCGCCAGGGCTACCGGCCGATGGCTTGCACGATAGGCTCCCGGTGCGGTGGGCCCCCACGGTCCACGTTGCCAGCAGCTCGCGTCCTCTGCTACATCGCCGACGCCGTCCCCGAAAGCAAGGCTTCGATTGCGTCGCGTGGATAGGGTGTACGTCTGTCTTCACCGTGCAGCTTGACGTCGAAGTCATTGATGAGTGTGGCGATCGACGCATGGCGGTGAACGATCTCAGCCACGTTGGAAGGAATACCGGGGACAAGTTGATGCATTGCTTGACCCTGTGCGGCGGCCCGCACCAATTCGAAACGATCTAGCGGGCTGTCTACCGCTGGCGCGAAAGCTTTTACCAACCAATTGACCCATTTGGCCAGTGCGTAGCCGCGGTCGAGGCTCGCGCTGTGATGCAGGTAGCTCAATTCGTCCGTCGAAAGTGCAAAGCGCGCTGATGTGGCCAGGCCGAGATCAGCAAAGTACAGGCGTTGCCCATCCGTCAGGATGTTTCCGTGGTGCGCATCGCCATGGAGCAAGCCCAATGAGTTCATCAAGGGAATGTCGACCGTCAGGCCGCGCTCGACCATCGCCAAGGTCGACTCCGTTGCCACGTTGCGCGGAGCAATTTGGCGCTCCAGCCACGCACCAAGCGTCCAAGGCACGTGCTCCAGGAAAATCATGAGGCTGGAACTGGCATCGGCGAGCGCCACTAGGCGAGCTCGCATGGCGTCAGAGCCTCCCCAATAGCTGGTCATGCGCTCAACGTCATTCCATTCGACGGGTGGCGGTGCGGCTCCTGGTGACGATGCGCCTTCCAGCACACGCCAGTGGTACATCAGTGGAAAGCTCTCCAGCTGCTGCGACAGCACCCAACCCGTCGTCATGACGTTGGCGGCCAATTCGCGCCATGCACCGAAACCAGCAGAGCCGACGTTGCGCTGGCAATACGTCGGAAGCCCGAAGAGGTTCGCCGTCGACATCTGGTTTTCGGGGTGCAGCTCCAAGTCGGTCAACCGTAGGCGCTTTGCGAACACCTTGTATCCGGCGAGCGCAAAGGTCAGAGTGGTCCCGCCGATGCCCGACGCCAATTGCTCGGCGCCGTCCACCAGTTGAGCCAACTGCTGGTCACTTTTGAGGGCAAGCTCTGTCGAGAGGTGCGCAAATCGTGCAATGCGCTCACGGTGGGTCATCGAAGCGGTGGTGAAAATCTGGGGTCGAAGTGAACGGCGCGCAGCCTAGCAGCATGAACGCTTACGCGCGCTCCCGGCCGGGGGCGGAAATTCACGCCGGCACGATCAGCGGCCGGTTATCTCAGCAAGCAGACGGCCAACGTTGGCGCTAAGCGGCCGGCCGAAGGCCGGTCCGCTTCGGCAACGGGTTGGGGGTCACTGATTCACAGGCGCTTGAAACACCGACCACTTGCCTTCCTTAAAGAGGAACAGCGCCGACGACACGCGCAGCCTTTGGCTGCTGGAGTGCAGATAGGCAACGCCCCGCTTCAGACCCTCGACTGCTTTGGTGTTTGACGCAGGCGCGTACAGAAGTCCGCCGCGCTTCGCAACGGAAACAACAAGCCCCTCGGGATGCGATTTGAGCAAGCCCTGCCAATACGCCCGGTCCAGGAAGTAGGAGCTGTTGAGATCAGGAGACTTGCCCTCGACCGACATAACCCCGCCCTCCCAAGGCGATGCCGAAGGCTCACCGTAGACGCGCTTGAGATTCGCGAGCGCGACCGACAGCGCTTCACCTACTCCCTTGATGCCTAAACGCTCAAGGTCCTGGGGCGTGGCGTTGATCATCGTCTGAGGGCCATCGAAGACAAACCGAATGTGCGTGTCTCCGATAAATTCCCACGAGGCCATCTCGAACTCGATTTCTCTGCCGTCTGGCAACTTTGCCTTCGCCTTGCCCGTAGGGGTGAGCGCGTCCTCGGCTCGATATGCGCCAATGGACTCACGTACAACGACCATGAGGTTTTCACGCGTGCGCTCAGGCAAAGCTGGCGACTGCGCAAGGGTCGTGGCGTGCACGAGGACAGCAAAGAGTGCAGCTAGGACGTTTGGAGTTCGCATGTTAAAGGGGAAGGAGGTGTTGGTTGTGACGCCCAACGTGAAAGTGAGCGGACGCCGAAGGCGGTCCGCTCGAATGGCAGGTTAAGGCTCACGCACATCGCTCAACCCACACGGTTTGATTCGGATGGTGCTCCTCAATAGTCTCGATCGCTTCGGCAAGCATCTCGCCGCCCTGCCTCTGCAGCAGATAGACGAAGCGAGAAACGTTGGCAGCTGTGAGGGCTGCGTAATCAGACTCCGAGATGGCGTCGGAGCCGCACCACACAGCGACCGCCGAATCACCGCGAAGCCGCAAAGCTTCGTCTAGCCCGGCGGAAGTGACGGCGAGGAAAACCATCCGTGCGGCTTATCGTTCGCGCTCAGCGGGCGGCGTAGCCGTCCGCTGCAGCAAGGGGTTAAAGCGAACCATAGGGGCTGACGAACTGACTGATGAAGAAGGCACCCACGGCAATACCGCTGATGAGTGCGACCAGAAGCAGAACGCGCGCCCAACTTGGCATGCGCTGCCAAAAGGGTAGCCCGAGGCTCCAGGTTCCGAAGAGTTCCAGCGCGACATAGACAACGAGGCCCGTCGGGATCGCGCATAGCCACCAACCAAACGACGGCAAGAAGCCAAGCCCTTCACGAGGGAACACCGCAGCCACGGCTGCAGCGAGCAAGGCATATGCGGCGCATGCCACCACCGCAATGCGAAGCCGCTGCTTGGTTCGATGAGCAAGTAGCAAGGTGCGCTTTAACGTTCGCGCTCAGCGGGCGGCGTAGCCGTCTGCTGCAGCGGGCAGTTAAGTTTCAGCGGCAGCATCATGCGGCACCGTTGAATAGGAAGTCGGTGAACTTCTTGGTTGAGGGATCGTAGCTGGCGAAGTAGTAGCAATTTCCACCATCCCGCCCCACGGCAATATTTCGCCTAAGCATTGCGGGCGACCAGTCGGTTTTGCACATGCCCCAGACCTCAACCATGCGACGCTTTGACCTTTCGCCAACCACGCCCTGATACTGAATGATGTCGCTTTGAACTGACCGCTTCTCCTTTGTCGCAGATGCGGCAACGGCGCCATCCGCGGCAGCCTGCAATTGGCGTCGAATGTCGGCCACCACACCTGCTGGGACATGCCAATCGCCACCAGCAATCTCGTAGTTGCGGGGTGCCGCCTGCGCAACTGCCAGTGCGGCCAACTGGAGGAGCACAAGGGCAGTGAAAGCGCGCAATGTGTTCATGAAACCTAACGTGTTCTCGGGAGACAGCCGCTGCTGCTTAGGCAGGAGCGGTGCGCCACAACATATACCTGGTTGGGCGCTGCAAGTGCTTGACTAATGGCAGCTTTCTCCAAAAGTTGACGGGCGAAACGGCCACTAAATTTCCGACAAAACCGGCACGTTGTTACAAGTTCTCGTCGCGCGAAAACGGCCTGCTTCAAGCATCTGATGATGCCAGCCCAGGTTCGCTCGATCTCGGTGAAAACTGCCGTGCGCGCGCCCGGGCATCTGGTGCAGCGGCCGGTGTCTGCACCACTGCTGTCGTTCGGTGATCGACGGTGGATCACAGCAACGGGTCGATCACCGCCATTGATGACTGGTCGTCGCCTTGCACGAGAAGTGACTCGGCATGACGGGCAACGACATCTCGCAGCAGCAGCGTGCCGCCATCGCCGCGTTGACGAATGCGCTCTCAGTCCTCAGCGGCATCACTCGCGCACCGGGCCCTGCTTGGGCTTGGCCTTCTGCGGGTAGACCGTCTCGCCTCGCGCCAGCATCGCCACGAAGGTCTCGATCTTCTTCTTGCGGCCGGCTTCGGTCTTCATGTTGAACACACGGAAGGCGATGGCAAAACGGTTCTGTTCGCTCAAGGCGGCCAGCATCTGCCTGGCCGCAGGCACGGCGTCGATGGCGGCCTGCAAGTCGTCGGGAATCGGCATCCCCTTGCCGTTGGCGTAGGCGCGGTCCCAGCGGCCGTCGGCCTGGGCGGCCTGGACTTCCTTCAGGCCGTGCGGCGTCATGCGGCCGGCCTCGATCAACCGCGCAATGTTCGCGACATTGACCTGGCTCCAGATGCTCTTGCTGCGCCGCGGCGTGTAGCGCTGCAGGTAGCTGGTCGCGTCCAGGCCCTTGCGCACGGCATCGATCCAGCCCCAGCACAGCGCCACGTCGATGGCCTGCTTGGGCGTGATGGACGGTCGTCCTGAGCTCAGCTTGTGCAGCTTCACCCAGACCTCGCTGCGATGGTCGTGGTGGCGCGAGAGCCAGTCGTTGAAAGCGGCTTCGTCGACAAATTCGACGACGCTTGCGAGGTCGACGATGACCGGTGGCATGCGGGTGACTCCTGTGTCGGGGCAGCCTCCTGGCCGACGGCCCGCATCAGACCATAGCTCGGGCCGGCGGCTTGGCCGCCGCGGATTCGACGCGCTATGGCAGCCTCGCCATCTGCATCCCCCGCCACGACACCTTTTCCGTCGCCCCACGCCGGAAATGCAGCACCGCCCAATGCTGCGTGCCCATCAACTGTTCGGGCGCAGCCTGCTCGCAGCGTGACTGCAATTCCGCCCAGAAACCTTCCGGCGCCTGGCCGGTGACGGCGATGTGCTCGGGCGTCAGGAAGCCGCGTGCAAAGCCCTCGCCGAAGGGTCGCTCCTGGCGCCACAGTTGCACGCCGGCCGCCGCAATGCGCTGGCCGGGGCCGGTCTGGGTACGGGCGGCGTCCAGGCGGTCCACGGCGGGTGTGTCCAGCGCGTCGAACAGCAGGGCCAGGCGCCGGTGCAGGGCTTGCACCTCGATCTTGAACGGCACGCGAGCCTTCTTGCCGAGGATGGAGTCGTGGCCGAACAGGTAGGCCAGCGGGTGGGCATCGGGCAGGTCGAGCGCGGCGTGGATGACGACGAAGCTGCCGCCCGGCTGCAACAACCTGCACGCGCCGCGGCAGACGTTGACGTCGTCCAGCCAGTGCAGGGCCTGCGAGACGGTGATGAGGTCGTAGGGCTCGTCGCGGTAGACGAGGCGGTTGGCGCTGTCGTGCAACGTGGCCAGCGGCCGGCCGGCGGCCTTGGCGCGGCGGCGCGCCGCGCCCAGGAAGCCCTTGGACAGCTCCAGCAGGGCCACCTGTTCAGAGTGGCGCGCCAGCTGCACGGCCAGGTCGCCCGGGCCGCCGGCCAGGTCCAGCACGCGGGTGGCGGGGCCCACGCCGGCGCGCGCCACGATGTGGGCCGTGACGTCGGGCGGGAAGGGTCGGTGGGCAAGGTAGTCGGCGGCGATGGCGGCGCTGTAGCGCGAGGTGTCGTCGGCGGCGCCGACGAGCACGCCTGCCGCGCGCATGCCGGCCACGTCGCGCGCGATGCGCCGCCGCGCAGCCGGGCTGTCGGGGGTGCGCAGCGCCTGCAGGCAGTCGGCGGTGGCGGCCTCCAGCGTGGCGCCGCCGCGGCGGGAGAACAGGACCAGCAGCACCTGCTCGCGGGCGCTGAGCCAGAACTGCGAATAGGGCTCGGCGTCTTTCGCCACAAACGGGCGGCCGTCGAAGCTCAGGGCCTGGACGAAGTTGGGGGATGCGCTGAGCAGGTCGGTCATGGATGGGCAATCACGAGAAGGCTGCGTGCCGGCCCGGTGCACTCGGCGATGGCCCTGGCCAGGCAGCGTTGCAGGGTCGCCGGGTCGAGAGCGGCGAAGCTCTCGTCCAGCACGGTCAGGCGCGCGCGCTGCAGCAGCGCGCGGGCCAGGAAGAGGCGGCTGCGTTCGCCGTGCGAAAGCTGCCAGCCGGTCTCGCCCACGCGCTGCTGCAGGCCGGCGGGCATGCGCGCCAGCAGCTCGCCCAGGCCCAGGGCCTCGCACAGCGCGCGGGCCTCGGCCACCTGGGCCTCGGTGGCCGGCCATTCGCGGCCCAGCAGCAGGTTGAAGGCCAGCGTGCCGGTGTAGACATGGTTGTCATGGAACTGCGGCGCCTCGGTCGCCAGGCGCTGCCAGTCGGCGCCCAGCGTGGCGCGGTCCAGGCCGTTGAGCAGCAGCAGCCCGGCGCTGGGCGCGCGCAGCCCCACGATCAGCGCCGCGAGCGTGGACTTGCCGCCGCCCGACGGCCCCGACAGCAGGACGCGCTCGCCGGCGCGAACCTGCAGGTCCACGCCCTGCAGCACCGGCGCCGCCTGCGCGTAGCCGAAGGCCAGTTGCTGTGCATCAACCAGCCGCGGCGCGGGCTCGTCAAGCGCGCCGCCCAGCCACGGGCATTCATCGTCCTCCTGCGCCGCAGCGTGGAACAGCGGCGCCACCTGCTGCCAGGCGATGGCCGCGCGCGCCAGCGCCGACAGCCCGCCCGTCAGCCCGCCCAGCGCCCGGTGCGCAAACAGCACGCCGCCCAGGCTGATGGCCAGTGCGCCGGTGTTGGCGCCGCCCGCCAGCAGGGCCGGTCCCAGGCCGGCCAGGCCCAGCAGCACCCAGCCGCCGGGCGCCGCCGAGACGAGCAGCGGCACGCTCGCGTCCAGCGCCTGCGAGCTCTCCAGGTAGGCCATGGCCTCGCGGTCCTCCTCGGCGGCGCGGCGCGCGGCGCGCTCCTGGGCCA
The DNA here is from genome assembly GCA_963422775.4 of uncultured Roseateles sp. Lineage (GTDB taxonomy): Bacteria > Pseudomonadota > Gammaproteobacteria > Burkholderiales > Burkholderiaceae_C > Pelomonas. Next base: position 43,932 of record CAUJSJ030000024.1, read on the forward strand.
GCCGCGTGCGGTGGCCCACCATGCGCTCCACCAGGCCCTCGGTCATCGCCAGGCGCGCCAGCGTCCAGGCTTTCAGGCGTGCGTGGAAGTGCGCCGTCAACGCGAGGTTCACCAGCAGCCAGGCGGCCAGCAGGCCCAGGTGCCAGTGCGGCGCGGCGCCCTGGCCCAGCACCCAGGCTGCAAAGGCCAGCTCCAGCGCCGCCACGGCCACGCCCAGGGCGCCGGCCAGGCCGGTCGTTTCCAACGCCTGCGACTCGATGACCCGGCCCAGCCACTGGCCCGTGCCCTGGCGCTTGACCAGGTCCAGGTCCAGCCGCAGCGCGCCGGCCAGCAGGCGCTGCTTGAGCAGCCGCCCGGCCGTCAGCGCGAAGCAGCTGTTCAGCGCGCTGGTCAGCAGGCGCAGCGGCACCAGCGCCGCCAGCAGCAGCGCCCAGGCGGCCAACCAGCCGGTGTCGAAGCGACCGTCCAGCGCGGCCTGGCCGATCAACCGCCAGCCCAGCAGCTCCAACGCGTACAGGCCGGCGAACAGCGCCAGCATCAGGCCCACCTGCTGCGGCAGACGCGCGTGCAGCAACTGCCGCCAGTACGACGTGCCCGGCGCATGGCGCAGGAGCCAGCAGCCCTGCAGCGGCTGGCCGGCCAGGCGCTCGGCCAGCAGCGCGCGGCGGGCACGATCACGCCGCGCCGGCGGCACCAGCGCGGCGGCGAGCAGGGAGTCCACCTCGGCAGCCAGCGGCGCCTCGGCGGGCGCGCACAGGCGGTCACGCAGCGCGGCCAGAGGCAGGCGGCGCTCGCGCAGGTCGGGGCCGACAAGGCGCAGCGTGCGGCCGCGGCGGCCCAGCAGCAGCACGAAGCCGCAGTCGGTCAGCCGCAGCAGGGCCGGGCCGCCACGCAGCAGCAGCTCGCCAGCCTGGGGCACCTGGCACTGCACCGCCTGCGCCTCCAGGCCCAGGCGGGCGGCGGCGTGGGCCAGCCAGGGGTCGAGGTCGGCGGCGTCCGCCGGTGCCGGCAGCGCGGCCAGCGCCGCCGCGCGCGCGCCCTCGGCCAGGCCGGCGCGCTGGGCCAGCACGGCCAGCGCCGCGCCCAGGCGGTCGTGCGGCCACAGGCACAGGTCGATCATGGCGCGCCGCCCTCGTGCAGCCGGCCCTCGTGCAGCCGGCCATCAGCCAGCCGCAGGTGCCGCCAGCCCTCGCCGCGCCACATTTCGCGGCGCACCTGGTCCTCGGCGTGCAGCAGCGCGGCGTAGCGGCTGCCGGCGTCGGCGGCCAGGGACTCGGGCGGCGCGTCTTCCACGATGCGGCCGCCTTCGATGACGAGCACGCGGTCGAAGCCGCGCGTCTCGCCCACGTCATGCGTCACGCACAGCAGCGTGCTGCCGCGCCACCAGCGCCGCGCCTCGGCCAGCAGCGTGGCGCGCTGGCCGCGGTCCAGGCCGCGGAAGGGTTCGTCCAGCAGGGCCAGGCGCACGTCGCTCTGCGCCAGCGCGCGGCCCAGGCGCACGCGCTGGCCCCTCGCCACCGGACAGCAGCGCGCCGCCTTCGCCCAGCGGCGTCTGCAGGCCCTGGGGCAGGCGCGGCAGCAGGCTGCGCAGCTGGGCGGCCTCCAGCACCTCGGCCAGGCGAGCGGGCGCGAGGCTGTCGCTGGCGTAGCCGAGGTTGTCCAGCAGCGAGCGGTTCCACAGCTGCACGGCCGGGTCCAGCCAGGCGGTGCGCTCGCGCAGCGCGGCCAGGGCGGCAGGGTCCAGCGGCCGGCCGTCCACGGCCAGCTCGCCTTCGGCCAGGCGGTGCCAGCCCAGCAGCAGGCCCAGCAGCGTGGACTTGCCCGCGCCCGAAGCGCCGACGATGGCGACGTGCTCGCCGGGGCGGATGTGCAGGTCCAGCCCCTGCAGCAGGGTCTGGCCCGCGGCGACGACGCGGCCGCCCGTCAGGCTCACCGTTGCCGGGCCACTCACCGGCTGGACCGGGCCGGCAGCCGACGGGGCCTCGGGTGCCTGCAAGGGCTCCAGGCAGCGCAGCAGCAGGTTGCGCTGGGCTGGGAGCTGTTGCGCCAGGCCGGCCAGACCGCCGCCCAACGCGCCGAGCTTGATGGCCCAGTACACCAGCAGCAGATCGCCACCGCTGACCTGGCCGCTGCGGCCGAAGTGCGAGGCCAGCAGGCCCACGGTCAGCACGGTGGCCAAACCGCCTTGCACGCCCTGGGCCAGCAGCCCGAGGCGCGCGAGGCCGCGGCCGGCGCCCTCCCAGGCCACCAGCAGCGCCTCCTGCTGGGCGCGCAGCGGGCCCTGGGCGCGGTGGGTGCGCGCGGGCATCAGGCCTTGCAGCGCGTCCAGAAACGTGGCGTTGAGCGCGCTGGCGTGGTTGCGCATGCGCAGGTCGCGCTCGGCCAGCAGCGGCTGCATCGCCAGCGGCAGGGCCACGGCGCCGAAGGCCAGGCCGATCGCCCAGGGCCAGCTGGCCGGCGCCAGCCACAGCAGGCCCAGCAGCGTGAAGGCCAGCTCGGCGGTGGTCTGCACGGTGTTCATGGCCAGCGTGGGCGCGCCGCGCAGGGCCTGCAACAGGTGGCTGCGCTCGGCCATGTCGGACACCGAGCGGCTCTGGAAGTAGCGGTCCGGCAGGCGCGGCAGCTTGGCCAGCAGGGCCATGCGCAGGCGCAGCTCCAGGTGCCGGCCCAGGCGCAGCGACTCGCGCACGATGGGCAGCTCCAGCGCCAGCAGCAGGGCCGCGAACACCAGCAGCGCGGCCAGCCCGATCACGCGCTGCTGCGCCAGCGCGAGCCGCCCAGCCACGTCGAAAAGGCCGCGGAACAGCACGGCCTCGGCCACGAGCGCACCCGCAGCCACGGTCATCGCGCCGGCCAGCGCCAGCGGCGCGAGCAGGCCTTGCTCGCGCACCAGCGCCCAGGCAGCGGCCAGCGGGTGGGCGCCGGGCTCGGCCAGCGCGGCGCGCAGCTCGGGCGCGAGGCTCTGGCTGGGGGTCACCGTGCCGGCCAGGCGCAGCAGCACGGCGCCGCTCAGGCGCAGGTGCAGCGTGCCGAGCACGAGGCTGTCGGGGTCGGGCGTGACCGACCAGTAGGCCGCCGGCACGACGCGGTGGATGTGGTCGGTCGCGGCGCGGCACTGCGCCACCAGCGCCTGCACGAGGCGGGCCGCGCCGGGCGCCACGCCACCGGCCTGCACGACGCTGTCGGCCAGACGCAGCGCGGCGTCCAGCGCGCCCAGGCCGAACCAGCCGGTGTCGGCCAGTGCGTCGGCCAGCAGGGCCTGTGCAGCGGCCGGCGTCAGGCCGAGCTGCAGCGCGCGTTCGCGCAGCGGCGCCAGGCCCTCGGCGCTGCCGGCCCAGTCGCGCCAGTCGGCCTCGGGCACGCGGTGCTGGTGGCGCAGCACGTCGGCGGCGAAGCGGCGGCGGTGCACCCAGCGCCGGCCGGTGGCGGGGTCCATCAGCTGCAGCCAGTCGCCGAGCTGGCGCCAGGCGACGACGAAGTGCGAGGCGCCGTCGGCCTGGCGCATGACGACGATGGCCGGCAGCGCCGCCGCGCTGCGCAGCGTGACGTGGTCCAGCGGGATCAGCACCTGCTCGGCCGCCACGCCGAGCTGCGGCGCGACCGCCTCCAACGTATCGATGGAAGTGCCGTCCACATCGGTCTGGCAGGCCTCGCGCAGCCGGCCGTAGCTGGCCGCGATGCCGTAGCCTTCGAGCACGCATTTCAGCGCGGCCGGGCCGCAATCCATCGCCGAGGTCTGCACGACCTCGGTGGCGAGCCACTGCCTCCTCACGGTTTTCACAGCCGTCACAGCCACTGCCCGGACGCGCGCAGCAGCAGCACCGCCGGGGCGACGCGGTCCACCGCGATCTCCACCGCGCCGGGCAGGCCGTGCTGCAGCACGACGCCGCGCGGCAGCGGGCCGCTCAGCGTGAGCTCCACGCGCAGCTTGTGGTCGCGCAGCTCGGCGGCCACGCGGCTGACGGTGGCCTCCACGGCGCCGTACTGCGTCCACGCGAAGCCATCCAGCCGCAGCCGCGCCACTTGACCCGGCTGCACGCGGCCCAGGGCCGTCGCGGGCTCGAACTCGGCCACGACGACCAGCTCGCCCGGCGCGATGAGGCTGGCGAAGGACTGGCCGGCGGCCACCACGTCGCCCGGGCGCAGCGCGGCCGTCTCGCCGACGCGACCGGCAGCGGGCGCGCGCAGCAGGTGGCGCTCCACGTCCAGCGCCAGCCGCTCCACGGTGGCGGCCTGACGGGCCTGCTCGCCACGCAGCGCCGCTGCGTCGCGCTCCAGGCCTTCGACCTGGGCGCGCAGTGCGTCGGCCCCCGCCTGGCCCTCGGCCTGCAGGCGCCGGTGGTCGGCGCGGGCGGCGTCGCGCAGGCTGAGCAGGCGGCGCGCGTCGGCCTGGGCCAGGCCGGCCTCGACGGCGCTGACGCTGCCCATGGCCGCCTCGCCCTGCAGCCGGCGAGCCTGCGCGAGCGCATCGGCCAGCGTGGCTTCGGCCTCCTGCAGCCGCAGCGCGGCAGCCGCCATCGTCGCCTGCTGCGCCTGACCGGCCGGCGCGAGTGCCTGCCGGCGGGCCGCCAGCTCGGCCTGCAGCCGGGCCAGTTGCGCGGCCTGGCCTTGTTCAAGCGCCTGCGCTTCGCGCAGCGCCAGCCGCGCGGTGCTGGCATCCAGCTCCACCAGCACCTGGCCGGCCGTGACCTCGGCGCCCAGCACCAGCGCCGAGCGCAGCACCCGCCCGGCCAGCGGCGTGGCCAGCGGCTGCAGCGCCTGGCGCAGCTCCAGGCGCGCCTGCGGCGACACCTCGTAGAGCGTGACGCGGCCCAGCCACAGCCAGGCGGCCCAGGCCGCCAGCAGCGTGCCGGCCACGACCCAGACCGCCCAGGCGCGGACGCCGCTGTCCGCCGCTAGCGAGCGGGTGGTGAGTGAGAACGATGTGGGCAAGGAAGCTCCTCCTGCTCCACAGAGCAGGGAGGTGGCGCCTGAGTACATGTGGCGACACACCGCCCCCACGCGTTTACCCCGGGGCTACAAACTGTAGGAGGCGGCGCCGACTCGGCGAGCGTGTCTGCGCCGCGTCCTAGAATCAATGCTCTGGTCGCGTACTGCTCAACGGCGCGACATCGGTGGCTGGACGCCGGCGCATTGCCCATTCGCGCCCCACGCCTGGCCGGCTCCCGCCGGCGGGCATCGGTCGTCATCCTCCATCAAGCGACGAGCCCCAACCCGGACCCTCTCGAACAGCCTGTCGAGGCGGCCCACCCCACGGTGCCACGGCCCGTCCGCCCCAGGCCTTGCAGCGAAGCCCCAGCTCGCCGCGCGGCTCGCGGAAACCACCGAGACATCCACCCAGCCCAGGGCATGCTTCTTGCAAGTCGAGAAGCCTGCCATCCCTGCCCGTTTGGAGACCTCGATGAAGCGTTCTGCACCCCTGCCCGTTCCTTGCGCCGCCACGACGCAGCGCGACGCCCTCCGCGACGAACTGCTCGCCACCGTCGACCTGCTCAAGCGACGACGCGCGGCCGAGATCGACGAGAGCCGTATCGAGGGCTATGTGGCGCTGCACTGGATGGAGTGGCACGGCGGCTCGCTGCGCCTGACGACGACGGGCGAGAACGTCTGCAAGCACCTGGCCTCGCTGCTCGCCCGCGCCACGCCGCGGCCGGCGTTCTGAGCGCGGCACCGGGAAGAGCGGCCGTGGCCACCATCGACCCGCTGCTGCTGGCCACCGTCCGCATCGGGACTTTCCTGGGCAAGAAGGGGCTGACCAGCGCCAGCGGCTTCTTCTTCCGCCGCGACGAACGGCTCTTCCTGGTCAGCAGCCGCCACGTGTTCATCGACGAGCCCAGCGGCCACCACCCGGACCGCATCGAGATCGAGCTGCACCCGGACGCCGAGAACCTGGCCGAGTCCATCGGCCTGTCGATGCTGCTCTACCGCGACGGCCTGGCCAACTGGCGCCAGGGGCAGGACGACGGTGGCGAGATCGACGTGGCGGTGCTGGAGATCGAGGCCGACGCGCTGCCGCCCGCGGCCGCGCTGGCCGCCTTCACGCCGGAGAACCTGCCCGGCGACGACGACGAGGTCGGCATCGGCGAGCAGGTGCTGATCCCGGGCTTTCCGCTCGGCTTTCACGACGGGCTGCACCATTTCCCAGTGGTGCGCCAGGGCGCCGTGGCCTCGCCGTATGGCTGGCGCTTTCAGGGCATGGGCTGGTTCCTGACCGACGCGCGCACGCACCGCGGCATCAGCGGCGCACCCGTGGTGGTGCGCGCCCCTGGTCGCGCGGCGCTGCCCTGGCTCCTAGTGGGCATCCATTCCTCGCGCCTGGACATGGGCGACCGGGATCTGGTGGCCGACGAG